>DATLQZ010000001.1:0-3305 GCA_035534915.1 Candidatus Dormiibacterota bacterium
AGGATCAGCCCGAAGGAGATCAGCGCCGTCAGGCGCCACTGGCCCCTCAGCTCGTGGGAAGCTAGACGCCACATGGCATCATCACTCCCATCGGCGAACCTCCTGCGGCAGTCAGATCCATCAGGCGGCTAGCAGCCTCCCGCCGGCGATCCGGATGACGCGGTCCATGGCGTCTGCCACCTCCTGATCATGGGTGGCGACTACGAGCGTCAGGCCCAGCTCGTCCTTCAGCCGTCGGAGAATCCCAAGCACTTCCTGGGTAGCGGCCGCGTCGAGATTGCCCGTTGGCTCGTCGGCTACCAGCAGGGATGGGTTGACCAGCAGAGCCCTAGCTATGCCCACGCGTTGCACTTCGCCACCGGAGAGGCGCCCTGGGGGGAAATCCATCCGATCGCCCAGACCAAGCGTCTCCAGCAGCTCACGAGCGCGGGGTTCGAGAACTGCCCGAGGTTCCCAAGGAAGGCGGGCGACGATCACGTTCTCCAAGGCCGAGAGGCCGGCGAGAAGATGAGGTTCCTGGAATACGAGTCCCAGGTTGTCAGCCCGAAACGCGGTCAGCTCGGCCTCGGAGAGTTCCGTGAGCGAGCGGCCCAAGACCCAAACGCGGCCGGCCGAGGCTTTGTCCAAGCCAGCGATCAGGTTGAGGAGCGTCGTCTTGCCGGACCCCGATGGCCCCATCAGCGCGACGGACTCGCCCCGATGGATGGCCAAATTGGCGTCGACCACCGCCCCCACCTCACTGTCCGCGCTCCGGTAGTAGCGGCTGCTTCCCAAGAGTCGGATAGCAGGTTGACTGTCCTGGACCGACCGATCAATGGAAGCAAACTCGGTACCGGGCCCGTCTGCTGGGGTGGGCTCGGATCGTGGATGCGCCCAGGCGCCAATGGCTCCTCGCACCACATCGAGGATCGCCCTTAAGCCGAGTCGAGTGTGGGCCAAGTTAACTGCCATGTCTTCGCCGTATTGCTCGCGCCAGCGCCTTGGAAATACGACCGCCCAATGTCGGTTCATGCCAGTGCTGCCCTCCGGACGAGGGTCTCAGCGAAGCTCCGAAGATGAGCGGACTCGGCTCGAAGTGCCTCCGCTCCCGCCCTGGTGAGGGCGTACGGCTGCCGTCTTCCCTCCGCCGGCAGCCGGCGCACCCGGCCCTGACGCTCCAAGCGAGCGATGACTACGTAGAGAGTCCCGGGCCCAATCGCGATCCCAGTCAGAGCTCTGACGTCCCGCGCGATCGCGTATCCGTGCTTCGGTCCGGCCGCGAGGCTGGCCAAGACCAGGAGCGCCTGCTCCGTGAACTGGCCGAGGCCGCCTACTGGCGACTCGAGAGGGGCGGTCGGCCCCGCCTTCTGAGTCCCGCTTCGATCTGAATTATCGTCGTCGTTTAGTTTGATAGCCGATGCAGCGTATCTCCATCTATGAGGGAAGTCAAGCGCCCTGTGGGAGCTCTTCCTCTGCCTGGTCCCAGACTTCGCACCCGCCCCGGTCGCACTCCTTGACCTTCCTGAGGAGATGCTTGCGGGGACCAGTTGTGCCCCGCTCCCTGGGTCCCTGGAGCTGCCCGAGCACTGGTCATGACCTAGGCAGGCGGGGAGCTCGAGTACCCCGGTGCATCTCTCAGCCTCATCGGGCTGCTGGAGGGCAGAGAGGCAACGGACCTCAGTGTCTAGAAAGACACCTTGCCAGGAAGGTCGTCGCCTCGAGCCTCGTTGCGACCTGCTGTAGGCTGATCTCACCCGAAATGGTGGCTGAGATCAAAAAGTGTAAAAATCGAGAAAGTGGCGTGTAAAGATGCCACTGGGCCTCGCTAGAATCACCCACTTCAAGCGGCCTCCAGAAAGTCGTAAAACCCTCGATGGGAGGGTCTTGCGAATAACTCGCAAAACGCTTGCGACTTTCGCGAAGCAGACGCCCGGAGAGCAATCTCCGGGCGTTTTGCTGTCTTCTGGACTCTTCGAAGTGAAAATCAGAGCCCGATAAGACGAGGAACGCGCCCCGTGGCGGCGGTCGAGCCAGCCTCAGGGCGCGTTTAGTCCAGGAATCTTGGATCTTGGTCGCTGGAAAGGATTGTTGCCAGCGCTCAGGGCGCCGGGGCGCCCCCGAGCTCGGGGAGCTGGGAGACGTGCCGCACGAACTCGGCGTTATTCGACGCGCCGCCCCGGACCAGGCCGAGCGAGCTGGAGCCACCGTGCCCGACGATGCCTACATATATGCCTTCGGCCACAACGCTCAGGGAGTCCGCTCCCTGCTCCCAGCCAGAGCCAAGCCCCACGATCTCGACCGCAAAGTCACCTGACCTCAAATTCCAGAGAAACCCGGCAAAGGGGTGGGAAAGGGCGTGGATCAGTGTCAGAACATGCCCATCTGCTGAGCCCCGCAGAAAGTCGCGGATGGCTCACAATGGGATGGCTACGGCCGGGTTGGTATGGGGCATCATCGGCGTTGTTCTCTAATGTGATCATCGAGATCGTCTCACTGGGAGCTGGTTTCCTGATTTGAATCATTTGAAGGCGACCCTCTTCGTAGCCGCCCTGGCGCTGTTCCTGGTTGGATGCGGTAGCACCGCGCCACCGACCGCTTGTCATGGCTGGAGTTCAATGCTAGTCTGACCGATTGTGACGCAGCTATCTCTAATCGACGCCATCGGAGTGGCCATCGCGGATGCGGGCCAGAGGGCAGACGACGCTACCCTCGACGCAGTAGCTAAGGGCATCTACCGGCAGAGCCTGCAAAGCCTTCAGGCTGCTCAGGATCTAGGTGAAATTACCGGCGCCTTACTTCGGTATATCGGATCTGTCGACGCCTGCCGATGCCTCGAAGGGGATAACACACCTCACGCCGCTAGTTACTACGCGGTCATAGCGGCGCTGGAGAACCGAGTCAGCCCGAGAGAGCGAGCAATCCGCCTGAGTTCGGCTGTCGCGGCGGCGGCGCCGCACTTCGCCCCTACAGTGGCCGGACACAGGTAGTCGAGATATGGCCGACCGGGCGCTTGAGCTTTTTCTAGGTGAGCTACCGGAGCAGTGGCGCCCCGCAATCTCTCAAATTGCCACGATTTGGGGAGACGCTGCCAGGAATGAGGCGCCAGAAGACGAGGAGCAGTCTGCCAATGTAGCGCTCCTCGCTGCCATACATAGCGTTTACCGGATGATGTCTTCGGGGATTCAAATCGAATCTTTGGTGCTACCAGCTCTGGAGCGGCGCTATGGTGCTCGCTTTCCCGTGCCGGGAGGAGGATTCGGCACAGACCGGTTGAATGACGCGGGGCACCTACTGAGGGAGCTACGGGAGATTCTGCGGGAGCAGCT
>DATLQZ010000002.1:0-1052 GCA_035534915.1 Candidatus Dormiibacterota bacterium
TGACGTGCCTCACCACGTTCCGAACGCCGTGAAGTAGGTCCGGGCCCACCGAGAGGCTGTGGGTGTTGACGCCCAAGACCTCAAGGAGGACCCGGATGCAGCACCGTAACGCCCCGCTCACCCCGAATGGCAGGCACCGCCTGGTGATGTTGGTGGAGGACCAAGGCCTCACGTTCGAGGCGGCCGCGGCCGCCTCGAACGTGGCGAAGTCCACGGCTCACCAGTGGGTCTCGCGCTGGCGGCAATCCAGCGAGGAGCAGCGCCGCGATCTCAGCTGCTTGGGGGACCGCTCCTCGCGCCCGCACCGCAGCCCGGCGATGCTCAGCGAGGGAGACCACGATCGCTGCTGCGAGGTGCGCAAGCGCACCGGCTGGGGACCGCGCCTGGTCGGCTCTGAGCTCGGCATCCCCCATGCGACGGTGCACCGGGCACTGCTCCGTCGCGGCTGCTCACGCCGTCCCCGAGAGCCGCGTGAGGAGGTGCTGCGCTACGAGTGGCCCTGTCCGGGCAACCTGCTGCACATGGACGTCAAGCGCCATGCCCGCTTCTGGGAGCCCGGCCACGCGGTCACCGGCAAGCGCACGCGCGGCTCCCGGGGAGCGGGCTGGGAGTTCGTCCACACCCTGGAGGACGACTGCTCGCGCCTTGCCTACTCCGAGATTCACGATGACGAGCGAGCCCAGACCGTCACCGCCTTCACCCGCCGTGCCCTGGACTGGTTCTTGGAGCATGGAATCGTCGCCGAGCGGCTTCTCACCGACAACGCCTGGGTCTACACGAAGAACAAGGATCTCGCCAATCTGCTGGAGCGCCGCCAGATTCTCCACAAGCGCACCAGGCCCTACACCCCCAAAACCAACGGCAAGGTCGAGCGCCTGCAGCAGACAATGGACCGCGAGTGGGCTCGGGGGCTCAGCTACCGCTCAAGCGCCGACCGGCGAGCCGCCCTGCCACACTGGCTGGCCTACTACAACGAGCGCCGACGCCATTCAGCTCTCGGCAACCGCCCGCCTATGGCTCGCGTTCGGGACGTCTTGGGGCACGACAGCTAG
>DATLQZ010000003.1:0-1153 GCA_035534915.1 Candidatus Dormiibacterota bacterium
TGGTTCTGGTTATCGCCGCTGTATCGCGCGGTGAACGAGTACCTGCCGGGCGGCAAGGATGGGGCCATCAGCACTGCTTTTCCGTTGCTGAGCCGGTTGGTGGTCAGAACCGTGTTTCCGTTCAGGAGCTGAACCGATCCGGTAGGAATGCCGGATACGGTGGTAACCGTCACCCCGTAGGCACTGGACTGACAGGACGCAGCGGGACGCAAGACGGGCGTGAGCGACACCTGGGGAGTGGATGCCGCGACCGGGGTGACGTTGATGGTGACGCTGACCGGGCCGCCCGGGGCGTAGTTGGAGTCGCCGCTGTAGGTGGCCGAGAGGGTATGGGAGGCCTGGGTGAGGCCGGTAACGGAGGTGGAAGCCGCGCCCGAGGAGAGGGTGACCGGGCTGCCGTAGTTTGAGCCATCGACCTTGAACTGCACGGTGCCCGTGGGCGCCGGGCTGGTGGTGGAGGTGACGCTGACGGAGAACGTCACCGCCGTGCCCGATTTCCAGCTGGAGCCGCCGGAGGGCGAGGTGATCTTGAAGGTGGCGGATGCGAGCACACCCGTACCGAAAAGCTCGATGGTGTTCGAATTGCGCGAAGTGTTGTTGAGCATCACAAAGTCGGCGCTGCGCCAGCCTGCCGTCTGAGGTGTGAATTTGAATCCGATCTGGCACGTTTGCCCCGAAGCCAGCTGGGCGCCGGGAGTCAGCAGGCAACTGGTGGTCGTGGGATCGACAGAGTAGTCGCCGGGATCGGGGCCGGTAATCGCCCAATTGGTCAGGACTTCGGTGCTATTGCCGGTATTGGTCATCACCACAGGGAGCAAAGAGCTGGTTCCCTTGACGGTGGGGACATAGGTCAATATGCCGGTGGCGGTAACTTTACGGATCACCTGGGCGGTGGAGACAGTTGTGCCGCTGATAATGTAGACCTGCCCCTGGGAATCGACTCCGACACCGGTGGGGTTGTCAATCGCTGAGCGAAGGGCGCCGATGTTATCAGCGCCGTAACCGGCAGCCCCCGTGCCGGCGATGGTGCGGATGATGCCGGTGGTGTAGTCGATGCGGCGCACCCGCTGGTTGTTGGTGTCAGTGAAGTACAAGTCGCCGGCTGCGTCAAAGGCGATCTGGCCGACATTGGCGCCGATCTCGGCGTTACCGG
>DATLQZ010000004.1:0-5437 GCA_035534915.1 Candidatus Dormiibacterota bacterium
TGTGAAAAGCGCGGTGGTGGCGACCCGGCCGCTCCCCGGAAGGCCGCGCTGGGCGGTGCACGACCCGCAGACTGGGCGGTTCCACCTGAACATCGCATCACCGGCCGAGGTTCTCAGCCTCGACTCAGAGAGCTTGGCCCCACTTGGCGCCTGGTCTGTCGCCGCCGAAGGCCCCCACGGGTTGGACCTTGACCCGCCCCGCCGAATCGCCTTCGTCGCCTGCGACAGCGGGACGCTCGTTGCCCTAGATTCTGATCACGGCCACGAACTGAAGCGCCTGCCATTGCCAGGCACGCCCGACGTGACTTTCTTCAATCCGGTCACCCAAGAGTGCTACGTAGGGGTCGGCGACCCGGGGGTGCTCGTCGTGGCCGATACCAGGGAATGGCGGGTCAGCGACGTGTTTGAGACGGAGCCCGGCGCCCACACGTTTGCCTTCGATTCCCGCCGGCAGCGCCTCCACGTCCTACTGCCCGCCTCGCAAGAGGCGCTCGTGCTCGCTTGCACGGGGGGGGGACAGCGATCGAACGACCAGTTGCGCGCCCGGTTGTAAACAGGTTGGTGGCTGGACGACAACGGCCATGGGACCAGCACCCGCGGGCGGCCACTCGTGAGGACCGGCGAAGCTGAGTTGCGACGGTTCGAGGTCCTGCGGGCTCTCGCCATCCATCAAGCGGCGACGCCCATGGCGGCCGCTGCTTTCACCACCCCGAAGTCCGGCGGCCAACCCTTCCTCAAGTGGAGCCGACCAATCATGGAGACGGTTCTCGTCTAGGACCGCGGTACCCGCTCTCGTTCGCCGCCCGGCTTCGGGAGAGGGGCCGTGCCCGGCGGAAAGTCCTCCCGGCCGCGGCAGAAAGCGCCCCTCCCGAGCGGCCGCCAGAAAATCGCGAATGGCTCTGACCGGACCCCCTTGAAGTGATCCAGGGTATGAGAGAGTTTCTCAACGGCCGAGGATGGCTAGGAGGAACTCAAACGAAGGGCCGGAAGCACACGCCGGAGCAGATCGTGCGGAAGCTGCGGGAAGGGGAGCGTCTGCTGGGCGAGGGCAAGGAGCTGGCGGAGGTGGCCAAGGCGCTGGAGATCAGTGAGGCCACCTTTCACCGCTGGCGGAACCAGTACGGAGAAATGAAGGCCAACGACGCCAAGGAGCTGCGCCAGCTGCGGGACGAGAACCAGCGGCTGAAGCGGATGGTGGCGGACCGCGAGTTGCAGATCGAGATGCTCAAGGAGATATCCCGGGGAAACTTCTGAGCCCGGCCAAGCGCCGGGCAGCAGTACTGCACCTGGTCGAGATCTTCAACACCAGTGAGCGCCAGGCGTGCCGGGCCGCGAGCCAACCTCGAGCGACGCAGAGGCGGCCACCAAGGCCGGTGGCCGCCCCGGAGGAGCTGCTGCGGCAGCGTCTCCGGGAGATCTCCAGGAAGTGGCCCCGATGGGGTTTCAGGAGGGCTGGGGCGGTGCTGCGGATGGAAGGCTGGAAGGTGAACCACAAGCGAGTACAGCGACTGTGGCGAGAGGAGGGACTGCGAGTACCACCGCATTCACCCAAGCGGCGGCGGTTGGGCAACAGCACGGTGCCGGCGCGGCGGTTGCAGGCGGAACGACCCAACCAGGTGTGGGCGCTGGACTTCATGTTCGACACCACCGCCGACGGCCGTCCCTTCAAAGTGCTCTCGATGTGCGACGAGTTCACCAGGGAGAGCGTGGGCGGCCGGCTGGGCCGCTCGATTACCGCGGACGACGTGGTTGCTGTGCTGGACCAGCTCCGACTGCAACGTGGTGCTCCCGAGTACATCCGCTGCGACAACGGACCGGAGTTCATCGCCGCTGCCATCCGGGACTGGTGCCGCTTCTCCGGCACCGGCACCAGCTTCATCGACCCCGGCTCGCCCTGGCAGAACGCCTACGTGGAGAGCTTCAACGGCAAAGCCCGGGACGAGCTATTTGCCCGAGAGATCTTCGACTCCATCCTGGAGGCCCGGGTCCTCTACGAGGACTGGCGCCACGCCTACAATCTGCATCGTCCCCACCGTTCGTTGGGACTACAGCCGCCTGCGGTCTTCGCAGCGGCCTTCAACAACCAGAAACTCCCACCCGCTCTGGACTCATGAACGGGGACCGGTCATCCTCAAAGGCCTGGATCTGAGCAGCTGAGCCGGTCCCGTGCTCCGAGAACAGGAGGTTGTAGCTGGCAGAGCTATTAAACGGGGGGTCTAGGTAACAGAGATCGATCTCAGAGTAGCCGATGTGTCGTCGGAGCACGTCCAGGTTGTCGCCAAAGAACAACAGGTTGGGCTGGGGCTCGATCTCAGTTCCCCCTCATCCGGGTCATCGGACCACAGGATAGAGATTCGTGACCCACCGCGGGCCCTGGCCGGAGTTCAGCTGATCTAGGAGGCGGGTACCCCTGAACTGAGTTCCACGGTCAGTCGGAGCGTTGGGTTCGGCATCGGGTCCAGGGCCCCCCACGAAGTCGTCGATTTCGATACCCCGGAATACGGCAGAGAGGTGGACGTCGTCAAGCTCGGTGTGAAGTCGCATTTGAACGTCATTAGGAAGTCTCAGGGATTTGTCGGCGGAACAGCATCGATCTGTCAGGTGAATCGCATCTAGGTTCCCGGAGAGATTGAGCTCGCCGAGATGGTTCGGGCGCGCTTCGCGGTCAGTGCGCTGGTGGGATGCAGTGCTTCTACCGCACTCCAGACCAGGTCAGCCTGCTGAACAACCGCATCGAGAGCTTCTCGTCCATCGTCGTCTAAAGCTTCCGCCCAGAGTTCGCGCTGTAAGTTGCTGGTGGCCCTCATCAATCCCGACACCTCTGCATGAATCTGCGAGAGCAGAGCAAGGGTCCGGCCCTGCCCAGTCTCCGAGTGAACTGCGCCAGCAGTGGTATCCAGATCGGGAGTTTTCGCGAGGTGCTTCACTCTGCGCCTACGCCGAGCGTCCGCCGCTCTGGCATCGTCAAAACACGATTTGCACAGGGGTCGTTGGAGTCCGCGCCGCCCCTGGGGGACCGGCTTCCTGCACCACTCGTTCTTGCAAGGCAGGTAGTCGGGCCGGGCCACGGCTCAGAAAGATAGCACAATTCAGCCATGGACATAGGCTGTACTTTGATTTGCGATGCCCATCCCCTAGTAAATTGACTGGCTTCTCGCAGCCAACAGCCCCGACTTGACTTCGATCGCATGACCCTGCGAGGATGCTCGCGCCGGCGGCCGCTTACTAGAGGATCTCATTACTATGCGATAAGTCTAGCACACGACGAACCGACGTTCGATGGGAAGTGATAGGACTAAAAGAGAGAGGCCGCCCTCGGGATTGGAGCCCTGGGCGGCCAGTACACCCGGTCCCAGTAAGGAGGGGATGTCTGATGCCTACTATACCGCGGACAGCGCGAAATCGTGCCGATTCGACTTGGCAACGCCAGGTCAACCAGGTCCGTCACGCGAGCCTGGGCCAGAGCGCTGGAGCCGGCGAACGCCTCCGGAATCGAGTCCTTGAGGTGGGCTCGGCCATTAGTCAACCCGGTTCGTATCAATCTGAGACCCGGCATCGTAGCGGAGACGCTGGTCCCGGGCCCCTGGAGCGACGAGCGCGTCGCGCTGTCGCCCCGGCGCCGCCACAGATCCGTCGGACGGCCCTAGCGGCGCTCAGCGCGGCACGGAGCGCGCTGCTGGACCCAGACGATCGCAGAACCGCTGAGTGGCTGACTTGGATGGCAGCGGTGCCCTGGGGCCGGGGAAAGATGCCTGATCTCACCCTTGACGCCGTGAGCAAGGTGCTGGAGAGCGCCCATGGGGCACACTCGGGGGCGAAGGAAGCGCTGCTCGACCGGGTAGCCGGGGCTCTACACCTGGCAAGTCTGGGCAGGCCGCTGCGGATCCCCGCAGTGCTCCTCGTCGGGCCTCCCGGAACGGGCAAGACGACCCTGGCTGTAGCCGTGGCCAACGGGCTTCAAATGGCCTGCGAGGTTATCTCGGCGCCGGCCGCATCTGACGATCCCGCGTACCTCCAGGGGTCCGACCGCCAATACACGCATTCCCTCCCCGGAATCCTGATCAGAGCCGTCCGTTCGGCCGGGACCACTCGGATCCTCGGCGTGCTGGACGAGATCGACAAGATCGGTGGCCGGACCTCGTGGAGCGCTTCCCCCACCGCGTGGCTGCTGGAGCTTCTCGGCTCAGACGCGTGGACGGATCGCTACCTAGGCGTCGGGTACCCCACGGTCGACATGGTTTTCGTAGCCACGGCCAACTCCCTCGACCAAATCCCGCCTCCTGTACTCGACCGACTGGACGTGATCCCCGTTCCGGGACTTTGCATCGATGAGCGAATGGAGGTGGCCCGCTCCCACCTGTGGCCGCGGCTCCTCGACGAGTACGGCCTAGACCCGCTCCGTATCGAGCTCGATCAGGACGCTCTGGCGTTCTTGGTGACCGGCGGCGAACCGTCCGGTGACGCAGGGCTGCGACCTGTCTCCAGAGGTCTTCAGCGCTGCATATGCCGCGCCATCCGCCAGGCAGGACAGGATCGGTGGCCCGTTCTGATCTCGAAGGACTTCGCTCGCGAAGTGCTCGGAACACCCGGTGCAATGCAACCGCGCCGGGCGGGGTTCAACGGAGGGGTTACTAGAGACGAGAGGTAGATCGAAGAACAGATGAAGGGCGGGCCGCCCTGGCTTCTAACACGAGGACGGCCCGCTGAACACCCGACCCATGAAGAGGAGAGCGGATGTCAGCACATAGGTTATCGCAGTCGAAGTCGAAACGAGCGAAGTCAGGTCGAGCCCCCCATCAACCAGAGAGAGCCGGCCGCAGGGTTTACGAACCAGGTGGCCCTCGGCCGGGACAGCTCTACCGTGAAACCGTTGAAAGCGGGTACTGGCCAAAGGTGGCCGTGGATCGTGCCCAATGGCAGCTGGCGCGACCACTGTTTCTCCAAGTGCTCAAGGCCTACCCAGACGGGTCTGAGTCGGCTCGGGGCAGGCGGCTGGCATCGATGCGAGCGTCCGTTGCCGGCTACATCTACTGGCTGGCCGGCGAGGACCCGGACAGCCTCAATCCCGACCGGGCCCTGGATGAGGTCCAGATTCGGCGATACCTCCACTCGGGGCTGACCGGACGCCTGTCGCACCGGTCGCGGGTTGCCCTTGGCTCGCCGATTCGTCAGTTCAGGGCGGGCTTCCCCAATCTGTTTCCGACCGCCCGTCCGGCGCCGCCAGCGCATGAGCTGGAACCCGTCTCAGAGAAGGACTTCGGGCTGGCACTGCGCGTCTGCCAGACATTTCGGTCGTCGGCTACCCGGCGGCACACGACGGCGTACCTGCTGCTGGGCAGGGGAGCTGGGCTGGGAGGTGCCGACATGCGCTTCGTGGCCGGCACGGACATCCGGCGCGGAGCCGCTGGGGCGCTCTGGGTATCGGTGCGTCGCCCGG
>DATLQZ010000005.1:0-71843 GCA_035534915.1 Candidatus Dormiibacterota bacterium
ATGCCACCGCCCGTGCAGTGCGTGAGTCCGATCCGAGACTGCGGCCGGATAAGCGCGCCCGACTGGCGCAAGTGCCACACCACTTCCGCCACCTGCGCGATGCCGGTCGCTCCAAGTGGATGTCCACGGGCAAGTAGGCCTCCGCTCGGGTTTACTGGGCAAGCGCCGGTATGCGCCGTAAACCCGTCCCGCAAGAGCTCCGCGGCCTCCCCGTAGCCGCACAAGCCGAGGGCCTCGTAGTAAAGGAGTTCAGCAATGCTGAAGGCGTCGTGCAGTTCGACCACGTTGACCTCAGAAGGTGTAATCCCCGCCTCTTGATATGCGGCCTGCGCGACGCGCGCAGTCAGCGGTTCGCGGGATAGATCGTGCGGCCCGATGGTCCCAGAACTGACCACCGATGCCGCGATAGCGACGGGCCTACCTGCCGAGCCATAGTCAGGGTCCGAGGATACTACGACAGCAGCGGCACCATCACCACTGCCACAGCATTGTAGAAGAGTCAGAGGGTCTGCTATCGGTCGCGAAGCGAGGACTTCGTCTACGGTTACAGCCTTGCGGAACTGGGCGCGGGGATTGCGTGCGCCGTTCCCGCGGTTCTTCACTGCGACTGCCGCCAGATCCTCGATGGTTGCCCCGGTTGCGCCCAAATAGCGCTGGGCCCGCATGGCGTACACCGCAGGCATAGAAACGCCTTGCGACACCTCAAAGTCCGATTCATTGAGCCGTAGCGTTCCTCCACCGAATACTGAAAGTTGTTCGACACCAATCACGAGCGCGGTGTCGAGTTGACCAGCCCTGATGGCCTGCACCGCGAGATGCAACGCTACTGCAGAGCTGGAACAGGCTGCTTCAACGTTGTAACATGGCCGGCCGGTGAGCCCGAGTTGGCCCGCGATACGCTGAGCGGGGAGCATCCCTCCATAAACATTGCCACAGTACACGGCATCAATGTTCGATGCGCCGGCGCCCGCATCCGATAAAGCGTCCAGCGCAGCTGGCACCGCTAACGACTCAAGAGTAGCGTCTCGAAAGCGCCCGAAGCCGATCATCCCGACGCCGGTGATATAGGGCTGTCTCATACCTGTGCCTTCCGGATCATCCAGCCCACCAACGACCCCTCGGCCCTCTCGCGGAGGACACCGGCGACGAATTCTACTGGGTCGCCGGCCGATATCTCGGTCCAATCGACTAGGCGACCAACAATGCGCACCGACACGTCAGGAAAGTCCACGCAGCCGATAGCATACGGTGCCGCGATACCAGAGTCAGGTATGTGCACTACGGTCCAGGCGTACAGGACCCCACGGGCCGGGAGCAGCTCGCGGCGCAGATCGACCCGCTCCCAGCACTGCGGGCATACCGCCGCCGGCGGGAAAGTAAGCCGCGAGCAGTGTCCGCACCGAGTCGCTACCAAGCGAGCCTGCTCCCCGTCCACCACATCCCATGCCTCTGGCAGCAGTCGCGCGTTAGCTGCTAGCTCGCCCCGGGTGGGACCGTCGCTAGTCAAGTGAGCCCAAATGACGCCCTACAACGTCGATGTGCGAGTACTCGGCCTCAAGCGCATGCAAACGCTCCCGGCCCACCACCTTGAGGTACTCGTCGTGGCTGGAAGGTCCCAGAACGTACTGCTGTAAGTAGGTATCCAGGCCACTGCGGTCTCCCTTGTGGAATCCAGCCGTTGCTGCGACATATAGCTCAAGGTGTTCCGCGTCCTCAGCATAGTAACCGTGTGAAGAGTAGGGATGTGACCCGTAGGGCGCCTCAACTACTGCGTCGGCGTATGGGACAGACGTCATTATCGGATTGCGTCTAATCTCCTCGTTGGAAATGACACGCTCCGTAGTGAGAGCTACGCGATCAGCGGCCCGGGCCAAGATACGATCGCCGAAGCGGGCACCGGGATGCTGCCCATTGCCATACTTGTCGGCCGCGCCGACGTGCAGGAATGCCCAGTCGACCGGAAGGGCCGGCACGGCGATGTACTCTTTACCATCCCCAAACGGACTGAGGAAGACCTTGAGGTCCCGATTGAGAACGGGGAGGCTACTCCCGATGCCGCCACGCCAAGCGAAGAACTCCTGACCCATCGCGCGCGCCTGCAGGCCCGCGTACAGGATGTACTCAGAACTCTCCCACAACTCAACTTGCTTGGACTCGACGACCGTGCGGAAGCAGTTACCTACAGGCGCATAAAGCTCAGCTCCGACATACGGCGCAATGAGTTTGGCTACAACCCCCGCTCCCAAGAGTAAATCCACCTCCAGTCCGGCCGTCGCCGAGCCGACGAGTGTTAGGTTCCTTTTGCCTTGGCGGATAAGCTCTCGTACGAGTGGCATCGGATGGTTTGCAGTGACGAAGCCGCCAATGGCCACTGTTTGCCCGTCCTCCACTCTCGACACCACTTCCGCAGCCGTAGTGAGGACCTCCCTGCGGGAGGGCCTGCCGTTCGGCATGGGGACCGGTCCCGCTTGCAATAATTGTGCTCCTCTAGTCACTTTTGCAGTACTCCTTTTCGGTCAATGGCCGTTCGCAGAATATCCAGCTCAGCAGCGCTAGGTGCCTCGAGCTCCACGAAGTTGGGCGAGCGGACGATGGGCCAAGTCGTGTTCTCGGCGACCTCTGCTTCCGTGTGTCCTGGAAACAGACCAACCAAGGCCGCCGTCGAGTCAGGCCCATGGAAGTCGAACACACAACGGGGGGTCACGATGAACTGTGGCCCGTTTCCCGCCAAATCCTTCTCGCGATAGATCCTTGGGCCAGGCATCGAGATGTAATCGACCTCGTCTACCATGCGCCGTCGATCGTGGACCGTCATGACCACGAACACGTCCCGCACAGTAGTGACATCATTGATGCCGACGCTGCCAGGACCACGGAATGCGAAGGCGCCGTTCTGCCCAACCCCAATCAGGTTGACGTTGCCTTGGACGTCCACTTGCACTCCGCCTACGAAAAACTTGTCAGCGAAAAAGTACTTGTTGGTAGACCGCCACCGGTCCGTGTGCTCGTAGTAGTCTCGGCCCCCAGGCGCTCCATAGTGGTTAAAGGTATCGTGGTGTTCGAAGTAGGCCTCAGCCCAGTTAACTATTCGATAGTCCACTGACGTCCGTGGCAACTCATCCACTTCTACATCAGCCACATTGCAGAGAAACGCGCCGCCGCCCAGCTGTAATTTCAGGTTCGGTGCGTGCATCTTCTGGGCCAACATAGTCGACGCGAACGAAATCTCAGTATGGGCCCCGGAACAAATGCGGTCCGTATCGCGAATCTGCCGGGCCAAAAAGATCGCCACGGTTTCCTTCCAGCTCGCCGGTGCCGTGGTTGCCGTGGCTCCCGGTGCGGATACATCCCTACTCAAAATATCTCCTCTCTATGAATGCTAGGCTCTGGGCACGGTCGGAGGACGGTCACCGTGAGGCGGCGGCAGCGGGACGGGTTTCCACTTCGATCATTTCATAGGCGAGGTACCAGATGAGTGCCGCGGAGAGAAACGCCAACCACCCTGCGACAGTTCCCAAGGCGCTGTTGCTGAAGTACGAGCCGAGCCCAAGTGTCACGAGCATGGCGATAATGGAGACGAAGGCAGCGGAAAGAATGGTTTGGCGTCTACGGAAGGCGGGGATCGCGAGCATGGCCACTGGAATCACGAGCATCAGAACGTACAGGCCATTCGCCTCTGGAGTAAAAAGGTGTGCCGCCATTCCCGTAGTCAGAAAGAAGTAGTACCCAACCAGCCAGAGCCCAAAGCTGCAAAGAATGGCTGCCATGTAGCCGTCACCTCGCGCGATACACCAAAGACCGGCTAGCGTCTCCCCCAGTGCAGCAACAAGGACGGCGAATAAGGTTGCACCCGCGGTCGTGGGACTCACTGCCATCTGAAAGCCGAGCAAGGACAGGGCAAATCCAAATGTAATCAGCCCAAAAATTCCAGGGTTACCGAGCTTGTTAGTCATCGCGGACCTCCCTCACTAGTAGGATTGTGCTCATCTGGTGCTTATCCAGACCGACTTCTCCTGCGTAAATGCATGCATTATGGAAAAGCCCATCTCTCTCCCATGACCGCTCATCTTGTAGCCGCCATACGGCGAGGCCGAGTGAACGTTGCCCCACGAGTTCACCCAAACGTTACCGGCCTGCAGCTGTGCTGCCACTCGGACTGCTCGCCCGACATCCCGAGTCTGGATGGAAGCCGCGAGCCCGTATTCGACGTCGTTGGCGAGTCGGATCGCCTCCTCCTCGGTGCTGAAGGTCGTGACGCAGAGGACCGGGCCGAACACTTCCTTTTGGGCTATCTCGCTGGAGTTGTCGACCTCGTCGAAGACGGTTGGTTCGAAGAAGAGTTCGCTGTTAAGCCCCGGCACCTTGCGCCCCGTTCCACCGACCAGCAGCTTAGCGCCGGCGTCTCGGGCACGATCGACGTAGCCTTGCACTCGGGCCAGCTGGTCCGCGTCGATGAGTGGCCCCATTGTTGTAGCCGGGTCCATCGGATTGCCGATGACGGTGTTCGAGTCAATCATTTCAAGGAGGCCCTTGACGACTCGATCGTGAAGCGACTCGTGAACAAGCAGCCGAGAGCCAGCGGTGCAGATCTCGCCCTGGTTTGTGAAGATGGCAGCGTAGGCAGTGGCTATCGCTGACTTCACATCGGCATCGTCGAAGATGATATTGGGTGACTTGCCTCCCAGTTCAAGTGTGACTGGCACGACCCGCTCGGCTGCGGCTCGCTGGATGGCCTGTCCTGTCTCGACTGAACCGGTGAAGGCGATTAGCGCCACGCCACGGTCTCGGCATAGCGCCGCCCCAGCCTCCTCCCCATACCCTGGCACGGCGTTGACTACCCCAGGGGGGATTCCCACTTCATGAGCAAGTTTGACGAACGCCATCGGGGACAGGGGAGCCTGCTCGGCCGGCTTGAGGACGACGGTGTTACCAGCCATGATTGCTGGCGCAATTTTCCAGATGGCCTGGAGCAGCGGATAGTTCCACGGGATGATGCCAGCCACCACACCGTAGGGCTCGCGCAGTGTGTAGTTGAGGAAGCGACCAGGAACCGGAATCGTCCGGCCTTCGATCTTACCCGCCATCCCTGCAAAGTATTCAATCGCCTCAGGAGCTGATCGCAGATCAACTTTCCGGCTCAGCATGATGGGCTTGCCCATGTCCTGAGTCTCGATCGCGGCTAGCTCATCGGCGTGCTCGTTCACCGCCCGAGCCAGGGCGTAGAGGTAACTCGCACGCTTAGACTGGCTGGTTGCCGCCCACCCCGGTGCAGCACCTTTTGCGGCCGCGACGGCTGCGGCGACGTCGGCCTCGCTGGCTGCGCCGACGTGGCCGACCACCTCGCTAGTCGCTGGGTTGGTCACGGTTATCGTTCGGCCAGAGGTGGCGGGCCGCTCCTCGCCACCGATGAATAGCCCGTATTCGTACATCACATCACTCCTTCCTTTCTAGTACAGGCGGCGAAAGACACTCACTCGCCTGTGGCCCAGCCGCGCTCAAACGCGCCCGGTACTCATCCGGCCACGGCGTGGGTCGGCCGAGCGGATCCTTGAGCAGGACCGCGGTTACCTCCCCACTCGCGCAGGTCTTGGCGTCGCGCAAGATGGTGAATGCATACGTCACGGAAGTCCGCCCCATCTGCTCCACGCGCACTCCTACAGTCACTATGTCTCCGAAAACTAGCCACTCACGGAACTCAATACGCATTCCCACCCGCGGCAGGCGTGCATAGATGAGATCCCGCAGACCAAGGCGCTCCAGCAGCGTCGTCTCCGCTGATTCGAATAGCCGAAGGGCCGCAGCGTAGTGATAATGGCCCGAAGCATCAGTGTCTCCCCACTCGATCCGGCGCTCGACACTGATCGCTGCCGGTCCCGTGGCATCGTCTACTCCGGCAGTGTCTGGATGCATGCCATCTCTCGACTGGTCATCGCACTGAGCGGGTGCACGAAGCAGCTATTCACACTACGGAGGAACTGACGTACCTCTGGGTCAGCGGTCAGCTGATGCGAGAACCCCTCGAACTCTCCGTCGAAGTCGATCAGCTCCACATACTGGTCCTCAAATACATACTTTTCGACGCGATGCAGGCCAACGATGGCCTTGCACGCCCGCTTGAGCACATCAGCGTATTCCTCGTTGAGCTGAAGGAGCCGGTCCAGCTCCCCCTTGCGTAACTGCATCTGAAATACATAGCGTGGCATATGGCCCTCTGGAATCACTGGGTGGACAGGGTAGAGGAGCGGTCGACGATGCCTGGCTCTCCGGTGAGAGGAGCGTCGCCTTCCGCAGCGTATCGCTGCCGGAGCTCACGTCGCAGAAGCTTGCCCACAGAACTCCGAGGAAGGTCATCTACGATGAGAAAGCGGCGGGGGACCTTGTAGGCAGCCAACCGGGCGCGGCAGAAAGCGTCAAGCGAATCCGAATCGAGATTGGCGCCCTTGCGCGGAACGACAGCCGCCCAGGGTTTTTCGCCTTTGACTTTATCGGGCACCGCGAACGCGGCACACAGCGCAACGTCTGGGTGCGCTTGCAGAACTTCCTCGAGTTCGGCCGGGTAGACGTTGTAGCCGCCCGTAATGATCATGTCATTCTTGCGGTCGACGATGTAGAGGAAGCCGCGTTCGTCACGACGTGCGAGATCTCCCGTGTGGAGCCATCCTCCCTTTAATGTGACCGCGCTGTCGTCCGCTCGCTGCCAATAGCCCGTCATGATCTGGGGACCGCGCGCAGTCAGCTCTCCGATTGACCCCACTGGAACCTCGGAGTCGTCATCATTGGTGATTCGGATCTCGGTCATTGGATATGGGACACCGCATGAGAGTTCCGGCGCATCGCCGTAGCGCATGTTCGCTGCCAGGTTCCCGGCGGCTTCGGTGATGCCGTAGCAGTCGAGGACGCGCGTGCCGTACAGGTGTTTAAAGTCGATGCGGATCTGGCTGGCCAGCGGCGCCCCAGCGCTGAAGGCGATTTGGAGCCGACTGAAGTTCAGTGGGGCCAACGTTTCGTCGGGGAGCTGGGCAAGAAGCGCGTACGTCGTGGGCACCCCGGCGCAGGCAGTGGCTCGAACCTGGTCCAGCAGCTCGGCGAACAGGGGTGGGTCAAATCGGGGCTGGACCACCATTGTCGCGCCGGCCGTGAAGAGGCCCCCCATAATGATGTTGCCCGGGTAGAGGTGCACGAGTGGAAGCGCTTGAAGCAGTACATCGTCGGCCCGTAGCTGTAGATGGTTTGCTGATAGGATCGCTTGCATAGCAAGCGAATCATGAGTGTGCACGATTCCCTTCGAATGACCGGTTGTGCCGGAACTGTAGGGGAGGCATGCGGGCATATCGTCAGTCGGATATGGTAGGTCGCGGCCGGGGGTGGATAGCAGTTCCGTCAGGGAGAGGGTCCCGTCGGAGCGCTCCACACCGGTGGTAATTAGCGTGTGCAGAGGCAAGCCTGGAAGCACATTCGTTAGGCTCGCGAGAAGGTCGGGAGTGGTGACGAGAGCGGATGCGGCGCTGTCAGCGAGAAGGTAGCGCACTTCACGCGAGGTGAAGACGCTGTTGATCGGGTTGGCGATCATCCCAGCACGCATCGCGCCGTAGAAGCAAGTGATGTAGTCGACCGTGTTCGGTAGGTAGAGACTTATCCGGTCGCCCGGCTGAAGTCCAAGATCGACCAGAGCCGCCGCAAATCGTCGCGTCTCTTCAGCGAGCTCGCCGTACGTGCGCCTCTCGTCTCCGACGATGCAGGCGGCGTGGGCAGCGTCGCGATCAGCGTGCTCGTCCAAAAGTCGGATCAAGGTAGCCATTTGCCTCCCCTACTGTAGTTGGGCATCATACTAGGTCGGCGTCGGCCTAGTGTCAAGTGGATCTTGGGAGGTGTGCGACAACGAAGTAGTGGCCCTTGGGCATGGAGGAGGAAGTCGGGGTATTCTGCATGGAGCTACGCACGCCGAGGGGTCCCGAGCGGGGCTCGACCCGTCTCACCTCCCGAACCTTGACGAGCAGCGAGCTCGGCTCTACTCCGAGCTGGCACCAGTCGGCGACCGTCGGCAGTGCAGCCGCAATGAGCTCCGGCACCGATGTGGCCAGCCCAACTGAGCTTGTGTCGACCCCAAGCAGTCGCGGCATGGGCTGCAATGCATTCTGACCAAGAAGGTGCCGGCAAGCCCGTAGCCCGGTAGTTCAAGCCGGGACTCGCTCTGGACATGGTTCAGCGCGAAGTCGCCAACTACAGCGCTTCCCGACGATGGGCCCAGAGGTGGCGGAGTTCAAGGAGGGAATCTGCGAGGTCGGGCCGGTCTCACCCTAGCCGGGGCCCAGCCGCGGCCCCCGGGGGGAAGGGAGCCAGAGAGAGTTCAAGGAGGAATTCGACGGTGAGATGGTACGGTTCCGCCAGCTGGCAGCAGGCCTGCTGGCGGCCACCTGGAACGGTTACTGGAACCTAACAATGGGTACCGCGGGCCTCGCGTGGACTGCGGCTACGGGCACCAGGCCAAGTTACAAGGCTGCCGAGTACAGAGCGTTGACATGCCGGTCGGCCCGATCCATCCCCACCGAGCCTCTAAGTCTGCCACCAAGTTGGCCACGTCTGCTTCCCCACCGATGAGAACTTGGGCGCGGTCCTGAGCTCACTCAGCCCCGGGTTGCGCTGGATGTTGGCCGGCCTGGGTAGCCAGGAGGCCTTTGGCCAGGCGCGGATGGACTTGGCCAAGCTGGCTGGGATCCCGCTCACGGGCAAGAGAGTGAGGCGCAGCTCTGAGGCGGACGGAGAGCGGGTCCGGCTCGAAGTCGCCTCTTCCGCTCAGACCGCATGTCGCCAGCCGAGGCGGGTTGGCATCAAAATCGGCATCAGCTACCGTCCCTGTTCCCCCTCGTCAGACTTGTGAGCCACCGTCCTGATCTGGATCTGCTGGAGGCGACTCCGGGAATCGAACCCCGGTTCGCGGTTTTGCAGAAGTCCGGTGCGGCTGATCGGCTCAGGCGCTGCCGGCGGCGGGGGTCTGGTCTGCGAGACAATCGGCCGGCGGCACCGAGCAACCCCCCGATGACCGCCTCTGGCCAAGGGACCCTTTTGACGCCACCGAGGCAAGCATCGTGCGACCTAGGTTGGTATCAGCGTTGGTATCTAAGGGAGTGCCACGAGACCCGGGCCAGAGCCTGATGAAGCCCATTCTGATCTCAACATGGCGGAGGGAGAGGGATTCGAACCCCCGGAAGCGTTGCCGCCTCAGCGGTTTTCAAGACCGCCGCAATCAACCGCTCTGCCATCCCTCCAGCGACCGCATCGAACTCAACCACATCCAGTCGATCGTGCTGACGTTGAAACAAGCGCCAGGACAGCCCGAACCAGGTCGGGGTGATTAGCTCCGGTGTCGCAGCCCCGAGCGTGTCCTGATGGATCGCCGTGACCACATGAGAATAACGATCCAGAGCGATTGCGACGGTCTCATGCCCCAGAATGACGGCGCGCCGCCTTAGGCTCCCCACACTCCGATCCGCACCCGCCGGGGGTTGAGGTCAGCGTCCCGCCCACCATCGGCCAACGACATGGAAAAGCACTCAGTGTGCCACCCACTCCGGATGGCGCTCCCACGGGGGGACCCTTGTCCGGCGCGACGGCTCGGTCTCGTCGAGAAGTAAAAGAAGCACGACGCCTGAGGCCCCTACCAGGCCGGCGGCGACCCAGAATGCAGCGCTGATCCCGCCGACCACGGCCGCTGCACCGAGCACCAGGGGCCCAACCGCGTAGCCGCCGTCGCGCCAGAGACGGTAAACGCCGAGCGCCCCACCGCGCCACGCCGGGTGAGCCGGGTCCCCGACAGCGGTGATGAGATTGGGATAGACCAGCGCCATCCCCACGCCCATCGCTACCGCGCCGGAAAACCAGATTGCTGGCTGACCGGTAGCGATGATCATTACTATCCCGGCGGGGCGATCAGGAAGGTCCCAACCGTGATCGGACCCTTGCGCCCCACCCGGTCCGCCAGCGCCCCGGTAAACGCCCACCAGGAACCCCACTTGGACCAGGCTGAGCCCCAGATGGAGAAAGTACAGGGGAGAGAAGCCAATCACCAGGCTGTCCGCAAACTTGTTCACCAAAGGCACCCAGGCATACCGCCAGCATGCTGCGGCCGTGCAGGCTCATGTAGGTGGCCAAGCGAAGGAGATTCGGAGCCGACTGCAGGGCGGGTGACGAGCGCTCCAATGATGACGACGCCGAGAGCGAGCAGGTGGAGAAGGATGTGGACCGGGACTACTTCCTGACCGCGAAGGAGGCGTTGGAGTATGGCCTGATCGATCGCGTCCTGGAGCCGAAACGAGGTTTGGCCGCGAGCACCGAGGGAAGATCGGCAGCTGAACTGTCGGGGGCTCTGCTGGCCTCGCGGGACGGGGCTTAGCCAGGTGTCCAGCTCCGCGGACTGAAAAGGGGTGACCGGTAGCTCCGGTCGGCTATGTGCCCGACCACGAGCCCTTGCCCTTCAGGAGATCTCCGCTAGCCCCCCCATATACGGCTGCAACCGCTCTGGAATTCGAATTTTGCCATCGCTGGTCTGATAGGTCTCTATCAGACAGTCGAGGGTGCGGGGTAGCGCCAGCGCGCTCCCGTTGAGAGTGTGGACAAACTCCGGCCGACCGGCTCCAGTACGGAAGCGAATCCCGGCCCGGCGCGCCTGGAAGTCTCCGAACACTGAGCAGGACGAGACCTCAAGGTAGCGCCCCAGCCCCGGTGCCCACGCGTCGATGTCGAATTTCTTCCACTGGGCGAAGCCCATGTCGCCAGCGCACATCAGACGCACCCGGTAGTGCAGGCCCAGAGCCTGCAGGACCGACTCGGCGTCGCCGACTAACGACTCCAGCTCTTCCAGGGAGTGATCGGGGTGGACGAACTTGACCAACTCGACCTTGCTGAACTGGTGAAGCCTGATGTAACCACGGGTGTCCCGGCCGGGCGCCCCTGCCTCGCTGCGCCAGCAGGGGGTCCACGCCACATGGCGTATGGGCAGCTGGTCTCCATCTAGAATCTCCTCGCGGTAGAGATTGGTGACCGGAACCTCGGCCGTCGGGATCAGGAAGCGATCGCCCTCCACCACATGAAAGGCGTCCTCCTCGAACTTCGGCAGGTTGGCCGTTCCCACCATGCAGTCGCGGCTCACGATGAACGGCGGGGCCACCTCGGTATAGCCGTGCTCCTTGGTCGCCATGTCGAGCATGAGTGAACTGAGGGCGCGCTCCAGCTGTGCGCCCGCCCCACGAAGCACCGCGAAGCGGCTGCCTGAGATCTTCACCGCTCGCTCAAAGTCGAAAATTCCGAGAGCCTCCCCCACCTCGTAGTGAGCCCTGGGCTGGAAGGCGAACTCTGGCGGAGAGCCCCAGGTGCGGATGAGCTGGTTGTCATCGTCCGACTGCCCCTCCGGCACCGACTCGTGGGGCAAGTTGGGCACCACCAGGAGCAGCCTCTGGAGCTGCTCCTCAAGCTCCTTCCGCTCCTGTTGCTTGCTCTGAATCCGAGACTTCAGCTCAGCCAGCTTGAGGCGCAGCTCTTCGATCGCCTGACCGCCTCCCCGGCTCAGCTCCCCGAACCGGGCCGAGCTCAGGTTGAGTTCGGCCCTGAGGGACTCCTCATCTCCAAGTGCACCGCGGTGCACACGGTCGAGCTCTAGGATCTCGTCAACAGGCGCAGGCTCCCCCTTGCGGCGTGCCCCCTCGCGTACCAGGTCGGCGTGGTCGCGGATGAACTGGATTCCGAGCATGCCTACAGGGTATCCGAGGAGAAGGTCCCACCCCCCACTGGCCGGAGAGTGGGAAACAGTACGACGTCGCGGATGTTGGCGGCGCCAGTCAGCAGCATCACCAACCGGTCGACCCCCAGACCGATGCCGCCAGCCGGAGGCATGCCATGTTCCAGCGCCTCCACGAAGTCCTCGTCGAAGGGCTGCGCCTCCAGGTCGCCCGCATCCCGCAGCCGAGCCTGCTCCATAAGCCGCGACCGCTGCTCGACCGGATCATTCAGCTCCGAGAAGGCGTTGGCCAGCTCCCTACCGGCCACCACGAGCTCAAAGCGCTCGGCGAAACGGGGATCCGCCCCGGGCCTGGCGAGCGGAGACACCTCCACTGGGTGGCCGGTGACGAAAACCGGTTGTTCGAGGTCTCGCTCTACCCTCTGATCGTAGACTTCGAAGAGAATCCGGCCGGGGCCGGCGCCGGGGGGGAACTCCACCCCCAGCTCGCGCGCGCTGGAAGCCATCCGGGCGGGGTCGTTCCAGAGCTCCATTGCGTCGAACCCGGTCCTGTCCCGGACCAGCTCCACCATCTTCATGCGCGCGTAGGGACGTCTCAGTCCCTCTGGCGGCTCCGAGCCGCAGCTGGCCGCGGCATCAGCAGCCGCTCCAATCATCTCCTGGCACAGGTCCATCATCGATTCCAGATTGCCGTAAGCCTCGTAGGCCTCCAGCAGGGTGAACTCCGGGTTGTGCCGGGGAGACAGGCCCTCATTTCGGAATGTCCTGCCGATCTCGAAGACCCGCTCGAACCCGCTGACCAGCAACCGCTTCAGATAAAGCTCGATCGCGATCCGCAGGTAGAAATCGGTGTCCAGCGCATGGTGGTGCGACACGAAGGGTCGGGCCTCGCCGCCCCCTGGAATCGGCTGCAGGATGGGTGTCTCGACCTCCATGAACCCGCGCCGCTCCAGCGCGCCCCGGAGGGCTCGGACTATCGCTGAGCGCTGCCGGAAGATCTCCCTTCGCGACGGATCAGACAACAGGTCCAGGTAACGGCGCCGGTAGCGAAGCTCCGGGTCGACCAACCCTCGGTGCTTCGCCGCGGGCGGTCGTAGGGACTTGGAGAGCAGCGTGAGACGGTCAAGAGACAGGGTGGGCTCACCGGACCTCGTCCTCGTCAACCTACCTTCCGCGCCAACGATATCCCCAAGATCCAGCTGAGTCAGCAGCTCCCAGGCGGCGCCACCATCCCTGGTCGCCAGAAGTTGCAGACTTCCCGACTCGTCGAGGCAGTCGGCGAAGGCGATACCGCCGGACCGCCGGATCCGGAGAAGCCTGCCCGCCACGGCAGCTTCGGGACCCTGTTGGCCCGCCTCAGCAGGAGCGCTGGACGCCGCCGCAAGGCAGGTCGTGGTCGGATGGAAGTCGGTCCCCCACGGCTTGATCCCGCGCGCAGCGAGTTCCAGAGCCTTGTGCCGGCGCTCTTCGACGATGTCGGTCAGCTGCCCGCCGCCGTCGGGCGGCGGCTGGCTCACGCCACCTGGAGAATTCGGACTCGGCGGGGGCCTCCCGGGGTCTCGACGTCAACCTCCTCACCGGTCCGCCGACCCATCAGCGCCTTGCCTACCGGCGACTCAAGTGAGATCTTCCCCGAGCCCGCGTCGGCCTCGGCGGACCCGACGATCACGTAGCTGGTCTCGCCGAACTCGTCCTTGACCCCGACCGTCGAGCCCAGATGGACGAAGCCATCCACCTTCTCGCCGGTGTCGATGAGGCTGGCGTTCCTGATCATCTGCTCGACGGTCATGATCCGGCCCTCTATGAACCCCTGGTCGTTCTTGGCGTCTTCATATTCGGCGTTCTCGCTCAGATCACCGAACTCTTTCGCGTGCTTGATGCGCAGCGCGATCTCCGGGCGCCGCTCGTTGATCAGGTGGTTCAGCTCATCCTGCAGCTTCTGAAGACCCTCCGGGGTCAGCAGTACCGGCTTGTCCTGCATCGCTCCACTTGCTCCTTGCCGGCATCAACCGGCATCACTGGCACCGCCTGCAACATCTCCCGTGGATGCAGGCCGGGGAAATGGAAGTCTACCTAAACCTTGCTGTAGTCGCAAGCTGGGCTTCGACACAGCCGTAGCGGTTCCTTCACCACTTCGCAATTTGCCGCGCCTGATCATGGGTGCTACTCTAGCCTTGGTCATGAGATCCGCTCTCTTGGCCCTCAAGTCACCCCCCCCTCTCGGGGCGTCCCTTTCGGGGGGCGCCCTTTTTTTTTGGGCTGCTGCGCTCAAATCCGGGGGCGGTTCATCTCCTCCAGTACCCGAAGCCCCTCCAGCAGGACCAAGGTGTCGATGACATCCACCCCTCGCACCAACGGGGCGACCAGGGGCGCCAGCCCACCCGTAGCCACCACCTTGAGAGGAACTCCAAGCTCCCCGCGCATGCGCTCGATGAGGCCCTCAGCCTGGGCCGCGGCTCCGTACATGATGCCCGCCTGCATCGATGTGACCGTGGTTCTTCCCAGAACCTTGGGAGGAGCCGCCAGATCGACCCTGGGGAGTCGGGAGGCCCTGGAGAAAAGGGCATCGACTGAGAGCTGCAGCCCCGGGGTGATTGCCCCCCCGAGGTAGTTACCGCGCTGGTCGATCGCGTCGAAGACGGTCGCCGTGCCAAAGCTGACCATGATCGCCGGCCCGCCGTAGCGGTGATGGACCCCAACTGCGGTGACGATCCGGTCCGCCCCCACGTCGCGTGGGGGGTCGTAGTGAATCTCCATACCCGTCCTGGTGCCGGGGCCGACCAGCAGAGCGTCCAGGCCCAAATAGGTTTGGGCCATCTCCAGAAGCGGCTGGTTGAGCGTCGGGACCACGCAGCTGATGGCAACCGCCTTCACCTGCACAGGAAGCCCGCGCTGCTGCAGGAAGGTGAGCAGCTGCCCCCCCAACTCATCGGGGGTGGCGTCCCTCCTGGTGGAGAAGCGTCCGTGGGCATGCAGCTGCTCGCCCTCGAACACCCCAATGGTGAGGTTGGAGTTTCCGACGTCAATGGCGAGCAGCAGTGCCTCGACCTCCTGGAGTTGGCGCCGAGAATGGCCCGCCAACGTTCTGCCGACTATATCCCCGTCGCTGGTCCGTTCGCGCGGCCACGGTTGACGGTCGCTCGATGGGGGATACTGGGAGACCGAACGCCGCCGGCGCTCGCACCATCCCCACCTCCCCCCGTTCCATGAGGTCTTCCCCCCCAAAATGAGTGCCCTAGCCGCGGTCTCGCCCAAGGCCCTGCGCATCGGGACCTTGGTGCTGGACAACCCGATCTTCATAGCCCCAATGGCTGGGATCACCGACCGTCCGTTCCGGGACCTGGCTCGCGAGCTCGGTGCCGGACTTACCTGCACCGAGATGACGGCCGCAGCGGCGGTGGTGCGAGCGCCGGAGGACGCCCTCGACCGGATCATCGATCTGGGGTCTGGCGAGCACCCGGTGGCAGCCCAGTTGGTCGGGTGCGATCCCCAGATGATGGCTGACGCAGCCCAGATCTGCGTCGAGCGCGGCGCCGACATAGTGGACGTCAACCTGGGCTGCCCGGTCCCCAAGGTGGTGCGGCTAGGGTCGGGAGCCGCCCTCGCACGTGAGATAGGCGAGACTGCCCGCGTTCTGGAGGCAATGGTCCGGGCGGTCCCGGTCCCGGTGACCGCAAAGATGCGTCTGGGATGGGACAGTGGCACCATCAATGCCCCCGAACTCTGCCGCGCTCTGGAGGGGGTTGGCGTCGCCGCTGTGACCATCCATGGCCGCACCAGGGCCCAGCGTTACATGGGATTCGCGGACTGGGAGCAGATTGCCAGAGTGAAGGAGGCGGTGGACCATATCCCGGTCCTGGGTTCCGGCGATGTGCGGAGCCCTGCGCTTGTGGAAGGCCGAATTAGACAGGGGGTGGTGGACGGGGTCGTCATCGCGAGGGGAATGCTGGGCGACTGGAACCTACTGCAGCAGACGGTCCACCAACTGAACTTCGGAAACCCTGGCCCCGAACCCACCTTCGAGGAGCGGCTAGAGCTGGCACGCCGCCACTGGATTGCCGTCGTCGAGCACCACGGGGAGCGCCGTGGGGTACGTCTCTCCCGCAAATTCGTGGTGTGGGCGGTCAAGGGGTGCAGCGGGGCGGCGCGCCTGCGGGCGAGGGTCGCGGACCTCTACACCTTAGCTGACCTGGAGGAACTCTTCGAGGAAGTTCGAGCGGCCGGCGAAGCACCGGAGGGTTGGCACCGGCCCGACTTCACCTCCGGGGAGGGGTGATCAGGGAATGACGGCTGGCAAACGACACCTGGTGTGTCCCTACGGCTGCCAACCGGGTCGTTTCGAGCTGATCGGAGGGGCGGTGTATGTGGACTCCAGAGGCTCATACCTCAGCCATGAGGAGCGTCTGGCATCCTTTCGCTGCGATAGCTGCGGAGCGGTGGCGGTCGACCTGGCAGCCGCGGCCGCCGCTCGGGCGAGGGACGGCTCGACAGCACAGGAGGCGACCCTGAAGTGCCCGGCTTGTGGCGCCCGTCTGCTTCCCCCGAACGACCTCGAGCCTACCTCCCAACTGGAATGCCCCGGGTGTGCCACCGTCTTCTCGGTGGAGGAGGGGAGCCCCCATCTGCTGGGGGACTTCAGCGAGGACCCGGAGGAGTTGGAGGAATAGTAGCCGGGGCCACTCCTCCTTCCGTCGGGTGCTCAGCGCCCGACGGACACTTGGGTCTCGTTTCCGAGAGTGCCGACGCTGGAGTTCAGCTGGTCGCTGACCCCCGTGCCTCGGTCCCCCCCTTCAGAGTGCGCTCCACCTCGGCTGCCAGCTCCGGGCTCCCGTGGAACGGACACTGGGCACCCGTTTCGACGACCGCTGCAGGGTCCGCGTCGGCGACTCCTGGCGACACGGCGGAGAAGCCTGGGGTGGTTCCCTCGTCGCGGGGCCGGAGCCGTGCGATTGTGGGGGACGCCTCGCGGGGGATGTAACGCCCACCCTCGCCACCGGACGCATAGGTCAACAGCGCCCGGTCTACCTCACCGCCTCCATCCGACGTCTCATCGAAGCCGCCTGCGGCCACCGGCAGCAGTGCCTCGCCATCTCCATCCATCAGCGGCGTGCGGTGAGGCTGCGCGTTCGCAGATCGGCCCAACTCCGGCTCGATGAGGGGAGCTGCGATCTGAAGGGTCACCACCGACAGACGCCTGGTGCGGGCCACCTTCTCCACCTTGGCCTTGATCCGACGGCGAAGATAGCCGGCGGGCATCTCGTGCAGCAGGTTGCGAGCGTCGGTGGACCACCCGATCTTGTGGTTGTCAAAGGTCACCTCCTCGGTGACCTCACCCTCCTCATCGGCAGCTCGAAGCATGCTCTCGTGATCCACCTTCGAGAACTGCTCCGGGGCGCCACCGCAGACCGGACAAGCGACCGGCCGGACCCCTCGGGCGGTGTAGCCGCACTCCCGGCAGATGTGGACCTCTCTCTCCGAGATCACCTCCGCCTGCGCCTCGCGCTTGATCCCAATCGCGGACGAAGCCTCGGGCGGCAGGATGTCGCCAAGGGCCGCAGTCACCAGATCCTGCGAGATGATCGAGTGACCGCGCTCCATCGCCCACCGCAGAACGGCGGTCCTGGCCAGTCCCTGCGCCGAGCACGGGATCCGATCCAGCACCTCCTTCGACTCCGGCGTCCACACCACCGAGGCGGCGCCCCGCACATCAATCGGGGGAACGTACGTCCGAGACGAGAGCATGACGCTGCAGGGGGCGAGCCGGAGCAGGTTCTCGCTGTTCCCTCCGATGTCCATCCCCTGCTCCGAGTGCACCCCGATCCGTCCGCAGACCAGCAGGGAGGCGTCCTTCTCCCGGACGTAGCGCAGAACCTGCTCGAATGCCTTGCCGTCGAGGAGGGTGATCGGCAGGTCATAGCCCTCCGCCCTGGCGACCTCCTTGGCGACCTTCAGGTGGGATGAGTAGATCATCGCCAGGCCGGTGTCGATGATCTCCTCGTGCAGCGCCTCCTGCTCTTTGAAGCGGAAGACCTTGCTCGCCTTCTCCGAGAGGACGCCGACGATGCCATTGAACAGGACATAGTGCAGGTAGGGGTCGTAGACGGATACCGCCTCCACGGGGAGGTCCAGCGCGCGACCCATCTCCAAAGCGGAGCGCAGGCCCGCGAATGATTGCGGAGAGCCGTCGATCGCCACCACTATCGGCCCCGAAAGTGGCTCCCTCCCCTCCCTGTGACGCACCACGATGGTGTCCTTATGGGCCCTTCGTATCACCCGGTCCACGCAGGTCCCGATCTGAGTCTCCTTCACCTGGCCCAGCCCGCACGCGCCCATCAGAACCAGGTCGTAGTCGGAGTCCTCTATGTCCTGGACCAAGACCTCCCAGTTCTTGCCGTCAAAGGTCTTGGAAGTGAACTCCACCCCCTCCTCGAGGCACCGCTTCTGAGTCGCCTCGAGGTACGAGTCGGAGATGAGACCGAGCCCGGTGGTGATCAGGCTGTCGTGGATCTTGCGCTGGCGTTCCAGCTCGACCTCGTCCTGATACTCCTCCGGGAGGGTGTACTCCATCTGCTTGAAGCGGTAGTCATGCAGCCTGGCGGCGTAGACGTGGCTGCCTACAATCTCGGCTCCGGTGGCCTTCGCGAGCCTGATGGCGACCTCGGATGCTGCCGTCGAGTGATCGGAGTTGTCCAGCGGGAGGTAGAGCTTGCGATACATCTCAGTTCCGTTGTTCGGATAGTCGGGTCAAGCTGATGCTAGCAACCCGGGCTCACCTCAAGGAGCTTGGAGTGGGCGGCAGCCCCTTGGATTCCCCGGCGATCCAGCCGCGCCGCCGCCGGATCAGGGTCGCTGCTCGCCGCAGTGCGGATGCGGTTGCCCGAGGGCCCGGCGCACCCGGCTGCTCACGCCGCGCCAGCGACCGGCGCGGGTCAAAGAGCCCCGATTCCTCCGGATCGATTGGCAGTCCGATCTCGCGCCATTGCTCCCGCACCAGACGGTCGAGCCTCAGGTTGAGCTCCTCCGCGCGTCGGACGGCCGCTCCCACCTTCTCATGAGCCTGCCGAAACGGGACACCGGCCGCCACGAGCTGCTCGGCGAGGTCGGTGGCCAGAAGCTCGGGGTCGGAGGCCGCTGAGGCCATCCGTCGGCGCGAGAACTGGATCTCCCCTAGCAGCCCGACGAGGGCTCCCATGCTGGCTCGGGTGACCTCCACCGCCGAGAAAAGGTGCCGCTTGTCCTCTTGGAGGTCTCGGTTGTAGCTGAGCGGCAATCCCTTCAGAAGGGCGAGCAGCCCCACCAGGGAAGCCAGCGGCACCGACGCTCGGCCTCTCACCAACTCCAAGATGTCAGGGTTCTTCTTCTGGGGCATGAGGCTGGACCCGGTGGCCCAGGAGTCAGGCAGAGTCACAAAGGAGAACTCTCGTGTGTTCCAAATGATGAGGTCCTCCGCCAGTCGCGACAGATGGACAGCCAGCAGGGCGCAGCAGAATGTGAGCTCGGCGGCGAAATCCCGGTCCGAGACCGCATCCATGCTGTTGCCGGATACCGCGGAGAAACCCAGCTCCTCGGCGGGCCCTCTGCGGTCGATCCCCAGGGTCGTTCCGGCCAGCGCCCCGGCCCCCAAGGGGGAGCTGTCAGCGCGGCGGTGGCAGTCGCTGAGGCGGTCGGCATCCCGGCTCAACATCTCCAGATATGCCAAAAGGTGATGCCCCAGGGTGACCGGCTGGGCCCGCTGCAAATGGGTGTAGCCGGGAAGCAGCGTTCTCCGCTCCTGGCGCGCCCTGCTCAGCAGGACCTCCTGCAGGTCGATCACGCCCTCCGCCAGCCGCAGGCATGCCGTCCGGGTCCACAGGCGCAGGTCCAGTGCCACCTGGTCGTTGCGGCTCCGGCCGGTGTGCAACCGTGCCCCGGGCTCGCCCACCAGCTCGGTGAGCCGCCGCTCCACCGCCATGTGGATGTCCTCGTCCGAGGCTAGGTAGTCAAAGGAGTCGTCGTTGAGCTCGGCCGCGACCTGGGCCAGGCCGCGCAGCAAGGCCTCCTTGGTCGCGTCGTCAATCAGGCCGGCGCGGTGAAGTGCGTTGGCGTGCGCCAACGAACCATGGATGTCCTGACCTGCCAGTTGGCGATCCCACTCGAGCGAACTCGTATACCCCTCAAGGGTGGGGTTGCTGTCAGCTGCCAGCCGACCACTCCACGCCTTCGCCGCCCGCCGGGGCCTGCCCCCAAGATCAGCGTCCGCTGTCATCGCCCGGGGCCGAAGCCTTTGAGCCCGCCCCCGCAATCCCTCGTGGGACCGACTGCAAAAGCGGCTTCGCCTCCTCCCAGAGGTTGCCCTGGATAGCTGCCTGGGTCCTGAGTGGCAGGCCGAAGATGTTCAGGAAGCCCTCTGCCGATTGGTGCCGGAAGCGATCCTCGGCGCGTTCATAGGTGGCCAGCTCCCGGCGGTAGAGAGAGCTGGGGCTGCTCCGGCCCAACAGGCTGACGGCCCCCTGTCGAAGTTGAAGTCGTACATCCCCGGTTACGAAGTGCTGGGTCGAGGCGACGAAGGCGTGCAGGCTCTGCCGCAGCGCTGAGAACCAGAGCCCATCGTAGGTGAGCTGCGCCCACTCGTCCGAGACCTGCCGCTTGAATCGCAGGACATCCCGGGAGAGGGTCAGTGACTCGACGGCCCGGTGGGCCGTGTCAAGGATCAACGCCGCGGGCGCTTCATAGACCTCCCGGGACTTGATGCCGACCAAGCGGTCCTCGACGTGGTCGATGCGCCCCACCCCGTGCTCTCCTCCCAAGCGGTTCAGCTCGACCACTAGGTCCACCGGCGAGAGCTCCTGGCCGTCAATTCGGGTTGGGATCCCCTGCTCAAAGTGGACTTCGATGATGGCACCCTGCGCAGGAGCCTGCGCAGCAGGAGCGGTCCACTCGAAGGCATCCGCCGGCGGCTCCCGCCAGGGGTCCTCGAGGATCCCGGTCTCAACGCTTCTTCCCCACAGGTTGGCGTCTACGCTGTACGGGCTTTCCTTGGTCGCCTTCACCTCGAGCCCGTACTGGTGGGCGTAGGCGATCTCTTCGCTTCTGCCCATGCTCCACTCCCTCACCGGGGCGACCACCTGTAAAGCGGGGGCCAGCGCCCCCACCGCCACGTCGAAGCGGACTTGGTCGTTGCCCTTGGCGGTGCAGCCATGGGCCACGGCCGATGCCCCGGTCTCGCGAGCTACCTCAACCAGCAGGCGCGCGATCAGCGGACGCCCCAAGGCGGTGGCAAGCGGATACACCCCCTGGTAGAGCGCCCCCGCCTGCAGGGAGACGAAGGCGAAGTCGGTCAGAAATATCTGCTTGGCGTCAACCACGTGAGCCGCCACCGCTCCTGCCCTCAATGCGCGCCGCTGGAGCTCCTCCGGGTCTGAGGTCTCGCCCAGATCCGCTGACAGCGTGATCACCTCGAAGCCACGCTCATGGGTCAGCCAGTGCACCGCGACCGTGGTGTCGAGACCTCCCGAGAAGGCCAGGACGCAGCGCTGCCGATCTTCACTCACCGTTCAAGACCTCCCCGTTGCTGGAACCCGTCGACCCGCCCCAGATGGAATCGGGCGTGCGTCGGATGTTGTCGAGCAGTTGGACCACCCGCCGGGCTCCGGCGGTTGATCGCGCCTGTATGAAGATGGTGTCATCGCCGGCCACCGTTCCTGCGACCCCGGCCAGTCCGAGGGAGTCAACCGCCGCCGCCACCACCTGGGCCGCTCCGACCGGCGTGTGCACGACGACCATGAGACCGACCCGCTCTAGCGTCTCCAGCTCGCTGCGGATTATCTGGGCAGCCCGCTGTCTAGGATCCGAAGGTTTGGCGGGAGGGAGGTAGCGCCTCCCTCCCGAACCGGTCACTCGCGCGACCCCGAGCTGCTGCAGGTCACGGCTTATTGTCGCCTGATCCGCCTCGATCTGGCGTCGGTGCAGCTCCTGCGCCAACTGCTCCTGAGTCTCGACACGTTGCTCGCGGAGCAGGTCCAGAATCGCAGCCTGGCGCTCGCGCTTCGCCATCGCCGCCGTCACGCCGTCGCCACGGCGGTCGTGAGACTCCGGCGGATCCCCTGCACGGCCTGCTCTATCTCATCATCCGATATGAGCAGCGACGGCGCCAGCCGGATGGTCTGCGCTCCCACCGGATTGACCAGGAGTCCCTCCTCCAGCGCCGCCCGGCCGACTTCGACGGCAATCGGCCGTTCCAGAGCCACTCCCAGAAGCAGCCCTCGGCCCCGCACCTCCACGACCGGAAGTCCCTCAAGCCGCAGGCCGAGGATCGCCTCTTTGAGTTGGTCTCCCGCCGTGGCCGCCCGCTCCCAAAGGCGGTGGCGCTGAATTACCCCGAAGACCGCGACCCCCGCCGCCGCGGCCACCGGATTGCCGCCAAAGGTGCTCCCGTGGTCGCCTGGCTCAAGCACGTCCGCGATCTCGGAGACCAGCATGGCTCCGAGCGGCAGCCCTCCCCCCAGACCCTTGGCAGCGGTCATCACGTCCGGCCGGATGCCGGCTGCCTCATGCGCCCACATCGTGCCGGTCCGCCCCATCCCGGTCTGAATCTCATCGAGGATGAGCAGCGCCTGGTGGCGGTCGCAAAGCTCCCGCAGACCGCGGAGGTAATCGTCGGCAAGGGGGTGGACTCCGCTCTCCCCCTGCAACGGCTCGGCCAGCACCGCCACCGCGCGGCGTTCGGGATCGGAAAGCGCCCGCTCCACGGCCCCCAGGTCCCCTCGGGGAACCTGCCGGAACCCCTCCGGAAGCGGTCGAAAAGGGTCGCTGTAGTGCGGGTTGCCGGTGGCCGCCAGCGTCGCCAGGGTGCGCCCGTGGAAAGCGCCCTCCAGGGTGACGATGGTGTGCGCCCCTTGTCGTCGCAGCTGGCCCCATTTGCGCGCCACCTTGATCGCCGCCTCGTTCGCCTCGGCGCCGCTGTTGCATAGGAACACGCGGCCGGGAAACGCCGATCCGATGAGCGCCTCCGCCAGCTCCAACTGCGGCTCGGTGTAGTAGAGGTTGCTGGTATGGCTGAGACGGCTCAACTGCGCGGTCGCTGCGGCAACCACCTCGGGGTGGCAGTGGCCGAGCACGTTGACGGCGATGCCCCCGACGAGGTCGAGCAGCCGCCTGCCGTCGTCGGTCTCCACGAAGCTGCCGCTACCGCGGACCAAGGTCACGGCTGACCGGCGGTAAGTGGAACAGAGGGCCGCGGCCTCCCGCTCTGCGACCGAGAGAGCGGTCATGTCAGGCGGGCTCGGCCGGAGTCGGGTCAATCATCGTGCCAACTCCCGCCTCGGTGAGAAGCTCCAACAGGATGGAGTGGGGCTCGCGCCCATCGATGATGTGCACGGCCACCCCACCGCGGGCGGCGGTGCAGGCTGCCTCCAACTTGGGAATCATCCCTTCGGTGGCCGTTCCGTCCCGGAGGAGCGCCTCGGCCCCTTCCGCAGACAGACGGCTGAGCAGCTCTCCATCGGCTCCTTGGACTCCCACCACGTCGGTGAGAAGCAACAGCTTCGCCGCTCCCAGCTCCACCGCCAGAGCCCCCGCGACGGTATCGGCGTTGACGTTGTAGCTGAGTCCGTCGTAACCGAGGCCTACCGAGGCCATGACCGGGATCAAGCCACGCTCGGTGATCGCCAGAACCGGCTCCGGGTTCACCTCCTCGACCATCCCCACGAACCCCAGATCCTCTCCCATGGGTCCCAACTGACGCCGGACCAGGAGGGTCGGGCCATCCTCGCCGGACAACCCCATAGCACGGCCCCCTAGCCGATGGATGGCGGTCACCAGATCCGGCGTGATCTTGCCGGTAAGAACCATCTTGGCCACCTCCATCGTCCGCTCGTCTGTGACTCGAAGGCCGGCTATGAACTTGGTGTCCAGGCCGAGAGCGCCCGCCATCGCGGTGATCTCGTGGCCCCCTCCGTGCACCAAGACCGGCCGCAGACCGACGAAACGGAGCAGGACCAGGTCCTGAAGGACGGTCTCACGGGCGGCCGGGTCCTCCATCGCATGACCGCCCAACTTCACGACCAAGAGCTGGCCGTGGAAGCGGCGGATGAATGGCAGAGCCTCGACGAGGATCTGGGCCCGGAGGGCGGGGCTGACGGCCAAGGTGGGGTCAGGTGGAGTAGGCGGCATTGATCCTCACATAGTCGGAGCTAAGGTCACAGCCGAGAGCAGTCGCCTCAGCCTCCCCCGCCCCCAGGTTGATCTCGATTGCAATTTGAGGCATGGACAGAAGGGGCACCACCCGCGGCACGGCCCCGTCCACTACCTGACCGAACGCGAAGAGCTCCTCTCCCTGAATGGAAAGCCGACACCGGTCCAAGGCGAGCTCCGCTCCCGAGCGCCCGACCGCGGCCAGGATCCGCCCCCAATTGGGGTCACCGCCGTGGATTGCGGTCTTGACCAGAGGTGAGCTGGTCACTGTCCGAGCGGCGAGCAACGCCTGGCTCTCGTCGACAGCTCCGGTCACCCGGACCGAGAAAGTTCTGGTCGCGCCCTCGCCGTCGGCGACCACCTGCTGAGCGAGGGAGCCAAGGACGCGATTCAACGCCGCGGCGAACAACTCTGTATCCGAGCTACCGGGTCGGAGCTCTGGGCCCCCAACCGCACCGTTGGCCATGACCAAGCAGCAGTCGTTGGTGCTGGTGTCCCCATCCACGCTGATCCGGTTGAAGCTGAGCCCGACGGCCTGGCGCAACAGCTCGGAGAGAAGGCCAGGGCCGATCCGAACGTCGGTGGTCACGAATGCGAGCAGGGTCGCCATCTCCGGATGGATCATCCCGGAGCCCTTGGCCATCCCCCCCAGATGATGCTCGACCCCCTCCAACACCAGTGCCTCAGCAGCCTGCTTGGACATTGTGTCAGTGGTCATAATCGCCTCCGCCGCCTCGTGGCCGTTGCGCGCGAGCGAGGAGCCCGCAGCCGCGATCGCGGGCAGGATTCGCTCCATGGGCAGGGTGCGCCCGATGACTCCAGTGGACGCCACCAGCACCTCCCCGGGCGCACAGTCGACGCATTCGGAGGTTGCCTGGGCCATGCGCAGGGCATCGCCGAGGCCCCGTGCGCCCGTGCAGGCGTTGGCGTTACCGCTGTTCACTACCACCGCCCGAGCCAGCCCTCGCTTCAGGTGCAGCTGGCTGATGACCACCGGCGCCGCTCTGACGATGTTGGAGGTGAACACTCCCGCGGCGGCGGCGGGTCGATCGCTGACGATGAGCGCCAGATCGGGGCCGTGGGCATGGTCCCCGCGAATGTCGGCGGAAGCGACCCCTACCTGGAAGCCGGCGGGGGCGGTGACCCCACCCTGATCGGCTACAGCGGGGCGGACAGCGCCTGCGGTCACGGCCATCTCGGATACAGCTCCAGCCCCGCCGTTGGGCTGAACCCGAAGCGCTGATTGAGCACCTGGACCGCCTGCGAGGAGGCTCCGCGGCCGAGGTTGTCGATCACCGCGCACACGATGAGATGATCCTCCTGCCGGTGCAGGCTGAGGTAGCAGAGATTGGTTCCGGAAACCAGCTTGCTGGCGGCTGGCTCTTCGCTAAAGCGGATGAAAGGCTGATCTCCGTACTGGCGTTGGTATGCCTCCCTCACCACCTGCAACTCCACCCCTGGGCGAAGCTGGAGGTAGCAGGTGGCGACGATCCCCCTGACCATTGGCACCAGATGCGGCACGAAGGTAACTTTGCACGGCTCAGCTGCAAGGTCGCTCAGCGCTTGCACCATCTCCGGTTGGTGGCGATGCCCCGAGACACCGTAAGCCCGCGTCGACTCGCCGACCTCCGAAAGTAGATAGCGGTGGTCCGCCTGTCGACCTGCCCCGCTCACCCCGGTCTTGGCATCGACCAGAACCTCGGAGGTGACCAGATGCTCCCTGAGGGCTGGCCCGCACGCGAGTATGGCGGCGGTGGAGAAGCAACCCGGGAGGGCCAGCAGCTCTGCGTCCGCAATGGCCTGCGGGGCAAGCTCCGGCGTGGCGAGGACTGAGCGGGAGAGGAGGTCGGGATTGGGGTGCGCTTCCCCGTACCACTTCAGATACTGGAGAGGATCCCGCAGCCGGAAGTCGGCTGAGACGTCGACGACCGTCGCGCCCGCGGACAGCCACTGGGGGGCCGAGCGGGCGGCTTCGCCGGGTGGCAGCGCGCTGACCACGACATCGCACCCTGAGGGATCCAACTCGGGCACCATGACCAATTCACAATCGGAGCCCGGATAAACCTCCCGGTGGGCGGACCCCGCCTGAGAACGTGAGCTGAGCTGGACCAGGTCCACATCCGGATGACGCGAGAGCAGCGCGACGCATCCGGCGCCGGCATAGCCGGTGGACCCCGCCACGGCGACCCTGATCGGCGATCCTTTCCCGAACGTCTCAGTCACATGAGAATGATTGCATGTTTATGCGTCCTCGTGCATCAAGAGCGGTCCGGACCGCAGGGGTCCCATACTGCATCCGTGCTCAGGCGGGTAGCGGACCGCCATCCCCGAGTGCGCCAGCTCTGGGCGGCTGACGCAGATGCGGTTGAAGTTTGCCTGGAGCAAAGCCCGCAGGACAACGTCTATGTTCGCAGCGAGATCCGCCACGGGGCGCTGCGCCAGGGCAGCCTGGTAGGAGTGGAGCACCCGGGAGAGCGCGGACTGCATGGGGTGGTGATGCTGGGGCCGCTGGTCGTCCCCTGGGCGCCCGCCAGCCGAGACCTAGTGGCGCTGGCCCAAGAGATGCGCCCGGCAGCACACCGGATCCAGCTGCTGGTCGGTCCCAGAGACCAGGTGGCGGCACTTCAGGAGCTGCTGGCCCCCCAACTTCGCCACCCGCGCCTGGTGCGGGCCGAGCAACCGCACTACGCGGTCGATTCGCGAAGCCTGCTGTCCGCTGACTCGGAAGCCCCGATCCGCCAGGCCACCATTGCCGACTTCGAGCAGGTCGTCGAGGCGGGAGCGGCGATGCACCTCGAGGAGGTCGGGTTCGACCCATTGAGCTCCGATCCAGTGGGGTTCCGGCAACGCGTCCTGACTCTCATCAGGCGCGGCTGGGTGCGCATCTGGGTGATCGATGGACAGCTGGTGTTCAAGGCGGAATGCGCGGCGGTGACTCCCGAGGCGGTCCAGCTGCAAGGGGTGTGGACGCGCCCGGACCGGCGGGGCCGGGGGCTCGCCACAGCGGGAATGGCGACGGTCTGCAGACAGCTATTGGGAGAGACTCAGTCGGTCACCCTGTTCGTCAACGACTTCAATCTGGGGGCCGTCCGAGTCTACGAGCGGGTCGGCTTCGAACGCATTGGCACGATGCGCTCGGTGTTGTTCTAAGGAGCCGGCCGGCCCCCCGCTACCCTTCGCCGCCGGCCGCCAGCTGCTCCGCGCGCCGCCGCGAGAGCCGTGGCCCGCTCACCATGAGGATGACGCCGACGGTGATAAGAGCGGCCGCCAGTGCACTGGTGGGGGTCAAGCCCTGGTGAAGAATCAGGAATCCCAAGACCAAGGCAACCACGGGGTTCACATAGGCATAGGTGGCGACCGTGGTCGTCGGCAGCACCTTGAGGGCGTAGGCGTAGCAGGTGAAGCCGAGGATGGAGCCGCCGAGCACCAGCCAGATGTATCCGAGCAGCGGTGCCCCGACGATGTGTGTCCAGCCAATTCCACCTGCCTCTCCGGTCGCCAACCCAACGACTATCAGCCCCACTCCGCCGAAGATCATCTCCAGCGCCGAGGCCAGGAAGACGCTCTGCGGCATCGGCGCGCGGCGGGAGTAGAGCGACCCGAACGCCCAGAAGAGGGCGGACGACAGGAGAGCCAGGGTGGAGATGGGAGCCAGGTGACCACCGGAGCCGGGAGCTGCCAGCACCCCGACCCCGCCGAGCCCGACTAGGACCCCGAGCCAGCCGAGCCGCCCGGGGGACGGCTGCTTCCACAGGGCGAGCCCGAGCAGTGCCATCCAGAGCGGGACCGTAGCGATGATAAGAGCAGCCAGCCCTGACGGCACTCTGAGCTCGGCCCAGCTGACCAGACCGTTCGCCCCGAGGAGGAGAAGGAGTCCCACGATCGCGGAGCTTCGAACCTCCCGGCGCGGAGGGAGCCGCCAATGCCAACTGCCGGCGCGCCCAACTACCAGATAGAGCAGCACGCCCGCCAAGAGGTATCTGGTGCCCGCCATCATGAATGGGGGGATTGCTCTGACGGCCACCTGGATACCCGTGAAGGTCGAGCCCCACACGAAGTAAACAACCCCCAGGGCTATCCAAGCGCGCAGAACTCGGCTCTCCTTGGTCTTCGAACGCGCGCTATCGAAGTTCACCGACAACCCTTGTATTGGCTTAAGAATTCGGGACTAGTCTAGCTAGACAGCCAGTTAAACTTCGGTCACACTGCAAACATGGACGACATCGACCGCAAGCTAATGGCCGCCCTGGTGGGCGGTGGCCGGGCGACTTTGGCGGCCCTTGGCGAGACGGTCGGCTTGACCGCGCCGGCAGTTCACGAGCGCATGCACAAGCTTGAGGCGAGCGGTGCCATCCGCGGCTACTCCGCCCTGGTGGACCCTGACGGGATGGGGTCGGGGACTGCCGCTCTGGTCTTCCTTCGACTCGACGGCGACCGCGTGGCCAGGGAGGGACTGGAGGCACATCTGGCGAGCGATCCCTGCGTCTTGGAGCTTCACGAGGTGGCCGGCGAGGATTGTTACGTCGCCAAAGTCCGGGTAGACTCCCCCCAACGGCTGGCGGAGTTCCTAGGCGAGCTCCGAGACTTTCACCACGGGCTTACGAGCCGCTCGTCGGTCGTGCTGCGTTCATGCTTTGAGCGCCCGCTATTGTGGCCGACGGACCGCCCAGCCCCGGTGCGCAGTCCGACTGCCGGCCGTTCCCGAGCAGGTCAGTAGTCGTCGTCCTCATCGTCTGAGTCGGCGTCCGGGGCGGCCTGATCCTCGCCATCATCATCGCCAAGCTCCCCGAACTCCCCGAAGCCTTCCTCCTCCATGGCAGCCGAGGCTCTCGTGGGCCGCTGGGTGCTGACCTCCTCGTCGTCGTCGTCCGATATGACAACTGGCTCTTCGTCGTGAACCAACAACGTCTCCTTGGCGTACGGTCGGTACTCGGCTTCCCGGCCCTTTCGGATCGGGAAGGAGACCGATCCGGCGAGCGCAGGGGCCTGGTAAACCTCCCGCAACAGCACCTGCACGGCGGCGCCGTCGACGTGAGTCACCGCCCCGGCATAGCGGTTGCCCCCGTCCACCAGCCGACGCAGCCGCTGGGCCAACCTGGGCTCCAGAGTCCCGATGTCGGTCCCCCGGGAACTCCGCACGCCCACCTGGCCAGGAGCGACGACCAATTCGACGGGATCCCCGGGCAGCACCCCGGACGCCGCCCCATCCCCATCACCGACTATGCGGGCCAGGGTCGTCTTCCCGGGCTCCTCGGTGAAGAACTTGATGTCCAGCGCCGCTTGCGGGCTGGGAGAGGCCGCCTTGCCGAGGTCGTGCTCCTGCAACTTCGAAAGCTGCCGACGCGCAATCTGATTGGTCGGGTCGAGCGCGATGGTCTGCCGATATGCCTCCAGCGCGTCCTCGATCTGGCCGAGTTCCATGAGCGCCTTGCCGAGGCGGTTCTGAGCGTCCTCATCTGGACCGAAGCGCTCCAGCAGCTCTCGATTGAGCGCCGCAGCATCCGCCCAGCGAAAGGCCAGGGCGAGCTGAATCGCATCCTCTACCGCCTGAACCTTGGGCTTCTGGTGATCACTGACATCCGCCACCGGTACGGGCCTCCTCCTCTTACACCATCTGGATGGTCGCCCGCCCGGACGAGCAAGGCGGCCTGCGACCGACTAGGACCGGTGGGGATGTCCCGAATTCGGAGCCCCACTCCCCTACTCGATCGCAAGCCGCCATATGATAGCGGCAGGGCGCCACAAAGCCGGTCGCTGGAGTGACCTGGTGCCCGCTCCAAGGCAGGAACAACATGTCCTCCAATCACACCAAGCCCGAGGTCCAGGTCTTTGCCGTCGCCAACCAGAAGGGCGGCGTCGGCAAGACGACCACAGCTGTCAATCTCGGCAGCGCGCTGGCGGAACGCGGCTGCCGTGTGCTGTGCGTCGACCTCGACCCCCAGGGTCACCTGACGGTGAACATGGGAGTCGCCAAGCCGGATGACCTCCGCCTGACCGTCTACGACATGCTCTGCGAACACAACGTCGGGGCGCAGGACGTGAGACTGCACTCTCCGGGGGTCGGGGTGGACTTCCTGCCCGCCAATGTGGAACTGGCTGGCGCGGAGTTGCAACTGGTCACCGAGATCGGCCGGGAGTCGGTGCTCAGGGAGAAGCTCCATCCGATCATGGGGGAATACGACTTCATAATCATCGACTGCCCTCCCTCTCTGGGGCTGCTATCCATCAACGCTCTGGTGGTGGCGACCGCGGTGGTGATCCCCCTGCAGTGCGAGTACTTTGGCATGAAGGGGATGGAGCAGCTGCAGCGGACGATCGAGCGGGTGCGGGTGAAGCTCAACCCGCAACTTCGCATCCACGGCATCCTACCCACCATCCACAAGGGCCGGACGGTTCACGCCAACGAGGTCCTCAATGAGGTGCAGTCGCATTTCGGCAATCTCGTCTACCCCTTCCAAGTGGGCGACAGCATTCGCTTTGCGGAGTGCCCGCTGGCCGGCCAGTCCATCCTGCAGTACGCGAAAGACTCCGACGGCGCGGCCGCTTACCGCAATCTGGCCGCCCACATCCTGGCGGCCGGATAGGAGGGTGTGATGGCCTTTAAGCGCGCGAGTCTGAGCGGTTCAGCCCAACTCTTCCAGCCGACCAAGGTGCCTCCGCGGGAGACCGAAGGTGGAGAGGGAGAGCCAGCCGAGATGCTACCCGCGCGGCGCGAGTTCGAGCCTCTTCTGGTGACCGAGCCGATCCCGCAGCTATCCGCTCAGGGCCATCTCTACCGGCTTACCGAAGAGGAGGTGGAGACCCTGCTGGCCGCGCTCCAGCACGCCAAGTTCCCGCATTCCTACCAGCGTCTGCCCAAACCGCCGCTGGAGGAGTTCGAACAGTTAGAGGCGCTCCGCCAGAAGCTGGTCGACCAACGTCAGGAGCGCAGCTGAACTCCGCTGCCCCCCGGCCCCGACTGCAGATCTCCCGGGTCAAGGTCGAGGGCACGCAGCCCACCAACTGCTACATCGTAGCTTGCGCCCGGACCCATGAGGCAGTGGTGATAGATCCGGGTTCAGACTCTCCCAAGATCGTGGAGCAGTGCCAGGGGTTGAAAGTGCGACACATCGTCTGCACCCACGGGCACCGTAACCACGCCAACTGCAAGGACGAGGTGAAGATTGCGCTGGGGGGCGAGACCGCCATGAGCCTGTTGGACGCCAAGGCCTACCTGCGTTCGGCCGATCGCTACCTGATGGATGGCGACAGCCTGGACTTTGGGGACTTCGCGATGGAGGTAATATTCACACCGGGTCACAGCCCCGGTAGCCTCTGTTTGAAGGTCGGGAACCATCTGTTCACCGGAGACACCCTGCGGGCGGGCGACATCGGTCCGACCGACCTGCCGGACATCGACCTCCCGCGACAGCTGATGGCGGTCCTCTCTAAGCTGCTGTCGCTGCCGGAGAACACCGTCATTTATCCCGGTCACGGCGCCACCACGACGGTGGGACAGGAGCGCCGCCAGAACGTCGCAGTCGAGATGTTGCGCCGGGCGGGATAGCCGGAATAGGCGACCATCAACCGGAGTTCCTACACTAGCCCGGTGGTGATCGGCAGTCTGGTGCTAACTCTGCACATACCCCAGAGCCGGTCACTGAAGGCCAAAAGACAGGTGGTGAGTTCGCTGACCGCCAGGATGCGGCGCACGTTCAACATCGCAGTGGCGGAGGTCGACAAGTTGGATAGTTGGCAGTTGGCCGTGATCGGAGTGACCTGCGTCAGCAATGACCGGAGGCACGCCGACCAGATGCTGGGCAAGGTAGTGAGCTGGGTCGCCGAGGATGGCGGTGGCGGAGAGGCGCTCTTGACCGGCACGCAGATCGAGCTGATCAGCTTATGAGTCCTCTGGTAGCCGTAATCAAGATCGGCATCGACCCGGTGTTCAATCTCGGGCCGCTCACCATCCACTGGTACGGGGTGGGGTACGCGGTGGCGATCCTGGTGGGGTTGCAGGTGGCGTTGCCCTACGCCGAGCGTCACGGGATCCCCAGAAGCAAGACCAGCTGGATCGCATTCTGGGCCGTGATCGCAGGCCTCATCGGCGGTCGTCTCTTTTACGACCTGCAGTCCGGCGCCCTCTACTACCTGACCCACCCCGGACAGATCTTCGCATTCTGGAACGGGGGAATGGCCTTCTTCGGCGCCATCTTCCTCACCTCCGGGACGATGCTGTTCCTGGCGTGGAGAGAGAAGGTCAACTTCTGGATCCTTCTGGACGCCTCCGCCTTCTTCGCTGCGGTGGGACAGCCCATCGGCCGCATCGGCAACGTCATCAATGGCGACATCCTGGGGTACCCCTCAAACCTGCCCTGGGCGACCGAGTACACCAACCCTCACAGCTTCGCTCCCCGCCTCGACGTTGCCTACCAGCCGGCGGCGGCTTACGAGGCGGTCCTGATCCTTATGGTGCTCGGGCTGCTGATCTACCTCAGACGACGAAACGTGCCCGACGGCTGGGTGGGGATCACCTACATAATCGTCTACCCCATAACCCAGATTGGGCTCTTCTTCCTGCGCAACCCGGTCAACGTCCCGGTCATCGCCTTCGGCCTCAAGCAAGCTCAGCTCACCTCCATCGGAGTCCTCGTGATCGGAGGCCCACTGCTGATACTGGCGTGGTTCAAGACGAACTCGAACAGTCAGAGAGCTCAGGATCAGGTAGCCGAATCACCGTCGGCGTGAGGGACCAGGGGGGCGGACTGATCTCCTCCGGTCTGGCCGCCTTTGAGGCGACCCTCCCTTTCTCACTCGACCCCTTTCAACGGCAGGCCATCTCGGCGCTGCATGACCACCGCGGAGTCCTGGTCAGCGCCCCGACCAGCAGCGGCAAGACGGTCGTCGCGGAGTGGGCGATCTGGGAATGCTTGGCTGACCCCTCCAGTGGCGCCAGGGTGCTCTACACATCCCCGTTAAAGGCGCTTTCCAACCAGAAGTACGGCGACCTGCTGCGACTCTACGGAGAGGATCGGGTAGGGCTGGTAACCGGGGAGACCTCGATCAACCCGGAGGCGCCAGTGGTCGTGATGACGACCGAGATCCTGCGCAACCTGATCTACGATGACCCCTCGTCACTGGCCTCTGTGCGGTGGGTCATCCTCGATGAGATCCACTACATTGACGAGTATCCGCGCGGGACGGTCTGGGAGGAGGTCATCATCCAGGCTCCGCAGCATATTCGCTTCATCGGGCTGTCCGCGACCATCACCAACGTCGATGAGGTGGCGGCCTGGATGACCGAGCGCCGGGGGCAGATGGCGGTCGTTCTGAGGCGGGACCGCCCCGTGCAGCTGCGCACCTGGCTGGGAGTGCGCAACCAACTGCTGCCGCTTCTCGACAGCCGAGGTCAGCTGGACCGAAACACACTCGAGGCAGCCCAGAAGGAGGCCGGAGGGGACCGTCGTTTCTACGGGAACCGCGCTGTCCTGGCAGCTGACAACGACCTCCTCCGCGTCTTGGAGGAGCTCCGATCCCAGGAGATGCTCCCCGCGATCTACTTCATCTTCTCCCGCAAGGGATGTCGGGAGGCGTTGGGACGGTGTGCGACCCACGCGATCGACCTCACCTCGTTGGAGGAAAAGTTCGCCATCGACGAGGTGCTCACGGAGCGACTCGCTGCGGTCGACGACCCCGAGGAGGCAGCCGTCTACAGCAGCTCCCTCAACATGGGGATGCTCAGAGCCGGAGTCGCAGTTCATCACGCCGGGCTGCTGCCATATGTCAAGGAGACCGTCGAAGATCTATTTCAGTCGGGTCTGCTCAAGGTGGTGTTCGCCACCGAGACGCTGGCTCTGGGACTGAACATGCCGGCCCGCGCCTGCGTCATCTCCACCTTCACCAAATTCGACGGACAGGGGTTCGCCCCGCTGCGCTCGGGACAACTGACCCAGCTGCTGGGGCGGGCCGGCCGCCGCGGCATCGACACCATCGGGCACGGCATCATCCTTCGGGATCCCGAAGTGGACCTCGGCGTGATCTGCGAGACGCTGCTGGGCAACGACATGGCGGTGGAGTCGAAGTTCGCCCCCACCTACAACATGACCCTCAACCTCCTTCGCCGCCACACCCCGGAAGAGTCAGAGGATCTCCTGGAACAATCCTTCGGTCAGCACCAGCGGCTGGAGGCGCTCGACAACTTCCGCCTCCGACGCCCGAACATGGAGGCCCGCCTGGCAGATCTTCAAAGGAGAAGCTTCCACCACCCTACGGTGCGCTGCAGCGAGCGCACCCTGAGCCAGTTTCTGGGTGCTCGCCAGAGCCTGGACACCGCCAGAGGTGAGGCGCGCCAGCTGCGACGCCAGCACTTCCGGGACCGGCGCCAGGGGAGGTTCGGATCCGACTCGAGAGACCCCGGAGGTCGGCTGGAGCGGGTGCGCAGGACCATTCACGAGGCGGAACGACAGGTGGCTCAGTCTCCTTGCCGGCATTGCCCGTTGCTGGGAGAGCACTCAGCGGCGCGGGCGGAGGTGAGGGAGCTGGAGCTCTCGCTGCGTGACGCAGAGGAGCTGGCGAGAAGTCGCGAGCATGAGTACCGTGACCAGCTCCGCGCCTACCGTCATGTCCTGGGCACTCTGGGGCACCTACAGGGAGACCACCCCACCCGGCTGGGCATGCTGGCGGCCAACGTCTATGGCGAGAACACCCTGCTGGTGGCCCAGGCTGTTGCTGAGGGATGGCTCTCCGGACTTGCCCCGGAGGAGATCTGTGCGGTCCTGGTGATGCTCGCGGCGGACGACCGCAACTCCGGACGACCCGGCCCGCGGCGGCGTATGCCCACCAAGCGGGTGGATCAGCTGGCGCGACGGCTGCACCAGTCCCAACGTGAGCTGCGCCAGCTGGAGGAGCAATGGGGGATTTCGGAGAGCCGCCCGCCATCTGTCGACTACGTCGAGTACGTGTACAACTGGAGTCGCGGAGTCCCGCTCACCGAGCTCCAAGCGCCGCCGGGCGTGGACTCGGGCGATGCGCTGAGAGCCACCAAGTCCTGCTATGCGCTCAGCCGCCAGCTGGAGCAGGGGCTGGCTGGGTGGGAGCTGCTGGGGCCGGTGCGAAGGGCACGCGAGAGCCTGGAGCGAGACCTGATCCGCCGACTCTGAGCCGCCGATGAGCGCTCAGGACGACCCCGGCGGAAGGGGGCTGCCACCGGAGCGGGTCCACGGGCGGCGCGCGTTGTCGCAGGGACTGATCTACGATTCATGTGCCCGGCGCATCCCGCGATCGGGTGACGCAAAAGGAGGAGAGCAACCTTGTCCGACAGCCTGGTCCACTGGCACATCGAAGGGCGCACCAGCAAGGTGACCCTTGACTCTCCCGACAACCGCAACGCCTTGTCGGGTGCCCTGCTGGAGCAGTTGCTCACCGCCCTGCAGAGGGCTGGAGCCGATGCCGTCACCCGTGTGATCTGGCTAGGGCACACCGGGGATGTCTTCTGCTCGGGTGCGGATTTGAAGGAACAGCTGCAGACCTTTCGGCAGACCGGGGCAAGCCCCGGGGCCGGTGGGCTGGTCCCCATCCTGGAGGAGTTACGGAACAGCCCCAAACCGGTCGTGGCCGAGGTTCGCGGAGCCGTTCGCGGCGGCGGGATGGGGCTCGTCGCAGCCAGCGACATCGTGATCGCCTCGGAGAGCTCGACCTTCGGTTTCAGCGAGGCCCGTGTCGGCGTGGTGCCGGCGGTCATAGCGGTGCCGGTCCTGGAGCGAATCGGCCGTGCGGCGGCTCTGGAACTCTTCCTCACGGGACGCCCTTTCTCATCGGCAGAGGCACTTCGCGCCGGGCTGCTGACAAGAGTTGTGCCTTCAGAACAGGTGGAACGGGAGATGGCGACGGTGTTGGCAGAGCTGCTCAAGGCCGCTCCTGGTGCTCAGGCCCAAATCAAGCGGCTTATCTCCCGCGTCCCGGGCCTCGCTCCTGAGATCGCCTACAGTGAGATGGTGTCGCTTTCGCAGCGGCTCTTCTCCGGCCCAGAGGGCCAGGAAGGGATGGCCGCCTTCCGAGAGCGCAGGCCTCCAGACTGGGCGTAGCTTTCCCCCTTTCGCAGTTTGGGTGGCCGCCACTACTCCCCGATGGACCCCTGTAGAGGGCCCCAGAACTCCACCTACCCGCTGCCGGGGTAGACCCCGCTAAAGCTGCTGCCAGGTCACGCTACGAGCGGAGTCTCCGCACCGTGCCGGTGCGCTGGCCCACCCCGCCCGCTTTCTGGACGCCGTTGTCCCCACCGAGGAGCCTTCAGGGCAAGACGACCTGACTCCGGACGTGCCCGCACGCGCAGGTCGAACGTCAGCCGCGCAGGGCCAGCCGCTGCTCGGAGGCCGCGAACACCGCGGCGGCGAGCCCGAACACCCCGACATCGCGAGCGACGATGTCGGACAAGCCACCGGTGAACGTCAGCGAGAGGACGATCTCCAAAAGCAGCAGGGCGCTGAACGCGGCTGCCGCCCTGGTCATGACGCCCAGCACGAGTGCCACCCCGAGCACGCTGAGAACCCAACCGTGAAAGAGAACCAAACCCAACGCCAGATGTGAGGTCTGGCTGATGACCGGCACGTATCCCGTCCAGAGGCTGGGCTGGATGAGCTCATGCACCCCAAACCAGAGCAGCACCAGACCGAGAGTCACCCGCGCCAGCGTTGGCGCCCAGAGCTGGACGACATCCGCTGTGCCACCGCCGACCATCGGCACGGCCACCGCCTCACGCGGAACGACGACCGGTCCCTCGGCCGCCCGGGCGGCCATGCGATTCAGACGGTTTTTTCTGGCCATCCCTAGCCCACCACGTGACCGGACGGGTCGGTAACGATTAGGCCGTCGTCCCCAAAGTTGTACTCCGCATTGCCGGAGTCATCGCCAAGGTTGGCCTCGACAAAGTAGATGTGATCGTTGGAGGGGTAGGTCTTACTGATGGGCGCCTGCCCACCTCCGGAGATGTACAGGGTGAAGTTCACCGAGCTGCCCGCCGGGGTCGCCTTGAAGGAGAAACCGGCCAATGCCTGACGGGCAGTAGAGCTCGGAGTCCCGGGGTATAGCTGGTAGGTATACGAGGCGTACGAGGTGGACGACAGCAGGGGGCCCGGTGTTGCGGAGCCGCTCGGCGACGCTGAGGGTGAAGCTGACGGCGAAGGGGAGCCCTTCGAAGAAGGGGTCGGAGACTGGCTTGCACTCGGCGCCACCCCCGAGCCATGACCGCCGCCCAAACCACCGGTGCCCGCGACCCCCAAGGAGCCTGGGTTGGCGTAGCCATGGACGGCCAGAACCGCCGCCGCCATTGCCGCCACCGACATCGCGGCCGCGCCTCTACGGCCGACAGATTCGCCAGCTATCCGCATTTTGGATCTCCCGAACACGCTCCCCGCCCCAACATGGTACTGGAGAGAGGGGAAAGCGGAGTCAGGTCAGGGACCGGTCGCTACCCATCTGCGGTCAAGAGTTGACCTCGATGACCGGCAGATGGTGATGCTGCTGCAGGTAGCTCCTCACGGCTAAGAGCGCAGCCACCCCCTCCCCAACTGCGGACGCCAGCTGCTTGGTCGAGCGAGCCCTGACATCGCCAGCCGCGAAGACCGCCGGCGTGGAGGTGGCAAAGGAGTCGTTGGTCTCGACGAAGCCCCAGCGGTCCACCTTGGCTAGCCCCTTCAGGAGCTGGGAGTTGGGGTCGAGCCCGATGAAAATGAAGGCGGCCGCGGGGTGCCATGAGCTCTCCTCGCCGGTTGCCCGGTTGAGGGCGACCACCTCTTCCAGCCGCTTGGTTCCCCGTAGCTCCTTGACAACCGTGTCGGTGTGAATCTCGAACCTGGGATCTGCCCTGACCTTGTCCTGGAGGAGCCGAGATGCTGTCAGCTCCAGGGCATCCTGGACGATCCGAATCCGCTTGGCGAACTTCGCCAGGAACATCCCCTCCTCGACCCCTGCGTTGCCCCCGCCAATGACCAGAAGCTCCTCGGACCCGCGATAGAACGGCCCATCGCAGGTGGCGCAAAAGTGCACGCCAGCGCCGATCAACTCCTCCTCTCCCGGAACCCCGAGGCGCCGGTAGGTGGACCCGGTGCAGCAGAGCACCGCATGGGACCTGATCTGCTGGCCGGTACCCAGGGTGACCTCTACGTCACCGCCCTCCGTTCGCAACTCGGAGACACTGGCCCCAGCCACCAGCTCTACCTCGTAGCGGCGAGCCTGGCGGACGAACCGGTCCATCAACTCCGCCCCCCCGATCCCCTCAGGAAAACCCGGATAGTTGTCGATCCGTTCGGTGACACCGGCGTTGCCACCCAGTCCACCGGAATCAACTACCACCACCGCTATGCCCTCGCGGGCGGCGTAAATCGCAGCCGCCAGCCCGGCCGGCCCACCACCGATGACCACCAGGTCGTAAAAGGAACGCTCAGCGGCAACCTTGATGCCCAGCTTGGATGCCAGCTCCTCATCGGAGGGCTCAAGCAGATGACTACCGTCCTCAAAGGTGATGGTTGGGATCGCCCTGCCCCCGCCCTGGAGTTGCTCGACGAAGGCGAGTCCCTCGTGGTCCTGGTCGATGTCGATCCAGTTGAACGGTACCCGATGAGTGGCAAGAAAGGCCTTGCTGCGTCGGCAATCCGGGCACCATGGCGCCCCGTAAACGGTGACTCCGGACATCTCCGCTCCCCCTTCGTTAATCCCGAGCCGGTCACCATGACCGTCGCTACCGGTGCCGGGCTGCTCTGTGGCCCGCATCAGAACCGACGGAGCACCTAGTCAACTGGGGCGACCTGGGGGAGCATACCGCCAACGGCGCCACATCGAATGGATGCAATTGGGCTACTTTCCGTAGCCGAGCGGGCCGCCGCTTCACCCGTCGGCGCTGGCGATCTCTCTAACCAATGTTCAGCTTCGGTGCTTAGGCTGTTGTCGTGGTAGTGGTCATTAGAGGTGAGGGCAAAGGGACCCGAAAATAGATGCGTGAGCGCCACCCCAACCTGGTAGACGGAGAGCTTGGCGACGATCATTGCCAGCTGGCCCGCCGCGACCACCGTCGAGCGGAAGCTGAGACTCTCCACTTCCGACCGGAGTGAATCGGTCGGCTACCTCTCATCCGAGACCATGGACTCGGGCACTCCATTTATCTGGTATGGGAGATCGCTGATGTCGAAGTACCGGACCGGCTTGCGCATCCGCTTGGCGATTCCGACCTGAACTTTGAGCCCCAGGGAGAGGTCCCCGAATACCCACATCTCGTCACAGCGGGCGATGAGGTTGTTCATCGCCTCGCGCACCAGATCCTTCGGCACCGTGTGCAAGAGGTAGTAGTCGAAGAGCATGAAGGGGGTGACCGGTACTCGGCCGTCGTCAAGCACATACTTGGTCAGCTGCTGGCGCCAAAAGAAGTTGCGGTTGCTCATGGCGACATACACCAAGGGCTTCGGTCGGCGCAGCGTCCGCTCCGCCTGCTCCGCGGGGCTCGCCCTGGGTGTGGGCGTGAAAATGAGCTCGAGGATGTCGTCCGCGGAGCGCGACGCCATCACCTTGGGTGCGGTTCCGACCTCCCCCTCCTCGGCGCCTTGGGGATCGCTTGTAGAAGGACCGCCCAAGGGCTGGGAGCCATCGCCACGCGCACGCTGCTTTCCACCCAAGATTTCCTGGGATTATACGCAATCCAATGCTCCCACCTCGGGCCCCGCCAAAGTGCGAACCAGGTTCCCCAGACGCCCGAGCGCCGCCTTCAGCTGGGCTCTGTGGGCTGGCTGATTCAGCCAGCGACTGGCTCCCGACGGGTGCGGCAGAGGGAGGACCAGCGCTCGTCCCCACGGGGACCCCTCCACCGGCGCGCCCGCTGTTTGCTCCTCTCCCCCCTCCCAGAAGACTCGACCCACCAGCTGATCCATGGGGCGACACCCTAGAAAGCGCGCGATCGCGAGTTGGCCCACCGCGATCACAAGCCGCGGTCGGAGCAGCCGAAGCTGATCGTCGAGGTGGGGACGGCACAGTGCGACCTCTCTCGGGGAAGGCCGTCGGTCGCCCGACCCGGCGGTGGCGGAACCGGGGAAGCATTTGGTGATCGAGGTGATGTAGACAGCGTTTCGAGCAGCCACCTCGTCGCCGAGCCCGGCCTCCGACAGCCAGCGGAAGAGCTCTCGGCCAGCCCTTCCGCTGAAGGGCAACGCTGTCTGCTCCTCCAAGCGCCCGGGCGCCTGTCCGACCAGCACCACCCGGGAGACGACGGCGCCCGGCAGAACCGGACGCGCGGTCGGTATCAGGCCAATGTCCTGGCAACGCCGACAGTTACGAATCCGCTGGTGCAACTCCTCAAGCTGGGGCCCCGGCCCAGCGGTGGCGGCAGCGGCAGGAGCAACTTGAAACGGACACACCTAGTGCTATCCTAAGTCCGACCAAACCGTCCGCGGGACGGTCCCCGGCTACAGCAGGGCACCCAGATGCCTCAAGGCTCCGATCCCAGGCGCTGGCCAGACCAGCAGTCCCCAGATCCAGGTTCGCCAACGCAGCCCGGATGGTGGAGTTCGATGTGGCAGGAGAGGCTGCCTCGGGAAGCTGGCGAGCCGGCTCCTGCACGAGCGTTCGGCTCCGTTGTCCACCGCTGGAGCCAACGCTTGATGCTGTCACTGGTGCCGCTGCTGGTCGTCGCGGCCGTGGTGTTCGGGAGCTTTGGGTTTACGTTGGCTAGTGAATTGATGGCAGCGGCGATCCTGCTGATCCTGGCCGGGGCTGCCCTGCAACCTGTCTGGCGACGCTCCCGCGAGCGCGCTGACAGTTGGTGGCGATGACCGGCAGGGGCGGCGTGACGAGTCGGCGTCGTTCGTTGCCCAGGGGCCTTCCGGAGTTGCCGGAGATCGCTGCCAAGGTGGCTACCGAGCTCCGTCGGCGAGCCGACGGACCGGGTATCGAGGGAGTTGTCGCCGATGGACTCCTGCGTCTACTCCACCACTCCGCTCATCTCATGACGGAATTCGGGAACACTCTCGAGCAGGCGATCACGCCCGAGCAGGCGCCGCGGGCGCGTAGGGCTGCCCCTCGAAAGTCAGCGGGTCGACCCTCCCGAGTGCACAAGCTCCGCCCGGAGGACTGACTCACCGGACCTCCGTCGTTTCCCGGGCGCTCAGCCCCAGGGGGAAGCCGGGGGGCGAGGGGGGGGAAGACCCTGCCTATCCTCACGCTCCGCCAGCCCTCGTCCGTAGCCTCGCTGGGAGGGATTGGGGACGAGGTCAAACAGGCGGTAGCTCTCGGCCAGCTCCAACCCCGCCTGAGACCCAGCTTTCCGAGCCCCGTTCCACATCCCTTCGCGCATCTCAGAGGCATCGAACTGGCTGCGGTGCTCGCCGAGCGCCGCGAGCTGGTTCTCTATGTCAACAGCCAAGACCGGCACCGCCACGTCGGCTGCCTGACTTGAACCGACCAGGACAAATCTGGTCTTGTGGGGCTGCAGCCCCTCCTCGCGCGCCAGCTCCGGAAAGGCTCTGACATCTCGCGCGCTGGGGAACACCGCGTCCAAGCACGCGTCGGCGGCGGCCCTGTGGTCCGGGTGATTGATGTATCCCCTGCCGAAGAATCTGCTGGTAGGGTCCATCGTGACTACCAGCTCAGGCCGAAACCGCCGCAGAACTCGAACCAGGTCCCGGCGAACCTCCAGGGTGTTCTGGAGCATCCCGTCCGGGTAGCCGAGGCAGATCACCTCAGTCACGCCGAGGTGATCTGCCGCCAGCCGCTGCTCCGTCAGCCTGATCTTGCTCAGCGCCCCGGGCGGCACGTCGGGATCATCGCCGCCGGCGTCGCCGTCGGTGACAAGGCAGATCGCCCCGCGCGTTCCCTGGCTGACCCAGGCCGACATGACCGCCGCCGCTAGAAAGTCGCAGTCATCGGGGTGTGCCACCACCACCAGCGCGGACTCAGGCACGTAGTCGAACACTTCCAGCCTCGCTGGATTGCCATCGGACGGTGGGTTGGTGTCGTCATCACTCATGCACTTGCTATCCTCCCAGGGATGGACACATCTCTGCCAACCGAGCGCATCGCGACCTTCTCCATCGCCGCCACCGATGGAGTCGACTGGGGAGTGGCCGTGGCCTCCAAGTTCTTGGCGGCGGGCTCGGTGGTCCCGGCCGCCGCCAGTGGCGTGGGTGCCATCGCCACCCAGGCGATGGGGAACACCTCATATAAGACGGAGGGCCTCAGGCTGTTGCGCGAAGGCGCCTCCGCCGCCTCAGTTGTGGAGATGCTCACCGAGGCCGACCCGGAGCGGGCTCACCGTCAGCTCGGGGTCGTGGACCGTACTGGGCAGGCCGCGAGCTACACCGGGTCCGCCTGCTTCGACTGGGCGGGGTCCAAGACGGGACCGGGTTTCACCTGTCAGGGCAACATCCTGACCGGCCCAGAGGTGGTGGACGCGATGGCGGCCAGCTTCGAGGCGAGCAGCGGTCCGTTGGCCGGGAGGTTGCTTGAGTCCCTGAGGGCCGGCGACCACAGCGGCGGGGACAGTCGCGGCCGGCAGTCTGCTGCGCTGTTGGTGGTCAGATCGGGGGCGGGCTACGGCGGCTTCGACGACCGGATGATGGACCTGCGGGTCGACGACCATCCCCAGCCAATCCCGGAGCTGGAGCGGCTGGTGCGCCTGTGGCGCCTTCACTTTGAGACCCCCAACGTGGCGGAGATGATTCCCATCGACGACAAGGTACTAAAACTCCTGCGCTCCGGTCTGGAGCGGCGCGGTCGGCTGAGTGGAGCGGTTTCAGATGAGCAGGTGCTGGACGCATTCCAGCGCTGGGCGGGCATGGAGAACCTCGAGGAGAGATGCACGAGTCGGAAGCTGGTCGACCCGTTGGTGCTGTCTGCGCTCGCCGACGCCGCCGGGTAACTGACTGCGGCGCTCTGCAGCTGGCGAGGAGTGGAGTCCGCTTAGCTGCCTGACTCGGCCAGGTCGCGACCCTGGTATCCCCAGCCAGCCTGAGCGGACGCGGCCCCGGTCGGGCCATCAGCAAGTCCTACTCCAGACCCCCATGTGGCGGGATTGCGTCGGGCCAGCCGACTGGGAATGAGCTGAGCCCCGATCGCACAGATGAGCCAACCGAAGAAGAGGGGGAGCCCGAATCCCCAGATATCCTTCGCCATATAGAAGTGGAAGTCCTGAGCGTCGACGTACTGCGTGGCGGTCATCATCAGGCCGACCACCCCGAAGGCGAGATTCACCAGGACGAAACCCTGCGCCAGAATTCGCGGCCGCTCCAGGCGGAATCGATCCAGCGGCGGCAGCTCTGCTGACGGGGCAGCGGACCGTCGCCAGCCGAACCAGAGGTTGCCGAGCATGATCGCCCAACAGATGGCCCCCACCGTGAAGACCACGATCCCGAACGCCACCATGTCCTGCTGAACGGCGACGGGCAGACCCTGGGTGCCCGCGTACACCCCTTCATTCAACAGCAGACCCCCACCGGTCAGGAAGGTCCCGCCGAGGACTCCGCTGACCACCACGGCGGTCCAGTTTCCAAGCCGCCTCTGCTGCGCCGCGAAGGATCCCCCCATAGCACCGAGGGTCTTCCACAGGAGCGGTGAGCTGAGCGCCCAGATCATCCACGGCGGGACGATCGCCGGCAGCCAGTCGACGGCGAGGTTGAAGTGGAAGTCATATCCATCCCAGGCTCGCAGAAGGACCATGGCTCCCCATACCAGCATGGTGTAGACCAGCAGATAGACCGCCGCGCCCATCACCAGCTCAAAGCGCTTCGCCACCAGGCGCTGGAGCCCGCCGTCTGGGTCTTGCAACCAGCCGGCCACCTTCCAGTAGAGAGGGCCGGCAAGAATCAGGATGACCCCGACCGGGGTCGCCCAGGGCAGGATGTCCATGACCAGGTTGAAGTGGAAAACATAAGGGTTGGCGACCTTGAGCAGGACCATGATGGCCCACACCACCAAGACAAATGTGATCCCGAGCATCACCGCCGCGGTGACCACCTCAAAGCGCCGCTTGATCAGGGTGTCCCAGCTCATCAGCCTGCAATGTTAACGGCCCGGCCCCGGCCCATTTCCGTCTCCTCCGAGCTCATAACCGCGTTGCTCAGGCGCCCAATCCCCGAAAGACGAGGATCATCCCCAAAAGCAGCAGCACGACGGAGACCAGCGCCAGGCAGCCGAAGTCGAAGCTGAGCAGGATCCGAAAACGGGTTCGCATCTCACCAAGCGCGGGAGACCGCAAAGGACGGCCAACGGGGACGAGCGGACCCGAGCGTGGGAGTTCTGGGGGCTCCTTCGCCCGGCGCCCCCAGATGCTGCGCAAACTCAACCCAGCGCCGAAGGCCATCAGCATCCCGACGGCCAAGATCAGGAGTCCGAGCCCAACGCTGCCGCGGGCAGCGCCGGCCAGGAGCAGGAAAACTCCAACGGTCACGGAAGTTGACCGATGGCGCGGGCCCTAACGGAGGGCGCGATATTCCCTGCGGGCGTCCCTAATCCAGCCCCCCAGCGCCACCAACAAGATGACCAGCCCCGTGATGACCACAACCAACTTGGTGATGACCCCGATCAAGGACATCGCAACACCGACCGCGAGTAGCGCCGGCCAGAAACTGGGACCCGGAAGGTGCTCCTCCTCGTGCTCCGGCCGCTCCCCAGCGGAGGTTTCATCAGCCATGAGCCGCTCCTAGGTACAAGGTGGCCCAGGCGAAAGCTACCACCAGCATCAGAAATGCGATCACGGTAAGGATGATCCCAAACCGCATGTTGCCGCCCGCAGACCGTCGCTGCACTAGCCCTCCTCCGTCGATGAATCAGTGCCCATCTTAAGACTCTTGCCGCCGCCGGACCGAAGCGCGTCGGACGGCTGCACGCCGAGACCTGGTGCTGCGTCCGCTGCTGCCAGCCAGCCGATGCTGGCCAGAGCAACCACCGCCGCCCAAATCGCGGCCGCCAGAGCGATGTGGAGATCCTGAAGCACGGCCGGTGCCGACATGGTCGCCACCAGCCCCCCGACCGCGATCTGGGCCAGCAGAAGTATTCCAACGAGGTCCGCTACCAGCCTGGCGCCGGGAATCGCCCGCCAGCGCCGGGCGACATGCATGACGAAGAGAACGATGAAGATCGAGACCACCAGCACTGTCAGCCGGTGTGTGTACTGGATGGTGACGAGCGGTCCGGGCACGCCGCGCGCGGAGCAGAAGGGCCAGGATGGGCAGGAGTATGTCGCTCCTCCGTCAACCACCATCGAACCCGAGATCAAGAGCAGGAAGGTCATCGCGACCGTGGTGTAGCCCAGGGCACGCAGCCGCCGACCGACCGTAGGCACCACGGGGACAAGGACCGCAGCTACCGTGATCCAAGTCACCGCCAGGAAGATCAGCCCGAAGAGCAGGTGCAGAGCGACCGTGAAGGGGGCGTTGTGGGTTACAACCGTGATCGCACCCAGGGCAATTTGAATGGCAATTACACCCAGGGCTGCGGTCGCCGGGATCAGCACAGAACGCCGCTCGCGAGCGAACGTCCAAGCGGCCACGGCCGTCAGGACCACCAGGACAGTGACCAGAGCCACCATGTAGCGATGGGACTGCTCAAGCAGTGAGTGGAAGCGATCGATCGGGCCTAGCTGCCCGTAGCAGAGCGGCCACCCGGGACACCCCATTCCGGACTCGGTGACCCGAACCGTGCTCCCCAGAATTATCAGAAAGTAGGTCACGACGCCGGTCCCGACCGCCAGCACCGGCAAGATCCAGGTGGGCCGGCGTCCGCTCCCGGACGGCGCGGCCAAACTCACGGCAGAGCCGCACCCGGTGGATTGATCGGCTTGCCCGAGAGTCGGTAGTCCCGCAACGGTCGGTTGCTCTCGACTGGGGGCAGCTCACGGTCAAAGTTCTGGGGTGGTGGCGGCGAGGTGGCGAACCACTCCAGGGAGTTGCCCTCCCACGGATCGTTCACCGCCGTCTTCGGACCGTGCAGGGAGATCGCCACGTTGTAGAGGAAGATCATGATGGCGACCGCGATGATGTAGGAGCCGATCGTCTCCAGCAGGTTGAGAGGCCCCCATCCAGTGCTGGGACCGTAGGTCGCGATCCGCCGGGGCATCCCCATCACTCCCAGGAAGTGCATCGGCATGAAGGTGAGGTTGAAGCCGATGATCAGCAGCCAGAAGTGCCACTTGCCCAGCCTCTCGTTGAGGTAGCGGCCGAACATCTTGGGCCACCAGTAGTAGAGACCGGCGAACAGCGCGAACAGCGATCCGCCGACCAGCACATAGTGGATGTGGGCCACGACCCAGTAGGTTCCGTTGATCTCATAGTCGATCCCCAGCGAGGCCAGGAACACTCCGTCGAGCCCTCCGATCAGGAACATGAGAATGAAACCGACGGCAAAGAGCATGGCGGCTGAATACCGGATCGACCCGCCCCACATCGTTCCCAACCAGTTGAAGATCTTGACCCCGGTCGGGACCGCGATCACCATCGTCGCCCCCATGAAGAAGATCTGCACTGGCAGAGGCATTCCCACCGTGAACATGTGGTGGCCAAAAACCATGAAGCCAAGCACACCGATGGCGGCCATGGACATCGCCATGGCCCGGTAGCCGAAGATCGGCTTGCGGGTGAAGACCGGCAGGATCTCAGAGATGACCCCAAAGCCCGGCAGAACCATGATGTAGACCGCCGGGTGGGAATAGAACCAGAAGATCAGCTGATAGAGGATCACATTCCCGCCCCCGCTGGGATTGAAGAAGTTGGTGCCCAACTGCCGGTCCAAAAGAACCATGGCCAGCGCTGCCGCCAGGAACGGAGACGCCAGCAGAACCAACGCCGAGGTCACTTCCATCGCCCAGACGAAGAGCGGCAACCGGAACCAGGTCATGCCGGGCGCACGCATCCGGTGGATGGTGACCAGGAAGTTGACGGCCCCCATCACCGAGGCGATGCCCAGGATGTGGAGCCCCAGGATCCAGAGGTCCTGACCGACCTGCGGCGAGTAGAGCTTCTCAGTCAGCGGCACATAGCCGGTCCAACCGGCGGCGGCGCTGCCGCCGAAGAAGAAACCGCTGTACATGACCAGCCCGCCCAGAGGGATCAGCCAGAAGGCGAAGGCGTTGATCCTGGGGAAGGCCATGTCCTTGGCTCCGATCATCAGCGGGAGCATGTAGTTGCCAAAGGCGCTCCACACCGGGACCACGAACAGGAAGATCATCGTGGTGCCGTGCATCGTGAAGAGCTGGTTGTACTGCGAGGCGGTGAGCAGGTCGTTGTTGGGCTGGGCCAGCTGGGTCCGCAGGAGCAGCGCCATCAGGCCCCCGATCAGGAAGAAGACAAAGGTCGTGTACAGGTACAAGAGCCCAATCCGCTTGTGGTCAGTGGTCGTGACCCACTCCCAAACAGCCTGATAGCTGCGGGGAACAGGGCGGGTGAGCGGAAGTTCAGCTGCTGCCATGGTGACTGGGCCCTCTTCAGGTTGTCAGGTGCTGGATGTAGCTCTGGTATTGCGCCATCGGGACGACCTTCACCGTGATCAGCATCTGATCATGGCCAACTCCACAGAATTCGTAGCACTGGCCCCCGAATGTTCCCACCTGGCTGCCCTCCAGAAACGCGTGGTTCACGATCCCAGGGAGAGCGTCGATCTTGGCTCCCAGCTGCGGTACCCAAAAGCCGTGGATCACGTCCAGAGACTCAGTTGAGATCTCGATCGGCACATTGACCGGTATCTCGAGGGTCCTCAGGGAGTACTTGCCGTTGGGGTAGTAGAAGGTCCAGTAGAACTGACGGCCGACCACTTTGATGTGCACCTCCTGCCGTGCCGCGGGGCTGGCGGGGCTTGGGCCGTGTCGGAGGTAGCCAACGTTGACCGCATTAAGGACGAACAGCGCGACCAGGACGACCAACGGGCCTATGGTCCAGGCCAGCTCCACACGGTTGTTGCCGTGGACCTGCTTGGGCATCTCGTCAGGTGACCGGCGGCGGAAGTGGATCGCCGCATACAGGATGGCCCCACCGACCCCCACCAGCACCACGATTGAGCAGATGAGGAAGACGGTCCAGATCATGTCGATGGTGTTGACGGGCGGCCCACCACCGTTCAGGAAATTGGTGTTGCCCGCAAAGACGGGGAGGGCACCGACCGCCGCCGCGAGACCGGCGGCCACACCGGCGACCGCCAGCTTGCCTCCGATCCAGCTCCGCCCTGAGTTCAACCTTTTCTCCCGCACCGCACCACCGGACCGAGTCGGGGCGACTGGCCCTCCCGCGACCGCTGCCGGGGAGTATGCCGATCGTCCGATCTCACTGTCAATCTTGATTGCGACCCCGGGTCGCGGAATGCCCTGGCTAATATGGGCGGGTAGTGTGGGCACCAGGCCTAGGCTAGGAGGTGGACATGGCTAAGACTTTTTCCACGGATCCGCTGGGAGTGCGGCAGCGCCTCGGAGGGGACGGCCCTTTCTACTTCAGCCTGGCCCGGCTTAGCGATCAGGGACTTGCCGACCCCGGCTCTCTGCCCATCACGGTCAAGATCTGGGTGGAGATGCTGCTGCGGCAGGCGGGCGGACCGCACGTGAGAGCTGAGGATGCCCTCTCCATGGCCCGGTGGAACGGAACCTCCAGCTCTGATCAGGAGTTCCCCTTCTTTCCGTCCCGCGTCCTGTTGCAGGACTTCACCGGGGTTCCGGCGGTGGTCGATCTCGCCTCAATGAGGTCTGCGATGGCGTCCCGCGGTGGTGACGCAGGGCGGATCGATCCCTTGGTCGACGCCGATCTCGTGATCGACCATTCGGTCCAGGTGGACGCGTTTGGCAGCGCCCGGGCTTACGAGGTCAACCTCCAGCGCGAGTACGAGCGCAACTCCGAGCGCTACAGCCTCCTTAGGTGGGCCCAGCAGGCCTTCCACGGCTTCCGGGTGGTGCCACCAGGGATGGGGATAGTGCATCAGGTCAACCTGGAGTATCTCGGACGCGTTGTCACTCTCAAGGAGATGAACGGCGAGATGACCGCCATTCCCGACACTCTGGTCGGGACCGACTCCCACACCACCATGATCAACTCTTTGGGGGTACTGGGCTGGGGGGTGGGCGGGATCGAGGCTGAGGCCGCCATGCTGGGGCAGCCAATGCTGCTGGGCATGCCGACGGTGGTTGGAGTTCATTTCAAGGGGCGCCTTCCCGCCGGCGTCACCGCCACCGACCTGGTGCTCCGAGTCACCCAGTGGCTCCGCGCCCATGGGGTGGTGAACAAGTTCGTCGAGTTCGCCGGCGACGGACTCGACAGCCTGTCATTGGCAGATCGGGCCACCCTCTCCAACATGGCCCCTGAATACGGCGCCACAGCAGCGCTGTTCCCGGTTGACGCCATTGTGTTGGACTACCTGCGAACCACCGGAAGGAGCCCCGAGCTGGTGGAACTGGTCGAGTCGTACACCAAGGCTCAGGGACTATATCGGACTTCAGGGGATGCGCTGGCGCAGTACAGCGAACTCCTGGAGCTAGACCTCGGATCCATCGAGCCCAGTCTGGCCGGGCCGAAGCGCCCCCAGGACCGCGTGTCCTTGGGCGACACCGATCAGAGCTTCGTGGCGAGCTTCCCGCCTCAGCGGCCAGCCGCCTCGCGGCCGGGGGCCGAGGTGCTCGAGGATGGGGCGGTTGTGATTGCGGCGATCACCTCATGCACCAATACCTCAAACCCCGGAGTGATGGTGGCCGCCGGCCTTCTCGCTCAGAAAGCCGTTGCCAGGGGCCTCAAACCGCCATCGTACGTCAAGACCAGCATGGCTCCAGGATCCCGGGTGGTGAGCGACTACCTTTCCCAGGCGAAGTTGCTCGAGCCGCTGGCGGAGGTGGGCTTCGACATCGTCGGTTACGGCTGCACCACCTGCATCGGAAACAGCGGTCCGCTTCCGGATGAGGTGGCCAAGGCGGTCCGCGAGCAGGACCTGAGCGTCGCTGCCGTGCTGAGTGGAAATCGCAACTTCGAAGGCCGCATCCACCCCCAGGTGCGCGCTGCCTACCTGGCGTCGCCGCCACTGGTGGTGGCCTTCGCGCTGGCAGGAACGGTCCGGCGGGATCTCACCAAGGAGCCGCTCGGACTGGACCGAGACGGCAAGCCGGTCTATCTCAGCGAGCTTTGGCCGACCTCCCAGGAGATCTCGGAGGTGATCCGTGAGGCGGTGCGCCCAGAGTTTTTCCACCGCGAGTACGAGCGCATCTTCAATGGCGACGAACACTGGCACGACATGGCCTCTCCGACCGGCCCAACCTATGCATGGAGCGACACGTCGACCTACGTCCGAGAGGTACCCCTATTCGAGGATATGCCAGCTACCCCTCATCCGGTGGCAGACATCCAGGGGGCCCGGGTGCTGGCCCTCCTGGGCGATTCGATAACCACCGACCACATTTCGCCGGCCGGCTCAATCGCCGCTGACAGTCCGGCCGGGAAATACCTGCAGGACCAGGGAGTCGAGCCGAAGGACTTCAATAGCTACGGCTCTCGCCGGGGCAACCATGAGGTCATGATCCGAGGAACGTTCGCCAACGTTAGGCTGCACAATCGCCTGGCCGGTGACCGCGAGGGAGGGTTTACCACCCATCAACCCGACGGAGCTCCCATGACGGTTTTTGAGGCAGCGGATCGTTATCGGTCCGAGGGGGTGCCGCTGCTCGTCATCGCAGGCAAGGAATATGGGTCCGGAAGCTCTCGGGACTGGGCCGCCAAGGGCACGGCCCTCCTGGGAGTGCAGGCGGTACTGGTCGAGAGCTTCGAGCGCATCCACCGCAGCAACCTGGTTGGGATGGGGGTGGTTCCGCTGCAGTTTCTCGCGGGACAGTCCGCGCCGGCCCTGGGGCTGGACGGAACCGAGAGCTACAGTCTCCTGGACCTGGATCGCAGGTTGGCCCCGGGGGCGACCCTTGACCTCCTGGTGACGTCAGAGGGCGGGTCGACCCGGACAATCCCGGTCCTAGTTCGGGTGGATAACGCGACCGAGGTTGAATATCTGCGCCACGGTGGAGTGCTGCCGATGGTGCTGCGGCAGTTCCTCTCCTCATAGCCGTGTGATCCAGCTCAGCCAGGCTTCCCCGGCTCGACGAGTTCTGCTGGGCGCCGGTGCGCTCGCGGAGTTGCCGGCCGAGGTAGATCGCGGAGGGATGACAAAGGTGGTGCTGGTGACCAGTTCAACCCTGGCCAAATCCTCCGCGCTGGTCGAGAGGGTCGAGAGTCTCTTGGCAGGACCCCACCAAGCCACTTTCACCGGAGTTGGTCAACACACACCGCAGAGCGCGGTGCACCAGTTGGAGGAGCTCCTCGACCAGACTGGCGCTGACGGGGTCGTCAGCCTAGGAGGCGGAAGCGTCATCGACGGTTGTAAGGCCGCAATTCACGCTCGCGGTGCGGCCGGCATCACCCATCTGGCAATCCCAACCACCCTTTCGGGCGCCGAGTTCACCGCCTCAGCCGGTGTGACGGATGATGCGACCCGTAGGAAAAAGGGTCAGGTTGACCCGGAGTCGGCGCCGCGGCGAGTGATCTTGGATCCCGACGCCACCCTCGCCACTCCCCAAAGCCTCTGGCTGTCGTCAGGGATTCGCGCCCTCGATCACGCCGTCGAGACAATTTGGGCACCTGAGCGAGATCCGCTAACCTCGTTTCTGGCCAAGGAGTCCATCCGGCGCCTTTTGAAGTTCCTGCCGGAGTGCCAGCAACAGCCGGAGCTGCTTGAGTGCCGCCATGGTGCCCAGATAGCCGCCTGGTGGGCGGCGCTCGGTCTCGCAAGCAATACGATGGGACCCAGCCACCAGTTGGGCAGAGTCCTCGGCGCCACCTTTGGGATCCCCCATGGGATTACCTCATGCATCTTCCTTCCCGCCACGATCGACCATTTCGCCATCACTGAGCCGGCACTTGTGGCCCCTCTGGCGGACCCGCTCGGAGCTTCCCGAGCGGATATGGTCGGGACAGTGGTCAGAGCCTTTGTCGAGAGCCTGGGGCTACCCACCGCCCTGGCCGCCGCCGGATTCGATCCCGACGACCTTCCCCGCTTCCTCGAGCTCGTGCCCTTGGAATGGCACTCCATAGTGCGGGCCTGCGTCTGAAAAGGCGCTAGGGATCCGGCGCAGAGGCGCCCGCCAGGCGAGGCGGCCGCGACCTCGGCCTGGCGACTACCCTAGTCGCCAGGAACGATCCGATCAAGATCATGGCGAAACCAGCCGCGGTCCCGGCCCCGAAGCGCTCGTGCAGGAGAGTCACTCCCAAGAGCACCGCGACCGCGGGATTTACGTAGGTGATCACGGTCGCCCGCACTGCCCCCACCTCGGAGACGAGCTGAAAAAAGAGGATGAAAGCCGCGGCGGTGCAGACGACCCCGAGGGCCACGAGCGCGGCCACGACACCCAGACTCGGCGGACGGGCGGGCGCCAGCAGGATGGCCGCGGGTAGGTACGCCACGGCGCACAGAGCGAGCGAACAGGCGACCACGCCCACACCGGGAAGGTGGGAGAGATAACGGGAGAGGAGCTGAGGACCGACGGCATAACAGACGACGACCACAGCCATCTCCAAGGCGGGCACCGGGGTGACCGCTCCCAGGTCGAACCCAAGGACCGCCACCACCCCGGCCAGCCCGACCAGGAGACCGAGTAGCTGCGGGCCAGCCGGATGCTCACTGCGACCGGCTCGCAGCAGAATCACCGTTCCAACCAGGGGCACGGCGGCGACCAGAAGGCCAGATAGCGAACTGGACAGGTGAGTCTCGGCGTCGGACAGCAGGACCCACGGAAGTGCGATCTCGATTGCTGTGTACGCAAGCAGAGGACGCCAGGCCGCGAGCACAGTTCGGAGCTGGCGGCGATACACCGCCAGCGGCATGAGGAGCAGGGCACCGATGGCCGTCCTGGCAAAGACCAGGGTAGGTGGGGACACGTCGGCGACGGCTACTCGAATGAGAAAGTAGGGCAGCCCCCAGATTACGCACATCGCCAGGAAGAGGGCCCAACCCCGCCTGCTCAAGGTCGCCCTCCTGTCCAGCAGCTTATTCCCAGCACCGGGGATCTTCTTTCGGGGTCTGGCCCCCGCTCAACCCATCCATGGGCCGAGCGCGAGCGCTGACCTGGCAACCCAGCCTGCGAGGTCTCTGGCACGCTTCTGGTTTCGCCCCCCCCTTCGTCGGACTTCAGGCTACCAGCCCTGAGGTGGGCTTTGGGAGCGGCTGGCACACGCTCCTGGCGGATGTCAGGCGGAGATGGGTCCAACCAGCTGGGTGGCCCCGGCGCTGGGCCGGTGGCGCCGCTCTAAAGTTGGCGGCTGTGATGGACAACCAATTCAGGCCCTCGACGCGCTTCCGCAGCTCGCGACGCGGCGTGTAGCGGCCGGAAACCTCGACCGTCGGATCGATGGCGTTCGTCCGATCTCCCCGCGCCGGGGCCACCCAAAGGTGGTCGCGATGTCGGACCTTTCCGGAGCTGGTTCGGGAGCTGGCGGGGCCTGCCTCCATGAGGCCCAAGTCGGCGCCCAACCCCGAGCTACTCCCTGGCATGTCAGCCGACCGTGCGGAAAGTCAACTCAAGTTCAACTTCACGCCCCGGAGGTAGTTCTCGGCACCCACACCCGGTCGGCCCCAGGCGGACTCCACCTACCGTTTGGTCACCACGATCCTGGATCCCAAGATGGCACCGGCGCATGAGCTGGCTGCACTCTACTCGGAGCGTTGGGAGTTGGAGTCCCCCCTGGACGAGCTCAAGACTCACCAGCGGGCCCCCGGGTGGTGCTGCGCTCCAAGACTCCGATGGGGTCTACCAGGAGGAGTAGGGCATGCTCTGCGTCCACTACGCGATTAGAGCCCTGCTCTACCAGGCCGCTCACGACAGCGACATCGACCCGACCGGGTGAGTCTCCCCAGTACCCTGCGAGCCGGACGCCGCAGCATCCGTCGGTCCGTGGGCGACAAGGTCAGCCTGGCCGCCGGGATAGTCCATGCCACCCACGAAATCCTCACAGAACTGCTACCACGTCGCCGCCTCCGCGCCAAGCCCAGGTCGTGCGTCGCACGACGACCATCTTTGCCGTCAAGCGCCCCGAGCATCGCCATTGGCCTCAGCCCGCCCTGCCGACTCCGGCCGCCATCAGGATCCTCTCACCACCCTAAGTTACTGGCACTGCGCTTAACCGGCGTGAGTGGGCGAATTCTCGGTAAGAGGGAGGTAAATGCGGCCACCTTCGGCGTTGAACTCGGCGGCCTTCTCTGCGAGGCCAGCTTGTAGAGCGTGTTCGTCATCGAGGCCTCGTTCTGCTGCGTAGCGTCGGACGTCTTGGCTAATGCGCATGGAACAGAAGTGCGGGCCGCACATGGAGCAGAAGTGGGCGGTCTTAGCCGCGCCCGCCGGGAGGGTTTCATCGTGGTAGCTACGGGCGGTGTCGGGGTCCAGGGCCAAGTTGAATTGGTCGGCCCATCGGAAGTCGAATCGGGCGTCGGACAACGCGTCATCCCATGCCTGGGCGCCGGGATGACCTTTGGCGAGGTCAGCGGCGTGAGCAGCGATCTTGTACGCGATGACACCAGTCTTGACGTCGTCACGGTCGGGTAACCCGAGGTGCTCTTTGGGGGTGACATAGCAGAGCATTGCGGTGCCGTACCAGCCGATCATCGCCGCGCCGATGGCGGAGGTGATGTGGTCGTAACCCGGAGCGATGTCGGTCGTGAGTGGGCCCAGGGTGTAAAAGGGGGCCTCGTCGCAGAGCTTGAGCTGCAGGTCCATGTTCTCTTTGATCTTGTGCATCGGCACGTGCCCGGGGCCTTCGATCATCACCTGCACGTCGTGCTCTCGAGCCCTCCGCCCCAGTTCTCCCAACGTGCGCAGTTCTGCCAGCTGGGCGTCGTCGTTGGCATCCGCGACGCACCCAGGGCGCAGGCCATCCCCGAGGGAGAACGTGACGTCATAAGCGCGGAGAATCTCGCAGAGTTCGGCGAAGTGGGTGTAGAGGAAGTTCTCCTCATGGTGAGCTAGGCACCACGAGGCCAGGATCGATCCACCCCGACTCACGATGCCGGTCTTGCGTTTCGCGGTGAGCGGAACATAGCGCAGCAGCACCCCGGCGTGGACCGTCATGTAGTCGACACCCTGCTCGCACTGCTCGATGACGGTGTCTCGGTAGGCCTCCCATGTGAGGTCCTCGGACTTGCCGTTGACCTTCTCCAACGCTTGGTAGATTGGCACGGTCCCCACGGGCACCGCGCTGTTACGGATGATCCATTCACGGGTGGTGTGGATGTTGCGCCCGGTCGACAGGTCCATCACCGTGTCCGCCCCCCAACGGGTCGCCCACGTCATCTTCTCAACCTCGTCCTCGATCGAGGACGCCACCGCAGAGTTGCCGATGTTGGCGTTGATCTTGACCAAGAAACGCCGGCCAATCACCATCGGCTCAGCCTCGGGGTGATTGCAGCTCAGCGGGATCACCGCTCGCCCGGCCGCGACCTCGGCGCGGATCACCTCCGGAGCCACACCTTCTCGTAAGCCGATGAACTCCATCTCCGGGGTGATCTCGCCCCGACGCGCATACGCCAGCTGGGTCACGGCACGGTCGTCGACTGCCCGCCGCGGGCGACGGGACGACGCGGCGAAGACCTCGTCGAGGTTACGGCCGCCGACCGGCGTGCGCCCATTGTCCGCCGGACTCACCAGCCGCCCGTCGTACTCTTCGGTATCGCCACGCTCAGCGATCCACCCGTCCCGCAGCGCTGGAAGCCCATGGCGAACGTCGGCCTGGAAGCTAGGATCGGTGTAAGGGCCGCTGGTGTCATAAAGAACCACAGAGTCACCAGTCGACAGCGGCACCTCCCGCATTGGCACCTGCAGATCCGGTCGGGAACCGGTGAGGTAAGTCTTTCGGCTCCCGGTGATTGGACCACTCGACGCCGGCGACAAAGCGCGCTTCCCGGCCGAGGAGGAAGGACCGAGGTTCCCAGCAGTCATATGCAAGACTCCCTACGCCGGCATTATCCGGTCAGGTTCATTCGGTCGACGGCCCTAGCCGTCCTCTCAGCCCGCTCAGCGCGAACTCCCGATCGCTTATCACATACTACGAGGTTCGGCCGACTCCAGTGCCAGCCGACCCGAACTCATGGGGTGGGCTCGACCACAACACCGCCACCTCGGCAGCCCTCCGGGTCCTCTCACCACCCCAAGGTTACGGGCGTTGGCCTTAGCCCGGATTTACCGACGCCGACCAGAACCTTGCCAGGCTGACCGCCAGAAGCCTGGTACCCCCAGCAGGACTTGAACCTGCGCACCCGGCTCCGGAGGCCGGCGCTCTATCCACTGAGCTATGGGGGCCGGCTGAGGTAAAAAGGGGAGGAAGACAGACCGGTCCTGGGTCACCTCCGACTCAGACTACTCGTCCTCGTCGCCGATGGTGAACATCAGCCCATCCTGGACGTCGTACAGGGCGTCCATCCAGTCCGCAATGGCCACCTCCTCGGCACGTCCCCGCCCAAGGGGGTGGCTCTCCCGAGCCAGGAGCTTGCGGCATTGGGTCCGAAGTGGCGTAGGCACCACCACCTCCTCAACGATGTTGAGCTGCTCGAGCTCATTCAGAAGCCGATCGATGTAGAGGATCTTGTTGCGGCGGGCGTTCCGCTCACGGCGGGTGAGATGGTCGACCTCATAAAGCTTGGAGATCTCATGGGAGGTTTCAGCAATGGTAGACAAAGTCGATCCCTTGAAGTGAAAGCGGTGCGGACGAGCGTTCTGCGCTCAACTGTGGTTTGCGGATTATCTGGACCCATCCTAGATCGCTGGGTCACGATCGTCAAGACTTCGTCGCAGTTCCCATCGTCTCGTCGACCCGCAGCTGCCTCGAGATTCTCCCTGTGTTCTCAGCTCACTCTTAGGCAGTCGGTGCCTGAGCCGCCGTGGCGCCAGCCAATATGTACGTCAGCATGCAGGGTGAGGCCGTGGACGACCCCGCAGCCGACGGGAAGGTCGGAGGGTCAACCGCCCCCCCACGTACCCGGGCGGCCGCGGCGTTGCTGGCCCCGATGGCGATAGCTCAGCTCGAGCACCAACTGTTCCACCGCTGCGCGTGCCTCCACGATTCGCTCCAGGCTGGGATCATCCACCGCCATTGCGGCCGCCATCAAGGTGTCGAGACGCCGCTGCACCGAGCGAGAGTCCCGCAACAACCCCGCAGTCCGCCTGAGCGCCGTCTGGTCGCCTCCGCCGTCTAAGCTCGCTGGCACATCGCCCAGCCTAAGCCCTAGCCTGGGAAGCCGTCGTCAGGAGGAGCCGGCCGCCGTCAGCCGCAGCGAGCCTCCGGGTAGTTTCGCCAGATCACCGGCCGCCACCCTGGTTTCCTGCCCACCCTGCTCCAGTCGAAGCGTTCCGTCGGCGGCGACCCCCACGAGTAGTCCGGAGAGTCGGCGTCCCGGGAGCGAGACCTCGACTTCCCGGCCCATCCATGCCATCCGGTCCTGCCATAGCTCCCGCATAGGCGCGAAACCGCCTGTCCGCCACTGCCGATACCGGCGTTCGAGGTTGAGCAGGAGACTCGCGGCCAGCTCTGTGAAGTCTACCGGCGCGCCATGGAGGTCCAGCGCCGTGGCTCCTGGTCCCGGCCGCAAAGCCTCCGGCAGGGATGACCAGGCCACGTTGCACCCGACTCCGAGGGCCAGACCTGGAGGACCCTGAGAGGTCCCCTCCATTAGGAGTCCAGCAACCTTCTGTCCGCTCACCATGCAATCGTTCGGCCACTTCAACTGGACAGGTGGGCCCCCCACACCTTCGATTCCCTCGGCTACGGCGAGCCCGGCCGCCAAGGCGAGGGACCCGCTGCCCTCGGCAAGAGAAGGTGGGCGCCACAAGAGCGAGAACATCAGGGAGGTGCCGGCGGGCGCAACCCACCTTCGCCCCGCTCTCCCCCGCCCCGCCTCCTGGTGATCGGCGAAGACGACAAGCCCTTCCCCAATCCCCCCTGCTATTGCGCTAAGAACCACGTCCTGGGTGCTTGCGACTTGGCTCTGGAAGCGGGTGTCAAGCCGCATACCCGCCGCAGACAGCAAGCGCCTAAGTCGAGCTGGGTCCAGCCGCCGCTGCTGCTGGTTGGAGGGAGGCCGCCCAGCCTCGTCCGCACTTTCTGAACTCGTGGGCACTCCCTTATACTGCCGCCTAGTGGAGAACTGGGAGCGGATCGAGCTCTTCAGCTCCTTCCTCAAGTTGACCGGAGACATCGAGATCGTGCCCCCTTTGAGGCTGACCGATGTGGTCAACCGGATGACGGAGTACATGGAGGTGCGCCAACTCACGTTGGAGCCACTGGCAAGCACCTATCCCGTGATCAGCACCGTCGAGGAGGCGGCCATGCTCTCTAAGCGCTCCATCCTCATCATCGCGCCGGTTGGGGAGAACAGCGCTGACATGGGGGGCAGGCGGGCGCTGCTGGAGCACAAGGTGGCCCACCAGGTAGCTCTGACGATCGACACCTTTTCGCTGGTCTGTGAGGTGTTCCTCGAGCCCCGCTTGAGTCTGCGGGAGACGCTGGAACGCAGTGTCGACGACTTCCTAGCGGTGCGTAACCTGAACGCTGTGTGGCTGCCTGCTCTCACTCACGAGCGGGTCACCATTCAGCGTCCCTTCGCCCTGGTGCACCCGCGGCAAATTCTCAGCTTCTCAGAGCGGGGAGCCACCTCTCTTTGAACTGCCCGGGATGACCGACCTGGGCAGCTCCATGATGCGGGATGCCGCCACAGTTGTCCTGCTCCGCGCTCCCGCGACCGCCGGCGCCGCCCCCGAGGTGCTATTGCTGAGCAGACCGGCGACCGCTAAGTTCGCGCCCGGCACCCAGGTGTTCCCCGGCGGCTCGGTGGATCCGGCTGACGAGGATCCTCTGTGGGCGCCCCTGCTGGGCTCCGATTCCACCGCTCCGGATGCTTCCACGCCGGCGCCTTCGATCAAGCTCGCGGGAGTCCGAGAGACCTACGAGGAGTCCGGGGTCCTGCTGGCTCGCGGTTCAGGCGGAGCACCGTGCACCAGAGCCCAGTTGGCCGCCGTGGAAGTGGTGCGGCCCCAGCTGCGGTCGGGGGACGCACCGGCCCTGCGGAGGATTTTGGAGACGGTTGGCTTGCAACCGGACCTGGTGGGCCTGGTGTTCTGCGCCCACTGGATCACCCCGGAAGGGCTGCCCCGTCGGTTCGACACCAGATTTTTCATGGCCGCTCTGCCCCCGGGCCAGATTCCCGCGGCGGATCCGATGGGAGAGCACAGTTCCATGCGCTGGGTTGACCCGGGCACCGCGCTGGAGGAGGCGCGACAGGGTCTCTGCCAACTGCTCCCGCCGACTCGGGCCGTGTTGGCTCAGATCGCCTGCTCGCACGCGGTGGAGGAGGCGCTGGCGACCGCCAGGGAGAGTCCAGTGGTCACGATCCAGCCCCAGCTTGGGGATGTCAACCCGGAGCGCTACCCCGGTCTGGACATCTCGACCTTGCGGGGGCATTAGCGGTGGCGTCTGGACACGTCGCGCTGGTCAGAGCCCCAAACCCGGGGCCCTTCACCGGTCCCGGGACCAACACGTGGATCTTCGGAAGCGAAGAGTCCGTGGTCATCGACCCCGGACCACTGATCGAGGACCACCTCCAGGCGGTGGTGCGAGCCGCCGAGCAGATCGGGCGTGTCGTGGCAGTTATCTGCACCCATCATCACGCCGACCACCGCGACGGGGCTGAGCGGCTGTGCGAGCTCACCGGAGCTCCTCTGGCGCTGTTTCACCAGCAGGCCCGGCGAGCCGACGATCTGCCCCTGCACCACGGCGATCGAGTGATCGCAGGTGGAACCGAACTTCTGGTCCTGCACACGCCGGGACACGCCTCTGACCACATCTGCCTCTTGGGCGAGGCCGAGCGTGTGCTCTTCACCGGCGATCACATTCTTTCGGGCACCACCAGCGTGATCTGGCCGCCCGACGGAGATATGACGGCTTATCTGCGGTCTCTCGAGCTCGTCCGCCAGCGGCAGGTTGATCGGTTGCTGCCAGGTCACGGTGACGCAATCGAGGATCCCAGCGCGGCTGTCTCCGCTCTCATCGAACATCGCCTAGAGCGGGAGCGGCAGATTCTGGGGCGGATTAGACAAGGTGCCTCTACCCCTGCGTCGATAGTCACTGCCCTCTACTCCGATTACGCTGACGAGCTGTGGGAAGCAGCCGGAAAAACCGTGCTGGCCCACTGCCTGCGGCTGGTGTACCTGGGGCAGGTGAGTCAGACAGGGGCAGCTGACTCGCCCGTGTTCGAGGCGGTCCCTGGCTAATCCAGGTGGAACGGCAGGTGGGCTAAGGTCCTGGTCATGACCCCTGTCGGACCCTTGGGCACCAGCCGCGCCAACGGCGGCTCGGCGTGGTATGACGAGGCGGCGATGTCGAGATGCACCCAAGGTCGGTCGGCCACAAACTCCCGGATGAAGATCGCCCCGTTTATGGTTCCCGCGGCGGGCGTGCCGGAAGTGTTACGGATGTCGGCTATGTCGCAGGTTAGCGCCACGTCGTGCTCGGGAAGCAGGGGCAGCTCCCAGATCCGTTCACCGGCCTCCAGCGATGACGCCCGGACTGCCTCCAAGAGCTCCCGACTGTTGCTCATCGCTGCGGTCACAGAGTGCCCCAGAGCGATCGAGACGGCCCCCGTCAAGGTGGCCACATCCACCAAGTGCGTCGCGCCCTGGCTTATGGCGTAGCAGAGGGCATCGGCCAGAACCAGGCGCCCCTCCGCGTCGGTGTTGTTGATCTCAATGGTCTTGCCGTTCATCGCGGTGACCACATCCCCCGGCTTGGTCGCTCCCCCGCCGGGCATATTCTCGGTCAATGGCGCGACGGCGATCACCTCCACACGTGGCTCCGTTCGAGCGATCACCCCCATCGCTTGCACAACTGCGGCGGCTCCGCTCATGTCGGACTTCATAGTGACCATGCCGGGATTGGGCTTGAGGGAAATCCCCCCAGTGTCAAAGGTGATCCCCTTGCCAACCAGAGCCAGTACTCGTCCCGACCGATCCGATGACCGCGGTTTGAAGCGCAGCAGAACCATTTTTGGAGGCTGATGGGAACCGCGGGCGACCGACAGCAGGGCCCCCATGCCCAATCTCTCCATCTCCTGACGCTCCACAACCTTGATGCTGAGCCCTGCGGACTTCGCAAGCCGCTCCGCCTCTACCACGAAGTCGGCCGGGGTCAGCCGGTTGCTCGGCCGCCACTGCAGGACCCGGGTCGCATTGGTCGCGTCCGCCAGACGGACTCCTGCAGCCAGCGCAGCGGAGAGATCGGACCCCGTCCCCAGCCCAACGACTAGGAGCTCTTCGATCTCAGCCTTCGACTCCGCCTCTTTGAGCTCTCCGAGGTGGAAGTTGCCGAGTCCAATCCCCTCCGCGATCGCACGCGCTGGCGCTTGGGGCGCCTGTCCCGTGGCTGGTACGGCGAGGGCATCCCGCACGGCGGGATCCACCACCACCGCGACCAACCGGCAGAAGCGCCTGGTGTCCCGCCCCACGAATTGAAGAGCGTTGCGCAGTCTGTAGCCGTCTAGCAAGCGTCTCGCCCCGAGGCTGAGAAAGAGCACCCGAGGAGCGGACATGCGGCCCATCGTCGGCAGTATTTTCCGCTCTGGAAATTGTCCCGTCGCCTCGTTGGATTCGAGCATCTTGGAAAAGATCGAGTCGAGGGCGCTGTCGGCTGCGGCCGCTTGCGGGCCTAGAGCCTCCCCGGGAAAGTAGGGGATCACGACAACGTCCGCGCGGATCTTGGTTACTTCGGTCTCAGCTGCCTTGGCCTGCAATCGGGATACCTCCATCTGGGTGATTGGGGTCAGCCGTCGGCGACCCCTTCGGACGCGGATTCGGGCGCGACGTCGCGCCGCCGGCCAAGGCCGGCTCGCAGACGTTCCACGTCCTCTGGCGTAAAGCGATTCCGGCCCATACCATCGACCGCGGTGGGACGAGCTCGGCCCTCACGGATCCAGTTGATGATCACCTGAGGCTTGACACCAAGAAGGCGCCCGACATCGACGGGCCCCAACAGTTGAGCGTCATCCCTCTTAGTGATGGGGATCGAACCTCACCGACGTCAACTGAGGGATCCACTCCCTCAGCGCGGCCTCGACCTGGCGCCGCAGGCCAGGAGTCAGTACCACCACATAGTTGGAGGACGGATGCGCCTGGACGACGACCTCGCCAGGGCTGGGCTGGGTGACGTTCAGGCTGTCCGCCGCGGGACCGGACTCCACCACCGCTCGCACCCGCGCTGTCAATTCAAGGTCGTCCACGGTGACAATGATGGCACCAAGCACCCAGTTCCGTCCCCGGTCCGACCGTTGGGACCCCTTCATGGCGTGCCTCTCCCCGGGGGCGCCGTACCTCCTCCTCCAGCCGCTCATCCCCCGCCCGGATGGCATCGGATCGGGTGGGCAGGCCCCGCCCTCTCCCGGTGCGCTCACCCGTAATCCGGTCCGATCAGGGTGCGATTCGGCATAATCGCCGCGATGGCCGACTTCGTCCCTGTTTGCAAGGCGGTCGACATCCCCGCGGGAACCGGCACCGTGATCGACGCTGATGGAGTGGAGATCGCGGTGTTCAATACCGAGGGGGTGTTCCACGCCCTCGAGAACGCCTGCGCCAGCGGCGGCTCGATCGGCGAGGGGGAACTGCGTGGCCACGTCGTCACCTGCCCACTCGACGGGGAGACCTACGATGTGCGGTCTGGCATCTCGCCCATCTCCGACGCGATCTTCGTTCGCCATTTCGACGTGCGTCTGAACAACCGCGGCGAGGTGCTGGTGCGATTGGAGCCCACCGAAGACGAGGACGATCAGCTCTGAGTCAGCGACTGGCCGCCATCGACGTGGGCTCGAACACCGTCCACCTCCTCGTGGCGACCTTCGAGCCGCGCGGCTTGGCCGAGCGGCTGCACGCCGTCGAGATGGTCAATCTCGGACACGAAGTGACAACGCGCGGCAAGCTGGGAGATGAGGTGATAGCCCGCACTGCCGACACCCTGGCCCAGATGATCGAGCTCGCCAGGAGCGAATCGGTGGAGGCTATGGGCCTGGTGGCAACCGAAGCGATTCGCAACGCGCCCGACTCCCCGCAGCTGATCGAAGCTGTGCGAAAGCTGACCGGAGAGACCATCAGCGTCCTGACTGGGGAGGCTGAGGCGCGTCTAAGCTACTTGGGAGCTACCGCCTTCAAGGTCCCGGCTGGCCAACCCGCCACGGTGGCGGATGTGGGAGGTGGCAGCACCGAGGTCGTCCAGGGCAAGGGGACCCGGCCCCGCAACGGCACCAGCCTCAAGCTAGGGTCCGACCAACTGTTGGGGCTGGTAGGCGCCGCCGATCCGCTTTCCGGCCAGCAGCGTGTTCACGCCGCGGCAAGAGTGTCGATGATCCTGGAGGCGGTTCCCAGAGAGGAGGAGCCCGGCCTCCTCATGGCGACCGGGGGCACCGCCTCCAATGTTCCGGTCATGCTGGGCATGAGAGCGCCTGCGGAATCCTCCGCGGTCATCTCTTTGCACCCGGAGGTCGGCGACCCCTGGACGCTCGTCCCTCGGGGCGAGGTGGAGCGCGCCTTGGAGCTGGCCATGAGCATGTCCAGCGCGGCGCTCGCGGGTACCACCGGGCTTAGCCTCAAACGGGCCCGGCTCATGGCCGGGGGCCTCGTGATCCTGTGGGGTCTGCTGGACCGATACCAGGCAGCCGAGCTCACGGTGACCGAGCGAGGACTGCGCGACGGGGTGCTGCTGGCACTGGCCGCGGCCCGTGACCGCCGCCCTGCCAGTTCGGGTTGACCCGCGCCGTCTGAGATCTGCTCCGACCGTTCCTCTAAGCTGGGTTCGATGGCGCTGTTCGACTTTCACACCCACACGACAATCTCCGACGGTCACGCCGCACCCCTGGAGATGGCACGACGGTGCCTCCAGAATGGATACGCCGCCTACATCTGCAGCGATCACGTAGATGAGGCCACGGTTGAGCGGCGTGTGCCGGAGATCGTTGAGGCCTGCCTTCAAGTATCCCGGGAGCTGGAACTGCCGACGGTGCCGGCGGTCGAGGTGACCCGGGTCCCGCCAGGGCGGGTCGCCTGGGTGGCCTCCAGGGCCAGGGTACTGGGAGCACGACTCGTGGTCGTTCACGGAGAAACGCTGGGCGACTTCCCTCAGCCCGGCCTCAACCTGGCGGCCGCGCGCTGCCCGGACGTCGACATCCTGGGTCACCCCGGTCTCATCTCGAAGGAGGCGGCCGAGGCCGCCAGGGAGAACGGTATCCACCTGGAAATCAGCGGTGCCGGGCTGCACGGGCTGACCAACGGTCACGTCGCCAAGATGGCCCTCTTGGTCGGCGCCGGTCTGGTGCTGGATTCGGATGCCCACAGACCAGAGGCGCTGCTCACGCTGACCAGGGCCCGTCAGGTTCTGGAGGGATGCGGACTAGACCTGGGTGAGGTTGGACGCATCTCAGCTGACTCCCCATTCACGATCCTCGCAAGAAGGGGAATCGAACTGCCGCTCCCCTCTACACCCGACTGATCGGCTCAGGGGCCAATCACCCAGACCCGGAAGCGGTTGGGTTTGGAGTTATCGGCGGTTGGGGAGAAGGTCCCGGGCCAGGTGAGTCTTGAGCTGTGGGAGAAGCGAATGGAGTGGGGGTGAAAGTCGGGCTCGGGGTGTTGGTGGGCAAGGACTCCACGTCATTCAGTTGAGCCACCAGCAGGGTCCCATTCGGCCCCTGCGAGAAGGTGACGACCACGGCCTCCCCCGGGATAAGGGCTGAGAGCGAACTTGCCGCCCCACCCCGAGTGATCTTGGAATTGGAGTTTACGAAGGCCTGAATGGGCGCCCCCGCCGACGGTTGAATGGCGACCAAGTTCTCGGCGACCGAGACCGCCACGATGGTGCCGTTGATTGGAGACCCCACCAGGCTCGAGACGCTCGGGCTCGCGCTGGGGTGGATCGATCCAGCTCGGGAATGGCTGCCCGAGCCTCCCGCGCTCGCGAAGATGGTGAGGGAAGCCGCCACCATCCCCGCGGCCAGCACCCCCAGAGCGGCGATGACCAGAATGATCACAAGCCCGAACCCGACATGGCGCCGAATCCTCCGAGCTGGGCTCCTCCTGGCAGCGCTCGCCCGCCGTCGCGGCTTTCGAGCAGCGCGCCGTCCCTCGGGAACCTGAGCCTCCGCCAAGGACCTTCCTCCTAACCCGGATCAGGGCGCACGATGCCGACAGAGCCGACAGCCAGCTCCAGAATTGACCACGGCCCAGAGTCCCGGAGTATAAATGACAGCTCGGAGGTGGTCCCTATCAGTATCATCAACTCCCACCCATGCCTCTGGAATACGACCATCGCGCCATCGAGGCCAAATGGCAGGCAAAGTGGCGGCTGACAGGTCTCAATGAACCGGACCTCGAGGCCTCCGCGGAACCCTACTACAACCTCATGATGTTTCCGTACCCCTCTGCAGAGGGGCTCCACGTGGGAAACATGTACGCCTTCTCTGGCGCTGACGTCCACGGCCGCTTCCAGCGGATGCAGGGGAAGCAGGTGTTCGAACCGATGGGCTTCGACGCCTTTGGAATCCACAGCGAGAACTTCGCTCTCAAGGTGGGTCGCCACCCGACTGACCTGATCGCCTCCAACGTGGCCAACTTTCGGCGGCAGTTAGAACGGCTGGGAGGCCAGTTCGCCTGGAGCAAGACCGTCGCGACCACCGACCCCAAGTACTACCGCTGGACCCAGTGGCTGTTTTTGACGCTATGGAAAGGGGGCCTGGCGTACCGGGCCCGCCGCAATGTCAAGTGGTGCCCGGTTGACCTCACGGTCCTGGCCGACGAGCAGGTTATGGGTGACGGGACCTGCGAGCGCTGCGGAACTCTGGTGGTGGAGCGGGAGTTGGAGCAATGGTTCCTGCGGATTTCCGCTTATACCGAGAAACTCCTGGCCGACCTGGATTGGCTGGATTGGTCGGAGAGCACCAAGCTGCTCCAGCGCCACTGGATCGGTCGCAGTGAGGGGTCCCAGATCGACTTCCCAGTTGATGGAGCGGAACCTCTGCGGGTCTTCACCACCAGGCCCGACACCATCTTCGGCGCCACCTTCATGGTGCTCGCGCCGGACCACCCCCGCACGCTGGAGCTGGCCAGCTCGGAGGCGCGGGCCCAGGTCGCCAGCTACGTTTCCGAGGCTGCCAGGCGGCGGATCGCAGGGGTCCGAGAGTCCGCGGACTCGACCAGGGGAATCGCTCTCGGAAGAAGTGCTCGACACCCGCTGACGGGGCGGCCGATCCCGCTCTACACAGCGGAGTACGTCCTCTCGGGATACGGCACCGGCGCCATCATGGCTGTTCCCGCGCACGACAGCCGCGACCTTGCCTTCGCCAGCGCCTTCAACCTGCCGGTGGTGGAGGTGTTGGCTGGAAGCTCTGGGCCGAGGGCACACTCGGAAGCCAGTGTCCTGGTCAACAGCGGAGACTTTGATGGCTTGGCGGCTCCTGATCCTGCGCGTGAAGTCCTCACCGCAGCCCTCGCGGAGAGGGGCCTGGGACAGCGCCACGTGACCTACAAACTGCGTGACTGGGGCATTTCCCGCCAACGCTATTGGGGACCCCCGATTCCGGCCATCCATTGCCCGGTTCATGGGGCGGTCCCGGTGCCGGAGGATCAGCTCCCGGTGCTGCTCCCATACATCGAGGACTTCCGACCGCTCGGCTCGGGGGAGTCACCACTCGCCCGAGACCCCGAATTTTACAACACGACCTGCCCAGAATGCGGTGGCCCCGCGAAGCGAGAGACAGATGTCTCTGATAACTTCCTGGACAGCGCCTGGTACTACCTCCGTTACCCCTCCGCGGACCGCGACGACGTCGCCTTTGACCGGGAGCTGACCAGGAGATGGCTGCCGGTAGACACCTACATCGGGGGCAACGAGCACGCCGTTCTCCATCTCCTCTATTCGCGCTTCATCGCCATGGCACTGCACGACCTCGGCTATCTCAACTTTGAGGAGCCCTTTAAGCGGTTTCGCGCCCACGGCATGATCCTGAAGGATGGCGCCAAGATGTCCAAGTCGCGGGGGAACGTGGTCGTCCCCGACGAATATCTGGATCGGTTCGGCGCCGACGCGTTCCGGCTCTACCTGATGTCCATGGGACCATTTGCCGAGGGTGGAGACTTCCGGGAGAGCGGGGTCAACGGGCCTCAGCGCTTCCTGACCCACATCTTCCGTCTTCTGGATCGGCTCAGCGCCGAAGGTCCCGCGCCCGAGGAGCCGCTCGAGCTCGCCCGAGCTCGACATCGCTGCATTCGGGATGTGACCAGAGATACCCCGGAGCTCAAGTACAACACCGCGATCGCAGCCATGATGTCCTTCGTCAAATTGCTGCAGGCAAGCGCTTCACCAGTCCCTGGGGAGGCGATGGAGACCCTGGCGCTCCTGCTCGCCCCCTACTGCCCGCACACAGCCGAGGAGCTCTGGGAGCGACTCGGCAACGAGTACTCTGTCCACCAGCAAAGGTGGCCCAAGGTCGACCCCGAGATGCTCGCTCAGGACCACGTGGTGGTCGTGATCTCGATCAATGGCAAAAAGCGCGACCAGCTCCAGGTCGCCCCAGGGCTCGCCAAAGACGAACTCATTCAACGAGCGCTCGCCTCGGTTCGAATCCAGCAGTTCCTTGCGGACCGCGAGCCGTCTCGAATCTTCGTGGTTCCTGATCGCCAGGTGAACCTGGTGGTTGCGCCCGACTGAACCCTTACCGGACCTCCCATCCGGAGCGCCGCGCGACGATGACGCCGGCTTCCGACGTGACCTCCCAGAATCCACTGGACTCGATAGCTGCCTGCACCCGGTGACGGATTTCAGCTTCTCCTTTCGCCGAGAGGGCCGGCTCCGGTAACGAGCGCAGGTACTCGATGACCAGCTCCGGGTCCCTCACAAAAAGCCGAGTGGGGTGCCTGCGCACGACCGCCTCCGGGAACCACGGCAGCAGCTGGTCAGGCCCGTTCTCCAGATCAAAGAGGGCGGAGACAGGTGGAGTCGCCTCCCCGCCGCCGTACACCTCGTGCAGCTCTCTCAGCTCACGCAGGTGTTCGGGCCCGTTGGTGGCGGCCAGCAGCAGCGCTCCGGGAGCGGTCACCCTGGCCAGCTCCGCCACTGCGAAGGGGCGCTCCTGAATGTGGTACAGCATGTGGTTGGCGACGGCGGCATCAAACGCCGCATGCGCAAAGGGCAGACGGATACAGTCCGCGACCAAAGTGGTCACCGAACAAGCCAACCTAGCTGTTGCCGAGATCGCCTCCTCGATCATCCCCGGCGAAAGGTCGGTCAGGGTTAGAGACCAAGAGGCAGGGATCCGATCCGAATTTTCAGCCCAGAGCCAAGCGGGCCCACAGCCGACTTCGAGAATCCGAGCCCCCCTGGGCAAATCGATCTGCTCGAAGACAAACCGCTGCCAGCGGCCGCCTCCCTCGGAGCTGGTCTGATGGAGCCGCTGCCGAGCCCGGAGTTTGGAACCGTCCCGATACTGCCTCTTCGTCAGATAGCTGCGATCTTGAAGATCCACCCGCAGATGGTAGGGCTCCGCCGCACTCCGCCTCTGCCGTCCTATCCTTGCCAGGTGCGGCCCGTAGCTCAGCCGGTTAGAGCGGGGCTCTTATAAAGCTCAGGTCGTGGGTTCGAGTCCCACCGGGCCGACCAAAAGTGAATTCGCCAAGAGCCGCAGAGATTCGCCGACGTGTGCCAATGGCCGCCTGGTAGAGGGCAAAGTGAGTGGGTAGCTGGTGCCTCACTTTGCCAAACGGGACGTCGAAGGGCCAGCCGGTAGGTGGCACCCTCGTCCGGCACCAGCGTCATGCCCGATGGGCCCCGCCCCCTCACTGCCGCTCTCCGGCGGCCGACCCGCAGCGTCATTCCTGGTTGAGGGAATGATCTCCCCAGGTGCGATTCTCGCTGAAGTAATATCCGGAGTCGACCTGGCGGCGGTGGCTGGCTACTCTGACGGTGGTCGCGTTGCCGTCGAGCCGGCGGCCGAAACGCTACTGCGGGGCGAGTTGGTGCTGCTCCCTGAGGCCAATCATCTGCAGGCGATCTGGAGGTCGTACCTTACCGGCTCCAGTCATCCGGTAGTTCCTCCAGCGCACCTTCAGTGGCCCCATTTAGGGCTGTCAGTCCAGCCAGCCGCGCTTCGCGGCATCGGCCCGAGTGGTGTTCGAGCCAGTCGTATTTGGGACCGGCACTGGCGCAGCTGAGCTGGCGGCTACTCTCCAGCAGTTTTGCTGACCCCCATCCGCCAGGGGGGCCGACAAGCGGGATGCTCCACCTCGGACCGATCCCGTTCCGGCCAGAATCCAACTCCCTCCCCGGCGCCCAACACTCCCGGACAGGGCGATGCTGAACCCCCGTCCATCCTCCGGAATGCCGCTCAGGTTGTGGTGACGGTCCTGATCACGTCAGCCCCGGCGGCTGCGGTCAGCCGCTGGTCGTAGACGACCACTCCCTCCAGATCCTTGCCGACCTCAATGGCGGTGGGGCGAGATGCAGTGCCTCGAGCGGTCGGCGCTTGGATCGATGGAGGTGGCCCGGCGCGAAGAAGGTAGTATCCATGGGGGACCAGCCACTCGGTGTCCAGGGCGGTCGCGATCGCCTCCTGGCTGATTGCCAGCCGAGCGCCCGCTCGGCCTGCAGCTCCGCGGGCACCGAAACGGTCCCGACTGAGCGGAGCACCTGGTCGGGCAGGAGCGCCCCGGCGGGTGGCCGCGCCGACAGGGGCGCTGAGAACTGCCGCCGACCTTTCCCGGGTGGGCATAGACCTTCTGTTGCACTCAGGTGAGGGCGGCGACGCAAGGATGAAGGCGCAGGCCGGCTAGCTGCAGCAGTTGCCGGGATGCATCACCTGCTGCTTGACCACGGAGGTCATGGGCAGAGCGATCGACCGTAACGGGGCGGTGGCCGCATGCCCTGGCGGGCTGGACGATGCTGGAGCAGCCGGAGCGGCGATGGTGGCCATCTGTGGGGCTGCCGACCGTTAGGACAGCCAGTGCAGCCGGCGTCAGGGTCCGGCAAGCCCAGCAGCAAGGCTGCCATGCTGCTCAACCCTTCACCGATCGCTTCAGGGCGCTTGCCCGGACGCCGAGAGCGGGGACGTGGCAGAAGTCTGGTGCACCCAGGGCCTGTCGTGAGATCGACAGCGGTCAGGCAACTTTCGACGCCCTGCTCAACGGGTGCGCCCAGTGGCGAGGATGCCCCGCCGCTGGGATCCTCCGGTTCAGGGTCGCCAGACCCTGAACCGGAGGTCAGTCACCCCCCGGCTCCTGTTTCACTCCTGGGAGTCCAGGAGGCTTGGTGGCCCATCTCAGGGCACGACGTAGTTCACTGAGGTGCCCCAGTTGGCGAATCCTTCCCTGGTCCCGTTGCAGGTGACACCGCTGAAGGAAAAGGCCGCCCCAGTGCAGTTGGGGTACTGGATGTAGTTGCTGGCGAAGTAGATCCGGCCGCCAGAACCGGGAAGGTAGACGGCGGCACCGTAGTCGCCCCAGCGGGGACGGCTGCCTCCCGACAGGTACTCGGTGAAGCCGTCCTGTGGCGCCTGGCCGAGGTCGGCGATGTGGATCACGGATGCCGTCAGCCCACTGGAGGAACTGGTGACTCGGCCGAAGGCGCTGCTGGGGTAGAAGCCGCCGTTATCGGCCCCGGTGAGGCCGCCATTGCCGGAGAGGGTGAAGCTCATGAGGGCTCCGCCGCTGCGGCCCTTCGGCGAGCCATGGCCCCCGGCAGCCGCCATGGTCGGGTACTCCAGGTCCTCGTGCGCCGCAGAGACGTACCCCTGGCTGGTGAGGGTGAACTGGCCCGACCGATCAAAGCTGTTGGTGCCCACGACCCAGTAGACGGCGCCCTGGTGAATCTCCGGGGTAGTGCCTGCCCCGTAGGTCTGCGTGATCGCGGTGGTGGTCGCGCCCCAGAGCTGACCCTGGGCCTGCGAGACCTGGGTCATGAAGTCGCCGTTGGTGGCGATCCCACCCTCCGGGCAGCTGGCGCTGGCGCTGAGCCCGGCGGCCCCGCACTCGTTCCCCAGCGGTATCGGCCCTACCTTCTGGGCGGCGAGGAATCCCTCTCCGTAGTAGTAGAGCACGTTCGAGAACAGCTGGCCCCCGAACTGGATGCCGGCGCAGCCGCTGCACTTGGAGCTCATGAGTTTGTCCAGGCCAGTCCAATCGAAGACCGCGATCCGGCTGTCGCCCGTGCCGAAGTAGTCGAGGGTGCCGACCATGAAGCCGGTGCCACCGTGGCTGTTGTCATACTGGCTCGGGTCCGGTGGCTGTGCCGGGATCACCGCGTACCAGCAGGTGACGCCCGGTGATTGGAAGGGGTTGTCGGTGCTGGCGCAGGTCCCGTCCGGGGTGGGGATGGTTCCCATGTTCTCCAGGGCCACATTGAAGGCGGGGTTGTTGACCGAGAGGCCGGCCTCCATGGCGCTCTTGCTGAAGGCGAACTGCTGGGCCCCATTGAAGTAACCGCCTCCGACTCCATTGCCCCGCAGCGGGAACTCATCGTAAAAGAGGAGGAAGGCGTCACGGGTGGTCGAGATCTTGGCGAAGTCATTGAGGAGGTAGGGGTAGCCCGGCTCCTGGGGGTTGTAGTTGGCGTTGAGGAAGTAGACGTTGTAGGGGCCGAACGGATTCGAGCCCGTGGTGACGGCGATCCCCTCATAGCAACCGTTCGCCGCCGCGGCGAAGCATCCGGAGAAGGGGCCGCCGCTGGCCTCAGTGCTGGCGGAGACTATCTCGGTGAAGAACCAGTGCCCACCGTTGGCCTGGTCATAGAGGCAGGAGGGGTCACCACCGCTGCTCCAACCCCGGCTCGTGAGTCCCATGACAGTGTCGAGGGGGATGACTGGCGACACCCTTTCCAGGGCGGTGTTGAAGACCAGGATCTCCCCAATATTGTTGCCCTCGACGACGTAG
>DATLQZ010000006.1:0-3359 GCA_035534915.1 Candidatus Dormiibacterota bacterium
AGTCGCTGACGACAGCTGGACCGATGGACAGCGCCCCAACCTGACCTAAAATTCTCGCCATGCCAGTTCACCCGAGTGCCCAGTCCGGGTTCGCGGCCGCCGCCACCCAATACGAGCGGGGGCGACCGGACTACCCGGGGGAGGCGGTCGAATGGATGTCGGACCACCTCGGTCTCGGACCAGGGAAAACTGTCCTGGACCTAGGGGCGGGGACCGGCAAACTGACCAGAGCGCTGCAATCAACGGGAGCGCGAGTCTTAGCTCTGGAGCCTGTATCTGAAATGGCTGCGATCCTCCGGCGGACAGCACCCCGGGCCCAAGTGGTCAAGGCGACCGCGGAGCGGACGGGGCTGGCAGATGGGTCCGTCGCGGCCGCGACCGCCGGGCAGTCATTCCACTGGTTCGCGAACCCCCTGGCTTTGAGCGAGATCCGTCGGGTTCTGCGCACACGGGGTGGGTTGGGACTGATCTGGAACCGACGGGACCTTTCCTACCTGGTGTGGGCTGAGATCGACCGGCTCATCGAGCCCCTGCGGCGGACGGAACCCACCTACCGTGATCACGCCTGGCGCCCGGTGCTTGACGGCAGCGGACTGTTCTCTCCACTTTTGGGCGCGAACTTCGTGTCCTGGCACTCGGTGAGCCCAGAGGAACTTGTGGACCGCGTTGTGTCAATCAGCTTTGTCGCTTGCCTTCCGCAGGCGGATCGGGAACAGATCGCGGGTGAGGTTCTGACCCTGGGGAGGAGGTGCTCCCAGCTCCCGGGGGGAAGGCTGGCCCTGCCGTACGCCACCGAGGCATGGGTGGCATTCGCCATTGACTAAGCAGGCGAGAGGCGCCCCTGGGGTGCCGCTGGCAACGGAGTTCCTGGCGCTGCTCGAGGGTCGCGAGGAGCTACTGGTCAGCTCCAGGGGTCCGACCGGTAGAGGGACGGTGAGAATGTGGTTCGCGGTCTCCCCCGCCGGACAGCTCTACCTTCTGACTCCCTCGTTCACCGTCAAGGCGCAGCGATGGCTGGAGGATCCCTGGGTAAGGCTGACCGTGCCCGACGGCGGTCCCGCGGTGGAAGGCACCGTCGCCAGAGTGGCAGCTGAGGACTCAGAGCTGGACGCCGACCTCCTCGTATCTCACTTCGCCATGGCGGGCGCGACCACCCGTGAAGCGCTCCGGTGGATGGTGGAGTCCGGGTCGCATCTGTTGCTGCTTGTCAGCGGGAAAAGCTAGAGCTGAGCTGCATCGACATCAAGTACGGTCTGGAGCAAGGACCGCGCCCCAAGCGCCACCTCAGCCGGCTCACTCCACTCCTCCGGACAGTGACTGCGCCCCCCCCGGGAAGGGATGAAGAGCATCCCCATAGGAGCGATCCGAGCGATGTGTGCCGCATCGTGGCTTGCGCCTGAGGGCAGTTCGAATGGGTCGGCGCCCACTTGCGACGCTGCGCGGCCCATGGCACGCCGCAGCCTTCCATCGCAGCGGACCGGAGGTTCAGTGGAGAGCCATTCCAAGGTCAGGACCAATCGCCGCTCGCGGGCCACCCGGTCAACGAGCAGCTCCAGATCACGGGAGCGCTGCTCCAGCCAGCGCGGGGCGATGCTCCGCAGTTCGACGCCAAGTTGGGCCCGGGCCGGTATCACATTTGTGACGTTCGGCTCCACCAGCAGGCGGCCCACGGTCGCCACCCCCTCCTCTCCCCCCTCTTGGTCACGTCCTATGGCGTCAGTCGCCAAGACAATCTCGGCGGCGGCTTGGAGGGCGTCGAGCCGCAGCTCCATGGGGGTGGTGCCAGCATGGTCGGCTCTCCCCTCAATGTCGATTCTGGCTCGGCTTATCCCGGCGATAGCGGTGACTATCCCGATCTGACGACCGGCACGTTCCAGCTGAGCTCCCTGCTCGATGTGGAGTTCCAAGTAGGCGTGGAGCGATCCGCCCTGCCAGCGCGCTGAGCCCAGGTCATCCGGTCTCCAGCCCGCCCGGCGCAGCTCCTCGCCGAGCGATAGTCCTGCGTCGTCTATCAAATCCATGTGCTGCTCGGTCAGGTGTCCAGTCACCGCCCGACTCCCCAAACAGCTAAGTCCGAATCGGTTGGGCTCCTCCCCGAGGAAGTCCACGATCCAAAGCGGGCGGCGGAGCGAGATGCTGGACGTTGCGAGGGTGCGCGCGACCTCAATGGCAGCGACCACCCCGACCATCCCGTCGAACCGCCCTCCTCCCGACACCGTGTCCGTGTGCGAACCGACGACCAGCGGTGGCAGCGCCGGGTCACGGCCACCCAGCCGGCCGATGAGATTTCCCACGGGATCCTGCGTGACGGCGAGGCCCGCCTCCTCCATCATCGTTCGGACCAGCGCCCGAGATTCCATGTAGGCGCAGCTAAACACCCGGCGCGTCCAACCCGCCTGGCCCGGTTCCACAAATTCGGCTAGGCGCATGAGGGCTGCCCACAGCCTGGTCTCAGAAGGCTCTCCCGGGGACGCGGACACCAGTGATGACGACACGAGAGTCCACCCTATCACCGCGCCCAACTTGTAAGAGAAGGCGTGAATCTGTTTTGATGCTGAGGTGCCAGATCGCCAAGACGCCCTTGCCCTGCTCCAGGAGCACACCAAAGGCGACAGCCTGCGCCGCCACGGCCTGGCGGTTGAGGCGGTTATGCGATCCGCGGCCGAGCGCACGGGTGGCGACCCTACCATCTGGGGGATAACCGGTCTACTCCATGATTTCGACTATGAGGGCCATCCCGACGAACACCCCTTCTGGGGAAGGCCGGTTTTGGAGGCTTCCGGCTATTCCCAAGAGGTCGTACTGGCCATCCAGGGGCACGCTAACTTCAGTGGCGTGCCCCGCGAGACGCTGCTAGCGAAATGGCTGTTCGCAGTCGACGAGCTGACCGGCTTCGTGATGGCGGTGGCCATGGTCCAGCCAGGGCGGGAGATGGCGGCGGTGCGATTCCAGTCGGTCCGAAAGAAGCTCAAGGACAAGGCGTTCGCCCGCAGCGTCAGCCGCGATGACATCAGTCAGGGAGCGGCGGAGCTGGGCGTCGAACTGGAGGAGCTGGTTGCTTTGGTGGTATCCGCTCTGAGCCCTGTCGCCACCGAGCTGGGCCTGGGCTGATGCCTGGTAGCCGGTGAGCGACTCCACTGGAGCCACCGGGCTTCGGTGACTGCAAAGTAGCTTTCCGAGGGCCGGCCACGGCTGGCCTTCCCTCGGGAGAAGCCCGGCACTACCGCTCGTCAGCTTTGCATATACTCGATGTCCGACCTCGATCCGGGGAGGTGGCTGAGTGGCCGAAAGCGCCCGCCTGCTAAGCGGGTGACGGGGCTTAACCTCGTCCGAGGGTTCGAATCCCTCCCTTCCCGCCA
>DATLQZ010000007.1:0-1207 GCA_035534915.1 Candidatus Dormiibacterota bacterium
TCCTCGATAACCGCTGCATCGTCCCGAACTCGGGTGCGAGCCGGCAAAGGGATAGGGGTTGACGCGCCCTGGCGGTGCAACACCACCGGCATGGGCCCAGGGTTCTAGCCACCAGGTCCTGAATCTGGTTCAGCACCAGAGCATCGGCCGGACAGTTGCTATGAACCACGGTCTTGGGCCGAAGGAGGGCGGCACTGGGGTTGTCGAGCGAGAAGACGCGACTGGCGACGCAGGTCATCACCTGCTCAGCCCCCGCCTCTCCCACGTCGTCCATCTCTCGCTCGCTCCCGCCCTCAACACGGCCCGCTGCCACCACCAGGTGGCCAGGGAGAAGCGCTGGCGCCGAGTCGGCGAACGCGTTGGGAGGGACACCAATCGGCAGGAACCGGTCGGATCCTCGATCGTGGCCAAAGCCACGTCCAGACCTGCCTTCGCGCATAGTTGCTGGATGTCGATCATCACACCGCCCAGCGGAGGTTCTTGTAGCCCACCTCGTTTTCGACGATGCGCACCAAGCGGGAGCCGTCCTGATCGAAGTCCTTATCCTGGTCAAGCATCCCGCGAGCAGCGATATGGACCTCACAGCCAATGATCGACTTTAATCCCGGCCTTCGCCGCCTCGGTAACCAGGGGAACCGCTCCAGAGAGCGTGCCGTGGACTGTGAGCGCGATCGTGAGCATCCCCCACTCCTTGGCGTGCCCGACGAGCTGAGCTACCCGAGAGAGCCCGCCGCGCAAGGAGTGGTCCGAGTGCGTGTGTAGGTGCACAACTTCGGACATGCCACTTCTGAGCCTAGGTCAGATTCCGTGACATAGACGTGTCAATGCGGCCCGTCCCGAGGGAAGAGGCGCGAGGCCTCCTCTCAGAACGGGATGTCGTCTGGGTCAACGTCCCCTGCGGCATCGTCCCCAGTACCGGTGGGTGCGCGAGCCACCGCTGCGCCGGCTTGGGCCTTGCCGTTCCCTCCCGGTCCGCTAGGCAATCCCTGGGCGAACGCCTGCGATGAAGATGGAGCCCGGCGAGTAGCGGGCTGATCGGCTGGCTGGCCCTCCGCAGCCCCTCCAGAGTTCTTGGAGTCGAGGAACTGGATGTCGGTGCAGTTCACCTCGGTCCGGTAGCGCTTCTGTCCGTCCTGGCCATCCCAGGATCGGGTCTGGAGCCTTCCCTCGATGTAGGCCAAAGACCCCTTCCGAAGGTACTGTCCGG
>DATLQZ010000008.1:0-6700 GCA_035534915.1 Candidatus Dormiibacterota bacterium
ACATGGCGACAGAGTTGCTACTGGCTCAGCGGATGGCGGAGAGGGATGACCTGGGTGGAGCGGTTCCGGAGTCAAGCACTCTGGGTCAGCTCGCTGAATGGCAGGAGATGATGGCACTGCTCCTGTGCGCTTACCCAGAGGTACCGTCTCCCGATCAGCAGACTTGCACCGAATGCGACTCCGACTGGGTCGGTGGCGCTCTGCCGCCTGAGGACTACCTGGGCTGATAGACTGGAGTGCTTGGTCCGCACCTGGTCATGACCGCCGCCGCCGCGACGAAGCCTGGGTGTCCGACCTGGCTGTGGTGCAGAGCCCAACCGTGAGGTGGAGAGTACACGTCGCCGCTCTGCCAAGGGTGTTCTGGCAGCTGGGGCTCGCGCCGCCGGGTCACTCCTCTGTGGGCATATGCAGATACATAGTCTGGATCCCGACCCTGCCGGGACCCCTGAAGCGGTTGAAGACCAGCTGTCCCACGCCTGCGAAGATGCCGGTTCGGAGCCCGTAGACGGCTGGGCGCATTCTGACCTCTGGATCCATGTATACCCAGCCCCCGGGCTCGACGTCGATCTCCTCACCTTCCTCGAGATGCTTCTCAAGCACGTTGCCGAAGCCATGAAGCCAAACCACCCCGGCTGCGTCTTTCGCCTCGAAGCGGTCCACCCAGAATCCGTTGTTCCCGAAGAGGTTATTGGTGATCCCCCGGAGTCTCGAGGCGCTGTAGCGCAGCGAACCGGTGGCCGCCAGAAACTGATGCTCCCGCACCAGGATCGCGGCCCGATGGGGCAGCTCCAAAGGGAAGACATGGCCGGGCGCGTCCCTGGAGAAAGCGATCTCGCCTCGGCCACTGGCCTCGGTCAGGAAGACCTGTCGTCCCGAGATCATCCGTCGAGCCGCGCCGCGGACCGCCCGCAGCTTGATGGCGATTCGGGGATCCTTCCAGAGGACCACATGGTGTTCGAAATAGACCGGCATCGACCCATCCAGGGCGCAGTGCAGCATCGGTACCAGCTCGCCCTGAATCTGGTACGTCACCCCTGGCGCGAGCCCTGCTTGCACCCTGGTTGGCAGGATCTCCGGTGGCTTCATCACCTTGGGCGAACTCCTCCTACAGTTGGGAACCGACGGTAGCTAGCACTATCTTCGTCCGGCAAGCACGCTCTCGCTCATCTGTCGTCCGGGTGGAAAGCAGCAGACCCAGGCGATGAGTTCGCCGTTGGGCCGAGCGCGGCAGACCCTCTTCTGCCTTCGGCGTGTCACCGTGACGACCCCGCAGCCGCGGGCAAGCGCTATAGGTGAATGGTGGGCAGCCCGGAAGCGGTCACATCGAAGGTTGCCCACATGCCGGCGTCTTCGTGTCCGGGCACCAGACAGGCGATCCGGTAGCTTCCTGCTTGGCCGGCCACGAATGAGAAGGTTGCCTGGTCGCCGGCGGGGATCCCGACTGTCGGGTTGGCGATGCTCGCGCCCGGAAAGACCGGAGTCGTGCCGGTGGTCGTGACGATCGCGGCCGAGTGGTTGATTTTGTCGACGTTGCTGAAGTTGACGACAACCGTCCAGCCTTGTGGAACCGTCACGTCGAGAGCGCCCTTGGCCTCCCCGTCGAAGCTCAGAGTGTTGTTCACATTGCCGTACCCGGCCTCGAGCTTCAGGGTCGCGACCTTCGTAGCCAGGTCGTAACTCAACCACTGATCTAAGACCTTGGTGCTGGGGGTGGGAGTCCCTGTCGCCTTGAGGGAGGGGCTGGGGGTCGGACTCGGCCGGACCGCCACGTAAAAGGTTGGAGAGGCGGTGATCAACCCGTCGGCCACGACGGTGACGGTGGTGTCGCCGGTCCTGTTCCCCTCTACCCGCCAGCCGGTGAACGGATGACTCCCAGGGCTGGTTGGGGAGGCCGAAAGGACGGCCTTCTGGCCGCAGCCCAGAAGAATGGTCGAGGTGTTTCTCGTCAGCAGGTGGGTGGAACCGTGATAGCTGGCGGTCACTGTGCCCAGCAGGGCCGATTGGACGACAGGGATCTCGACCGTGACGGAACAGCCGACGCCGGCGTCGGCCGAGGAGAGTGGCCCGCCACCACAACCCGCCACCAGTCCGCCCAGGCCGAGCGCCAACCCGACCCCCAGCAGTCGCCAAGAGGGTCGGATCACGGCAGGCCGCCCAGGCGAGTGGAGGAATCAGCAAAGACCATCAATCTCAGGTTAGCGGATCGTTCCCGTCCCGTGATGGCCCCGCGCGGGCGGCTCCCCGCGGCTGGCCCGGTCTCAGAGGGTGTGCGATCGACCTCGGCGCGCTAGGGTATGGGGTTGTGAGCACCGTCCAAGAGGGTGTCTCGGCGCAGACCGGGTCCCGCGTTGATGGGGAGACCAAGGAGCACCGGGACCGGCCCTGGAGAGTGGTCGTGTGGAACGATCCGGTCACCCTCATGAGCTACGTCGTCTTCGTCCTTCGGCGGATCTTCGGATACGACCAGGAAACTGCAACTCGACTGATGCTCCAGGTGCATACCGAGGGCAAGGCTGTGGTGGCGACCGAGCTTCGGGAGCGCGCCGAGGTAACGGTAGCTCAGCTTCACGCCCACGGGCTGCAGGCGACCTTGGCCCGCGACTGACGGTGGCGCAGATACGGCGGTCCGAGGAGTCGATTGAAGTCCTGGTGGATCGTCGCGAGCGAGCGGCGCTTTTGCAGATCCTGGAGAGGCTGGAGCCAATGCTTGAGGAGTCCAGCTGGGCCAACCCGCGTGCCTATGACGACGAGAAGCTCGAGCAGGAGTTCCGTCGTCTGGTGGGCTCCGACCTGGACGATTCCAGAAGCTCGGATATAGCAAAGATGAGGAGCAGCTTGGAGTCCGAGGGGCCCATCCTGCTCTCCCACGAAGCGACCTGGGGATGGTTGCGGGCGCTGAACGTTCTGCGTTTGGCACTGGCCGAGCGCCTCGGGTTGGATGAGGATGGCTGGGAGGACCGCTTCAGCCAGCGCCAGCATCGCCGGCCCCCCCTCGCCACCCTGCATCTCTTGAGCTGGGTTCAGGAGGAGCTGGTGGAGGAGCTGGCCGTTCCCTGACATACGGTCAGGGAGCGATGACGACGGTGGCTCCCATCTTGGTCCATCCCCAGAGGAACTGCATCGCCGTGTGGGGCACTTGGACGCATCCGTGGCTCGCGTAGGGCCCGTTTTGCGAGCCCGGGCCGAAGGCGGAGTTTGGCTCCCAGGGGGCGTCGTGGATGAAGTAACCACCCGAGAGGAAATGCAACACCCAGGTGACCTCCGATGGCGGGTAGTAGTAAGGGTTGCCAATGGGCCAGGGAGAGATGAAGAGGTAGGGGCTCTCCTCCCATCTGATCGTGTCGATCCCGAGCGGGGTTCGCAGCCCTTTGCGCCCGGTGGTCACCGGCGTCTCCAAAACCTGGGTGCCGTTGAGGTAGGCGGTCAGAGTCTGGGCGGCCAGGCGGATAACAATCACCTGGCCCGGTCCAGGATCCGCTGCCCGCACCGCCACCTCCAGCGGCAATAGGCTGGTCGCGAGCGTGCCCATGACCGACTGAACTTCAGTCGGAGATCCCGCGGTTAGGAGTTGCGCCTCCGCCTGCTGGATCTGTGCCGCGGCATCGCCCAAGGGGATCTTCAGCTGCGCCGCCTGCTGTACCAGTGCCCGATCCTTGGCGATCGTCGAGGAGGAGGCCTCGGCGGCTAGCGCGAACTGCCCCGCCCAGATGTCGGCTGAGGTCAGGCTCGCCAGGGCGCTCCGCTGATTGGCGAGGGGGATGGCGCCGGAGAGGGACAGCCGTGCAGCGCGCTGGGCGACGCTCCCCTTCAGACTTGGCAGAGCCTTCACCGCCGCGACCATCTGAGCCTCAGTCTCAGCCCGGACCTTGTCTATCGAACTCATCCCCGCAGCCCACCTACGCACCTCTGGTGCCAATTTCGCCGCATCTGCCCGCAGCGAGTCCGTCTCCTTGTCCATCTGGGAGGCGAGAGCCCCGCCTCCCAGTAGCAGTCCAATACTTGTTGCCTGCCAGTCAGGGGGTTCACTACGACGCAGCTGTCCTTCCAGCAGAGTCGCGCTAACACCCGCTGTCCTGGCCTCCCGAATCAGCTGGGAAGCCGAGCCTCGCGCCGCCAGCAGCTCCGCGCGGGCGCGGCTGCCGACGCCCTGCGCGGAGTGGATCCCGATCGAACCACCAACGGCTCCCACCGACACCAGTACCACAAGGAGGGCGACCCACCTGCGCCTAGTCAAACCTCTGGTTGGCTTGCGGTCTCCGCCGGACTCAGGGGTAGGGTGCCGTATCGACTTTTGGCTCATGGCAATCCTCTGGCAGGTGGTCTCAGGGCTCCGGCTTGCCCTCAGAGAGTTCAACGGACCAGGCCAGCTTGAGGTTGCGCCGACGATCAGCCTTGGACGTGCTCCCAGATACCCGCCATCCAACTCTCTACTTCATCGATCTGGGAGGGCAGACCCTTGCTCAGCACGTCGCAGCCATCCGCGGTCACGACCACGTCGTCCTCGATTCTCACACCCATCCCACGCAGCTCCGCAGGCACCGTGGAGTCGTGAGGCTGGAAGTAGAGCCCAGGTTCCACGGTCAGCACCATGCCGATTTCGAGCTTCCCCTCCGGGTACAGCTCCTGCCTCGAATTGGCGCAATCGTGGACATCCAGCCCCAACATGTGGCTGACTCCATGGATCGTGTAGCGGCGATGCAGCTGGCTCTCCGGGCGCAGCGCCTCCTCCGCGCTGACGGGCAAGAGCCCCATATCCGCAAGACCCTTGGCGAGAACCCTCTGGGCGGCTCGGTTGGACTCTTGGAAGTCGGCGCCGGGCCGAACGGCCGCGAAGCCCGCCTGCTGGGCAAGCCACACCAGTTCGTACACTTTTCTCTGCCAGGGGGTGAATCGCCCGCTGATGGGCAGCGTTCGGGTGATGTCGGCTGTGTAGTACCGGTTGGTCTCGACCCCGGCGTCCAGCAGGAGCAGTTCTCCCTGTCGCAGCTCCCCGGTGTTGTGGCTCCAGTGCATGATGGTGGCGTGGCTGCCAGCCGCAGCGATGGTGGGGTATCCGGTGTCGTTGCCCTCTCGTCGGGCTCTCTGGAAGAAGGCGAGCTCGACATCCCGTTCGGTCCGGCAGCTCGGCAACGCCTTGACCACGTCCTCAAAGGCGAGCTGGGTGAGGTCGACCGCCTCCTGCAGCAGCCCCACCTCCAGTGGATCCTTGCGAAGCCTCATCTCCGACAAGGAAGATGCGAGCTCACCGTCGGGCCCGGCTAGGTCTTGGGCCAGCTGGTCAACCTTCGGGTCTATCCCGCGAAGCAGAACTCCTCGATTATGGTTACGGATCACTTGGTCCAGGTTGGGCAGTGCCATCGCCGCCAAACCGAAGCGCTCGGCGGTGGCGGCCAGGCCGCGCCTCGGCCCGACCCAGAACGCCCCATTGCGGTCGGTGAAGAACTCTGGAGTGGAGAAGTCCGCCTCCGGCTCGGTGTACAGCGTGGCATTGTGACCGCCTTCGTTCCTGGGCTGGAGCACCAAGACCTCGTCTGGCTCTCCTTCGCCGACCAGATACAGGAATTCGGTCCCGGGCCGGAACCTGAACTCGGTATCGTTGGCGCGGGTCTTCGAGGCGCCGCTGGGAACGACGACCAGTAATCCTGGGAACCGCTCCGAGAGCGCCTGCCTCCGGGCCTGATAGAGCTGAACCCCTGAGATCTGTGGCACCGGGTCCGAGGAGTTTGTCTCCCACCCTGTCACCATGAAGTCGAGAAGCGCCTTGGGGGGTTTCCGGTCGTGCTTGGCCTGGGCGCTGCGTGCTGGCGTCCCGTCCTCCCTGCCCACCTGCTCAGCGCTCACCCGTCGATCGTAGCGCAACCGTGCTGGGCGCTGAGCGCTGCTCAGTGGTCGGCGCCCACCGGGCTGCGCCCAGACCGGGTCCCGTGTTTGTGGGAGGCCGGAACCACAAACCGAATGCCTCGTCCATCCGCCAGCGCGGATGCGTTCCCGCGCCGCATCGAGGTCAGCGGCAGGGCGACACCACTTCAGAACTCGCGCTGCGCCGGGCCCTGCACCGCGCTGGTCAGAGGCTGATTCACAAATAGAGTTTGGCAGGGGTCCGAAAGAGGCTCGGACCGCCAGCGGAACCTTTCCGCTAGCATGACCGGGTGCTTGGCGATCAACCGGTGGCGCTCGTCACCGGGGCAAGCGAAGGCATCGGCCTAGTCATTGCCACGCATCTGGCGGCCAATGGCTATCAGGTAGCCGCTGCTGCTCGCTCGACCAAGAGGCTCGAAGAGTTAGCCGAACGGGTCGGAGTCCATCCGATCACCCTTGATGTAACCGACACGGATGCGGTGAGGGAGGCCACGTTCCGTATTGAAGCCCAGATCGGACCAGTTGAACTACTGGTTAACAATGCCGGGAGTGCTGGGCGTTCAGGGGTCTCCTGGGAGTACCAGCCGGAAGACTGGTGGCGCATTCTCGAAGTCAATCTCATGGGTTCATTTCTCTGCAGCCACGCGCTCCTGCCCCACATGACGCAAAGGGGTTCGGGAAGGATCGTGAACTTGAGCTCAGGAGCGGCGGCGTTCCCGATCCCGGACGACTTCGGCGCAATGATCAACTCTGCTTACATGGCCAGCAAGGCCGCTATCAATCGATTTACCGAGGCACTGGCAGCGGAAGCTCGATCCTACGGGGTCTCCGTATTCGCGAT
>DATLQZ010000009.1:0-16708 GCA_035534915.1 Candidatus Dormiibacterota bacterium
GAGCGGGCCCTCGTCCCTGGGCTGGCCGAGGTGGATGAAGACAGCTGCTACGCAGTGATACGTATCCCCCAGGTGATGTTCGGGATGGCGGTGAGCGAGGAGGGGATCCCGAGTCGGGTACGGAGCTGTCCGGGAGGCACCTGTGCTGCGCCAGGGCCGAGACGACTTGCCGGGCTGGCAACTGGGCCGGATGGCGTGGGTCGCTGACCGGGAGTTCAGCTCCAGGGCCAACCGCTCTTACTTGATCCAGTATGAGGACCACTACATCCGCGGGGAGAAGCTGCGGGGTGACTCCAAGGAGGCCCGGCTGGCGCTCTCGAGACGGGGCCGCTACCGACCCAGGTGAAGGAGCCCTTGGGCAAGCTCAAGACCAAGCTGGGGCCCGCTCGCGTGCTGCGGGTAACCGCGGGCGGGTTGCTACGAGAGCAGTGGCCCCGGAAGCCCACCTCGCGGGCAAGTTCCTGCTGCGCCGCTCCGACCCCACCCTGACCGCCGCGGAGATTGCCCTTGGGTACAACAGTTGTTGCAGGTTGAGCGCGGGTGGCGAGACATGAAGACCACGCTCGAGCGGCGCCCGGTCTAGCACCGCAAGGAGGAGCGGATCTGGGCCCCCATCGTGCTCTGCTGGCTGCCCATGCGTCTGATCCGGGTCGCGGAGAACCGAGCCCAGGACCGCTGGCACAATCTCCGCCACGAGCTCCAAAGGATGCAGCTGGTGACTATGGCGACCAACCGCGGCACAGCGGGCTCAGCGCTCCCTCTTCACGAGTGGTCAGCATGCCATCCTCGACCGCCTGGACTTGCCCGAGCCGACCCGCTTCCCCGACTTGAAGCCCACCGCCGCCTGACTCAGCCCCACTACAGCCTCCCGGGCTGTAGTAACCCGGCGTCTCGCCCCCAGCCGGATGCAAATGCCATCTTTTACAGGCGTTGCTGCCAGAACGCCCCTCTCAGCTGCGGAGCCCCGGTCACTCAGGCGCGGCTTCCTCCGTCCCCTCCAGGCCACTGTGGTCGACCTTCGCGGCGACTTCGGTCCCAGGGCCTTCGGCTACGCCCCGCATAGCGTTGCAGAGACGCTCGATACCACGAACCGCAGGTAGGTTCCGGGCTCGACCGCTCTTGGTCGCGTCACTCGGAACTGGGAGGTGACTGGTATGATATTCCCAATGCGTGCCACCATGGACGCTGTCGGACGGATTCTCGTGCCGAAGTCGCTACGTGACAGCTTGGGCCTGGGCCCAGGCTCCAGGGTTGAGATTTCGCGCTATGGGGAGGGGCTTGCACTGGTGCCGGCTGGCCGTACTGCCCGGGTGGTCGACGAGGATGGGCTCATGGTCCTTACCGGAGAGACGTCGATTGACGACGAGATAGTTTTTGGCCTAATTGACGCTGGGCGTCGGTGAGCGCGCCGCTCGCGATCGACACCAGCGTGGCTGTACCACTGTTGGTACAGACCCACACCGCCCACCAAGCGGTCCGGCGCTGGTCTGGCCACCGCGACTTTGCTCTCGCCGGCCACGCGTTGGCCGAGACCTACTCTGTGCTCACGCGGCTGCCGGGTGATGTCCGGGTCGATCCAGTCGACGCCGCTCGCCTGCTGGCTGATCGGTTTGCCATGCCGTATCTGCTAGGAGATGACTCGGCGAGTCACTTGCCGCAGATGCTATCCCGGCTAGGGATCGCCGGTGGCGCGGTGTACGATGCCATGGTGGCTCTGGCCGCCGTCGAGCATGGCGTGCCCCTCGCGACCCGCGACGCCCGCGCCAGGGGCACCTATGAGAAGGTCGGGGCGCGCGTTTTCATCGCTGGATAACGTGGGGCCGGAGCAGCTCCAACGTCTGCCCCAGCTGCCAGATTCGCGGCTCTGCTCCTGCGGCGGACGGCCCCGCTGGAGTCATCTCGAGTACGTCGGCCGGGGCAGCTCAATCCCGATTTACACATGCCCTGGCTGCGGGTTGGCCTACCGGGGGAGGCAGGGCTCGAAGCCACCCAGCCCCGCTCGGCAGAGCCGCCGGCCCCTGCCCGATGAGGGCTCCCCGACCAACCCTGTTCTGGGCGCCGAACTGGCCGAGAAGCTCCGCCAGCTGTTGGGTCAAGACTGAGGTTCGGTCTGCCAGGGGCGTCCGACGAAGCGTTCCATCCAACGCCCCGCCAGGGCGGCCACCTCATCCTGATCCACATCAACGCTCATGCCGTGGCCGCTTCGTTCGAAACGGCGCATCGCCCGGATGGGAGAGCTCGCCAGGGAGAGGATCTGATCGGCGTTGGCGGGGTCGACCACTCCGTCGCGACCGCCGTGCATGACCAGGAGGGGCTGGACCACCGCCGGCATTTCGTTTCGTACCAGATGGCCCAGACGGACCAACTCCAGGATTGCCCGGGTGGGACGTCGGGCGTAGCTGTGCAACTCGATAATCCCCTCCGGAGAGTAGAGGTCCACCTCGTCGGAAGGGACCTGCCAGGGGACCACTCTATGCAGAGCCGGCAGCAACCGCAGCCGCCAATCACTCAGCCAGAGCAGGCCGGCCTGGGTGGTCACCGCCCACACCTCGGGCCTGGTGGCGGCGAGGTGGAGAGCTAGGGTTCCGCCCATGGACTGCCCGGCCACGCCGACGTGATGACAGCGCGCCAGCAGCTGGTCAAGACCGGTGTTGGCGGAGCGGATCCAATCCCAGCGATCGGTTTTGGCCATCTGCTCAGGAGTTGTGCCGTGGCCAGCCAGCAGGGGTGCGTGCACCAGGAATCCCCGGCGGGCGAGCCACTCGCCCAGACGGCGCATCTCCGGGGGAGTACCGGCGAAACCGTGCAACAGCAGCACCCCGCGGTCGCCTTCGCCGATCCAGTAGGGCTTGCACGCCTCCTCCGGAATCGGCGCCTTGTTCCTAGTGATCATGGTCAACCATTTCGCAAGAAGGGTAGACGACATGACCGCGGCAGGCAGCCCGGGCCCCCGAGCAGGCTGGTCGCGGAGGTCTACGTCGTCGGTGGACAATCTCGCCACTGACCCTCCCGCGGCGGGCCGGGTGGGAGTCGGGGTGGCGATCGGTCTTCAATCTCGGACCTCGCGACGGTCCGCGACGCTGGCTATGTCGGCTTAAACGCTGCCTACCAGTCGAGCTTTCGCAACTGCGGCCAGAGGTATTGGGGCGTCTCATCGACTTCCATAGTCGCGAGCGTGGGCAGGTCGTCATGGGCTCGTAGGTCGCGCACCAAATCGATCAGCTCGGCCCAGCCAGCCGTCCTCAAAAAGGCGGTGCCCTGCGGGCCCTGGTCCCAGAACCGCTAAAGGCGAGGGCCGAACCGACCGAGCTCGTCCTGGCCCGGACCGAGCATCTCTCCCTGAGCCCAGCCCGCGTCGCGCGGCGAAAGCCGGCTGAAGGCGCGACAACCGTCCCACAGTGGGCAGGAGCCAGTAGAGGGGACGCTGGCGACCGCCGCTGGTCGAGATCACCGCTGAGCATCGAAGGCAGGGCGCAATGGTCGTTGTGAGCACAGTGACCTCTGCGCGGGCCACGGATGAGCCACCAACTTGGCCGATGGGAGCTCGCGCCTTGGCAATGCGGTCGTGCGGGCTGTGTGACCCAAGGTGCCGCCTGGCGTCGTTGCGCACGCCCTCTCGGGAGGGTTGCTGGCGCGGAACGGCTCTCAGCCCTAGCGGAAAGCTCCCTGCCACCGAGCAGCTCGGGAGATCAGGTCGCTTCCCCACCACCTCCAGCCATCGAGGGCGAGCCCCTCAAGATGAAGTGGATCTGCGGCAGCGCCTTAGACTCGCCCAATGAACATGGACACAGCTGCGTCGCCGCCCACCTTCCCCGAGCTCCTGGAAGAGCTGCTCGCAGGTGGTGACCTCGGCACCGAGCGCTCCCGTTGGCTGGGCGACGCGATGATGGAGGGGACCCTCACCCAATCTCAGCTTGGGGCGGCGCTGGCGCTCTGGCGGGTGAAAGGGGAGACGGTCGCCGAGCTGGCCGGCCTGGTCGACTCGATGCTGGGCCACTGCGTTCCTGTGGCGCTGGACGTGGCTGCCATCGACACCTGTGGCACTGGAGGAGATCGTCGTGGGACGTTCAACATCTCCACCGTGGCCGCCATGGTGGTGGCGGGCGCTGGCCTCCCGGTGGCCAAGCACGGTGGCAGAGCTGCGAGCAGCCGTTGCGGGAGCGCTGACGTGCTGGAAGCCTTGGGGGTTGCGATCGAACTGCCGCCGCAGGGGGTTGCCACCTGTGTGGCAGAGGCCGGCATGGGCTTCATGTTCGCTCCCGCCTACCATCCGGCCATGCGCCACGTGGCAGTGACGCGAGCGGAGCTCGGGATCCGGACGGTTTTCAACATTCTCGGGCCGTTGGCTAATCCTGCTGGGGTTCCCTATCAGTCCCTTGGGGTGTCGGACGCCAGGCTGGCAGAGCTCATGGCCGGCGTTCTCGCACGGTTGGGCAGAAAGCGGGCGATCGTCTTCGCGGGCCCGGGAGGGCTCGACGAGCTGGGACTCGACGGACCGTCCCGCTGTTGGGAGATCCGGGATGGGGTGGTCACGACCTCGGTGATAGACCCTGCTGAGTTGGGCATTCGCTCCGCACCGAGTTCAGCCTTGGCAGGGGGGGACGCGGCTAGCAATGCCGCCGTGGTCAGAAGAGTGCTGGCCGGAGAGGCCGGACCGATGAGCGATGTGGTTCTGCTCAACTCCGCCGCCGCTCTTGTGGCTGGCGAACGCGCGGAGACCCTGGCGGAAGGGCTAGATCTGGCCCGTGCCAGCCTGGGAAGTGGGGCTGCCGCAGATGTGCTGGAACGCCTGATTCGCGTCTCGCAGAGGCTAGCCCGGTGAGCCTATCGACAGCCTCCCGCGCTCGGCTTGGACCCCGACTGCAGGCTCTCTTGGAGCTCTGCCCTGCCGAGGGACCCGTCGCCGACATTGGCAGCGGGCACGGGCGACTGGCGCTCGAGCTCGCCCGGCGCCTACCTTCCGGGCAGGTCTTCGCAACCGAGGCCAAGTCGGGACCGGCCCGCGAGCTGAGGCGGCTGTTGGGGGCTGACGATCGCGTCAAGATCCTGGAGGGCAACGGGCTCAGTCCCCTGCGCCACCTGGGTTGCCGGGGAGCGGTCTTGGCTGGGATGGGAGGACGGACCCTGGTGGAGATTCTGGAGGCCGACCGTGACATCCTCGCTGAGCTCAGCTGGATCTGTCTGCAGCCGATGCAGCGGGTCGAGCGGCTGGTGGAGTGGATCGGGAGGCAGGGCGGCTGGTCGGTGGTGAGTGTCACCACCCAGGAACGCGGCCACCACTACGCGGGCTTTTTGCTGATGCGGCAGTGAGGGTCGCCGAGCGGCTCGCCGCGCTCGCCGACGCGGAGACAGCGCTGAGGCGGCTCGAAGAGGAGCTGTCAGCCATCGAGACGCGCGCCGCCTCAGACCCAGAGCTAGATGAGCTTGGGCGCTCCGCGCACGAGCTGGAGGAGAGGGCCCGTGTGCGCGCATCTCAGGTGCGCCAGATGGAGCTGGAGGTGAGCGAGATCCGTGATCGCGCCCGCAGCCACGAGCGGGCCCTCTATGACGGCAGCGTGCGCAACCCTGCTGATTTGCAGCGTCGCCAGCATGAGCTTGACACCCTTCGTCATCTGATCGGAGCACGCGAGGAGGCGGAGCTGGAAGCGATGGAAGAGATGGAGCTCGTGGAGGCCACTATGGTGGATGCTCGGGCGCGCCGGGACCGTCGGAAGACCGAGTTAGAGGCCCTCCGGGCTGAGGATAGGGAGAGAGCCCCGGCACTGGCCCGAGACTCTGAATCGGTGCGCTCTGAGATCTCCACACTCAGCGCGGACCTCCCCGACGCGGCGCTCCGTCTCTACCGACGAGTCGCCGCCCGGCGGCAGCCGGCGGTAGCTCCGGTAGTGGGAGGAACCTGCAGTGGGTGCCGCCTGCCATTGGCGCACCGGATTCTGGAAGAGGCCCGTGGCGACGCGCTAGTGACCTGTGAGAACTGCGAGCGGATCTTGCTGCTGTGACAGGTGGCCGAATTCCCCAACCAGAGTGGGTGGATGCTTACAGCGATGGCGCCTGCAGTGGCAATCCCGGTCCCGGAGGGTGGGCCTTTCTGATCCAGTGGCAGGAGGGTGTTGAGGAGGGGTCCGGCGGTGATCCATCCACCACCAACAACCGGATGGAGCTGGTCGGTGCCCGCGAAGCGCTGGCGGCGTTCGCTCGCCGCCGCAAGGCCACCCAGGGACTGCGCCTCCATGTGGACTCGTTGAACGTCATCGGCTGGCTCTCAAAGGGATGGAAGCGCAACGCCAATCCGGAGCTCTACCCGCCGATAGATCGACTGCTCCGGGAGCTTTCCGGAGTCGTGGAGTTCGTGCACGTTCGCGGCCACCAGGACTCCGTCGGCAACAACCGAGTCGATCGGCTGGCTGTGGAGGCGAGCAGACGCTACCAGCGCTTGTGACCTTCCATCACGCCCGCGTCAACCAACCGTCCAGGGGATCCGTCGGGCGGCCTGCGACTGCCCGGCCCTTCGCGGCTGATCCAGCTCCCGCGGCTGGCGCACTGTGGCGCCGGGAGCTCCCGTGAAAGCGAGCTCGCTGATCGCACTGCTACCACTGCTGGCCATGTTCTTGGTGGCGATCTGGGGATTCCTCATGCTTCCGCCTGGAACTCGGGTACCGATCCACTATGGCTTGGGAGGCGCCAATCGGTGGGCGTCAAGGACGGTGGGCCTGCTGCTGTTCCCTCTAATCGGTGTGGTCCTGGCGGCGTTTGAGATCCTGGTCGGCTTCAGCACCAAGCAGGGGGTATCTGCGGTAGCTGTGCCCATGGGGTTGATCCTGCTCATCCTGCTGGTGTTTCAGCTGATGGGCGCGACCCGCGCTGCTCCCCCACGATGATAGCCGCCGGCTGACCTGCCCCCGAGCGGGGAGCTACGATGAGTCTGGGTGGCGGGCAGATGGCCGCGGCCGGAGAGACCGGTCGAGGAAAGTCCGAGCTCCAAAGAGCAGGACGCCGGGTAACACCCGGCGAGGGAAACCTCAGGGAGAGTGCCACAGAAAGACACAGCCGACGGTCTCGTCGGCGAAGGTGAAATGGTGGGGTAAGAGCCCACCGGCAGCCGGGCAACCGGCTGGCCAGGTAAACCCCGTTCGGAGCAAGACCCGGCAGGGTGGGGGTGGCAACACCCGTAGGCTGCTCGCCTACAGTCACCCGGGTGGGTCGCCGGAGGCGGCGGGAGACCGTCGTCGCAGATGGATGGCCATCGTCTCTGGGGGGGAGCCCGCGCTGCGGGGGCCCCAGAGTCACAGAACTCGGCTTACAGTCCGCCGCACCCCTCCCCGCAGGGGGGCCGAGCCCCCCTGCGCCACCCCCGGGCTCGCGCTGCTGCTCGAGGTGAGGGACGGAGTGGGTTAGATTCCCCACCGACTCGGAACTGTAGTTACATGGTGTCAAGTTTGGCTCAGCCATTGACCCACGCCTCTGGAACTGCTACAGTCCGTGCATTCCAGATATTGGTGGGGAGAAGTGGTGAACAGCCTTGGCGAGCGGATGGCACATGGGTCTCAGGGGTAGGAGCTGCGCATGGCCTTCTATGGTTCCTATCTGCACTCCCTCGACGAGAAGGGCCGGGTGGCCGTTCCGGCCAAGTTCCGGGAGTCCCTCTTGGGCGGAGTCGTCACCAAGGGGCCGGGGTTCTCACTCGTGATGTACCCCCCGAGCTACTGGGAGAAGCTGGTCGGCGAGCGGGATTACTCGGATGTCGCCGACCCGGATTACCGCGAATACCTCTTCCACTTCTTCTCCTCCTCGCAACAGATCAATTGGGACGCCCAAGGCAGGCTCCTGCTGGCTCCCCAGCTCCGTGATCACGCCGAGCTCTCGCGCAACGTCGTCTTCGTCGGGCTGAATCAGGCGGTCGAGGTCTACAGCGAGGAGCACTTCGGCGCGCTGGCGAAGAGAGTCGCGCCCGACGACTGGGAGAGGATTCGCAGCCGCGCGGCAGCTGTGATCGGACAGGGACCGGTCCCCACCCCCGAAACCGGGCTCCGCGCATGAGCGTCATGCTGGGGGTGATGGGCGAAACCGGGAAGGGCTCCCGACGCAGCGTTAGGCGGCGACCCTCGGCCGCCGCCAGGCCGCCGCACGTCCCGGGCGACCACCAGCCCGTGATGGTCGCCGAGCTGCTCCAAACCCTGACCCCAGCCCCCGGCGAGACCGCGGTAGACGCGACCCTCGGCGGGGGCGGCACCTCAGCTGCGCTACTACAACACGTCCTCCCAGGCGGCCGGGTTCTGGCATTGGATCGGGACCCGGCCGCTGTATCCCAGGCCGCGCTTCGCTTCGGGGCGATGGGAGAGGCTTTCCACGCCGTCGTGGCGAGCTTCTCCGGACTCCAGGAGCTCGCCGACGAGCAGGGTATCCAGGCAGATGTGGTCGTGATGGACCTGGGCATCTCGTCGATACAGCTGGACAATCCCGAGCGGGGCTTCAGCTTCCAGTCGGAGGGGCCGCTGGACATGCGCCTCGACCCCTCCGACGGTGGTCCGACCGCGGCTGATCTGCTCGCGGACATGGACGAGCCCGGACTGGCCCGGCTCCTCTTCGACTTCGGGCAAGAGCGGCACGCGAGGGCGATAAGCAGAGCGGTGGTGGAGCGACGGCGCGTGGCGCCGGTGCTCCAGACCACCGACTTAGCGGCGCTCTGCGCGGGCGCGATACCCCGAAGGCTCTGGCCGCCGCACATCCATCCCGCCACCAGAACCTTTATGGCCCTGCGCATCGCTGTCAACAATGAGCTCGATGAGCTCAGTCTCGGCATCTCCGCTGCTGTTCAAATTCTTCGGCCCGGTGGGCGATTGGGGATCATCTCCTTCCACTCCCTCGAGGACACCGTTGCAAAGCGTTCCCTCCACAACCTTGCACTGACCTGTGTTTGTCCTCCCCAACAGCCCATCTGCACCTGCGCCCACCGGGCCACCCTCTTTCTCCCGCGACGAAAGGCGATCAAGCCGACCGATGACGAGGTGGCGCGCAACCCCAGGGCGCGCTCAGCGCTACTGCGCACCGCGGTGAAACTAGCCGTCGAGGCGCCATGAGGCCAACTACCGCCCGCTCCTGACCAAATCGTCAAACCCGTCGCACTTCACGTCCCCGCCACAAATGCAGAAATAGCCATGAGCACAATCGCCGCCCCCCGCCCTCGTTCCCACTATCTCCCCTTCGACGAAGAGGAGTCGCTACCCACCCGGGTTAAGGTGAGGAGCAGCCTGCGAACCGGCGTCGCCTGGGTTGCTCTCCCCCTCTTAGCCGCTTTGGCGGTCGCGGCCACGGGGTACATCGCGGAGACTGCGCAAGGAACCACCCTCACCTACCAGATTGCCTCGTTGCAAGCGCAAAAGGCGCAGCTCGCTAACACCTCCCAGGTTCTGACCCAGGAGTTGGATCAGGCTGACAGCGCTGGAGCGTTGAACGCGGCAGCCACCCACCTCGGGATGGTGCCTCCGCCCACCTGGCAGGTGCTGACCCCTGCGGCCAGAACTGTCCCGGATCCGCTCGTGCCGGTTCTGCTCGCCCTCAAGGGCGCCTGAGGAGGTGGCCTCCCGCCCCTACTCGCGCCGGCGACCCGCCTCGAGCACCCGGCGCCGACCGGCGGACCAGGTGAGGCAGGGTGGGCCGGTTGCGGTGGCCGGTGACCCCAAGCGCAGGCTGGCGGTGCTTTCGGCACTGTTGCTCATCGCGGTATTCGGCCTCGGCGCTCGCTTGGTCGAGCTCCAGATCAAGCAGGGTCCGGAGCTAGCTGCGGCGGCGCTGTCGCAACAGGTCACCCAGCTGACCATCTCAGCCACCAGAGGCCTGATCTTGGATGATCAGGGACAGGTGCTGGCGGGGAATGTGCCCACCTACGACATCTGGGCGGACCCCAACCTCATCGCCAAACCTCAGCGGCTGAAGGACGCGACCGAGCTCGCCCCGCTGCTCAACCTCCCGGCCAACCAGCTGCTGACCGTGCTCAGCAAGCCCTTGGACTTCGTCTACCTCGCGAGGGCGCAAACCTCCGCGGTGGAGGACCACGTCGCGGCCCTCAACCTGGCTGCGGTTGGGGCGATTCAGGGGGAGACGCGATCGTACGGGCCCGGCGCGACGCCGGGCACCAGTCTGGCCGCCAACGTCCTGGGCTTCGTCAATGCCAGCGGGCAAGGCCAGTACGGGCTGGAGGGCTACTACAACAAGGTGTTGGCCGGCACCCCGGGCACTCAATCGGTGGCGACCGACCTGCTGGGAAATCCCGTCGTGCTGGGCTCCGCGCCGCAGAAGCCGGCTGTGGATGGACGCAATCTGCAGACCAGCCTGGACGCCAACATCCAGGCGGTGGTAGAGAAGGACCTGGCAGCGGAGGTCCAGAAGGTCAACGGCTCCTCCGGGACGATGATCGTCATGAACGTTCACACCGGCGGCATCGTGGCCTGGGCCGACTACCCGAGTTACAACGCCAACAACTACGCGACGACCCCGGTTAGCGCCTTCACCGATGCCGGTGTCGCCAGCCTCTACGAGCCCGGGTCGGTCGGGAAGGTACTCACCTTCGCCGGCGCACTCAACCGCAATGTGATCACCCCCAACGAGACCTTCGATGAGACCGGTGAGGTCACGGTGCAGGGTTGGCAGATCCGCGACTGGGACCTGCGCGCTCATGGTGTCATCACCATGAACTGGGTCCTGGAAGACTCACTCAACGTTGGCGCGGTCCATATCCAACAGTGGGAGGGGGCGCAGCCCTTCTATAACAACATGAAGGCCTTCGGAATCGGGGTGCCCACCGGAATCGACCTGGCGGGGGCTTCCAACCAGGCCCTTCCCCCGCTCTCACAACTTCAGCCCATTCAATTGGCGACAGCTAGCTTTGGGCAGGGGTACGTGACCACGCCGATCCAGATGCTGTCGGCGGTCAATGCGGTCGCCAACGGTGGGGTTTGGGTGCAGCCGCATGTAGTGACCGCGATCACCGGCGGCGGCAAGCCTACGACTTACGTCAAGCCCAGCACCCACAGAGTGATCAGCGCCGCGACCGCGCAGACCTTGACCAAGATGATGGTGGGGGTGGTCGACGTTCCTGGTGCCTCGGGCTACGCCGCCAAGATATGGCCCCAGTGGAAAGGAGAGATCGCCGGCAAGACCGGCACCTCGTCCGTGGCCGCCGCCCAGGGCGGGTACGGCAACAACACCATCGACTCCTTCGTGGAGTTCTTCCCCGCCACCAATCCCCAGTACTCGATGCTTTGCATCATTCGGGACCCCCAGGTGCCCCCGGCGCAGCGGGAGGGCGCCTACGATGCGGCTCCCACCTCCAAGCTGGTGACCGAAGCGCTGATCGCCCGCTTCAAGCTGCAACCATAAGATGCCCCGAGTGAATGGACTGGTGGTCGCAGGCGCGTTCGTCGGCGGGCTAGTGCTATATCCGCCGGCCATCCGCAGCCTGCGGAGGTTGGGGCTGCGTCAGGTAGAGCGTAGCGACGGCCCCCAGTCCCACCTCAGCAAAGCCGGGACCCCAACCGCCGGCGGACTGGTCTTTTGCATCCTGCTGGCTGCGGTGTGGGGGCTCGCCCTCCGCGACCCACTTGGCGGGGTAGTCGTCGCCGCGGCGGCCCTCGGGGGCGCCATCGGGCTGCTGGACGATCTCCGGAAGGCTCATCGAGGGGAGGGCCTCCGAGTTCGTCCAAAATTCCTGCTGCTGACCGTCTGCGCCGCGATCCTGGCGTTGGGGCTGTCGGCAACCCACGCCTCCGTCGAGCTGGTTCCCGGGTTGGGAATGAGGGACCTCGGGTGGGGCGGCATCGCTCTGGCCGCTCTGGCCATGCTGGCGACCGCCAACGCCGCCAACCTGACCGACGGAGTGGATGGTCTCGCCGCCGGTTGCGCTATCCCTGCCCTGGTCGCCTGTGGGTCGGCTGCGGCGCTGGAGCAGAAAATGAGCCTGGCAGTGACGTGCTGGTCCGCCGCGGCGTTGATTTTGGCGTTCCTATTCTTCAACCTCCCGAAGGCGCGGGTGTTCATGGGCGACGCCGGCTCTCTCGCCATCGGCCTTCTGATCGCGGCAGCCGCGGCGGAGACCGGCCTGTTGGTGCTGCTCCCGCTGTTGGCGGCGGTCTTCCTCGCCGAGACCCTTTCTGTAATCGCTCAGGTTGGCTACTTCAAGCTGACCGGGGGGCGCCGCCTGCTGCGGATGAGTCCTCTGCACCACCACCTGGAGCTGGGGGGCTTGAGCGAGTGGGCAATCGACCTCCGCCTTTGGTCGGTATCGCTGGTGACCGCCGGGCTGGTGGTCGGGTGGGCTTTCTGGTCCGGCATCCAGGGAGTTCATCCGTGATCGCCCGGGTCGAACGCTGGATACCCGCGGCCAGCACCCACCGGGGCGGCGGTGCTAGGGCACGTGAGTCCCGTCTTCCAGACTGCGACGTCTGGCTGCTGCTGGTCACCACCGCCCTCTGCGGTCTGGGGCTGGTCATGGTCTACGTCGCCAGCGAGGGGTTCGCATATACGTGGTACAACGGCAACGCCGCCTATTTTTTCGAGCACCAGGTAGTGTGGCTGGCGCTCGGAACCAGCGCTTTGGTCGTCTGCCTGCGGATGGACTACCACCATTGGAGGACCTTCGGCCCGTGGCTGGGTGCGCTGAGCGTCTTCCTCCTTGTGGCTGTCTTGGTGCCACACATCGGCATTCAGGTGCTGGGGGCGCGCCGCTGGATCGGGGCGGGGCCGATCCAGATTCAGCCAAGCGTCATAGCCCAGTTCATGATCGTGGTCGAAGGCGCCGTCTGGCTTGACCAGCACCGCCGGGTCATGGGAGACCTCCATCAGGGGGTCCTTCCCTATGCCTGGCGGATTGGGGTGCTGGCAATCCTGGTGGTAGCCGAGAAGGATCTGGGGTCCACCATGGTACTAACGCTTCTGGGCCTGGGCCTGCTGGTTCTGGCCGGGGTGCGCACGCGCTACCTCGCCGCCCTGGTTGGGTTGGGAGCGGTTTTCGGCGCGCTGCTCATCAAGGCCGAACCGTATCGGGTGGCACGCCTGCTTGCCTATCTCAATCCCTTCGCCCACCCGCAGACGACCGGCTTCCAGGCGGTCCAGGCGCTGTACGCCTTCGGCTCCGGAGGGCTGTTCGGTACCGGCTTCAGCAGCCCGGTCCCGACCTCGCAATCGCTTCCGGAGGCGCAGAATGACTTCATCTTCGCCGTGATAGGGCAGGACCTTGGGCTGCTGGGAACGCTGGCGGTGCTGGCCCTGTTTGGGGCCTTCGCCTGGAGGGGATATAAGATCGCCCGGAACGCGCCGGACCATCTGGGCGTCCTCCTTGCTGGCGGGGCCACAATCTGGATCGTCGGGCAGGCGCTGATCAACATCGGCGGGGTCACAGACACGATCCCCTCGACAGGGGTCCCGCTCACCTTCATAAGCTACGGAGGATCTTCGATGGCCCTCTCGCTGGCGGCCACCGGGATCCTTCTCAACATATCGGCCCGGCGCCGCCGCACGGGGGGGTCCAATGCGCGTTCTGATCACGGGAGGCGGGACGGGCGGCCACTGCACTCCGGCGTTGGCCGTCGCCGAGGCGCTGAGCCGAACTGATCCCTCCTGCGCGGTCACCTATGTGGGGCGGGCCGGCGGGCCCGAGGCGGGGATTGTCGCCGAGGCAGGGCTGGACTTCGTAGGGCTCACCCTTGGCAGCATGGGCTCAAGCCGCCTGACAGCTACGCCCCGCCTCTTGACTCGGCTCCCTTTGGCGTACGCCCAAGCGAGCCGGGTCGTGTCTCGATTTCGACCCGACGTGGTCCTGGCGACCGGCGGCTACGTGTCGGTCCCGGTGGCTTTGGTGGCCCAGCGTCGGCATATTCCGCTGCTCTTGCTCGAGCAGAACGCCCTCCCGGGGAGGGCGGTCAGCTGGCTGGCAGGGCGGGCCTCGGTCGTGGCGACCTCCTTTCCCGAGACCGTGCAGCATCTGGTGGCGGCGCGAACCGTGTGCACCGGCAACCCTGTGCGCGCCGAGTTCGCCGATCTGGCCGCGCCGGCGATTCCGACCGAGGCGCCGCCCGGTCTGCTGGTGATGGGCGGATCCCAGGGCGCCCGTCACCTGAATGATCTGCTCCTAGAAGCGCTCCCTCAGCTGATGACGTCCCGCCCGGGTATGCCGATCATCCATCTGACTGGCCCCGGTGACTACTCCCGGGTCGTGCGCGCGGCGGCCGCCCTCCAGTTGCCGCATTCCGCCCTTTATCAGCCACTACCCTTCAGCGACCGGATGGCAAGCCTTCTGGCGCGGGTCGGCCTGGTCGTGATGCGGGCAGGGGGTAGCTCGCTGGCTGAGGCCGCCTGCCTGGGGAAGCCGATGTTGCTGGTGCCCTACCCTCATGCGGGTAACCATCAGTTGGCCAACGCGATCCCGTTTGCAGAGGCGGGCGCGGCGGTGGTGGTGGACGACTCCGAGATGAGCGCCGCGCGGCTGGTGACGGAGGTGAGCGGCATCTTGGGGAGTCCAGACCGCTGGGCTCGCATGGCCGAGGCGAGTTGCGGGATGGCCCGCCCTGGGGCTGCGGAAGCGGTGGGCGCACTGCTCCGCGAACTCGGTCGGGGCCGCCGGTGATCGGGTCGATGGAAACAGGTCGCTCCGGCCTTCCGCCGCTTGGCGCCCACCTGCACCTGTTGGGGATCTGCGGTTACGCGGTCTCCGGCCTCGCGCTCGCCTGTCGGCAGATGGGTTACCGCGTGACCGGCTCGGACGAGGACGCCTACCCGCCAACAACCGAGATTCTCAAGGAGGCGGGGATTGAGTTCGCTCGGGTGCACACCCCTGCCAACCTGGATCGGTGGGGGGTGCCCGACCTGGTCATCCTGGGCAATCAGGTGCAGGCCAGCAACTCGGAGCTGGAGGGAGCGATCACGAGAGCGCTGCCCCTCCTCAGCGAGGCCGAGGCGCAGGGGTTGCTCGCCCGCGGCAGGCTGCGTGCCGTGATCTGCGGTACCCACGGCAAGACCACGACATCCTCGCTCGCCGCCTGGATGCTGGAGGGAGCTGGGCTCGACCCTGGCTTTCGTCTGGGGTCGACCTCGCGCGACTTTGGCATGGCCGTTCGGCTCGGGGATCTGAGCTCACCATTTGTGTTCGAGGGCGACGAGTACACCACTTCGGCGCTGGACCGCCGCGCCAAATTCCTGCATTGGCACCCGCAGGTGGTGACCCTGCTCAACTTGGAGCTCGACCACCCGGACCTCTACCCGAACATCGCGGCCTACACGGAGCCCTACCGCAAGCTGGTCGGGGAGATCCCCGAGGACGGGCTCTTGGTCGTCAACGCCGAGGCGCCAGCGGCCCTGGCTCTTTCTGCAAGCGCCGCCTGCCGGGTGGAGACCTTCGGGCTGCATGCGGGCGACTGGAGGCTCGCCGGAGAGCCGCAGATGGACGCCGGGCGGCGCCAGCTGAGAGTGGCCGGTCCCAACGGCCTGCAGGTGGCCATGCCACTTCCGATTTTCGGGGATCACAACGCCAGCAATGCGCTGGCAGCGCTCGCCACCGCGGTCGCTCTCGGCGCCTCGGCGGATCGATCAGCTCAGGCCGCCGCATCTTACCGGGGTGCGGCGCGCCGCTTCGAGTTCCTCGGCGCAGTCGAGGAGGTCACCGTGGTTGATGACTACGCCCACCACCCCACCAAGATCCGCGCCACCTTAGCGGGCGCTCGGCAGTGGGCGGGCCCGCAGCGACAGCTCGTCATCGTCCACGTGCCGCACACCTACTCCCGGACTCTGGCGCTGCTCGAGGACTACCGGGATGCGTTCGAGGGGGCGGACCTGGTGGTGCTGGGTCCCATCGAGCCGGCTCGGGAGCGGGCCCTCGCAGGGAGCGTGAGCTCGGCTGACGTGGCAGCCCGGGTGCGCGGCGCGGAAGTCGTGCTGGTCGGGTCAGCCGAGGAAGCCGTGGAGGTCGTGCGCCGGCACCTGAGCCCCCCCGCGTTGGTTGTTTGCACTTCGGTCCGAGGCTTTGATGGGGTAGCCGCCCGGTTGCTGTCCGCGCTTAGGGAGGCGGCGGACCAGTTGCCTAAGCCGCGACTGGAAGCGGCCAGCAGTAGGGATTAGGGTCCTCTGGGCTCGGCCGGGTCATCGACTGGGTCCGGGGGCGTTGGTACGTGACCGGACAGACGGGAGCTCCTTGACAGGTCAGGCTGTTGAGAGTGGTACGGACTACCAGCCTTTTAGCCGGTAGGGGAGGGAGTACAGCAGATCCCGACCTATCGAAAGGAGCGATGACCGTGGCGACCTACCCAGCCGAGCTAGCACCAGCCATATCGACGAGCCTCATCGACGTGTCGGATGCAGAGATGCTGCCCAGCGGTGAGTTGACGGCGCGCTGCGACGGGGTGTCAACCTACATGCTGGGGCTCTGGATCGATCTGGTCCGCCAGGCCGATGGGGTTCGCTCGGTTCCTCTGGCGCTGGCAGACGTTGGGCCGACACGGCAGCAGGTTCGCGCGCTCGATTGCCTCTCGACCGATGGTGTCGCGCTCAACGTCTTGGCTCGACTGCTGGGCATCGGTGCGGGGGCGTCGATGGCGCTCGCAAATGAGCTGGTCAGATCGGGCCTGGCGACCGGGGACGGATGTCCCCTAACCTTCAATTCCCGGATATTCTCGACGCTCCTTGGGGCCGGGTTGGCTTCCGACCACAGGCGCCTGCAGATCGC
>DATLQZ010000010.1:0-4152 GCA_035534915.1 Candidatus Dormiibacterota bacterium
CGTCGGTACCGGGCTGGGCCGGCAGCCAGTCGTCGGCGAACTTGGTGTGGTCGGAGTAGTCGGGCGAGACCACGACCACCTTCTGCCCCCGATACCGGGCCTCGGTCATGAAGTGGGCATCGGGAGTCCGCGTGACCGGCAGGTTGGTGCCCCAGATGATTAAGTAGGAGGCATTCCACCAGTCGCCCGACTCAGGCACGTCTGTCTGGTCCCCGAAGACCTGCGGCGCTGCCGGGGGCAGGTCCGCGTACCAGTCGTAGAAGCTGAGGATGACCCCGCCGATCAGCGAAAGGAAGCGGGTCCCGGCCGCGTACGAGACCTGAGACATGGCCGGAATCGGAGAGAAGCCGACCACCCGATCGGGGCCGTACTTCTTTATCGTGTAGACGTGGGCGGCGGCGATCATCTCCACCGCCTCCGGCCACGAGCTGCGAACGAAGCCGCCCTTGCCTCGCTGGGATTTGTAAAGACGCGAGCGCTCCGGGTCCTCGACGATGGCGGCCCAGGCCTCGACCGGATCCCCATGCTGGCTCAGTGATTCACGATACATCTGGAGCAGGCTGCCCCGGACATAGGGGTACTTGAGCCTTAGCGGCGAGTACGTGTACCATGAAAAGGAGGCCCCCCTGGGGCAGCCTCGGGGTTCGTACTCGGGCATGTCCGGGCCTACCGACGGGTAGTCGACGGCCTGCGACTCCCAGGTGATAATGCCGTCCTTGACGTAGACGTTCCAAGAGCAGGAGCCGGTGCAGTTGACGCCGTGGGTAGACCGCACCACCTTGTCGTGCTGCCAGCGATCACGGTAGAAGGACTCCCAGTCTCGGTCCTTGGCAACGAGTTCGCTCCAGCCCTCAGCCGACGCCGGCCCTTGCCGAAAGAATTGGTGGGCCTTGAGCAGCGGCGTCCTCACATCAGGCACGGTCACCTCCCTCCTTACTTAGCCGCAAGCTCTGGCCAATCCCGGTTGTAGAATGCGAAACGCTCGCGTAGTCGGCCGAGCAGCTGCCCCGACTTCAGTAGCAGACATCATGTTGGAGAAGCCGCCCACCCCGCGTCGCAGCGGGCCAGTTGGGGGACGTGGCGCGGGTCGACCAGGATCATGTCCGGATTGAAGACAGCTACTAGGCGGCGTAACTCAGCAACCTGCGATGATCCGACTGCAAGTGCCCGATGCCGCGGGGCCGACCAGGAGCGGTACTGAAGCGGCGGTCCCGGGTGCTCTAGCGGTGACCCCGAAGAGGCGTCCCGCGAATGAACCTGCACAGAGAAGACCACGCCATCAAGTGCCTGCGAGGCACCCCACGCCGCCCTGGCCATCTTCCGAGCGAGCCCTCCGCTCGACCATAGCGCAAGGATGCGCGGCATCCACACCGGGGTGCGCTGGTAGCGCACAGACAGCGCCGGCCACGGGAGGCGGAGGGCGGCTTCTTCCGCGCTCAACGCAAGGGGCCCCATGTCGAGGATGTCGGGTCCGACGACCAGTGCCGGGGGGCGGCCTCCCAGTATCTCAATGCGCTGTGCCACCTCGCCCGGGCCAAACTCGGCGGCGCCAAGCCTCGTGATGCCCCACCCGGTGACATGGCTCAGTCGCCGGGCGATGTCGTCTTGTGGCCGACTGAGCTTATCCCCGCGGTCAACTAGGACCATCCGGTCCACCTCGAACCGGTGGCGGCGGGCTGCCACCACCCGCAGTTGGCGCAGGTAAGCCAAGGGTGCCGCCGGAGGTCGCGGTCGCGCGAGTACCGACACCTGTCACGCCTCCTCTGTGACCGTCACCGAATACACAAGAACCGGCACCACGGCGGGAAGGTTGCGGACGGCGCCGCGGCAGATGTCGTGGCTGGAGCCGTGGCAGCGGCGTGGATGAGGCAGATGGAGCCGTAGTCGCGATCCAGCCGCACCACCGATTTCGTGGGCACTCGCTCGGCCGCCACCGGTTCCTCCTCGATCATCCCGAAGCCCTCTCCCCCGCGCAGCCACCAGCTGCCGCACATCGATTTGTGCCATTGCCTGCGCCTGCCTCCATCCCGGAGCGAAATTGGCAGGCCCACTCATCATTTCCGGATCCCAGGAGGGAGCAAAGACCACCCCGACTGCGGTCTCGACCACGCCCGTGACCGCCTCGACGTCGAGCGGCACCGTGTTGGGGAGGCTCTCTCCCATCGGGCGGCCGGGACTAGTGAGGGCCAGAGTCACCATCACTCGGCCGCCACGGACCGCCAGCGAGGAGATCAGGCCAGGGTTAGGCAGGTCGATCCCCAGTTCGGGGCCGTAAAACAGCCCAATCTGTTCCCATTCCAATCGCGCGATCTCCGGGTCGGATGCCCTTGGCACGGACTCCCTCAACGCGCAACGCCAGCGGGAAAGGGCTCCAGGTGCGCCACGCACAGAGACGGCTCGACCAGGACATCGAGCCGGGTCGCGGAAAGTGGTGCCCGCATTTGCCGCAGCGCCCCGCGGAGCAGCCCCAGGTGCGCGGAACAGACGACCTCGGGGTTGCTGCGGGCACTCTCCATGAATGGGCACCGACGCAGAAGGATCTGTACCTCGTCATCCTTGCGCACCGACTCGGGGGCAAAACCGAACTCCCCTAGGAGGCGGGTAAGTCGGGCGGTGCTGTCCTCCTCGGTTACCGGCCCTACGAGTTGGGCTCCTAGCTTGGCGGTCGCGCCCCAGGCCTCGCCTGCTTCCAGTCCCGCCGCCTCAGGGTTGGGTGCCAATCGGCCGAGGTAGTCGGTCAGCATCTGGGCCAGTAGGCGGTAGCCATCCGGTCGCTCCGGAGCGACGGCTTCGGGAACCTCCTCCCAGACTTGGCGGGGTCGGCCCCTGCTGCCAGTGTGCTCGAAGGAGGCGCGAGCCAGACCGACCCCAGCCAGCAGGTCCAGGTGGAACCGGATCGTACTGGGGTGGAGACCGGTTCGCCGACTCAACTCCCGGGCGTCCAGCGGCACACTCGCCGCACGCAGCTCCGAGATCAGGAGCGCCCGGCTCCAACCGGAGAGTGCGCGGTGGGCTCTTAGCTGGCTCACATCGACCGGCATGCACGGATCATACTATTGGAGTGAGGGATATAGCTTAAAAGCGCCGCCGTGATCAGGGTAAGCTATCCCCCCTGCTCGCCCCCACCTGGTCGCCGGTTATGACGACCCCCAGGTATTCGCGTTGACTCATCTCGCAGTGCTGGGCTGGGTGACGATGATGATCATGGGCGCCCTGTACCAGCTCTTCCCGGTGGCGCTTCAGGCCACCATCTCCAGCCCTAACGTCGGCCGCCGGAACTTCTGGGTCTATTTAGCTGGGGTGGGTGGGTTCGTGCTGAGCTTCTTCTTCAGCTGGACCCCGCGGATAGCCATCTTCGGCAGCCTGGCGGTGGCCGGCATCGTGATCTTCACAGCCAACCTCCTCCTCAGCTATCCCAGGGTCCGGGCCCATCACCCTATGGCCTGGTTCGTCCTCTGCGTTCTTCAGCACCCGCCAGCCGAGCTACTGGACCCTTGATGAACAATCGAGGCTAACACCCTCGGATATGCGGCCCTGGCCGGTGTGGGCTAGTGGCCATGGCGTGGTTGCCCGCCTGGGTGCTCGGCGAAGTCGTGTGGCCCCGGCTCAACTACGACGTCCGCCGCTGGTCCACCGTCTTTCCTGTGGGCATGTACGCGGCCGGCAGCTTCACCGCTGGGCGCGCCGCCCACGTCTAGCCTCCGCTCGCCTTTGCGCGGACCTGGGTGTGGTTTGGATTGGCGGCGTGGGCGGTGGTCCTGGCCGCCATGCTGAGGCGCGGAGTTGCGGTGGCGAAGGGCACTCACGGGGTGAGTCCCTGGCGGTGGGCTGTCGTTGAGATACCGGTCACAGACAAGCCCGCGGCCGCCGCGCGGATGCTCGTGGTGCAGGATCGGCGACCCGTCACTGCGCCGGGGGTGAAGGCGCCACGTCATAGACGATCCGGTCATCGTCTCGTCGGCGAACACCATCGGTGAGCACATGGGGCAGGAGCTTTCCCCGGTGGTCGAGGTGAAGCACCTGGGCGCCGTACAGAAGCACTGCGGCATCGGCGATGAGGCGCCGGTGGCATCGGAACCACAGGGTTTCGGCACACATGACACACACCCGGCGCCGGGTAGCGTCAGCCAGGACAGCGCTCAAGGCATGTCG
>DATLQZ010000011.1:0-10128 GCA_035534915.1 Candidatus Dormiibacterota bacterium
ACCGGTAACAGTCCTCCGTCCACGGTAATGGTGCCATTGAGGTCCAGCACTATCGTCTCCAGCTGCCACCGGCGCCATCCGGGTATGTCTATCTCAAGCATCTGAGGCCTCCCAGCAGGAATCGACGCTGCGCAATAAAACAGCTCAGATCGCTGTAGAGGCCATCGATTAGAGAGCCAGCATTGGGCGAGCCCCACCGCCGTTGAAAGTCTAGTCCCAGGCCACCGAGCAAGGGTCGGCGAGAGCCGGAAGGGAGCAGCATCACGAGTCGCCGCTGACCGCTCCGCCCGCTCACCCCAACCGTCCGGGGAAAAATCTGCGGTGGTCGGGCATGCTGGGCACGATCCGTAGTGCGCACCGTCTTCGCACGAGATCCATGAGCGGCGGTGCGAGCACCCACTGGAGGACCAGAATTGGCGCAGCGCCCAACCCGGCCCCCCAAACTTGCAGCGGTCCGCGAATTCCTAGGTATCATGGCTCGGCTCAGCAGTTTCAGATACTGGCACTGGGCCCGTCGGCGGCGGCGGGTTCGCTTAAGGTCTTTAGGAGAAGTGGCTAACAGATGCTGATCGGAACAGTGGACGGAGTCGCCATCCCGGGTCGCCGGGTGGCCGTCACCGGACTGGGTGCTGTCACCTGTTGCGGGGTCGGCTACGACCTGCTGTGGCAGGGGCTTATCCACCCAGCCCCGGGAGCGGACCGTCGGATCGTCGACTTCGACCCCAGCTTTTGGTTTCCCCCCAAAGAGGTGCGTCGGCTCGATAGGTTCACCCACTTCAGCGTGGTCGCCGCCGAAGCGGCCCTTCGAGACGCAGGCGAGCTGGGCGCAGACCCGGATCGCTGCGGAGTCATCTTCGCCTCCGGGGCTGGAGGCTTCGAGACTCTGGCCGAGCAGGTCGTGGTGAACTACGAGAAGGGCCCGAACCGGGTCTCCCCCTTCTTGGTTCCGGCGATGATGGCGAACGCTGGCGCCGCCAACATCTCCATCAAGTTTGGCTGGCGGGGACCCTCAGAGGCGATCGTGACCGCCTGCGCCGCCGGCACCCACGCCATCGGGGCAGGGGCCCGCCTGGTCGCAACCGGGCGCTGCGACGTCGTCCTCGCCGGAGGGGCTGAGGCATCGATGCACGAGGTGGCCATGGCCGCCTTCGCCAACATGAAGGCGCTGTCCGCGTCTGGGCAATCCCGGCCGTTTGACGTCCGCCGCGATGGGTTTGTGATGGGCGAGGGGGCGGGTGCGCTGATCCTGGAGGAGTGGGACCACGCCGTGGCAAGAGGGGCCAGAATCTACGCTGAGATCGCAGGAGCCGCGAGCACCTCGGACGCGCACCACATCACCGCGCCGGACCCGGACGGCGCCGGGGCGGCTGCGTGCATGCGGCTGGCCTTGAATGACGCCGGGCTTGAGGTCGCCCAGATCCGGCATATAAACGCCCACGGAACCTCGACACCACTGAACGATCTCGCCGAGGCGGGCGCCATCCGGCAACTTTTCGCGCGCCCCGGGCCCCCAGTTACCTCCACCAAGGGACTCACCGGACACAGCTTCGCCGCAGCCGGCGCCATCGAGGCGGTCGCCTCGGTGCTGGCGATACAGCACCACCTGATCCCCCATACCGCTGGTTTGGAACAGCAGGACCCGGCGATCGATCTCGACGTGGTGATGGGTGAGCCACGGCCGTGGGAACCAGGACCGATCCTCTCCAACTCCTTCGGCTTTGGCGGCCACAACGGTTGCTTGGTGATCGTTCCCGTCGGGTGAGGGACGGCCCGCGCAACACCTGTCGCAGCTGCTGCCGGGTGTTGCCCCGGAGGATGCGGCACCGATCGACCGCCTGACCGCCGGCTACCCCCTTGAAACCGCCGCCACCCTCCTGTAGTGGCTGGGTCAGGGGCCCAAGCCTCGCCACTCCGGTGGACCAGACCGCTCGACTTATCCCTATCAGTCAGCCGGGTCCGTCCGGGGCGCGATCGACCTGCACTTCAGGCGGAGGAAAGTCCCCAGTTTTCCCGTCGATCCGCTCTCGAATCAGGTCTGCATGACCGTTGTGCCGCGAATACTCCTCGATCATGTGATTCAACATGCAGCGCGCGGACATGGCAGGGTAATTGGGGGTGCTGAAAGTCACTTCCAGTGAGGCCAGCTCCTGCAAGATCGAGCGGGCGGTGCGGCACTCCTCCTTCCAGATAGAGAAGGCCTCAGCGACATCTGCCTCGGCGACGCCGTCGAAGGCGCCATTCGGCTGGTCTGGGGTGCTCCAGATCCACTCCACCTGCTCACCGGAGAGACATCGCCGAAACCAGAACCGCTCCACCTCTGCCATATGGCGGACCAGTCCCAGGAGGGTCAGATCCGAGGGCGGCACCGAAGCCATCTTGAGTTCGGCGTCACCGAGCCCCTGACACTTCCAAGCCAAGGTGGCGCGCTGATCCTCGAGGAAGCCGGTCAGCGTCGTTCGCTCATCACCGTTCCACGCCGGATCTGGAACCACTTCAGGCATCGGGCGATTGTATGGGCCTCCCTGACATCTCCGGGGTGTCGAATGGGCCGAGTAATGGCACCGAGTCGGGCGGGGCCCATGGTCGGTGAGGAGTCGGTCTGCGGAGCGAGTCCTCACCGACCTGCCAAACGGCGGCCAGGATCCATAGCCATCGGCCCCGCAGCCCCCGACTTAGATTGGTCGCCGTGTATGGCGGACCTTGACGGTGCAGGTTCGAGCGGCGGCGACAGCAGTCACCCCCCCTCTTTCACGCTGTTAGGTCGGCGGTAGCTCACGCTGCGTCCGCGATGATCCTTCTGCAGGGACCGCCGTCAGCCGGTCGCTGACCCCGGTCACGACTGCGGAATCCAGGTGCTGCGCGGGCTCTTACTCCGCCGGTGTCGAGGAACCGGAGCCTATCCATGTTGGTGGGTTAGCCGATTGGCGAGATGGCGCCGTTTACTCGGGGCGGTAGTCGCGTTGTCCGGTTGACGCGTTATACCAGACGCGCATCCGCCGACCGGAGTCGGGGTCTACGAAAACCTCGTCGGTCGGCTTGGCGGCGCTGCTGGCGTCGACATCGCCACGGGCGCCACGATATCGATCCCAGCCGAAGATGGCGATGATGATCCCCGCGACCACGACCACCATCACCACCAGCTCCAGGATCCGAGGGGTCATGGCAGGGGCGGCTCTGACAGCCACTCCACCACCTGGGCAGTGCCGTAGGCGACGATCTCGCTCATACTCTTGCCCATCTCCGTGGAGTCGAATCGCATCATGGTCACCGCGTTGGCGCCCATGGTGGTGGCATTCTGCACCATGCGGTCAAGCGCCTGCCGTCGCGCATCCTCATTGAGCTTGACGTAGGATCCGATCTCCCCCCCGGCCAGGCTCTTGAGCCCGGCGGCGATGTTCCCGCCAATGCTTCGGGACCGTACGGTGAGACCGAAGACCTGCCCGAGGGTCTTCACCACCCGTGTACCCGGGATGTTCTCGGTGGTCGTGACGATCATCGCGGTGAAGTGTAGCGCGCGGCCGGGAACCAGAGATCCCTTCGCTGCCAAGCTGGGGGCGTCAAGGATGCAGCCCTATGCGGCAGGCCGCGATTGGCGCACAATACCTGCGATCCGGGCCCCGCGTTGGGGTCCGGCCCGGGCCCAGATGGGCCGACCTCACACCGGGTCGTGGGCTGGACGCCTAGCGGGCGGACACCCCCCTGCGCCGCCGTATGGTGGCCACTGAGACCCCTACTCCAAGCAGCGCTAGCCCGCCGAGGCCCAACGGGAGTCCGATCTCGAACTGGGATGCGCCGGAGGCTCCAGTGTCTGGAACTGGCGAAGTGGACGAGGAAATAGCCGGGAAGCAGGCTGATGCGTTGATGCGGTCATCGATCAGAGTGACGTCGCCGTTGCGGGCCAGCACCCGTCCGTTCACCGTCACCCCCGATCCCACCGTGATCGAGGTCAACGCCATGACGGTGCCGGCGAAGCTGGCGCCGTTGAGGGTTGCAGAGCTGCCGACCTGCCAGAAGACGTTGCACGCCGAGGCCCCCCCAGTCATTACGACTGAGCTGGTCCCCGTGATCAGACTGGAGGCCGTTTGGAAGATGAACACCGCGTTGGGATTGCCTCCGCCGTCTAAGGTCAAGGTGCCACCAGTCACGCTCAAGGCTCCATCGGAGGACGTTTGATAAACCCCAGCTGTCAAGGTGAGCCCGCTAAGGTTGGCAGGCTCGGTGGCGGTCACGGGCCCCTCTGCTGCTGCATGGTTGTACGCAGTAATGAGATCGCTTTGAGCTCCGGCCGCCACACCGTCAGCGGTGTGAATGGTCCCGTCGCTCACCGTCCCTGGTGGGAAGCCGGTGACCGCAGATCCGGGGGAAACACCTAAGCTCCCAAGGATTGTCGAGGCTCCGGTGTTTGTGACATTCGGCGTGCCCGCCAACACAGCGAAGGAGTTGGATCTGCCCAAATAGACGGTGGTGGCCGCTGCGACAGGGACAGCGCTGAACAACATCAGGCCCGCGGCTCCCAGCCCCAACAGGGGGCCGCACCAACGGATCGATACACCAACATGTCCGCGCGATCGAGTGCTTTGCGTTTGGATCATAGCCGTCGAGCCGCCTCCAATAGTCTGGCGCCAGGCAACCCACCGGCCTGGTCTCGGCGGCGCATCTGCTCTATGCCCGCGTCCTGACAATGGGGCCGAGCGTCCCCGCCGTCGGTCCGCTAGCGTACGGAGGCGTTCAAGCCTGCCGGAGGGTCGAAGCGTCCTTCTATCTCACGCAGGACTCTTGCAACCGATGATTTGGGCCATCGTGGTTACACGGCTCCACATTCTCCAAGGTGCTGTGCCTTCACTAAATCCAGGGCGGTTTAGTGGAGGCACAGCGCGTGGGCTAAGACGGGCGCTGAGAAGCTCAGATTCAGCAATCAGGTGCAGGCTGGCGTTGGGGGCCCTCCCCTTGCCATTCAGGATTGCGATCGCCTCGACGGTTGGAAGGATCAGAAGCTCCGTGTCGCAGCGGTCGGCCCCACTTTGGACTTCGCCCGTCACCGACAAGGCGCCCTGGGCTCCGTTGCCACCACCAGCCGGTGGCAGTGCCACGGGATATTTTCCTTGACGAGAGCGCTATGTGGCCGCAGGCGGTCCGATACTCGCGGGCGGCGCTTTTCTTTCCCTTTGGGATCTCGCCACGGTCGATGACCAAGTCGTAGTAATGGGTCACGACGTCGATCCGGATGGAGCCGAAGGTGAAACTCTCGAAGCGCACCGATCCCCCCTTGGCAGAGGTCGTTCGAGGCTACCCGGTCAGGCGGGTGGCAGCGTCGTGCGCCGGCGGACGGGCTTGGAGGCGACGGCCACCTTGAGGGTGGCTGGCTGGGTAGAAGCGGACTTTCTTGGATGGGCCCACCTTGGCCGGCGCTCCAGTCCGGGGATTGCGCCGCATCCCGCCCGGGCTCTCGCGGACCTTCCATTGGCCGAACCAAGCGATGGCAACATCCTCCCCGGCCTCCAGCTCCGCCCCGATCAGCCCGAAGATCAGCGGGAGCGACTCCCGTACGAAGAGCAAGCTCGAGAAGACGGATCGCTCGGGTCCCCGTCGTAGAGCAGCTGGGCTTGCAAGGTCTTGGCCAGTTCGCGCGGTTCATTGGGAGCACCCCCAGTGATCGTGAGTGGGCATTCTACTGCCGGGTTGGGGTTCTATAGGGATGGGCTGGGCCGGTCATGCCGCTCGGGCCACGCCCCGTTTAGCACCTTTGCTGCATTGCTGCTATACCTCGCTAATGAGCGACACATTCCTCACGGTCCAGAGCCGTGGCACCGTTGCGCTTCCCCCTCAGGTCCGGCACCGTTTGAGTCTTGATCTGCCCGGAGCCCAAGTTCGAATGGTCGAGCGTCCAGACGGGGTGATCGAGTTGCACCCGGTCATTCCGGTTCCGAGCGACCAGGCCTGGTTTTGGACCGAGCGGTGGCAGCGAATGGAGCGCGAGGCCGACGCCGACATCGCCGCCGGCCGGGTGGTGGTGGCCGCGGGGCCCGAGGCCTTCTTCGCCGACCTTGATTCGTGAAGCTCGAGCGAACTGAACGGTTCAAGAGTGATTGGCGACGCGTCACCGACGATGAGCGCAGGCTCCTCCGACACTCCGTTGATCGCTTTCACGCGGCGGCCCTTGCGTATCGGCAGGACCCCGGAGCCGGCTAGCCGAATGCCTTGCGGGTCAAGCCCGTGCACGTCGCCCCGGGCATCTGGGAGATGACCTGCTCGTTTTCCGGCCCAGACTGCCGGGCACCTTCGAGTCGATGGACCTCGCCGGTGAGCCAGCTGTCCGGTGGCGTCGCATCGGGGCTACAAGGTCTTTCGCGAACCGTAATCGTCCAAGCCCTCTCTCTGCGACCGATGAAGGCAGCTCCAGCCCGCCAGCGTCCCCTTGCCCCACCAAATCCCTCACCCCAGGCCAACGCGGCCAGCAGCAGGGAGGAGGGCTCCATCGCGCCCATCTCTCGATTGACGCTCAATCCGTGGTGGCTGAGGTTGGCGATTCCTCCGAGCCCTGGGATTGGAGATGGTGGCTCGGAACGTGGTCGCCCTCGTCGATGCTCCGACGATGGTCCACCGTGAGATGTCAACCCTCGGCGATGTGGAGGTCCGTCGGCCTCTCTCTGTCACCACCGACGACCGACTAGCGGCATTGCGGCTGCCGGCCGTCACCACCGGGATGTGCCTTCGGGAGCTGCTGGTCGTCCGCCAGGCGAATCTCGCTTTCACCAGAGGGCATTGCAGGTCACCTGGACCTGGCAGACGACTAAGGGGAAGGGGCTACTGGAGTGGCCCTATGGGGCTAGACAGGTACAGGGCTGGACTAAGCTCGGTGGATAAGTCGTAGTCGTAGCGGGGATGGGGCCCGGGGAAGGGGTTGGATAAGTTGGACAACCTGGACATCCCCGCCTTGTCGCGTCAGGCCGCACAGTTTGACATGATCCCTCCTGCGTAGACGGCGTCGGGGGTGCGGTCGTCCAGAGCCGAGTGGGGCCGGAGCTGGTTGTACCAGGTGATGTAGGTTTTCAGGCCAGCCTTCATCTCGGCCCCGTCTTCGAACGGGTGAAGGAAGACGTACTCGTACTTGAGCGATCGCCAGAAGCGTTCGATGAACACGTTGTCGATGGCCCGTCCCTTGCCGTCCATGGAAATGGTGACGCCGTGGGGCTTCAACATGTCCACCCAGCTGGAGGCGGTGAAGTGTGAGCCCTGGTCGGTGTTGAAGATCTGGGAGCTGCCGTAGGTCGCCAGGGCCTCGCGCAAGGCATCCAGGCAGAAGGAGAGGTCGAGCGTGGGTGACAGTCGCCAGGAGAGGATCTTGCGGGAGTACCAGTCCTGGATGGCGACGAGGTAAAGAACCCCTTCCGGAAGGGGATGTAGGTGATGGCGGTCGCCCACACCTGGTCGGGTTGGGTGAGCTCCAGGTCCCGCAGCAGGTAGGGGTAGATGGGGTGTGATGGATGCTTGCGGCTGGTGTGCGGGCCCGGAGCCATGGAGCGGATGTCCATCAGCTGCATGAGCCGCTGGACCCGGCTCCTGTGCGCCAGGAACCCCTCCGCGCGCAACGCTCGGGTCAGCTGCCGCGACCCCATGAACGGGTGCTCCAGATAGATCCGGTCAATGGCGATGGTGAGGGGAAGCCGGGGGTGCGCTTTGGGTGCTGCCATGAGGTAGAGGCTGGAGCGGTTCACCCCCAAGAGGCCACCCTGCCGGGCCACCGAGACCTTGGGGGAGTCTCGCTGGATCCTCGCCTTCCTCTCTGCAGAGCTGAAATTATCCCTGGCCGCGACGCTAAAAAATCCCTCTCCGCCTCGATCTGGCCGATCTTCCGATACCGGGCATCCACATCCACTGGAGGCCCGCCCTTCCGCTCGGGGCCCTCGAACACGTGGGCCGCCTCCTTCTCCAGCCGGCCCTTCCACTGGGTCACCATGGTATCCCCGACCAGACCGATCCCGAGCGCGGTGACCAATCGTGACATGGGAGTGAGGCCATCCGGAGACTCTTCAAAGGCAGCTATCACGTCGCTCAGGAGAAGTAGCCGATCTCGAGTTCCCGGCCGCTCGGGAACGTCGCCTCCGTACTGGAGTTCCGGCGCTACGTGGCCAAGTGCCAGCGTCTCCGATAGCTCTGCCCACCAGTGTTGGAGGGTCGTCCTGACCTGCACATCTACTCGGTACCCATCGATCATCGGAACGACGTGTACGGCACGGTACCCGTGGCTCGGCCTGACCCGGAGATCAAGAACCCGTCCCTGGGGAAATAACTGAGATAAAGCCGCCACCAGCCTGTCTTGGGACCCGCGTTCCGCGCATCTGGGAGATCTTTTGCGAGCGACGCTGAACAGGCATTGCCTTGGCCAAGTACCTCTCGCGCTCGATCGGGTAGGTACGTCCTTCGGAGGCAGGCGGCGCGAGCGTGCCAGCTGTCTAGTCCAGTCCGCTACCATCCGAAACCCTATTCATCCGCAGCATCCCTGCGCGTCGGCCAGTCGTGCCAGTGCTGTGGCCCACCGCCTAGAATTGGGGCGCAGCTCCGAGCCCCGCCCTGATGATGACCCGATCGTTGGCCACCATCGCTTCCTTCATCGCCGCGGTGGTCATGTCACGGATCTGGTATACGCCAATATAGGTGCTGGCTTCAGATGACTAGCGGTTCCACACAGGATCCGGGAGTCCCAATATTCAGCCGCATACCCTCTACCTTGTGGCACTCCCCGGAACCGTGGAGCGGGGAGTCCTCTAGACGGGAGAGGGGCTTCCTCGGGGGCCCTCTGCCCTGGTAGGTTTGCTGCCCGAAGATGAGGGCTGCATCGTCAGCTCCTCCGGAGCACCCCGAGTGCCCGCTCGGCTACAACTGTCCCGATAGCCGCTAGAACCTCACTCCCGGGATCAGTGAACTCGGGATGGCGCGATAGCCTTATAATGCGGCCGATAGGTTGCCTAGCAGCTGCGATCAAGTCACGCCCGTACGCACAGCGGTCCGATGATGGTTGGGAGTGGCACATCGACTACCAGTCGCCAGTGCCGGCTCGAAGGATATGTTCTCAAGCGCATTACTCGCCAGAGAAGGCAACGAAGAGGGTGGAGAGGTGAATGGTGCACGAAACAGCACCGGGCTGATTGCCACTCTCCGTCGCCAGATGCGTGGAATAGGCGGACTGCTTCCCTGATCAGTCCGGAGCGGGATAAGAGTGGGGACCGGTCCCTAGACGCCCTGTCGGACCTCGAGGTGGCCCTCCTGGGACTTCTAAGCGTCCGGCCAATGACTGGCTATGAGATCAAGCGACAATATGCGCGCGGGATCGCCCCATGGTGGGAGACGCCACGGACTCAGATCTATCCGAAGCTTCGGGAATTAGAACGACGTGGCCTAGTGCGGCATCAGTACATCGTCCAGCAAGGGAAGCCCAACAAACGCGTATATTCACTACAGCCGCATGGTTCTGCCGCCTTAGAGGATTGGCTTCGAACCGACATTCGCTGGCCCGATCTGCGCCAGCATATGATGATGAGACTATTTCTTGGCAACTTGCTGCCGACTGACGTCATGCGTAGTTTGCTTCAGGACTACCGGGAACGCACAATCGCACGCGTTACGGCGCTACGTGAGGCACGCGCAAGATTTGCCGCGTCGCTCGAAGGTCCTTACCGGGAGAGCGTTTTCTTCGAGCTCCTTAGTCTCGACCACCTCCTCGCGATGCACGAACTTGAAGTCTCGGGATCCACGAAAGTTCTCGAGGCGCTCGAACAGGTTCCCCGCCTTCTTGTAGGGTCCAACGGAGATCAGGCCACTCAGCTGCTCGACATCATGCTCGATGGAAGCCATTGATCCCCACCCAATAGTCCTACGCCGCCACACCGAGCTGCTGACTCAGATGCCAACGCCCAACGCCAGCCACCCGCTCATCTCTACCCAGCTGCGAGAATATGGATGGTGCACGCGGCATGGTCATAGCCCGAGATGCCACCGCCCGTGCAGTGCGTGAGTCCGATCCGAGACTGCGGCCGGATAAGCGCGCCCGACTGGCGCAAGTGCCACACCACTTCCGCCACCTGCGCGATGCCGGTCGCTCCAAGTGGATGTCCACGGGCAAGTAGGCCT
>DATLQZ010000012.1:0-18813 GCA_035534915.1 Candidatus Dormiibacterota bacterium
TAGTTGGCAACTTCCCGACGGGTCTTCTCCAGCTCGGGGCCCTCTGCCACCTGCTGGGCCTTAGTATTCCCCGCCTGCGACATGGTGAGTAAGTAGCGCGAACCGTGGCCAGGGTGAGCCGGATCGGCGCAGGCGCAGTTGGACTTGCCACAGCGTCGGAAGTCGTCGGTGGCGGCGAGCTCCTGGTACAGCTGGCGACGTTGCTGGTCGATCTCCGGGAGCGATGGTTCAATTGGCTGGTCTCCTGTCCAGACTGGCCGACTTCTACGTCCCACACCCTGGGCCCTGTTGGGGCTTGACGCCCTTCCTTCTTCCTGGTAACGTACGCTACCAAAAATAGGATATACGATACTGAATCGCCCTGACGGTGAACCGATGGTTGGCAAGCGGGCACGAGCCGTGTTGCCCTGCCCCCGCCGCGACTTCCGGTGTCAAACACAAAGGAGCCCTTGATGATGGTCGAGCCAGCGATCCCCGGCACCCGAGATTCGGGTGCCTACGCCGACGCGGTAACCACTGAGGTGATCCGAGCCGCCCTCTACTCGGCCGCCGCGCAGATGAAGCAGGCCCTGATCCGGACTGCCTTCTCGCCGATCATCTATGAAGTGCTGGACTTCGCGGTCGCGATCTACGACCGCGATGTCCGGCTTCTGGCCCAGGCCCCGAGCCTGCCCCTCTTCATGGGCACCATGAACTTCTGTGTTGATGCCGCAGTGGCGGCCATAGGTGGTGTGGAAGAGCTAGAGCCGGGGGACATCATCCTCTACAACTATCCCTTCGGCTCCGGCTCACATCCCCAGGACTGCGCGGTCGTTATGCCAGTTTTCTTAAATGAGACTGCTTTGGTCGGCTATACCACCGTGAAGGCGCACTGGCTTGACATCGGTGCCAAAGAGCCCTACTCGACAGACACGGTTGATGTCTTCCAGGAGGGGACGATCTTTCCAGGGGTCAAGCTCTACCGCAGGGGAGAGTTGGTCAGCGACATTTATCGAATGGCGTTGGCGAACTCACGTGTCCCCAAGATGGTCTCGGGGGATATCAACGCTGAGGCGGTGGCGGTCCGGACCGGCGGCCGCGAGCTCGTCCGGATCATCGAGCGCTACGGGGAGCAGAAGTTCTGGAACGCGGTGGATCGCATGTTCGACCACGGCGAGGCGGTGATGCGAAGCTACCTGGAACAGATTCCGGATGGGCGCTACGTGGGCCACGGCCGGATGGACAACGATGGTGTCAGTGAGGAGCCCATCCCCTTTGAGGTGGTGCTCACAGTCGCGGGATCGGAGGTGCAGGTGGACTTCTCGTCCGCGCCCGACGCCAGACGCGGACCGGTAAACTGCCCGCGACCCTCCACCGTCTCGGCCTCACGGGTAGCCCTGACCATGCTGGCCGGCGGCAGCGAAGCCCCGACGGAGGGACATTTTCGCCCCATCGAGGTCATCACGCGGCCAGGCTCTATGTTTGAGCCGGTCCACCCCCAGCCGTCATTCCTCTACGGATGGGCGGCGCTGCAGTCAATGGAGGCCATCTACCAAGCCTTGAGCCAGGTGATGCCCAAGGCTGTGCCGGCATGCAGCGGCGGCGACATCTGTGCTCTGGTCTGGTGGGGCACCCGTGAGGCTACCGGGGAGCCGTGGGTAGACGGCTCGCCGCACCCCGTTGGCCAGGGCGGCCACTTCGCCAGGGACGGTGGGAGCAGCTTGCTCCATCACGCCGAGTCGGCTACCCGCTTCGCCCCAATCGAGGTGTGGGAGGCGCGAAACCCCTGGCTTGTGGAGAAGGTTGAGCTCGCTCCTGACTCGGGAGGGGCCGGCCGTCACCGTGGAGGACTAGGGGTCGACATGTGGTTTCGCATGCTTGAGGACGCCTGGGTCACCTCGGCAGTGGACCGCAAGGACACCGCTCCGTGGGGTCTCGGTGGCGGCGGCGAGGGGCGGGTCAACAGCGTCACCATCCGCTATCCCGACGGGACGACCCGGGTGGTTGGCAAGGCCACCCGCCTCTTTTTGCCCAAGGGCACTCGGCTGGAGTTGGCCACGGGCGGTGGCGGCGGCTACGGTGAGCCACCAGCTCGACCATTGGGCGAGGTGGCGCGTGATGTGGCCGAAGGGTACGTCACGGCTGAGCGGGCCCGCGAGTTGTACCCTCAATATGGGAGCAGTGTTGGCGCGACTGCGCTCTGAGCGTAGCTCGGCCTGGGGCCTGCTCTCGTCGCACCAACACTGCCCTGAGGGCTGCTGAGGTGGCGGGTTCGCAGTCGCCCGCGTCCGTCCCCGGGGAGGCTATCGGCGCCTTGAGGGCACGGACCGGAGGCGACTTGACGCGGTTCTTGCACCGCGGCGTGGCCTGGCTATCAGCCCGACGCGAGTTGGCTCTAGGTCTCGGGATCGTTGCCCTCATCGTCGTCTTCGCAGTGGTCGGCCCTTGGGTTTGGAGGCAGAGCCCGCTCCAGGTGAACCTGTCCCAGTCGCTGCAACCTCCTATGGCATCGCACCCATTTGGTACTGATGAGCTGGGCCGGGACATTCTGGCTCGCACCATGGCCGGGGCGCAGCTGGATCTGCTGGTGGCACTGGCCGTCACTTTGGCCGGAGGGGCGCTGGGACTCATGGTTGGTTTGGTGTCAGCTATGAGTCGGGGGCTGGTGGACATCTTGATAATGCGAGTTCTGGACGCGCTCCTCGCCTTCCCGCCCCTGATTCTGGCGTTGGCGGTCGCGGTTGCCCTCGGCGCTGGCACGGTGTCAGCCAGCATCGGGATCGCAGTCTCGGTGATCCCCTATTACGCTCGGCTGATGCGCAGCGAGGTGCTGCGGGTACGTTCACTGCCATACGTCGACGCGGCTGTGGCCAGCGGATCGGGCCGGTTCCGCTTGATCCGGCGCCACATAGTGCCTCACACCTGGGGCACCATGTTGATCCAGGCAAGCTCCGCGGTGGGGTACGCCGTCTTGACCCTGGCGGCGCTCGGCTTCGTCGGGCTCGGAGTTCAGGAGCCCACCGCCGAATGGGGAACCATGATCACCTCCGGACTCCAGTACGTCCTCTCCGGGCAGTGGTGGATCGGAGTCTTCCCAGGGCTGGGGCTGCTGGCGCTGGTGACCGCCTGCAGCCTGGTTGCGGATGGGCTCAGCGTCCACGGCAGTTCCGGGGCGGCACCGACTGTACTCGGGGGCGGAGGACAAGAGCCATGATCGTCAAGTCTTTGGCGGTGCGGCTGGGCGGCGCCCTCCTGACGGTGCTCCTCGCATCGTTGGTGGCCTTCGTCATCCTGCGGGTCCTGCCTGGCGATCCCGTCCGGCTGATCCTGGGCCCGCTTGCGGGCAGCCGAGCGCTCGCGGCCGAGCGCTCGGCTCTTGGCCTCGATCAACCGATCTACATCCAGTACGTAACCTACGTCGCGGCCTTTGTGCACGGGAACTGGGGCTTTGACTACAACAGCGGTCAACCGATCCTCGCCGAGGTGACGGCTCGGTTGCCGGCCAGCCTGGAGCTTGGCTTCTATGCCCTGCTGCTGGCCTTCGTGGGAGCTGTTCTCACCGCAGTGGCTGCAGTCTATTTCAACTGGAAGGGGCCCGACTACTTCTTCCGAGCCGGAGCGTACTTCAGCTTGGGCAGCCCGCCGTTCTGGGTGGGGCTGATGGCGCTAATCGTGTTTGTCCAGTACCTGGGAGTGCTGCCTGGTCCCACGGGTCGACTCAGCACCGGCGTGCCGGCACCGCCCACCCTCACCCACTTCTACACCTTCGATGCCATCCTGTCCGGTCAGTGGGGCACTTTTGTGGATGCCGCGAGCCACCTGCTGCTGCCGGCCGCTACCCTTGGCCTAGCCTCATACGGCTACCTCTACCGCCTCCTGCGCAACAGTCTGTTGCAAGTGGTCGACGAGGAGTTCATGGCCGTCTGCCGCTCCAAAGGCCTCACCCGCTGGCAGACGATGTTCCGTCATGCGCTTCCCAACTCTTTGCTCCCAGCGGTCACCGGCGGCGGTTTGCTAGTGGCCCAGCTGGTCGCCGGCAGCGTGCTCGTGGAGACCGTGTACAACTGGCCCGGGGTGGGCCAGTTGGTGGTGCAGTCGATCTTGGTAAGAGAGTACGGGGTGGTCGAGGCCTTCGTCTTGTTGAGCGCGCTGGCCTTCGTGGCCGTGAACCTCGTGGTGGACGCCCTCTACGTACTCATCGACCCTCGGGTGCGGCGCCCCGCATGAACCTCGCGAGCCGGGCAGATGAACGCGCCAGCAGCGCACCGGTGCTGGAGATCTCCGACCTACATGTCGAATATGGCGTGGGCGGCAATCCCGTCCTTGCCGTTCGTGGTGTCAGTCTGCAGGTGGCCAAGGGCGAGAAGGTAGGAGTGGTGGGCGAGTCGGGTTCTGGCAAAACCTCACTGGGGATGGCGGTGCCCCGACTCTTGGGCGGGAGCGGGCGGATTACCAGTGGCCACATCCTGATCGGCGGCGAGGACATCACCGGGGCCAGTGAGCGTGCTATGGCTAGGGCGCGGGCGCGTCGTGTCACGGTCGTGTTTCAGGACCCGCTCAATGCGCTCGACCCGGTGCGAAGCATCCGCTCCCAGGTCGCTGAGACCATCCGGCTGAGACGCCCCGAGGCAGCGCGGGTCAGAGGTGCCAAGATGCGTGGCTTGGTGGCCGACCTGCTGGAGGAGTGCGAGATTCGCGATCCGTGGCAGGTGATGAAGCAGTTCCCTCACGAGATCTCGGGAGGTATGCGTCAGCGCGTGATGATCGCGATCGCCCTGGCAGGTGAGTGCGACCTGCTGATCGCCGACGAGCCTACGACCGCCCTGGACGTGACCACTCAGGCCCAGATCTTGCGGTTGCTGGGACGGCTGGTGTCGGAACGTCAAGTGGCCGTGGTGCTGATAACCCACAACCTGGCGCTGGTCAGCGGATTCTGTGACCGAGTAGTGGTGATGTACGGCGGGCGAGTGATCGAGGAAGGCCCGGCCTTGGAGGTGGTGAGCTCCCCGTCTCACCCCTACACGCGAGGGCTGGCGAACTCCATCCCGGAGATCGGCCATGGCCGCCGACGGCTGCCTTCGATTCCTGGGATCCCCCCCGACCTGCGCCGCAGTGACGGGGGCTGCGTCTTTGAGCCGCGCTGCTACCTTGGGCATGGCAATCCCACGTGCATAACGCAGCTCCCGCCGCTGGCGGAGCGGGACTCGGTGGCAGGTGGCCGGTCGGTGCGCTGCCATCTGGTGGGGGAAGACGGAACCGTAACGGCGCCTCCCTCTGAAGCGCTCGTGGCGGGTCAGGAGACATTGGGTGGCGACTGAGCCAGTCTTGCAGGTTGACGACCTGTACAAATCGTTCGCGGTCCGTGGAGCCGCCCACTCCGTGGTGGAGGCGGTCCGGGGGGTCTCCTTCGATCTGGACAGGGGCGAGATCCTGGGCCTGGTCGGCGAGACCGGGTGTGGAAAGTCGACGATCGTGCGCTGTCTCGCCGGACTCACGCAGCCCTCGGCAGGCAGGATCCGGCTCGATGGCGAGGAGCTGTCGAGGCTGAGTGCCAAGGGTTGGCGAGCGGCACGCCGACGGCTGCAGGTGGTGTTTCAGAACCCCTATCTGTCCCTGGACCCTCGCATGACGGTTCTGGAGATCGTGCGCGAGCCTCTGGTCATCCATCACATCGGGGACCGGGAGCAGAGTGTGGCCGAGACCCGCGCAGTGCTGGAGTCGGTGGGAATAGGCTCTGGCGAGTTTGGCAAGAGGCCCGCGCAACTTTCGGGGGGGCAGCGACAGCGGGTAGCCATCGCCCGGGCCCTGGTCCTGAACCCCGAGGTGCTGATCTTCGACGAGCCGGTATCTGCTCTTGACGTTTCGGTGCAGGCCCAGGTCATCAACCTGGTGATGGACCTGCAGCGACAGCGACAGGTGAGTTGCCTCATCGTCCTGCACGATTTGGCCGTGGCCAGCCAAATGTGCGATCGGGTGGCGGTGATCTACCGCGGGCGGATCGTCGAGCAGGGGACGGCGGAGCAGGTCCTCAACCACCCGTTGCACCCTTACACTAGAGGCTTGTTGGCGGCCGTCCCTCGCCTCGGGGTCTCTGTGGCCACCGGCGGCGACGGGCATCTGCTCCAAGGCTCCGCCGATGGCATGGCGGCAGACCGGGCGGGCTGTCGATTCCGCAGCCGGTGCCCTCTCAGTCAGGGTGCCCAGATCTGCGAAGAAGCCGAACCGCAGTTGCGCCCGGCGGGGTCGGGGCAGGTGGTGGCATGTCACCTTGCCGATCAACCGGTGCCTACAGGGTCAGTCGTGGCTGGCGGTGCTGACGAGAGCCGGAAATAGTAAGGAGGTTGTGAGATGAGAGATACCCTGGAACAGATGGCCGGAGATCTTCGTGATGCCCCTGCGGCCCACGCCGAGGCGTTCACGACCGAGATCATCCGCGCTGGCCTGTACTCAGCCGCAGCGCAGATGAAGCAGGCGCTCGTCCGCACCGCATTCTCCCCGATCATCTACGAAGTACTCGACTTCGCAGTCGCCCTCTATGACGACCGCGTCCGGCTGCTGGCTCAAGCTCCCAGCCTGCCCCTGTTCATGGGCACCATGAGCTTCTGCGTGGAGGCCGCGGTGGCGGCCGTGGGCGGACCGGCGGCGCTGGACCCCGGCGACATCATCCTCTACAACTACCCGTTCGGCTCCGGCTCGCACCCTCAGGACTGCGCCATGGTCATGCCCATTTATCTGCGCGAGGAGCTCCTCGTGGGCTACGCCGCCATCAAGGCGCACTGGCTGGACATCGGCGCCAAGGAACCCTACTCCACCGACACCGTGGACGTCTTCCAGGAGGGGACGATCTTTCCGGGGGTCAAGCTCTACCGCCGCGGTGAGTTGGTCAGCGACATCTACCGCATGGCGACTGCCAACTCTCGCGTACCCAAGATGGTGGCGGGTGACGTGCAGGCTGAGGTGGTCGGAGTTCGTACCGGGGCCCGCGAGCTGGTACGGATCATAGAACGGCACGGGCTAGCCACCTTCTCCAGGGCGGTGGAGCGCATGTTTGATCACGGGGAGGCCGTGATGCGCAGCTACTTGGAGAGAATCCCCGACGGGGAGTATTTGGCTGCGGGGCGTATGGACAACGACGGCATCACGAGTGACCCCATCCCCTTCGAGGTCGTGCTGCGGGTGCGGGGATCGTCGATCCAAATCGACTACACTCGTGCCCCGGACGCTCGCCGCGGGCCAGTCAACTGCCCGCGGCCGTCGACAGTGTCTGCGAGTCGGGTGGCGCTGACGATGCTCGCGGGCGGCGGCGAAGCCCCCACCGAGGGGCACTTCCGCCCCATTGAGGTGCTGACCAGGCCCGGGTCCATGTTCGAGCCGGTGCACCCCCAACCCTCCTTCCTCTACGGTTGGCCAGCGCGCCAGGGCTGGGAGGCTATGTACGAAGCGATCGGCCGGTCTCTTCCGGAGCTGGTGCCCGCCTGCAGTGGTGGCGACAACTGTTCGCTGGTCTGGTGGGGCACGCGCGAGGTAACTGGGGAGCCCTGGGTGGACGGGTCGCCCCACCCCATTGGGCAGGGAGGGCACAAAAACAATGATGGGGGCAGCAGCCTGATGCATCACACCGGGGCCAACTGCCGATTCTCCCCAGCGGAGGTCTGGGAGGCGCGCAACCCCTGGCTGGTCGAGCGGATCGAGCTGGCCCCCGACTCGGGCGGACCGGGACGTCACCGGGGCGGCCTGGGAGTGGACATGTGGTTCCGCATGCTCGAGGACTCTTGGGTGACCACCGCCGTGGAGCGTACCCTGACTCCGCCTTGGGGTCTGGATGGCGGCCTAGAGGGCAGGCCCAACGGTGTAACCGTGCGATTCCCAGACGGCAGCGTGCGCAAGGTGGGCAAGATCACCGGGCTCCACCTGCCCAAAGGCACTCGTCTCGAACTCGCGACAGGTGGCGGGGGCGGTTTCGGGAGCCCTGAGGAGCGCAGTCCCGAAGAGGTGGAGCGAGATCTCAGGGAGGGCTACATCACCGCTGAGCACGCCGCGCGCTACTACCGATGACTGGTCCCCAGGAGCCACGCGGCGGAACCGCCTGAGGGCTGTCGATGGCCCAGCGCGATCAGTCGCTGCAGCAGCATCTGGCCCACCACCAAGTCCTGTCCTGAAGTCCCCACGGACTTGAAGATGGTCTGGCGTGCGCCGGCGATGGGGGCCTCCCCGCGGACCACTGCTCCCAGCTCATGGAGAGCGACGTTCGGCGACAGAGCCCCACTCGCTCTGGCCATGATGATGTCGCCGGCCTCGCGCAGGGCCGCGTCGTGACTCTCCACCACCACCACGGCATCTCGGAAGGTGACATCGTCCAGTTCGCGAGCGCCCGGCTCATGTGTCCCGACCGCGTTGATGTGAACCGGTGGGAGCAGTCGGACGCCGTCATAGACGGGAGTCCGACTGCTGGTACAGGTGCACACCATGTCCGCCTCAGCCACCGCGTCCGGGCCGGCGGCGCGGGCTGGGAAGCCCTGCCGACGCAGGTCGGCCGCCAGGGCTTCCGCTTTGTCGGGGGTGTGCCCGACTATCCCGACAAAGCTCAGCTGACGGACGCAGCTCACAGCCAGCACATGCCCGGCGGCCTGAGGACCGGTCCCGAACACGACCAGTCGGTGAGCCGAAGGCGGAGCGAGGTATTTGGTGGCCACCGCCGACACCGCCGGCGTGCGCAGCGCGGTGAGCGCGGCGGCGTCCACCGCCAGGGTGGGGATCATCTCAGGGAGCCGAAAGAGCACAAAGAGTCCCTGAATGCGTGGCAGAGCGGCTCCGTTCTGGTGCGTCCGCACGGTGGTGAGCTTGACCCCCAGGCCGGTGTCGTTCCAGCTCGGCATGAGCAGGAGCTGGCCGATAGGCGGTCGCAGCAACTGTCGGGGCGGCTCCGCCTGTGGCCAGCCCTCACTGAGACTGGACTCCAGAGCCGCTATCGCCAACTTCATGGTCGCCCGCCCGGCGAGCAGCTCGGGCCCCATGACCGGGGGGAGTGCCAGCCGCTCGGTCACAGCCTCTCGATCCAGTGGAGCGCCGTCAGCCGCCAGCCCCGCGTCACGGTGTTCACCAGTCATCTCTGCACATTGTCTCCGTTGCCTTGGTGGTCCAGCCGCTTTGCCGTCGTCGGCATTCTCCGCCCAGGTGGGCATCAGGGATTGACACCCTAGCCCGGGGCTGCTATCCTCCGGAAAGTATCCTATATGATATAGGCAATCGCGAGCATAGAGATCCGACTCTACCGCTTCCGCAAGCGAACGCCTCAACAGAGGCCGCCGCGTCTCACGCCGTCACTCAAGGAGGGGTTCGATCCATGAAGCTAGGAATTTTGGCCACCGGCCGTTGGACCCGACTCAGCATGGGTGCCCTGATCGGGGCTGTGCTCTTGGCCGGCTGCGGCACTACTGGCTCCGGCCAGACCCATGCCCACGCAACCTCAATGGTGGTGAACCTCAGCACTGCGCCCGCCACCCTCGACCCCGCCGAGCAGTGCGGCACCTACGACTTCATCATCTCCAACTCGGTGTACTCCCAGCTGACCACCTACGGCACCCAGCCGGGACCACATGGGACCACCCGCATCGACTACTCCAAGATCGAGCCGTCGCTGGCGCAGTCTTGGACGATAGGCAACGGTGGCCTGGTCTACACCTTCCACCTGCACTCCGGGGTGACCTTCAGCGACGGGACGCCGGTGACCTCGGCAGATGTCAAGTACTCCTTTGAGCGCGACATCACCATGAACGGCTGCGGCGCCTACTTCATCCTTGACGGTCACTATGCCCCTTCGCTCATCAAGAGCATCGCCACTCCGACCCAGCTGACGGTGGTGATAACCCTCAACTTCCCCGACGCCGAGGTGCTCTCTAACTGGGCCCAGCCGGCAGCCTCGATCGTAGAGCCGGCGGTGGTGAGTGCCCACGGCGGAGTCGTCGCCAACAAGGTGAACACCTGGATGGCGGGGCATGTCACCAACGGCGGTGGCCCGTTCCTGCTCTCTTCCTACCAGCCGGGGGTGAAAGCGGTCCTCACCGCCAACCCGCATTACTTCCAGCAGCCCAAAGCGCACCAGATCATCCTCAACTTCATCAGCAATCCCGCGACTTTGGCCCTGGATGCACGCGACGGGGAAGCCGACATAACCTTCGGACTGCCTGACAGCAGCGTCCACTCTTTGTCCAAGGTCTCGGGGCTCAAGGTTGTCACCGACCCCACCCCGCTATCCGAGCAGCTAGGCTTCAACAATGGCATCGCACCTACCAACAACCTCGACCTACGCGAGGCGCTGACGTACGCGGTCCCATACGCGCAGATCCTCAACAAGGTGGTATTCGGGTACGGGCAACTCTTCTACGGTGAATTTCTGCCAGATATGGCGGCCTATAACCCCGCCATTCAAGGGGCTCGCAGTTACGACCTAGCCAAGGCCAAAAGTCTGCTCGCTGCCTCCGGGCTCAAACTGCCGATCCACTTCACCGTGGTCATAGATTCCGGGGACGAGGCGGCCGCGCAGATCGCCCCCATCCTGCAGAACGTCTGGTCCCAGATCGGGGTCGACATAACCATCAGCACTCTCAGTCCGACCAACTACACGAACGTCGTGGAGGGGCACACCGACACCGCTTACATCAGGCTTGACGGCCCGGGGGTTCCGGCTGCGGCGTACTACCTGGGGTACGACGTGGTCTGTGGGATCCCGTTCAACCTGACCCAGATGTGCGTGCCTCAAATTGACCACTTGCTAACGACCGCTGGGACCCTGCCCGCCTCGCAGCAACAGTCGTACTGGAACTCAATCGACAAGCTTTGGATCGCCGACGCGCCCAAGCTCCAGCTCTACGATTTCTACTCCCCGCAGGTCCTGAGCAGTCGCGTGACCGGCTTTGAGTACACCGACGAGATCGGCGGCCTGGCGAACTGGAGCATCTCCTAGCACCGGTTCGCATCACCCAGAGCAAACCGGTCGGACAGGTGCCCGCGGGTGGGGCATCGTGACGGCAACATAGACAGAACTTAGGTAAGGGAGCGTATGACCAAGCAAATCGCAGTAGACGTTGGGGGAACCTTCACTGATGTGGTCATCAGCGACGACGAGACGGGACGTGTCGTCGTCGCCAAGGGGCCCACGGTCCCCAAGGACCCCGAGATCGGGGTATTGCGGATCCTCGATGCCGAGGTTGACCCCGCCGATGTCAAGGGGGCGGACTACTTCCTCCATGGGACCACGGTCGGGCTGAACGCCCTGTTGGAGCGTGAAGGGGTGGCCGTAGGTCTCATCGCGACCCAAGGCTTCCGCGACATCTTGGAGGTGCGTCGCGGCGACCGGGGAGATCCGTACGATCTCTTTTGGGCCCCACCGCCCGCCCTGGTCCCCCGTCGGCTGCGGATTCCGGTCAACGAGCGCATTCTGCCCGATGGCTCGGTCCTGACCCCGCTTGAGCTGGCTGGCGTCGACAGCGCCTTCGAGGTCTTTCAGGCGGAAGGGGTGATCAGCGTGGCGGTCGCCCTCATGAACGCGTATGCCAACCCCGACCACGAGCAGAAAGTGGCCGAGCGGCTCCGGGAACTCGGTTTCCAGGGGCCGATCTCGATGTCGCACGCGCTCTCCCGGGAGTACCGCGAATATGAGAGGACTTCGACGACTGTCATCGACGCCTACGTCAGACCGCGAGTGGGTCAATACCTCGAGCGGCTGGCGGCGGGTTTGCGCGAGCGGGGGTTCCGTGGTGAGGCGCTGGTCACCCGGTGTGGCGGCGGGGCGCTGACCTTCGAGGAAGCCGTCGCCCGGCCGGTGGAGACCGTGATCTCCGGGCCTGTGGCGGGAGTGGTCGGGGCGGCGCTGCTGGCCCGGGCTCACGGCTTCGACCGCGCGATCTCCGCCGATGTCGGCGGCACCAGTTTCGACACCTGCCTGATCATCGACGGTCGGCCGGACGTCAAATACGAGGGCATGATCGAAGGGATGCCAATTCAGACCGAATGGGTCGATCTCCGGTCGATAGGGGCGGGCGGTGGCTCGATCGCGTCCGTCGACGCGGGGGGGCTGCTGCGCGTGGGTCCGCAGAGCGCGGGGGCGGCCCCTGGGCCCGCTTGCTATGGCAGGGGCGGCGTGGAGCCGACTGCCACCGATGCGGCGATGGCCTTGGGCTTGATGGGTTCCGGAGAGCTGGCGGGAAAGCTGCGGCTCGATGCGGACTTGGCGTGGAAGGCGCTCTCTCGGGTCACAAACCAGGGGGGAATCCCCGAGGACGCTGCGGCGAGAGGTATCCTGGAGGTGAACACTGCGGCCATGGCGGGTGCCATCCGCGAGATCACGGTGGAACGGGGAGAGGATCCACGGCGTGCCGTGATCATCGCCTTCGGCGGTGCGGGCCCTGTTTTCGCAACCTTGCTGGCACGTGATCTGGACATCGAAACCATCCTGATTCCCGTGCACGCCGGCAATTTTTCGGCCTGTGGCCTGCTGGCTTCTGACCTGGTTCAGAGTGCCTCTCAAACCCGAATCATGCGGACCCGCGAGGGCATAATCGCGCAACTTCAGACTACCGTCGGGGAGCTCCACCAGCAGCTTTTGCAGCGGAGTGCCAGGGGCGGGCAGGGGCGCTACTCGATAGCGGCGGACATGCGGTTCGTGGGCCAGGAGCATACGCTCACGGTAGCGGTGGCGGCCCAAGACACCCAGATCACCGCCACCGCCGACCAAATCCGCGAGGACTTCTTGAAGCAGTACAAGGAGACCTTCGGACTGGTGCTCGCCGACACCGAGGTGGAAGTGGTAACGATTCGAGTCACGCTGACCATTCCCCGGGGGGGCAGCCTGCCGTCGCTGTCGTTGTCGACCTTGACCAACACCGGACCGGCCGAGTCGATACGGGCGTGGTCGTTCGAGTCCGGCGGTTGGCTAGAGTTCGCGTCACTCCACCGAGAGTCGCTGCGACCCGGCGACACTGTGGAGGGGCCTGCCGTCATCGCTGAGGCCACGGCCACCACCTATCTTGACGCCGGATACCGGGCCAGCGTCTGCGAGGACTACGTGTTGGAGATAACCCACACAGGCGTCCAGTGACGACGGCACCTGACGCGTCGGCCGCCTACGCCGACGCGGTCACGACCGAGGTCATTCGTGCCGGACTCTATTCCGCTGCAGTGCAGATGAAGAAGGCACTCATGCGCACCGCTTTTTCCCCCATCATCTACGAAGTCTTGGACTTCGCGGTCGCGATCTACGACCGCGACATTCGGCTCTTGGGGCAGGCCCCCAGCCTGCCCACCTTCATGGGCACGATGAGCTTCTGCGTGGAGGCCGCCGTGGAGGCGGTGGGGGGGCCCGAGCAGCTCTCACCCGGCGATGTCATTCTCTACAACTACCCGTTCGGATCGGGTTCCCACCCCCAGGACTGCGCCGTGGTGATGCCGGTGTTTTTCGGCGACGGCCGTCTCTTGGGGTACACCACCATCAAGGCCCACTGGCTCGACATCGGCGCCAAGGAGCCCTACTCGACCGATACCGTCGATATGTTTCAGGAAGGCACCATCTTTCCAGGCGTGAAGCTCTACCAAGGCGGCGAGTTGGTCAGCGACATCTACCGCATGGCGCTGGCCAACTCCCGCGTTCCCAAGATGGTCGCTGGGGACATCAATGCCGAGGTGGTGGGCGTCCGCACCGGCGCTCGCGAGTTGCTAAGGTTGGTCGAGCGCCACGGTGAGACGGTGTTCTGGGCGGCGGTGGAGCGCATGTTCGACCACGGCGAGGCGGTGATGCGCGGCTATCTGTCCCGGATTCCTGACGGCGAGTACATCGGGCGGGGTCAGATGGACAACGATGGAGTGAGTGACGAGCGCATCCCCTTCGAGGTCGTCGTGACGGTCGCTGGTTCTGCAGTCCGAGTTGACTTCAGCCGGGCTCCGGACGCCCGGGTCGGCCCAGTAAACTGCCCCAGGCCGTCCACGGTCTCGGCCATTCGCGTCGCCATGACCATGCTGGCCGGGGGAGGCGAGGCTCCCACCGAAGGCCATTTTCGACCTATCACCGTGATCACGCGCCCCGGTTCGATGTTCGAGCCCGTCCATCCCCAGCCCACCTTCCTCTATGGGTGGCCCGCCGACCAGTCCATGGAGGTCGTCTACCAAGCGTTGAGCCAAGCCATGCCGGAAGACGTGCCCGCCTGCAGCGGTGGTGACATTTGCTCGCTGGTGTGGTGGGGAGTGCGTGAGGCGTCGGGAGAACCGTGGGTTGACGGGTCACCCCATCCGGTGGGGCAGGGCGGTAGCGTGAGACACGACGGCGCCGCCAGCCTGATGCATCACTCCGAGTCGGCTACCCGCTTCTCGCCGGTAGAAGTGTGGGAATCGCGTAATCCGTGGGTGGTGGAGAAGGTTGAACTCGCCCCCGATTCGGGCGGGGCTGGGCGTCATCGCGGTGGCCTGGGCGTCGACATGTGGTTCCGTATGCGCGAGGACGCATGGGTCACGACGGCCGTAGAACGCACTACCTCCCGGCCATGGGGACTGCAAGGCGGGGCTGAGGGGCGCGCGAATGCCGTCACCATCCGGCTGCCCGACGGCAGCGTCCGGCGAGTGGGCAAGGCCACGAGGGTCTTTCTCCCTCGTGGAGCTGTCCTGGAACTGGCCACCGGTGGCGGCGGCGGCTACGGTTCGCCGTCCGAGCGGAGCGGCGAGGCTGTGTTGGCCGACCTTCGAGAGGGTTACATTACCGCGGGGTATGCGGCCGCCCACCATGGCCGCGAGCTCCTACCCGACATCAGCTGACTAGCAAAGGATGGATTGGTGACAAGCAGGATGTGCCTTGGCGTCGGACTATGCGCGAGGTAGACGGTTGGGTCGAGGGGGGGGCAGCCGACGAAGGTGCGCCGGAGGCCGAACTGTCGCCGCTGGACACGACCAGCCTAAGGGACCGGGCTCGCCACGCGATCTGGGCGAGCATCGTTGCCGGAGAGGTGGAGGCGGGTCAGATCTATCCGGTCGCGCACTTCACCGCTCGGCTGGGCGTATCCGCCACGCCCATCCGCGAGGCGCTCTTTGACTTGACTGGGACCGGTATCGTGGAGGTGGTCCGCAACCGGGGCTTCCGGGTGCCGGTCATCACGGACCGTGACCTCGACAACCTGCTGGACTTGCGGATGATGCTCGAGAGGCCAGCAGTGGTCAGGGTCGCCGAGCAGAATTTGCTCGGGGACCCCAGCGAGTTGCGCGAACTCGCGGAGGCCATTTTGGAGCGAGCGCGCCGCGGGGATATATCCTCCTTCCTCTCCGCCGACCGCCACTTCCACGGCGAGTTGCTGCAGCGGGCGGGCAACCCGCGGCTCACTGAGATCGTGATGAACTTGCGCGACCAGACACGCCTTTACGGGCTCGGGCATCTGGCGGAGTCGGGCCGCCTGGTGGAGTCTGCCCGGATCCACGTGGACCTGCTTGAGGCGCTAGAGCGTGGCGACGGAGCCGCCGCCGACAACCTGATGCAGCGCCATCTGCGGCATACCCGTGGAGAGTGGGCTGGGATGTCTGAGACCGGCGAGCCGGGGACCCATGGTCCGGCTTAGCTCAGCTTGCATCTTCGATGGAAGTGGGGATCCGCCCTTCGCGGGCTGGGTCGGGGTCAGCCACGGACGCATCGACCGCGTCAGCCGGGGCCCCGTAGGGGGCGGCGCGCTTGGCGACCCGCTGGTGGAGCTCCAGGAGTTCACAATCCTGCCTGGCCTCATCGACGCTCATAGCCACCTTGGACTGGTGGGATTCCCGCCCGATCCGGGCGCGTCCGTGGCGGTGGTGGCCGCTCAGATTTTCGATAACCTCCGGCTGGCCCTGGATGAGGGCTTCACCACTGTTCGCGACCTCGGCGGCCTCGACGGGGGCGTGGTAGATGCGGTGCGGCGCGGACTGGTGGAGGGTCCCCGGATCCTGCCATCCGGCCCGATCATTAGCCAGACGGGCGGGCACGGCGACTGGCGGGGCGCCTTTTCTCACGACCGGCGGTCGGGCAACCTACCTGGTCTGCTTCAACCCTCGGTGCTGGCTGACGGCCTGGCTGCGGTGCGGCTAGCGGGGCGAAGCGCGCTTCGAGATGGGGCGGCCCAGCTCAAGGTGGCGATCAGCGGCGGCTTCTCCTCTGACTTCGACAAGCTTGGTGATGTCCAGTTCTCACGGGATGAATTGGAGGCGCTGGTGGCGGTGGCGCGCGCCAGCCACACCTACGTGACCGCCCACGCGCATCACGCTGAGGCGGTCCGCCTGGGCCTGGACGCCGGGGTGGAGTGCTTCGAGCACGGTACGTTCCTGGACTCGGATACGGTGCGGGCCATGCACGCTGGTGGGGCCGGCCTGGTCGCCACGCTCTCGATTGTGGAGCACTACCAGGACCCGAACGAGCGGCGGACCCTCCGCCCTGACCTGGTGCCGCACGCTGAGGCGGCCTTTCCGTCGATGTGCAAGTCCGTCAGGATGGCGGTGGATGCGGGCGTCACCGTTGGCTGTGGGTCTGACCTGACCGGACCCAATCAACGCCGACGGGGCCGGGAAATCGCGGTTCGTGCCGGCGTCACCGGCCCCCTGGAGGCAGTGGCCGCCGCCACCTCTTCCAACGCCAGGATCCTCCGCATGGATGGCGAGATCGGGGCACTGCGCGAGCGGATGGCAGCCGACCTAGTCGTGGTGGACGGCGACCCTCGGGACGACCCGGGACTCTTTGAGGACGGTCGGCGGGTGCGGTTGGTGGTGCGGGCTGGACGGCTTTGTAAGAACACCCTTCCGGAGCCCCTGGCGCAGGCGGTGACCAGCGCCTTCACGCCCGCCCAGTGATCACAACTGACCGCGCCGGCGCTCCTGCGACGGTGCTTGTCATCGGTGGGGGCGTGATCGGACTGTGCTGCGCCTACTCCCTTCGCCGCCGCGGCCACGAGGTCACCCTGGTGGACTCGGGTGACCTCGGGCAAGGCGCCTCAGCTGGAAACGGCGGCTGGATATGTCCCTCACTGTCGGGCCCGGTCCCCGCTCCCGGTCTACTCCTCCATTCACTGGGCTGGCTGCTCCGTCCCGGCAGTCCTCTCCGAATCCATGCCACCCTCGAGCCATCCTTCGCGGGCTGGCTCCTGGCCTTCGCGCGCCACTGCAACGCCCGCGCCTACGGGCGTGGCCTGGAAGCCGTGGGGGAGATGGCCCTTTCGGCTCCCGAGAGGTTCAGAGCGCTGGTGGCCGATGGGGTGCAGTTCGAGCGGCACGAGCTCGGGGTGCTGATGCTATTTTCCAGCCGGGCCCTCGCCGATGCGGAAATGGCTGAGCTGCAGTGGATGGCGAACCAGGGCGGGGCGCCGCCGGTCCTGCTCGAAGGTGCCGCGTTGCAGGAGGCCGAACCGGCTGTCGGGCGCACTCGGCTGACCGGGGTGCTTGCGCCTGGGGACTGCCACGTCCGTCCGGAGTCGCTCACAGAGGGCCTGGCGGCCTGGCTGAGGGAGCACGGCGTCGACTTGCTCCCGGCGACTTCTGTGACACGCCTCGGGTTAGGGGGAGAGGCTGTCCAATTTGCCGAGACCGAGAAAGGCGAGCGACTCTACGCCGACGCTTTCGTGCTCGCGGCGGGGGTGGAGACGGGCAGGCTAGCCCGCCAGCTGCGGGTGCGCATCCCTCTGCGGAGCGGCAAGGGCTACAGCGTGACCTTCCCGGCAGCATCCCCGGCCCTGAATCATGCGCTCTACCTGTCGGAAGCCAAGGTGGCAATCTCGCCGTACGATGGCGCTGTTCGGGTCTTGGGCACCATGGAGTTGGGCACCGAGAGCGTCGCAATCAATCCGGGCCGGGTTGAAGCCATGCTGCGGTCGTCCCGCCGCTACCTCCCGGAGCTGGCGTTGGAAGGGGAAGGAGTTACCTGGGCGGGCATGCGCCCCATGGTCCCGGACGGGCTTCCCGTCATCGGTAAGCCGACGCCGGACGCCAATATCGTCATCGCCACAGCGCACGCCATGCTGGGGGTCACGCTAGGTCCTGCCACCGGGGAGATGGTCGCTGAGCTCCTGGAGAGCCGGCCAGCGATCCAGCCGCCGGCTGCCCTCTCCCCGGTGCGCTTTTGAGCTGGCAGTGCGCGCTTGCTTACAGGCTTTCGAGCCGGCCGTCGTCCGAGGGGGGATCTCCGCGCAACGGCGGAACCCCAAAGTCGTCGACGGCCGAATTGGCGCCCGGCCCTCGTCTGCGGCGCCCTTCATAAGGACTGCTGATTGATGACCGCTAACATAACTCTGGAGGAGGTCCGCTCCCGTGCCATCATTTAACTCCGCCGCCCGAACTGCCATCCTGGCGGCCGCTCAGAACCGAGCGACCGAGGGCTTCATGAACCGCTACGGCATGCGCCTGGGGGCCTCCCGATTCGTGGCTGGCGAGAGCCTGAGCGAGTGCGTGCAGGTGATCCGACAGCTGAACCAGCAGGGCTTCAAGTGCAACGCCACCGAGCTTGGGGAGGCGGTGGCCACCGAGGCTGACGCGCAGGGAGCGGTGGGCGACTACGAGGAACTGCTGCAGCGGTTGGCCTCGGAAAACCTCAACGCCAACGTCGCCATCAAGCTGACCCTGCTGGGGTTGGCCATCGACGAGGAGCTCGCCGAGCGCAACATGGCACACCTGTTGGAGGTGGCCCGCAGCCTCGGAATGTTCATGCGAATAGATATGGAAGAGTCGGTGCGAGTCGACCCCACGCTGCGCCTCTATCGTCGTCTCCGCGAGCGTGGTTTTGACAATGTCGGAGCGGTGTTGCAGTCCTACCTGTACCGAGCCGTGGCCGACCTCGACTCCCTGCTGCCC
>DATLQZ010000013.1:0-7851 GCA_035534915.1 Candidatus Dormiibacterota bacterium
CCGGACCCATGCCTGTCTCCCACACCTCGACCGCTTGGGTGGCGTGGCGCCACCTAGCCAGTCCGCGACCCGGCGACCGCAGCCATGGCCCGGGCAGAGCGGCTCTGGCGGCTCTGCCCTCTGAGCTCAGCGCGCAGGCAAGGATCAGGGGGGAGCTGGGGAAGTCCGCCCCTCGCGGCCTGCTCCACCAAGCGACGACCCCCAATACGATCACGAGCCCGGCGGAGGCGAGCGCGGCTGGCGCCACCCCGAGCAGCACTGCCAGGATGGTGCTCTGCAAGAAGACTCCCAGGAGCAGCGCTCCACTGACGGCAATGACGACCTTCCCGCCCCCTCGAATGTCCCCTAGGCAGGCGCGGACCCAGAGCTGGAGCAAGACCCCCACCACCAGCCAACCGATGTAGTTGAGGAAGGACACTCCAAACCAGACCCCGCTCCCTGGGGGATACGCATAGATCGAACCCAAGAACCACTGCTCCCCTCTCAGCGCGACCGGGTCGACCACGACATCGAGGGCCACCATGGCGACCGCTCCCAGGAGGACTCTGCGGTAGCCGCGGGACCCCAAATAGCCGAGCAGGATGTAGACACAGAAGGCGAGCCAGGTGAAGCTCAGGCTGTCAAAGAGCGGGACCCCGAGAATGCGCCAGTCGCTTGCGAGCCCGGCCGAACGGTAGTGGTAGACGCCGAATGGGACTCCTGGCCCAGCGGTTGATCCCAACTCCGCCGCAAACGCAATCGCCCATCCCCCAACCAGCAGGAGAGCAGCCCGGCGCCATCCGCAGCGCCTCCAACTGATGGTGGCGACCACCAGCCAGGGTAGGAAGGAGTACCAGCGCCCCGCCAGCGGCAAGAGCCAGTGGGGCAAGTCAGGCTGTCTCGAGATTAGCCGAATGAGAGAACTCAGATACGGCATCTCGCAGCGCCCGATCGAGATTCCCCGGGGACCATCCCAACTCCCTCCTGGCGCGGGTGGAGTCGACCCACATCGGATGCGCGGCCATCCTGACCGAGGTCAGCGAAATCGCGGGCGGACGGCGAGTCAGCCTCCCCGCCATCTCAGCGGCGATGGCCGCCAGATAGGCGGCCCCCAGTGGAATCCGCCAGTGCGGAGGGACGACGCCGGCCAAAGCCCCGATACGCCGTAGCAGCTGTTCGAGGGTCACGTTCTGGTCCCCGAGGATGTAACTCCTGCCGGGCGTCCCCCGCTCCAGCGCCAGCACATGTCCAGCACCCACGGCCTCGACGTCTACCACATTGAGTCCGGTCTCGATGACGGCCGGGATCTTGCCTTGGAGAAAGTCTCGGATGGTGGCCCCAGTAGGGGTCGGGCGCAGGTCACCGGCACCAACTGGGGTGCTTGGTTGGACGACCACCACTTCGGGCTCCCTCCAACCAAGGGCGAGTTGTTCGGCTGCCCACTTGGACCGCTTGTACGGTCCAGCCAACTTAGCCGCGTCCACCGCCAGGTCCACCTCGGTGCAGAGCTTTCCGGCCCTGTCAAAGGCGAGAGTGCCGACGGTGCTGCAGTGGACCACCCGCCGCACCCCGACCCGCCGAGCGGCGGAAAGCACGTTGAGGGTCCCGCCCACGTTGGTGCGGATCATGCCCGAGGCATCGCCCGACACCAGCGCCAGCCGGTAGTCGGCGGCGCAATGGATCACCGCGTGGCACCCTCGCGTGGCGCTTTCGAGGGAGTCCCCGTCATTGATGTCGCCGGGCGCGACCTCGACCGGAGCCGCGGCGGAGACCCGGGCTGGGTCGCGCGCCAGGATCCGCGGCCGGTACCCGCTGGCTAGGAGGGACCTGACGACCGCCTTTCCGACGAACCCGGATCCACCGGTCACCAAGACCGTGCCCTTGCCAAAGTGCTGCCCGGTGTTCACGACAGCTGACCCGGCGGAATTGAGGTCGCGCGCAAGGTGTAGCCTCCGTTGCGGCTGGTGCAGAGCAGCTGGGGCCGCCTTGGGTCCGCTTCGAGCTTGCGGCGGAGACGGTGGACGCACATCGTGACCGCGGCGGCGGTGGCGGTGGGATCGCCGCCCCAGGCTTCATCGATTATCTGGCGTCGGGATAGGACCAACCCCGAGTTCGCCGCCAGATACTCCAGCAGATCCGCCTCCCTGGGGCTCAACAGATGACGTCGCCCGTCGAGGCGAGCGGATCGACGGGAGGGTTCGACCAGCAGCGGACCCACCTCGATGACCCGCCCGGCGCCACGGCGTTCGGCCTGGCGACGGCGCAGGATCGCCTTGAACGTCGCCTTCAGAATCGCCGGAGGATACGGTTTGGGCAGGACGTAGTCGGCGCCGGCCTCCATCAGGGCGGCCGCCTCTTGAAGTTCAGGGCTGGCGATGACCAGCGGCGCCGTCGACATGCTGCGCACCGACTCCACACCGGTCACCCCTCGCAGCAGCGTCCGATCGGCGAAAATGGCGGCCGGGGGATCGCTGCGGATTCTCTGCCATAGCTGCTCGGGAGTTGTCGCCACAACTGATTCCAGCCCCTGGAGCTGGTCGAGCAGGTGCCCGGCGAGGTCGGCGTAATCTCGGTCTGACTCCAGAATCACCACCAGCATTAGGCTATTTTCCGTGAGCCAGAGGCGATTTTCGGTGCAGCCGGGGTTTCCCCGGGGGAGGTGACTTCATGAGGCCAATCGCCGTCGAGCAAATTTTGGAGAGACTTGGCTTCCTGGACCCGGTCGCGGACTCACTACAGAAGTTGGTCGGGCGGGGACTCGCGGCCGGCGGACCGGCGGCTGACCAGGTCAAGGACCTTCTCAACGGGCGGATGTTGGGACATCCCCTCCACCCTGCGCTGACGGACCTCCCGATCGGCGCCTGGAGCTGCAGCACCCTCCTCGATGTGGCCGACCGCGGCCGTGGCGGCGAACTCGGCCGAGCTGCGGACCTCCTCATTGGGGCCGGATGCCTCTCAGGGCTGGCCGCTGCGGCGTCCGGGGTGGCCGACTGGCAGGACTCGTACGGCCCCGAACGCCGGATGGGGCTGGCCCACGCCCTCCTGAACACGGCGGCGCTGAGCCTCTTCGGCACCTCCCTTCTGATGCGGCTGGGAGGATTCCGCCGCCAGGCCCGTCCGCTCTCACTGGGCGCCTTCCTGCTAGCGGTCACCGGAGCCTTCCTCGGCGGCGAGCTGGTATTCCGCTTGGGCACCCAGGTCAATCGCAACGCCTGGATCGGTGGACCGACCGAGTGGACGGAGATCGCGTCTTCGGAGGAGCTTGAGCCCGGGACCCTGCTGCAGCGCCACAGAGCAGGAGCAGACATTCTCCTGGCCAGAGTCGGAGGAAAGGTATGCGCGGTGGCCGCGGTCTGTTCGCACGCCGGGGGTCCACTTCAAGAGGGGGAGGTGCGAGGCGGGGAGGTCATCTGCCCTTGGCACGGGTCACGCTTCGACTTGCGGTCCGGAGATGTCACCCACGGCCCGGCGAGTGTGGCGCTGCCAACCTTCGAGTCCAGGACCACACCGGATGGAAAAGTTGAGGTCCGCAAGAGCCCGGGTTGAGCGGCGGAGCGAGTCGCAGCCGGTTGCTGGTAGAGGACGGAGAGGCGCCGCGTCACCACCACGGCCTCGCCGGGTGACTCGGTCGGCACTCCTTTGGAATCATCAAGGCGAATCAACATGAACCTTTGGGGCGGGAAACTGCTGCCTCACCCCTCTGGGTCATCGGAAGGGACCAAGAGGGGTGGGGCAGGAGAGCGCCTCGCTGCTGGCAGGGACTCATTTGCAGTGGCGCTCGACTTGCTGTCTCGGGCTGCCTCGGTCTGCGTGCTGACCGGTGCCGGTATCTCCACCGACTCGGGAATCTCCGACTTTCGCGGACCGCAGGGGCTTTGGACCAGAGACCCGAGCGCCGCCAAGCTGAGCACCCTGTCCCACTACCTGGGCAGCCGCCAGGCGAGGGTGGAAACCTGGCGGTTGCGGGCGCAGTCGACCGCTGCCCCAGCTCAGCCCAACTCCGGCCACCGGGCGCTGGTGGATCTGGAGCATCGCGGTCGACTCCAACTGCTGGTCACACAGAACGTGGACGGTCTGCACTTGGCGGCCGGTACCTCTGTCGACAAGTTGGTCGAGCTCCACGGGTCGCTCCGCGAGTACCGCTGTCTCAGCTGTGACACGGTCGGCCCCATGGCTGAGGTGTTGGAGCGAGTGAGGGCGGGCGACGACGACCCGTCCTGCCAGGTCTGTGGTGGAATCCTCAAGTCCGCCGCGATCTCCTTCGGCCAGCGCCTCCCGGCGGAGGCGATCGAGCGCGCGCAGGCTGCCGCCCACTCCTGTGAGGTGCTCCTGACCGTAGGAACCAGACTCCAGGTCTTCCCGGCCGCGGAGTTGCCGGCTGTGGCTCTGGCAGGAGGCGCCAAGCTGGTGATCGTGAACCAGGAAGCGACCCGCTATGACCGGTTGGCAGCCGCGGTGATTCGGGCCCCTATCAGCCAAGTCCTCCCCGCCGTGCTGGCTACCTGATCAGTCGGCGGCCCCCCCCAACCACGCCGGAGTGGTCGGCAGCCCGGCCATGGCTAGCGCACAGGCAGTGGCCGCCACCGGCATCTGCTCCAGATCGTAGCCCCCCTCCAATACGGTCGCGATCCGACCTGTGCAGAGCTCAGCTGCCAGCTCCGTCAGGTGTGCCAGCGCCGCGGCGTACGCTCGCCAGTCGAGCTCAAGGTTGGCCAAGGGATCTGTCGCTAGAGCGTCGAAGCCGCAGCTGACCAAGATCAACTGCGGGGAATGTTCGCGCACCTTCGGCACCACCTCCCGGTCGAGCGCATCAAGCCACATGGCGTCTCCGGTTCCGGGCGGAAGCGGAAGGTTCAGAGTCTTATCGAACCCTGCCCCGTCTCCTTTTTCGGCGGCTCTTCCCGTCCCCGGATACAGCGGGTATTGGTGCAGCGAGCAGTAGAGGACATCGGAGTCTGTCCAAAAGGTGTCCTGAGTTCCGTTGCCGTGATGGACGTCCAGGTCGACTATGGCGATCCGCTCCACCCCCAGCCGCCGCTGCGCGCGGCGAGCAGCGACGGCTACATTGTTGAACAGGCAGAAGCCCATAGCCTGGTCGGGAGTCGCGTGATGGCCGGGCGGGCGCACCAACGCGAACGCGGGCACGGCGGGGCTGCCACAGGCGAGCTCCGTGGCGGCAATCGCCGCCCCAGCCGCATCCAGCCCAATCTCATACGAGGACGGGGTGCAGTAGGTGTCGGAGTCGATCCACCCGCCGCCCTGCATGGCAAACTGCCGGATGAACTCGACATGTGCAGCCGAGTGCACCAGCAGCAGGTCCTCCTCCTTGGCGCGTGAGGCACTCCTCCACCAGCCCTCCTTGAGACGAGGATCGCGCCGTAGGCCAGCTGTGATCGCCCGCAGCCGATCGGCGGACTCCGGGTGCCCCCAGCTGTCGTGGCCAAGGAAGATGGGGTCGTAGAGCAGCGCGAGGGGAGAAGAGGACTCCGGTGCGCCCGGACCCGGCGTCATCGCTACTGATCCAGGGAGAGCACCATCTGGGGAGGAGCTATCTTATGGTCCGCCTTGGTGGGCCGGACCGCAGTGCCCACCGCGAAGAACTCGATGACGTGGCTTCCCCAACCGTGGTTGTTCTCCTTGATCTGAGCCCCGACGATACCCTCCGCGGAGACCTCCTCCGCCTCGGTCTGCATCCGCTCCATGGCTAGCTCCCGCGCGTCATAGAGCGCCTGCGTGAAGTTCGGCATCTCCTGGTTTTGGCCCATCTTTCTCATCCACTGACCCAACCCCTGGTGGGCTACGTGGTAGACGCAGGAACCCATCACCAGCGCCAGCGGAGCGTAGCCCGCCTGCAGCAGGGTCCAGAAGTCCTGGCCAGAGAGATCGGAGGTGAAGGGCTTGCCCTTGGGGGTCTTCATCGTCCCCTGTTGACTGCGCACCGCCGTCCCAACCGCCATGAACTCGGCCAGCCCCTGGCCCCACTCGTAGCGGTTGATGTCCAGCCGTACCCCGACGATGCCGTCGGCTCCGAGCACGTCCGCCTCCTCCTCCATCCTGCTCATCGCCAGCTCCCGAGCCTGGTACATCGCCTGGCTCAGGACCTGCAGCTCCTGGTTCTGCCCATAGTTGGCAAGCTGAAGGCCGATGTGGTAGATCGAACTGCCCACCACCAGCCCAACCGGTTCGAACCCGGCCTCCTTGACCAACAGGAACTCGGAGATGGAGAGGTCGCTGGTGAAGAGCTTGCGATGCCCCTCCGTCCCACGCATCTCGCGGAGCCGGTTCATCGCGTCCTGAGGGATCTCGGGCTGACCTGGCTGACTGACAGCCGGTTGGTCGGTCATCTGCTTGCCTCCTTCATGGGCGTAGGGGTATAACCATCTTCGGCCGGCTGAGCGGGGGAGGGTTCGTCAGTGGCGACACCGCCGTTCCCAGGATCACCCACTCCACTATCCGCCCGCCGACCGTCTCCGATCCCGTCGGGAACTCCAGGATGTGCGACTCGATCTCCACTCCGACCACCCCGCTCGCCCCTACCTCCGCCGCCTCCTGCGCCAGTCGGCGACGGCCGTGATCCTGCGCCCGGTGTAAGGCAAGGCTGTAGCTGGTCACCTCCTGGTTGCTCCAGGCCGAGACCCCGATCCCTCCCATCCTGCCCATTCCACCGCCGAAGAAGGCGACCGCCTGATAGGCGCTCGCGCCCATCACGAGACTCACCGGCTCATAGCCGGAGGCCAGCAGTTTGGACATGTCCTGCCCGCTCAGAGTGGAGGTGAAAGGTCGACCCTGCCGCTGGTGGCCGTCCTTGGCGACAGCTGTTCCAATCACGGTGAACTCCGCCATCCCGGTCGCCCACTCCCAGCGGTTGATCCGCAGCCGGACGCCGACCACCCCCTCCGCACCGAGGCCCTGGGCTTCTAGCATCAGCCGGCGGATGGCCCGCTCGCGAGCCTCCCTCAACGCGGAAGTGAGGCCGGTGTTCTCCTGGGGCTCCATCGCTCCGAAGTTCATTCCGTAGAAGCCACCGCCCATGCCGTTGTACCCGGTCGAGATCCACCCCATCCGGTAGAGCGAGCTGCCCAGCACCATGGCCAGAGGCCTATAGCCGACCGCTCGAAGAGCAGCGAGCTCGTCGACCGATAGGTCAGATGTGTAGGCTCCACGCGACTCTGACTGCCGCTGGATCCGCTCCTGTGCTTCGAGGGGGATCCCCCCTGCCTCGACCATCTGCCGGCTGCGCTCAGCGCGAGCCAGCTGCTCCGGGGTTGGTCCAGTCCCGGCTCCGCCTCCGCCGCGGAAGAAGCGCACTGGGGTCAGCCTAGCAGACGCTCCAGCGCCTGCCGATCCGCAGAGCTTTCCTGGCCCTGCCGGACCAGGGCAGCGGTCAGCTCCGCAACCCAGCCGTCCAGACTCAGCAGGTCGCTCTTCAGGGTTATGCCCCTGACCACCTTGGTGCGCTTGGCGACCACCCCGCCTCGCTCGCTCACGAGCTCGAAGTGATTGTCGCCCAGCTCCACCTGAATCCTTCGGACGCTCTTGGTACGGCGCAACATGCCGCCGCCCTGGTAGTCAACCCGGGCTCGCCCCGGAAGAGCACCTTCGAACTTGGATGCCAGCACCTCCAGGAAGGTGCTGAGGTCACTGGAGTCTGCCCTGAGGGAGGACGCCAGCCGCTCGAAGTCCTGATCGGGGTCTGCCAGAGGACCAATTTCATCCATCAGCTAGGGCCGAATATACCGCTTGGAGCCCCATTCACCGAGATCCAGATTTGTCAAGCCCCTTCACAAACTGGCCTCGAGTCCGTAATCTTGCCCGCAATAGGGATCGAGGGCGGGTGAAGGGTTCCAGGCAACCCGCTCCTCTTAGTACGCG
>DATLQZ010000014.1:0-24216 GCA_035534915.1 Candidatus Dormiibacterota bacterium
CAGCCCCGAACTCCAGTGAGGCCGGGCTGGCAAAGCTCTTGAAACCATGCACCTGTAGTCGACTGACCCTCATGTCTCAGGGGTAGCGGCTCTCCCGGAACGCCGACGGCCCCCTCGATGCCCGCGGTGGGTGCGTCGCCGAGCCGTTCCCCCCTCCTCCGAGGGAATGGGTGTGGGCGAAGACTCCGCCAACGTGGGAACCGCTGCCTCCAGGGTCTGAGCGTCGTGGTTAGGCGTCGGTACGTCAGTCGCGCTGGGCTTTGGAGAACGACGACGCCGGCGTCTGGAAGGTGCAGCAACCTGCTCGGGATGGGTGTTTTCATCGGCGATTGGCTCCAGGACGGTGACCGGGACCGCGGAGACATAAGGCGCTGGACCAACATCCGTCAAGGGAGCAGGAGGCGACTTGGTAGACCGGCGCCGGCGCCGCTTAGCGGTGGGCGGTCCGATCAGGCCGACGCTCTTGTCCCCTGATGATGGCGGCGCTACCGTCGCTGGCGGTGGAGTTCCCGTCCCGGAGGCTACGCTGCCGAGACGCTCCGGAAGTGCCACCACGCTCACTGCCGGGGCAGACACCCCTGTAGCCGAAGGCTGAGAGGTCTGCTCCACCCTGGGGCCAGAGGAGTCGGTGGACCGGCTGCGTCGACGACGCTTCTTGGAAACTGGGGCTACCAAAAGATCGATGGCGGCTCGAGCCGCAGCCTGCTCCGCAGCCTGCTTGGTACCCCCCATGCCCTCACCCAGTTGGGGCTGGCCTTCAACCGAAACCTGCGAGAGGTACTGGCGCGACCGAGGGTCCCCCGGCGCGACGGTGGTCCGATACTGCGGGGGGAATCCGAAGCGCTCCTGGGCAAGCGCCTGCAGCCGCCCCTTGAAATTGGGGTCCGTCCAGGCGCTCAGGTCCCCTATCCGGGAGAGGAAAACTCGGCCGGCGCGCCGGTACCCGTGGTCCAGGAAGATGGCACCGACCAGCGCCTCAAAGGCGTTGGCATGAAGCGACGTCAGGCGCCTGGCTCCCGACTTGGTGGCTCCTCTGCCCAGCCGGAGAGTCTCCCCAAGCTGGAGCTGCTCGCCCAATCGTGCCAGCGCAACCGTGCTGACCAATGAGGACCTCATCTGAGTCAGCTGGCCCTCATCGTAGTTGGGGAAGCGGCTGAACAGGTACTCGCCCGCCACCAACTCCAAGACGGCGTCGCCCAGGTACTCCAGCCGCTCGTTGTCCCGCCCCAGATCCCCGCGCTCATTGATCCACGAGGTGTGGGTCATCGCTTCCCGTAGCAGCTCCCGACGCTTGAACACCAAGCCCAGGCGATCCTGAAGCTGGTCAAGTCTGGACTCGGCCTCGCGCTCCTGCTCCACCAGCTCCTCAGCGGTCGCCTTGGAACGGCGACGACGGGCGGGGGGAGGCGGGACCTGGGTCAGCTGGCCAGGTCCAGGTGCTCCTTCACGTAATCCCAGGCCTGACCCACCGTCTGAATCTTCTCCGCGTCCTCGTCCGGGATTTCCATCCCGTACGCCTCCTCGAAGGCCATGATCAGCTCCACCAGATCCAGCGAGTCCGCGTTCAGGTCCTCCACGAAGTTCGCCGCTGGAGTCACCTGATCCAGCTCCACTCCGAGCTGCTCGACCACTATCCCCTGAAACCCTTCCCAGGTCGTGTCTGCCATCTCTACCCCTCGTGGGACGGCTTGTGGCCGTCTGATTGCCGCTACCTAACGCAGCTGAAGCTCCCGGCGCCGAGCGCTCGTCGGTTGGTTGCTGCGTGCCTTGACGTTGGATTAAAGAGTCGTTCTGATCGCGCGGGCCGGTGCCACTGATTCGCTCGCCGGGCAATACGGTAAGGCCTGGAGCCCCCACCGCGCCCTGCGCCTTTGGTGCTTCCGCGGCCCCCGGCTCAGTGATGTCCGCCACTTCTCTTATGGTGGGTTCCACAGATCCGCCCGCACCTACCAGACGGCGAACGAAGGACCTCATCGCCGCTCTGCAGCAGGCAGTGGACAACGTTCGGAGATTTGGGTCTGCCAGGGCAAGCTGACCGCCATTGTAAGGGCCTGCTGGTCGCCATCGGCGCTGCAATCACTCACTGCTGCTCTCCGCAGCTCCGCAGTCGAGGGGCCGATGCCAACGCCGCCTCGGGAGAGTCGATCCCAATGACCTCGACTCCTGTCGCGATCCGTCGCACCAGTGAGGCCAGCGTGTTGCCCGGGCCACACTCCACAAAGCGACCGGCTCCGGATTGGATCATCGCCTGAACAGCCTGGGTCCACAGCACCGGACTGTCCAGTTGACGGGTCAGTCCCTCTCTGATCCCAGCGGCGGATTGGGTGAGCGCACCAGTCGCCCCACAGGCCACCGGAAATAGTGGGTCGCTGATCTCAACCTCAGTCAGAACCGCGGCAAACGCAGCCGCCGCCGCCGCCATCAGCGGCGAGTGGAATGCCCCTCCAACGTTGAGGGGTACTATCCTGCGGGCCCCCGCGGCCCGAGCCGCAGCACCAGCACGCTCGACACCATCTCTGGTGCCCGATATCACCAGCTGCCCGGGGCAGTTGTCGTTTGCCACTACACAGATTTGTCCGGAGGTAGAAACTCCCTCGCAGATCGGCTCCAGAACATCGCTGCTGAGGCCCAGAACCGCAGCCATGGTTCCGTCGGCAGCCCCTGCCATCAGGCGGCCCCGCTCCAACACCAGGCTCATCCCCAGCTCGGCGTCAATTGCCCCAGCAACCGCCAGCGCACAGTACTCCCCGAGACTGTGGCCAGCTGCAAACTCCGGCAGCACCCCCTCCGCGAGAAGCACCCTTCCCAGCGCCACACCGGTGTAGTAAAGGGCGGGCTGAGCCACCTGTGTGGGCCTCAGAGCTTCCGCATCTCCGTCGACCAGCAGGGAGGGCAGGTCAAGCCCGGCGCTGAGGGCGACCGCCAGCAACTCCGAGGAATAGTCACCGGCGATAAGAGCACGGCCCATACCAACCGACTGTGCCCCCTGCCCAGGGAACAGCAGCGCCAAGCCCCGTTTCCCTGCCATTCCAGTCAGCCGCCCCCCCGCCGAGACGGGCGGTTACTCAGTCGCGATGACCTCGCGCCCCTTGTAGTGCCCGCAGTTGGCGCACACGTTGTGGGGGCGGCGTGGCTGTCGGCAGCGCGGGCACGGGGCCAGCGTCGGTGCCGAGAGCGCCAAGTGCGATCGGCGCCGGTCTCGACGTGCTTTGGGAATTCGTTCCTTGGGAAGAGCCATAACGAGATCGGAGTCTATCAGGCCCAGCCTCCTCGCCTCTCAGCGCCGCCTCCCTCTACCCTTTGGCTTGTCCGCCCCGGACCCCTCGCGCCCCGCCTCCAGGGTCTCCAATCCCCGGCGAACCTGGTTGAGGGCGGTGGACAGTTGAGTCTCCAACTCCTCCATTCGCTCCCGCGCGTAGTCGTCAGCGTCCCGGCGCATCTTCCGACTCCGCTCCCTGGCATCGGTCAGAATGTCATCTGCCTCGGTGGTGGCGCGACGCTTCACCTCGTGATCGTCGGTGAGCCTCTCAGCACGATCCTGTGCCGCCATGACGATCTGCTCGGCCTGCTCCTGAGCCTCCCGAAGGCGCGACTCCCGGGTCTCCAGGACCATTCGAGCCTCCTTGATCTCCTCTGGCATTCCGACTCGAATCTGATCCAAGACATCGAGGATTTCCTCCTCGTTGACCACGATGTTGGGGGTCAGGGGAACTCGTCGGCTCTGATTGACGAGAGCCTCCAGACGATCCAGGAGGTCAATGATCGAAACCGGCTCAGGGTCCGGGTCGTACTCGTCGGAAATGTCGCTCATCGTGCCTCCTCAGATTGGGCTGGATCCAATCGCCCTCGAAGTGCCTCCTCGACAACGGGCGAAACCAGACCGGTGATACTCCCGCCGTGGGCGCAAACGTCCTTGATCAAAGACGAGCTCAGATAGACGTTCGAAAAGCCAGTGGTGAGGAACACAGTGTGGACCCTCGGCTCGAGACGACGATTCATGAGCGACATCTGGAACTCACTGTCGAGATCGGAGACCGCGCGCAAACCTCTCACGATGACTGCGGCCCCTTGCGAGATTGCGAAACCAACCGCCAGCCCAGAGAAATGGACCACCTCCACCCCGCTGGACGGCGATAGGCTCCCGCGAACCAGCCGGGCCCTCTCATCGGCGGAGAAAAGACAGGACTTCACGGAGTTATCAAGGACCCCCACCACCACTCGGTCGAAGATCTCGCTGGCGCGAGCGATGACGTCCAGATGCCCGTTGTGGATGGGGTCAAAGCTTCCGGGATACACGGCGACTGTCATGACTGCCTCCGGTAGAAGGAGAGCTGGGTGCTTCCGTAATTAGCGTGACGCACGCAATTTAGCGCTCCGGCCACCTCCGGGAGCGGGAATCGACGCAGATGTTCCACGACCACCGTTGGCTGCCAGGACATCTCCTGTCCCGCCAGCGCCCCCAGCCGCGCGAGAGCGGCGGTGCACAACGCTGGCCCCTGGGCCAGGTATGGGGGGTCCATCAGCAGCAACGAGACCTCCGTGAGCCGCGGGGCCGAAGCCCTGAGCCAGGGGATCACGTCAGCCACGACGACCTCGGAGCTCCCGCTGTAGCCCAGCATGTCCACGTTCTGCTGAATCACCGCGGCTCGGTCCCGGCGGAGCTCCACGAAAGTGGCTCTCGAAGCTCCCCGCGACAGCGCCTCGAGCCCGAGACTTCCCGCGCCCGCGAACAGGTCAGCGACGTTGGCTCCCATCACCGACTCGCCGAGGATGTTGAAGCAGGCGGCCCGGACCACTCCGGTTGAAGCTCGAAGCCCATCTCCGGCTACAGTCAGCAACTTGCGCCCGCAGGCCTCTCCCCCGGTCAGCCGGGCCCCGGGCCCAGAGCGTTGGCGTCCCGCCATCTCCGACGACCGACTGCGCGAGCTCACTGCGGCAACTATCGCATGGCCCGCGGCTGACGCGGCGAGATGAGCCTCGCTACCAGTCGACATGGCGGGCCGGGAGATTGCCCGGCTCCCACCACTAAGCGGTCAGTCGAATTCGAAGACCACCTGATACCCCCGGATGCCTGTCCGCAGAGTCCGGTCGCGCAGGTTCGGGTCGGAGGCCAGCACCAGCTCGGCAGCCGACCGAGCCCTTTCGCGAAGGCCGTCGTCCAGCAGGTCCCCCACCCGCATCTCCGGGAAACCGTGTTGAACCAGGCCATAGGGATCACCCGAGCCTCTGAGACGGAGGTCGACCTCGGCAAGCTCGAAGCCATCCTGGTGGTCGATTAGCGCCTGGAGGCGTCGCCGCGCAGCGGGATCCTCTTCGTCCGCGAACAGTAAGCAGTGCGACTCGTACTCTCCCCGCCCCACCCGGCCCCGAAACTGGTGCAATTGCGCCAGTCCGAAGCGGTCCGCGCCCTCGATCCCAATCACCGTCGCGTTAGGAACGTCGACGCCGACCTCGATCACGCTGGTCGCCACCAAAAGATCGAACTCGTGCCTGGCAAACGCCGCCATCCTTTCGGCCTTCTCACGCGCAGCCAGACGCCCATGAAGCAGGACCAGTCGCAGCTCGGGCAGAACCTCCTGACTGAGTCTCTCGTACTCGGCGGTGGCCGACCTGACCTCCAGTCCGGGAGAGTCCTCGATGAGGGGACAAATGATGAACCCCTGCCTCCCACGCTTGATCTCCGAGCGAATGAAATCGTAAGCGTCCTCCCTACCGGAGGGCTCAACCACTAGTGTCTTGACCGGATGCCTGTTTGGCGGTAGCTCCCGGATCTGGCTGACGTCGAGGTCACCGTACAGGGTCAGACTCAAAGAACGCGGAATTGGGGTCGCTGTCATGGACAGGAAGTCGGGGTTGGACTCCGATTTGTCCCGAAGGCGCAGCCGCTGCGCCACCCCGAAGCGGTGCTGCTCGTCCACGATGCACAGACCGAGCTGGGGCAGCCGAACCTCGTCCTCAATGAGAGAGTGAGTCCCCACAACCAACTTGTCGGCCCCGGCCGCCAACCCCCCCAGGATCTCGCGGCGCTGCGCGACCCGGGTGCTCCCGACCAGCAGGCGGGGCCATATTCCGAAGGGTGAGAGCAGTTCCCGCATCGTCTCTTGGTGCTGGCGGGCAAGGATTTCAGTCGGAGCCATCAGGACCACCTGATGTCCCGCCGCTATCGCCATCCTGGCCGCCATCGCCGCCACCACGGTCTTCCCGGACCCCACATCACCCTGGAGCAGACGGTTCATCGGCGCGGGGCGGTCCAGGTCGATGAGTATCTCGTGCGCCGCCCGCCGCTGGGCCTCCGTCAGGCGGAATGGCAGGGCTGCGACGAACTCTCGCGCCAGGGCAACGTCGTAGGGGCTCCTGGTGCCGACCTTGGACAGCCGCTGTCTACGCGCCAGCAGAGCCGCCAGCTGGGGGAAGAAGAGTTCCTCAAAGCCAAAGCGCAGCTTGGCTTGGTCGAGCTGGTCGTGGTCCTCGGGAAAGTGCATCTGCTGCAGAGCGGCGCCGAGAGGCATGAGGCCCTGCGGCTGGCGAACGAATCGGGGCAACGTCTCGGCCGCCCCCCCCGCCAGAGGCAGCAGCTCGGCAATTCGAGCCCGCAGCCAGCGCGAGGTCACCCGGGCGGTCTCGGGATAGGTTGGCACCAAGACTCCAACCTTGGACTGGGCGACTCCCCTTTGCTCCCGCTCCATCTCCGGGTTCTGGAGCTTGATGCCGCCACGCCTAGTCCGCACCGCCTTGCCGTGAAGGGTTATCCGGTCGCCTTGGTGCAGGATGTGGCGCAGGTACGGCTGATTGAACCAGATCACCTCAGCGGTCGCGGAGTCGTCGTGAACCTCCGCCTCGAGCAGTTCCATCCTCCGATAGCGGGCCCGCCTCGGGTGGAGCTCGGCCACCGTCACCTCAACGGTGGCCGGGGTGCCCGTCACCAGCTCCGACAACGTCACTCGCTCGCGCTGATCGTCATACCGACGGGGGAAGTGCCTTAGGAGGTCCATCACCGTGTTCAACCCCAGGCGATGGAGCCCGTGCAGTCTCTCCGGCGATATCCGGGGAAGCTCCCCTAGCGGGGTTTCCAAAGAGGCAACCGTCACGACTGCGCTAGAACGGCCCCCTTTCCCTGCCGGTCTTGGAGCCGGGCCGCTAACGGGCGGCCTCAAGGTAGCAGTAGGCAATGGTGTCCGGTCCGGTGTGAGTGCTGAGCACAGGGCTGCAGTGATCGGCGATGACATCCACGCCGGGATAGGTCCGGCGAGTCGCTTCGGCGAGCGCCAAACCCTCATCCGGGCTGCCCACGTAGATGACGCCACAGCGCTCGATCGGGCGGTGCTCTGCCAGCAGTTCGGACAGGCGCCGCACTCCCGCAGCCCTGCTGCGCACCCTTCCCAGCGGTACCACTGACCCGTCCGGGCCCAATCCGATCAGCGGCTTGATCGCCAGCGCCGTCCCGAGCATCGCCCGCACCTTCCCGATGCGGCCGCCCAGGAGCAGGTACCGCAGGGTGTCGAGCAAGCAGATGATCCCCACCCGGAAGGGCATGGTCGCCAGATGGGCGACTATCTCCTCGGGAGTGTCTCCTCGCTCAGCTCGAGCCACCGCCTCCAGAACCAGGAAGCCAGTGCCCAAGCTCACGGTGCGACTGTCGACGATATGTATCTGGTCAGGGGCGACAGCCTGAGCGGCGATCGTGGCCGAGCTCACGGTGCCACTCAGCGCAGCCGCGATGTGGATGGAGATGATTTGGTCGGCCCCCTCCTGAAGAAGCTGTCGATAGACGGCCTCGAAGTCACCCGGAGGCGGCTGGGAGGTGCTCGGGGGTACTCTGCCGGTGGTCAGCCTGCGGACGAACTCAGCATCGTCGATGTCCACCCGGTCCCGGAACACCTCGTCTTGGAAGTGGAGCCGCAGCGGCACGGTGACGATCGCGGAATCCTTTCGGACCGCCTCGGGCAGGTCGCATGTGCTATCGGTGACGACCCTGATGACCATGTGGTCACTCCGCCGAGATGATGTATGGATAGATCGCCTGGCCGCCGTCGTGCCGTTCCACCTCAAGAGTGGGGAAGCGGCTCCGGATGCGCTGCTCCAGCCGCTCCGCGTCGTCGAGCTGCACTCGAGCTCCGCGGTACAGGGTCACGACCTCGACTGAGCCCTTCGGCAGCCTATCCAATGCCCGCACCACGACGTCGTGAAGCTCCTCGCCAGCCACCACCAGCTCGCCGTCCAGAAGTGCGATGACATCACCTTTGTGCACCAAGCCTTGGTCGAAGGTGCTGTCTCGTACCGCCTCGGTGACCTCGATGGCATGCACCTCGGTCATCGCCCGTACCATGCGCTGGCGGTTCACCTCGATCGGAGCCTCAGGGTCGAACGCGAGCAACGCCGAGATTCCCTGGGGAAGGTTCCTAGAGGGCACTACCGCTACTTCGCGGCGGCTGATCCTCGCCGCCTGCTCGGCGCCGAGGACCAGGTTGGGGTTGTTGGGCAGCAGGATGATCTGGTTCGCCTGCGCCTCCTCCATGCCCCTCAGAAGGTCCTCGGTCGACGGATTCATCCCCTGTCCCCCCTCCACCACCGCCGCAGCCCCCAGCCCCAGCAGAAGTTGGTGGAAGCCGAACCCGGGGGCGACCAGGATCACCCCAAGAGCCAGCCGTCGGTCCCTCCCGCCGGCGCCCGCCCGATGTCTGGCCTCGCGGTGTTGAGCGGTCATATCCTCGACCTTCAATCGCTCTATCAGACCCATCTCGGCCGCCTTGGTCAGCACCTGCCAGGGCTCCTGAGTGTGGATGTGGATGTGCAGCAGGCCGGGGTCCCCAACCACCAGAGCCGAGTCATCGTCAGCCTCACTCCCGAGCTGGGCCCTGACCGCCAGCGGCTCGAGGTCGGCACCAACCAAGCTGAACTCCGTGCAATAGCCGAAGCCCCCGTGAGGGATAGTCGTCGCCAGCATGCCGGCCATCGCCAAAGTCTCCGGCTCCTCCCGCTCGTGCAGGGGGCTGAGTCCGACCAGCGCCGCTTCCGGCCAGGCTTCCGGTCCGCCCAACGCCTCCGCCAAGGCGGATAGGATCACCGCCAGCCCGAACCCGCCGGCATCGACAACGCCCGCCTCGCGTAGGACGTCCAGCTGCTCACGGCTCCGCTCCACCGCGGCCCACGCTTCCGCGACGGCCGCCTGGAGGACTTCGCCCACCCCTGCGCCGTCTTGCTCGGCGGCGGTGTCGGCAGCAGCGGCGGCATCTCGAACGACGGAGAGAATGGTGCCATCGACCGGGCGCTTCACTGCCCGGTAGGCCGCCTTGGAACCCTCATCGAGCGCGCGAGCCAAAACGTCCGGACCCATCTCCGTCGCCCCGGAACAACCGGCGGCCACCCCCCTCAGCACCTGCGACAGGATCACTCCGGAGTTACCTCTGGCCCCCATCAGCGATCCGTGGGCGGCGGCTTCCGACACCTTGGACAACGGGGCTTCCGGCGGGAGTTGGCTGGCCTCAGCCAACGCGGCCTCCAGGGTGAGGTGCATGTTGGTCCCCGTGTCGCCGTCGGGAACGGGGAAAACATTGAGGTCGTTGATCCGGTCGCGCTGCTGGGCAAGACGCCCGACCGCTCTTTGAAGCCCGTGACGCAAGCCCGCCCCGCTGATCGCCGCCGGGGTGACGGCGGCGGCGGGAGCGGAAGCCCTACGACTCATCGGTCATGACCTCAGGAGTCTTTATCCCCTGGACGTTCACGTTCACCTCCAAGACCCGAACCCCGAGGTGATGCCCCAGGCTGTAGTTGACCGCGCTCATCAGGTTGTGGGCGACCTCCAGAATGCGCACTCCGTGTTCCACCACGACGAAAAGCTCCACCGCGATTCCGTCATCTTCGATGCGCAGCTCAATGCCGCGCTCGACATTCTCCCGGTTCAGGAGCTCGGCGATGCCATCCCGCAGCCCCCGGCCAGCCATCCCGGCGACTCCATAGCAGTCCCCGGCCACCCGCGCCGCAAGCGCTGATACCACACCCGGGGCGAGCTCGACCGACCCCAGGGGATGGGTTGTCAGGAGCGAGCGGTTAGCTGGCACGAGGCGGATTCCTCCCAAGCGGCAGGTGAGCTCAAGTTTGTGCTGGCGCCTCCATCGGTCTCGGCTGGTAAACTGCGGCCGGAATCATACTTCGGGTGGGCATCATCGCCTTCCCATCCATCATCAGTCAGTTGAGGTTGTCATGGCTAAGCGGTGCGAGATATGCGGCAAGGGCCCAGTGGCGGGCAATAACGTCAGCCACTCCAAGGTCCATACCAAGCGCCGCTTCATGCCCAACCTGGTGACCGCCCGCATCGCCCCCAAGGGTGGCGGGGTGGCGCAGCGGATGCGCATCTGTACCCGCTGTCTGCGCACGAGCACCAAGTCCGCCTGATCTACCGGTCCGACCGCAGCTGACGTAGGACCGAGGCGAGTTCCAGCGCACTGGTGGCGGCTTCCCAACCCTTGTTCCCAAGCTTGCCCCCGGCTCGCTCGGTAGCTTGGTCCACGGTGTTCACGGTCAGCACCCCGAACCCGGTCGCCACTCGATGTTTGACACCAAGTTCCGCCACCCCCGCAGCCGCTGCGGAGGCGACGTACTCGAAGTGGGGAGTCTCACCACGGATGACAGCTCCCAACGCGACCAGGGCATCAATGCCGCCCTGCTGGAGGCGCTCCGCCGCCGCCACGGCGATCTCGAAGGCGCCGGGAACCCAGATGAGCTCCAGATGGTCCTCGGCGACCCCGTGCTGACGCATCGCGCGTAGTGCCCCGTCAACCAGCCGAGTGACCACTGTCTCGTTGAACCGGGCCGCCACCAGACAGACCTGCAAGCCGCTGCCGTCCAAGGTCCCGTGGATTTCTCGCATCAAATCTCCCCAGCGCCGGCCTCGCCCAAGAGATGACCCATCTTTTCCTTCTTGGTCTTGAGATACCGGGCATTGTGCAGGTTAGGGGCAACCTCAATAGGCACCCGCTCAACTATCTCCAAGCCATGGCCCCGCAGGCCGTAGTACTTGCGGGGGTTGTTGCTCATCACACGCATGCGAACGACTCCCAGCGCTGAGATGATCTGGCTGCCGATCTGGTAGTCGCGGCTGTCGGCCGGCAATCCCAGGCGTAGGTTCGCCTCCACCGTGTCCAGTCCCTGGTCCTGCAGGGCGTAAGCCCTCAACTTGTCCATCAGTCCGATCCCTCGACCCTCCTGGCGCAAGTAGACGATGAGACCGGACCCCTCCCCTTCAATCTGGCGCATCGCCTGGTGGAGTTGTGCCTGGCAGTCACAGCGCTGAGATCCGAACACATCCCCCGTCAGGCACTCGCTGTGAACCCGGACCAGAACCGGCTCCGGTAATGGGAGGATCCCCAAAAACAGCGCGAGGTGAACCGCCCCCGTGATCCGGTCCGAGAAGCCTACGGCGGTCCAGCTCGCGCCCGCCGTAGGGATCTTCGTTTCTGGGCCTCGGTCCAGCAGCTGCTCCTGCTGGCGTCGGCGAAAGATCAGCTCCGTGATCGTGATGATCGGAATGTGATGTCGCTCGGCAAAGGCCTCCAGCTCGGGCCGTCTAGCCATGCTGCCATCGCCGCTGGCGATCTCGCAGAGGACGCCAGCAGCGCTCAGCCCCGCCATTCCGGCCAGGTCGACAACCGCCTCCGTGTGGCCGGCGCGCACCAGAACCCCGCCGGGTTGGGCTCGCAGCGGGAAGACATGCCCCGGGCGCACAAAGTCACCGGCTTTGAACTCCTTGTCAGCGAGGGCCCGGATGGTTACCGCTCGATCTCCGGCGCTGATGCCGGTCGTCACCGCAGGGCCGGCATGGTCTACCGAGACCGAGAAGGCGGTGTGGTATCTGGAGGTGTTCTCCTGCATCATCGGGGGAAGCTCCAGCTCATCCAGCCGTGAGCCCTCCATCGCCACGCAGATTAGACCGCGAGCTTCGGTCATCATGAAGTTGACCTGTTCTTGGGTGACGGACTCCGCCGAGACGCAGAGGTCACCCTCGTTCTCCCGATCCTCGTCGTCGATGATGATGACGAAGCCTCCGCCGCCAAACTGGCGAATGGCCTCCTCGACGGTGGCGAGTGTCATCTCAGCCCAACTTCCCAACTGCGGTCGGGGCGCCGGCGGGGGCGGACATTTGGAAGGGGGCGAGGAGCCGTTCCACCAGCTTGGCAACCTGATCCGCCTCCAGATTCACCTTCGAGCCAGTACGGTAGCCGCCGGCGATCGTCGCCGCCACGGTGTGGGGGATCAGCGAGACCTCGACCACCGCCGACCTATCCTCCAGATCCCGGACGCTAACCAGCGTGAGAGAGCAGCCGTCGATCGCGATCGAGCCCTGAGGCACGCAGTAGCGGCTTACGGCTGTCGGAACCGCCAATCCGAGCCAGACGGCGTTCCCCTCGGGACGCAGCTCCAGCACCTCTCCGGTGGCGTCGACGTGTCCGCTGACCAGGTGACCCCCAACCGCTGACCGGAGCTGCAGGGCCGCCTCGAGGTTCACGGGGTCCCCCTGGACCAGGGACCCCAGCGTGGTGCGCCGCAACGTCTCGGGGATAACCTCCACGGCCATGCTGCCGTCACCCACCTCCACGACGGTGAGACAGCAGCCGTTGACGGCTACGCTGTCACCCACCCGCAGCTCCGACCATCCCCGCCGATGGGAGATGGCTAGCCGCTCCGTCCCTGCAGACGGCGCTGACTCGACTCTGCCCCGCTCCGAAACTATTCCCGAAAACACCTCAAACCTCCGCGGTGAGCCGAAGGTCCGGCCCCACTGACACAGCCCCTGTCCACCTGAGACGCCAGGCATCGTCGAGCCCAACCACCCCCGCTCCGCCAAAAGGACTCGGGGCGCCGCGCCCCCCGAGGATTGCTGGGGCGATGAAGGAAACCACCCGATTGCCAACCCGCTCTTCCTGAAGGGAGGACAGGAGAGTCGGGCCCCCCTCCACCAGCACGCTGATCACATCTCTCCTGCCGAGGTTTCTCAGAACCGATCGCAGCGCCGGCCGGCCGCCCCGAGCTTCGAACTCCAGCACCTCCGCCCCGGCCGCCTCCAGCGACTTCCTCAGGACCGGGTCGGCCGGAGCCGCGGTCGCGACCAAAACCGGGAGCGACCGTTCCTGAAACAGCTTGGCGTGAGCGGGTGTGCGGAGGCGACCGTCGAGGACCACTCGCAGCGGCTGGCGCCCGCGCTCAAATCCGTACCGAGCGGTCAGGGTGGGGTCATCGCGCAGTACCGTACCGGACCCCACCATGATGGCGTCGTGGCTGTGCCGCAGCCGGTGCCCGTCCGCCCTGGCCTCTTCCGAAGTGATCCATTGGGATTGCCCGCCCGCGGTCGCTACCTTTCCATCCAAGCTCATGGCCACCTTCACAGTGACGAATGGAATGCCAGTACGGACCCACACCGCGTATGCCTCGATCAGGTGAGCCGCCTCAGCTGCGTTCTCGCCGACGGTAACGTCCACCCCCGCCGACCTGAGCGCGGCGATCCCGCGACCGTCCACCGAGGGGTTCGGGTCCGCCATCGCGACGTGCACCGCCGAGACTCCTGACTCCAGGATGCGCTCCACGCAGGGACCTGTCCTCCCCGTGGTGCAACAGGGCTCGAGAGTGACCCAGAGCTGAGCCCCACGCGCCCGCTCACCGGCTTGCTCGAGAGCGACCACCTCGGCATGGGCCTCCCCTGCCCTGCGGTGGTAGCCCTCGCCGACCACGGCCCCGTCGTTCAGGACCACGGCCCCGACCATCGGATTGGGGGATGTCTCGTAGTCTGCAAGCGCGGCCAACTCCAGGGCGCGCATCATCCAACCCCCCTTCCCGGGTCCCGCCGCTGCTTCCATGCTCGACCTCCCTGCGCTGGGGCCAGGGAGCCAATCCGAGAGCGTGGCCGCTCGCGGTCGCCTTCTCCCATCCAGACTCGAGACCGACCCGTTGGGTCTGCCGTCTCTGACTGTCGGCTCCGGAATTGCACCAGATCCTGCTCGGCCCCATAGCAGGGGCCTCGCTCGCGGGCTGTAACCGCCGGTCGGGATTTTCACCCTGCCCCGAAGACAAAAACAGCGTATCACGGCCCGGGTGGAATCGCACCTCAGCTCCAAAGCCACTCCGCTGAGCAGTCGACGACTACGTGGAGTGGCGGCCAGGCAGCTGGTCGCTGCGCAGGGCAGTGGACCAGGGAGGAGCTTCCCGGTAACATCAGGCGAGCGCCGAGGTGGTGAAATGGTAGACACGCTGCTTTGAGGGGGCAGTGAGCGCAAGCTCGTCCGGGTTCAACTCCCGGTCTCGGCACCAACCTATTGTGGATAACTGGAGACGGTGGTGGCACCGCCTGCGGCAGCTAGGAGATGAGGCGGTCCGGCTCCACCAGTCGATCCCGCAGCGCGTAGAGGAACCCAGCGGCCGTCATGCCGTCGATCACCCGATGATCGAAGGAGAGCGATAGGTTGGCGCACCGTCCCACTACGATCTCCCCATGCCGCACCACCGGACGGTCCTCGATCTGATGGATGCCGAGGGTCGCAAGGTTCGGCCAGTTGACCAGGGGGGTCGCCATCAGTCCGCCCAAGCGTCCACCGCTTGAGATTGTGAAGGTGGCGCCGGTGAGCTCCGCCGGCGACAGCGCTCCGCTGCGTGCAGCCACTACCAGTCGATCCAACTCCATCTGGAGATTAGACGAGCTGAGCTGGTGACAGTCCCTGACCGTAGCGACCTTGAGCCCATCGTTTGTCTGGACCGCAATTCCGATGTGGATGGCGTCGGAGTAGGCGACCTCCAGTCTCTCCTCGTCCAGGGCGGCGTTGAAAACAGGCTCCGCGCGCAAGCCGTCAACAGTCGCCAGGGTGACCAGCCCAAGAATTGAGACCCTTTGGCTACCCTCAGACGTCAATCGCGCCACGGTCGCTTCGAGCGCCCCCATGTCGCATTCCAACACCACTGTGACCTGCGGCACGTGCCGATGGGCGTCGGCCATCCTCTGCGCCATGACCCGACTGGCACCACGCAGTGCTACGCGCCGACCCTTGGGGGCGAGATCCGCAAGCCCGACGCGGCCTCCCGGGCCGCTGCCGGCTATCTCCTCCAGATTTAGACCAAGAGCGGCCGCCGCCCTTCGCACCGCGGGCAGTGCCGCTGCTCGGGTCGCGGTGACTGAACTCTGCTTGGGTCGGGGGGCTGATAGCTCTGCCGCGGGTGAGGGCGTGACCTGGGCAATCGTTCGTGGCGCCTCCTCCTCAGCGGAGGTCCGCACTCGAATCAGGACCTGGCCGACCTCGACCCGTGCCCCGGCAGCGGCGAGAATGGCATCGACTGTGCCCTCAAAGGGGGATGGTATCTCCACCGTCGCCTTGTCGGTCCCCACCACCAGCAGAATCTGGTCCCTGGAGACCGGACCTCCCTCGGAGACCCTCCACTCCACCACCTCCCCTTCGGTGACGCCTTCGCCGAGGTCTGGCAGTCGGAACTCGGGCATAGGATCCACCCCTCAGTAGTTCAAGGCTGCCCGAGCGGCAGCCACCACCCGGGTTACCGATGGCAGCATCTCGTCCTCACTCTGAAAGAGAGGAAAGGGCATATCCATGCCGGTGACGCGGAGGGTCGGTGCCAACATGGAGTCTGCAGCCTCCTCCTGGAGCAGCGCCGCGATCTCAGCGGCGACTCCGCAATGCCGTGGAGCCTCCTGCACGACCACAACGCGACCGGTCTCCTGGGCGGCCCTGAGCAGCTCGTCTCTATCCAGTGGGTAGATGCTTCTGAGGTCTACGACCCTGGTTGAGATGCCATCCCGGGCCAGCTCCTCAGCGGCCGCTTCCGCCACCTCCACCATCGCTCCGTAGGAGATGAGCGCCAGCTCTGCCCCATCCCGAACTACCACCGCCTTCTCCAAGTCGCCGGAGGCAAACGTCTCCGCCACCTCGTGACGACCGCGCCGGTACAGACGCTTCGGCTCCATGAAGACGACCGGATCCCCGCAGCTGGCGGCTGCCAGCAGCAGCTCCCCGGCACTACTGGGGTCGGAGGGAATCACGACTCGCAGCCCGGGCATGTGGCTGAAGATGGTCTCCGGGGAGTCCGAATGTAACTCTGGTGCCTTGGTCCCGCCGCCATACGGCAGACGGATGACCATCGGTAGCCCATAAGCACCCTTTGTCCTCCACCGGAAACGGCCGGCGTGGTCGAAGAGCTGTTGGAGCGCGGGATACACAAAGGCGTCGAACTGGATCTCGACGATGGGGTGCAACCCCACCAGGCACATACCGATCGCAGCGCCCACAAATCCGGCCTCGGCCAACGGAGTGTCCACGACGCGATCTTCGCCAAACCGCTCCTGGAGTCCTGCGGTCGTGCGAAAGACACCTCCGTTGACCCCGATGTCTTCTCCCATGAGGACCGCCATCGGGTCCTCATGGAGAATCTGTCCCAAAGCTCTCCCGATGGCCTCAACCATGTTCAACTGCATGCCCTCGGACCTACTCGTGGCCAACCCAGGCGGGTTCGCGCAGTCGATCCGGGCTGAGCGACCAAGGGGTCCGGAGATGAACGGTGTCCGCAATCTCCTCGATGGTGGGCAAAGGGGTGGCGGCCAGCCTGTCGGCCACGTCCAGAAGCGCCTCGGCTGAGCTCTGGCGGATCTGATCCAGCTGCGGTCCGGTGGCGAGTCCCGCCTCGATCAGCGCAGCCGCCGTGCGTCCGAGCGGCTCCATCGCTGCCCAAAGGCTGCTCCGGGCCTGGTCTCGGTACATCGATGGTTCATCGGCGGTCCCATGCGGCCCCAAGCGGTAGCAGACGGCCTCAATCAGGGTCGGCCCCATGCCTCGGCGAGCCCGGTCAGCCGCCTCCGTGACCGCCTGAAACAGGGCAAAAACGTCAAAGCCGTCGACCCTTATCCCCGGAATCCCGTAGGCAATCGCCTTGTCCGCCAGCCTGGTGACGCGTGTCTGCTTGGTGATGGGCGTGCTGATCGCCCACTGGTTGTTGGTCACGAGGAAGATCACCGGTGCACCAACGACCGCCGCCAGATTGCAGGCTTCGTGAAACTCACCCGCTGAGGTCGACCCGTCCCCGCCGTACGCGAGCGCGACCAGCGGCTCACCCTTGAGTTTGGCGCCCCACGCCGCCCCGACCGCATGAGGGTAATTGGTGGCTATCGGCACGCAGATCGGCGCCACCCGGTATCGCATCACGTCATGCCAGCCTCCCGGGTGGCCGCGCCACAGGAGCAGCGGCACCGCTGGCGGGCACCCTCTTAGGGTTACTGCCGCAGTTTGCCTGTACGTGGGGAACAGCCAGTCCTCGGGGCGGAGCGCCAGCACGCTCGCCGCCTGCACCGCCTCCTCGCCGAAGTAGGTCGGGTAGGTACCGATCACTCCCTGCCGCTGCAGGATCACCGCCCGCTCGTCGAACGCCCGGAGTCGGGCCATGGCGGAGAAAAGGGCTAGCGGCAGCTCCGCAGGCAGATTCCGTAGCTGAGAAACTCGACTCTCGGCAGCGGCGCCTATCACCGTGAGCGCTCCTTCGAGCAACTGCTCGCCCGGGGCGCCGACGGCAGGCCTCACCGCTGGGGCCGCTGTTTGCTCGGTCAGATCACAGTCCTCCTCACGGCGGAGCCTACTGTAGCAAGCGCCATGGGCGCACCGAGTCCGATAGAGTTGAGACTGGGAGACGAAGTATCGGCCCGGTATCCGGAACGAGGTATCCGCAATTGAACAGCGCTTCGAGCAGCGCGCCCCGCGCCGACTCCCCCACCAACGCTGTGCTCCTCATGGCGTACGGCAGCCCTCAGGATAGGGCGGACATTCTGCCTTACTACACGCACATGCGAGGGGGCCGGACACCAACTGCGGAGGCGGTGGAGGCGTTGGAGAGCCGCTACGCGGCGATCGGCGGGCACTCGCCGCTGACGGAGATCACAAACGCTCAGGCCCAGGGCCTGCAAGAGATCCTCCGGGCCGAGGTCGGCCCTTCATGGGACGTCGTGATCGGCATGAAGCACAACCACCCTTTTCTGGAAGAGGCGGTGGCCGAGCTGTGGGAGAGAGGGGTGAAGAGGACCATCGCCCTGGTGCTGGCTCCCCACTACTCGGTCATGAGCATTGCCGGCTATGTCGAAAGGGTTCAGCGAGCAGCGGCAGACGGTGGCCGGGCACTCGAGATCGAGTTCATAGAAGACTGGCATCTCCACCCCGGATATGTGGCGTGGCTGGCCCGACAGGTCCAAAAGCTGCTTGAGCAGATGGGCCAAGACCGCGCCGCCAACGCCCTGGTGATCTTCACCGCCCACAGTCTGCCGGCCCGCCTTCGTGACATGGGAGATCCCTACCCCGATCAGCTGGGTGAGACGGCGGCGGCGGTGGCGGGGGCCCTCGACCTCCGCCACTGGACCACAGGGTGGCAGAGCGTCGCCCAGTCCGCAGAGGAGCCGTGGTTGGGCCCGGAGCTGTTGGAGGTGGTGCGGGACGAGGTGTCGCGGGGTCGCCGGGATTTCATCGTCTGTGCCTGCGGTTTTGTGGCCGACCACCTGGAGGTCCTGTTCGACCTGGATGTGGAAGCCCAGCAGGAGGCCGCCAAGTTGGACGTGTCGATCGCCAGAACCCCCATGCCGAACGCCGACCCCAGCTTCCTGACAGAGGTGCTTGCAGACCTGGTCATTCGGGCGATTCACCCGCCATCTTGAGGGAGCTTCCCGTTCGACTGGCTGTGATCGGCGGCGGTGTCTCCGGCCTGGGGACGGCGCGTGCACTTATCCGACTAGCCACCGCATCCGGAAAGCCCGCTGAGGTGTCCTTGTTCGAGAGTGAGGCGAGACTCGGAGGCCGGATTCGAACCGAGAACTTCCAAGGGTCTGTCGTGGATCTCGGAGCGGAGAGCCTCTTAGCGCGATCTCAGGAGACGTGGGCCTTGCTGTCCGAACTAGGACTGGAAGAGCAGACGGTGCAACCGGGCACAACTTCCGCCGCCATCTGGAATGGCAAGCGGCTGGTCCCCATCCCGAAAGGCTCCGCACTGGGGGTTCCACCTCATCCGTGGACTTTCGATGTGGCACGGGCCATCGGAGTGCCCGGCGCTCTGCGAGCCGGGCTCGAACCGTGGTTGAGGCACCGCAGACCAGATCCGGACGGCCCGCTGGGTCCCTTCCTAAGGAAGCGTGTGGGTGCCGCCGTCTTCACCAGATTGGTGGACCCACTTCTAGGCGGCGTGTATGCAGGCGCCGCGACCCAACTCAGCATCGGCGCAGCCGCTCCGCAGCTTCTTCAGGCTCTGGACCGAGACCCCAGTCTGCTCCGAGGCCTTCGCCGTGGGGTGCCCACGGCACCAACGCCGACCTCCCCGGATAGACCGACCTTCATCTCCTTGCGCGGTGGGCTCGGCCAACTCGTTTCGGCCCTGGCCACAGACCTCCCGCCGGGCACTGTTCAGCTGAGCTCTCGGGTGACCGGGATCCACCCGGCCCAGGAGGGGCGGGTTAGCCTCGCCTTCGCAGGGCGTCCATCAGAGGAATTTGATGGGGTGGCGCTGGCGCTCCCAGCCCCGCAGGCCGCGGAGCTGGTCTCGGAGCTTTCCGGCGACCTGCAGTCGGAGCTGCGGCGACAGGAGTGGTCGTCGGTAGCGACCGTCACCCTGTCCTACCAAGAGCGGGCCCTTCGAGCGCACTCCATCGGCAGCGGGTTTTTGGTACCCAGGTCCACGCGCAGGGTCGTCACGGCGTGCACCTTCATGGACCAAAAATGGCCCCACCTTAAGCAGCCGGGACTGGTCCTGATACGAGTGTCGGTTGGAAGCGCCCAGGATGAGGGAATCCTGGGAATGGATGACACCACCATCATCAGCGCGGTCCACAACAGCTTGCGCCAGATGGTTCCTATCGATCTCCGGCCCGACAACGCGTTGGTGCAAAGGTGGCGCCCCGCACTGCCTCAGTACCGCTCGGGACAGCTCGGCTGGCGGAGCGAGATCGATGCCAAAGTGTCCGGCCTGCGCAACCGGGTGGTTCTGACCGGGGCCGCGTATGACGGAGTGGGCATCCCAGCCTGTTTGCAGCAGGCCACCGCGGCGGCTGGTCGGCTTTGGCAGCTGACGGGCGCGCCCAACTCAAGCAACAACCAGCCCTCGGCCGGGAACTGAGACAATCCCGACCAGTGGACAATGGAATGAACGCCGAAACTGGGTTGGCGCCTGCCAAGCCGTCCCCCTCTCCTGCGACTGAACAGTCGTGGGAGGCGGTGCGGACCCTGCTGCGCTTGGTCGGCGAGTCTCCCGACCGCGAGGGGCTGCAGTCGACCCCAGGACGCGTTGTCGAGAGCCTGGTGCAGTTGACCAGCGGGTACCGCGCCGATGTGGCCGACCTGATGGCGAACGCGGTATTCCCAGAATCCTACGACGAGATGGTCCTGGTGCGGGACATCAGGTTTTACAGCCTCTGCGAGCATCATCTCCTGCCATTCTTCGGGACCGCTCAGGTCGCGTACATCCCAGACGGCAGGGTGGTTGGCCTCAGCAAACTGCCGCGGATAGTCGATGCCTTCTCCCGACGCCTGCAGGTACAGGAGCGGCTGACCAGTGAGATCGCCAACGCTATCCAGAGCCACCTGCAGCCCAAGGGGGTGGCGGTCGTCCTCGAGGCCGACCACCTCTGCATGATGATGCGGGGAGTGGGGCAGCCGGAGAGCCGCACGGTCACCAGTTGCATGACCGGGGTCTTCCGACGGGACCCCCGAACCCGCGCGGAGTTCCTCGGTCTGCTCAGAGGCAGTCCGTGACTGACAAACCCAGCCTGAGTGGGGCCAGTCAGTCCGCGCTGCGCGAGTTCATGGTCGAACTTGGGCAGGCGAGATACCGAGCCGATCAGCTCCGCGTTCACGCCTGGAGGGGCACGGCCACTGGCTTTGAAGGAGCCGCCAACCTTCCAGCCAAGCTGCGCTCTGTGCTGGAGTCTGAACTAAGGTGGACGACGCTGGAGGTGATCGCCTCCACCATCGCCGACCGTGGGCTCACGGAGAAACTTCTCCTTCGAGCAAGCGACGGTCAGGAGGCCGAGACGGTCATGATTCGGCACCTGGGATCCACCGCAATCAGGGGGCGGCAGACCGTCTGCGTCAGTTCGCAGGTTGGCTGCGCGATAGGGTGCGCCTTTTGCGCAACCGGGCAGCTGGGGCTGCGACGCAATCTGACTGCGGGCGAGATTGTGGACCAGGTGCTGGAAGCGGCTCGCCGATGGGGATCTGTGGGCCTGGGACCCCCAACCAACGTGGTCTACATGGGAATGGGCGAGCCGCTGCAGAACTACGCCCAGGTCGTCAGGTCGGTCCGCCTCCTTCAGGAGTGGGGCATCTCGCCTCGGCGCGTGGTGGTCTCTACCAGCGGGCTGATCCCCGAGATGGATCAACTCGCCAACGAGGGCCTCCCGATTCGACTGGCGATCTCCCTCCACGCTTCCACCGACTCCGTCCGAGATCGGCTGGTGCCACTTAACCGGCGTTACCCGATCGCTGAGCTCATCGCGGCCGGAACTCGCTTTTCGAGTCGGACAGGACGCAGGGTGAGCCTCGAGTACGTCCTGATCGCGGGCGTCAATGATGGCCCAGAGGATGCCGCCGAACTCCGTCAACTAGCCGCAACTGTCCGCGGCCATGTCAACCTGATCCCCATGAACCCGATTCCGGCAAGCCCACTACGAGCTCCTAGCCCTGACCTTTGCCGCCAGTTCGCGGCGGCGGTGGGGCCACGGGCAACGATTCGATTTTCGCGCGGGGACCGGGCCACAGCCGCCTGCGGCCAGCTGCGGGCGGCCATGGATACCGACCAGCGTAGGCTGGCTCGAACTGCCGAACGCCTCGGCCCATTGACCTCACCTATTTGAGCCACGGCGAGCCGGTGAGGTTCGCCGCAGATCGGCAGCCGTCGGGCTCAGATCAGGCAACTCCCGAGGGCGCGATACTGGATCCGTGCCTAGATGCTCGACCGCCAGACTCCTTGCACATCGTAGCTCGGTGCCTGAGCCGATCCGTGACCCCACAAAGTGAACTTCCTCCACTGGGCGACCGTGTGGCAGTTCGACCCTTCCGTCTGGGTGGGGTGCGCCGTTGCGATGGTCGCCTACCGCTGGTTCCCCGGAGCCCAGCGCGACCGCCGAGCGCTGGCTTGGATGGCCGGCGTGCTGATCATCTTCGTCGCGCTAGAGTCGGCCATCGACATTGTCGGCGACCACTACCTGTTCAGCATCCACATGGCACAGCATCTGGTGCTGGCAATGGTCGCACCACCGCTGATGACGGTCGGGCTCCCGGGGGCTACTATAGACGCCCTTTTGCGAGCGCAAATTGGGCGGGTCTTGCGGGTTGTGGTCTCTCCATTTTTCGCGGGACCGGCTTACTTCGTGGTTCTGGTCGGATGGCACTGGCCCCCGTTTTTTAACTACGCCCTGACCCACCCGCTGGTGCATGTCGCGCAGCATCTGAGCTTCATCGCGGTGGGCCTGCTGTTCTGGTGGGCCGTCCTGATCCACCGGCCCAGCGAGCGCTGGAACCTCAGTCCGTTGGGGGAGGTCGCCTACCTCAGCGTGGGAGCGCTTCCCGCCGTGGTGGTGGGGCTGACGATAGCCCTAATCCCCCACCCCATCTACCTTTATTACGTTCACCGCTCAATTCTGCTGGGGATCTCAGCCGTGCAAGATCAGCGGATTGGCGGGATGCTGATGTTCGCCTTCGACAACATCCTCATGGTCGTCGTGGCGGGCTGGTACATGTGGCGCATGTTTCCCGAGGATGGAGCTGATGAGGCCCGGATAAGTGCCCAGCTCTGATCCGGTGGCCGGACCCCGTCGCCCACCACTCCCCGCCGGTAACGCCGCCTTGCGCTGGGGCTTGGCGGCCCTCTGGATCCTCGACGCGGCCCTGCAACTGCAACCTAGCATGTTCACTCGGTCCGTCGCGGGCGACGTGATCTACAACGCGGCGCTAATGTACCAACCGGGGTGGTTGGAGCGCTTCCTGTATAGCGCCGCCTCCCTGGAGGCGAGCCACCTGCACCTCCTCCTCCTGGCCATCGCCGCCATTCAGCTTTCCCTCGGGGTCGGCTTGCTAATACCCGCGACGGTCCGGCCGGCTCTGGTGGGTTCGATGGCCTGGGCGCTGGTGGTGTGGGTCTTCGGCCAGGGTCTAGGATTCATGGCGACCGGGACCGCGATGATTGAGTTCGGAGCCCCCGGGTCCGCCATTTTATACCTGACCCTGGCCGCCCTGCTCTGGCCGAGCACGGCACCATCGGTCGGCGCGGGTGCCATCGGTCATGACCAGACTCGCTGGCGGAGCGCGTGGTCGGCCTTCTGGGTCCTGGGCGCCTTGCTCCACATTCCTTTTCGCTACCCCCCGGGAGCGGTCCTCGCCTACAACTTCCAGACGGCGGCGCAACTCCAGCCGCCGGTGCTCGCACACCTGGACTATCAGTGGGCGCGTTTCGCCTACGCCCACGGACTCGGGCTCAGCCTTGCCCTCGCCGTCTGGGAGCTCGGGCTGGCCACCGCGGTATGGATCCCGCGCCTTCGACGTCCCGCCATCATCGTCGGAGTGATCTCGACTATCGGGTTCTGGGTATTCGGCCAGGCACTGGGTGGCGTTCTCTCGGGGCTGAGCACGGATCCGAACTCTGCTCCCGTGGTCCTGCTCATGGCGTTCGCCCTGCGGGGCCCGCTCTCATCCAGCCAAGACCAACGCCCGCGTCGGGCGGAACACACCGCTCTCGCGACTAAATGAGGCCTCGCCAGGCAGCTGACTTTCGCCGCCGCGATCAATGCCTTGGTCGCCCCGCGCGTATAGATTTCGCCATAAAAAAAGAGACCCGGCGATGACCTACTCTCCCACCCCGTCTCCAGGGCAGTACCATCGGCGCTGACGGGCTTAACTTCTGTGTTCGGAATGGGAACAGGTGTTTCCCCGTCGCTATCGTCACCGGATCTCTTGTCGCAATGTAATGACCTGCTCGCGGGCACCACTTCACGGGCCCAGCGTCGGCAAGCCGACTCAGACAGAGCGCAGTAGGAGCGCATAGCCACCCGAGCGACACCTCAAGGGACGCCCGCGAACAGTGTGGCAGAGAGTGGTCAAGCCCTCGACCGATTAGTACCGCTCAGCTCAAAGCATTGCTGCTCTTACACCCGCGGCCTATCAACCAGGTGGTCTACCTGGGGTCTTACCCGGTTAACCCGGTGGGAGATCTAAT
>DATLQZ010000015.1:0-1708 GCA_035534915.1 Candidatus Dormiibacterota bacterium
TGACTCTGGATCAGGTGCAGCGGGACGACTTTCCTTTGTTGCATCAATTCGGGGGAGACCGGCAGGCTATTCTGGCTGCCCTGGAGCGACTTCAGACCTATGTCGGTAAGCACAGATTCATGCCGTGAACCTTAGGCAGGAGCACTCGTCTGGCTTCGGCCGCCGATAGGGGCGGGCGCCGTTCCTGGCGTGGGGGTCCCGGCGGAGTCGTCGAACTGCGGCGGTTTTGAAAACCGCTGAGGCGGCAACGCTTCCGGGGGTTCGAATCCCTCTCCCTCCGCCACTGTCGTGTCTCAGGACATCGTGGACACATGTCTCACGTCATCGTGGACAACTCTAGGGCGCCCGGAGGGGGTTCCCAGGGGTTGGTAATCGCGGGCAGGGTCGAGGACTAGCTCGCGGAGCAGCGACCCGTCCTCGCGGATCACCCGGACGTGCTTGTTGGCCACCAGCAGGCGGACGGGCATCCCGGCGTGGGCCTGCCCCAGGCAGATGTGGCGGAGGCGGCTGAGGTAACGGAGGGTGACCCGGCCATGGCTGTCGACCCGGTCGTGCCGGACGCGGTAGTGGACCGCTGCGTCTAGTCCCTCGGGCCGGGCCTTCAGACGGGCGTGGAAGGCGGTGAGCGGGGTTCGGCCGGCCAGGGCGCGGTGAGGTCGGTGCTGGTTGTAATAGCCGCGGAATGTGTCCAGCTGGAGCTGCAGCACGGCCCGCGTCGGCGCTGGTGGCTGTTTGCCCAGAAAGCGCTTCAAGGTTTGGTGGAAGCGCTCCACCTTGCCGCAGGTTTGTGGGTGGTAGGGGGTGGAGTGCTTGAAGACGATCCCCAGACGTTCCAGCTCGGACTCGAGCAGGACCTTGCCGCCGCGGGACTTGCCGCTGAACACGGCACCGTTGTCGGTGAGCAGGGAGGCAGGGTAGCCATGAGTGGCGCCGGCACGGTGGAAGCTCTCCACCACGTCGGCCCCTTTTACGGTTCTGAAAGCGTTGCAGGCGAGGAGCAGCCGGGAGTGGTCGTCGAGGTAGTTGAGGATTTCAACATCACGACCATCGGCAAGGTGCCAGTGGGTGGTGTCGCTCTGCCACATCTGGTTGGGCAGGTCGGCCTCGAAGCGGATGAACGAGGAACGAGGCCGCTTCTTGGGCTGAGGGGCGATCAGCCCTTCGCGGGAGAGGATGCGCCAGATGGTGGCCACCGCAGGCACGTGGTCGAAGGCCAGGGCCAGGTGGTGGGCGATGGTGGCCGCTCCGGAGTCGTGGCCAGCCTCCTCAAGTTCCCGGCGCAGCTGGACGATGGCGGCTCGCAGCGCAGGGTCAACCTGGTGCGAACACGAGCGAGGGCGACGGGACCGGGGGCTTAGCGCCTCGTACCCACCTTCGCGAAAGCGGGCCAGCAACTCATAGACCCAGCTCTTGGAGATGCCATGGATTCTGGCGATCTCTCGCGGGCTCCGCTGTTCCAGTACGACCGCGTCCACCACATATCGCTCCAGGCCCATAGCTGCACCCTCCCCTTGAGGGTGTCCACTATGTCCCGAGACATCTGTCCACTATGTGGTGAATTCCCACACCTCTGGGCGCGCCACGTCACTTCAAGCCCACTTCAAGGCTAACCCTCCGAGCGGCCGGTGGCCGGCCGCGCTTGGGAATGGGCCTGGCCCTCTTAGGCATGCGTCCGGCCTCGTCGAGAGCCCTGCGCAGCACCATCTCG
>DATLQZ010000016.1:0-4985 GCA_035534915.1 Candidatus Dormiibacterota bacterium
CAGAGCGTAACCCGGCGCATTTCATCACCCTCAACCACCCCCCGTGAATTCCGGCACCGCCGACGTTTCACGGGTTTGGTAACCGCAGACCAGAACAAAACGGGCGCCGGAATGGCTGGAATCGATGAAATGTCGCGACGATCCCGGCGGGATACCGCCGCCCGGATCATCCCTTGAGGCCGAGGAAGTCCTCTTCCCCGTAGCGCCTGACCTGGATGCCGGTGGTACTCCTGGCTGTGGTGGCGGCATACGGGTCGTTCGGGCACATCTCGGAGCTGGCCAGGCGCAGCGGCCAGCACGGGCCGATGGCCTGGGCTGTCGCGGTGTGCATCGACCTGGCGTGCGTGGTGGCTGCGGGTGAGATCAGGCGCGACCGGCGGGCCGGTCGGCCCAGTGTCGGCCCCTCGGTCACCCTCGTGTGCGGCATCACCCTGTCGCTGGCCGCCAACGTGGCCACCTCCCAGCCGGGTGCCTGGAGCAGGGTGCTTGCCGCTGTCCCGTGCGCCGCGTTCGTGGCTGCGGTGGGCCTGCTGGAGCGCCGGGCGGCCGTCTCCCGGCCGAGGAAGCAGGCCAGGGTGGTGGCCAAGCCTGCCGAGCCCCAGCCTGCCACTACGGGGCATGCCGGCACGGAGGTAACCAGGGCGCTGGAGGTGGCCAGGCAGCACCACCGGCTCACCGGCAAGCTGATCACCCGTGATGCCCTGCGATCGGAGCTGGGGATCTCCGACGGCAAGGCGTCCGAGCTGCTCAAGTCGATCCGGCCAGCACTCCAAGGGGTGTGATGGACAAGGACGAGCTGGCCGGGGCTGTGAGTGCCCTCACTGACGACGCGGCCCGCTACGCCCTGTTCTGGCCGGCTGAGGCCACCTGCCCCGACCTGGAGGAAGCTCTGGCGTCGGTGGAGCGCATGCGCGCGTACCTGAAGAGAGGGCCGGACGGTTCGCCGGCCAGCACCCTGGCGGAGGTGGAAGCAGCAGCCGAGCGCGGCCTGTGCGCCTACGAGCATCCCGGGCCGTGCGACTACCCGGGTGAGGACCTCACCACGTAAGAGCCCTTGCCGACCACTGACCGGATCAGGCCCTCGCTGCGCAGGACCGCGAGGGCCTTTTCCACGGTGATGTGGGAGACACCGTGCTCCTGGGACAGGGACTTGACCGAGGGCACGCGCGAAGACAGCTCGCCGGAGGCGATCTGGGCGCGCAGCAGCTCCGCTAGCTGCTGATACAGCGGTTCGCCCGAGTCATGATCGAGTCCCACATGATCACAGTAGGGACCAGCAGGAACCAGGAAAATTCAGGGAGACCATATGGTTCCTGCTGGTCTCTGATGGATACTGAAGCCATGATCCCCACAGAAGACTCCGAAGTGATCGACATCATCCGCGAGCTGAGCAGCGACCCCCGGGTCAGCGAGGTATGGACGGAACTCAGCCTCAGCGGCCACCGCATCTGGATGGCCCGGGGTAAGAACGGCCACCCATGGCTGATGGCCACTGACTCCCTGGCCCGGTTCCGGGCTATGATCTCCGAGCTGTCGGGCCAGCAGTGAAGGCCCGGATCGCCCTGGTGGCCCTGGCCCTGCTGGCCGCCGGGTGCGCCACCAGCCAGTCCCACACGGTATTTGCCGCCGCCAGCTCCCCAACTGCCACGTTCAGCCCGCTGGAGCGCTGCCAGGCCACCGTCATGCTGCTGCTGGCCAGGACAATCCAGGCCACCCAGGTGGGCTACAGCGGCGGTATCAGCCAGTCCCAGGTGATGGATGAGTACGGGTCAGACAGCGCCGTGTTCCAGACGTTCGAGCAGGCCAACGCCCAGGTGCTCATCTACGTGGCCGAGTACGGGCCGGACGGGGCGCTGAAGTCCGCGGCCGGCCTGGTGCGCAGCGACTGCCAGCAGTTCGGGGCCTGAGGGTCCTGCTGGGGGCCTTCCGGCTGGGCGTCCTGGCCATCCTGGTCGCCATCGGGAAGAACGGGGCCTCAGGCTCCGCAGCTACTAAGGTCGCGCTCGGGGTCGGCATCCCCCTGATCGTGATCCTGGTCCTCACCGGGGCTGCCTGGATGATCGCCGACATCGTCAAGTTCTCTATCAAGCAGGCCGACAACTACCGGAAGTGGAAGGCGTCCCTGCCGCCCGAGCACCGAGCCTATGTGGAGGCTGCCGAGGTCGCGGCTGCGGCGGCAGCCTCGGCCGCCACAGTCCGCCACCAGTGGGAGAAGATCAGGCGCTTCCATGCTGAGAGCCAGGCCGGGCTGGCATCGGGCTTCGCGCACGGCCAGCAAATGTATGCCGACCAGCAGGCTCAGCAGCGGCAGCAAGCGACACTACACGGCCTGGCTCAGGAGATCGCAAGCGCCATTGGGCAGCGGCCGACCCCGGATGATTCCTGGCTCTTGCACCAGTCGAACCGCAGTGACATCTTCGGGAACTTCCTTCCGAGATGAGGAGAGCCCTCGTCAGGACCAACTGCCAGCACAGTGCCACAACTGGCTCGGGGGCGAGCATCGCCACGAGGGAAGCAACTAAGATCCAGGCGACGGTGGCCAGCGAACTGGCGGTAGTGGGTCAGTTTGGCCGAAACGCACCGTGATCACGATTCGATGCTTGACCGGTCGCGTATCTCGTGCCGACCCCACCAGACCCTCACCAAGGTGGCCGATGGCGTCAGGACCGAGATCGCCGGGCTGCTCGACCCATCCGAAGCAGCAACTTGACACTTGCTGCGCTCCATCGCTAAATTTAACCCTCAAGCTAAATTTAGCGATGGAGCTAATAGTGACTCAAGACTTGGGCTTTGCGAACCCCTACAGGCCAGGTGCCGGTCACATGCCCCCCCACCTCGCTGGCAGGCACCAGGAGTACCGGGAGTTCGAGCAGCTCCTGGACCAGCAGGTCATCTTGGAGAACATGGTCCTCACCGGCCTCCGTGGTGTCGGCAAGACTGTACTCCTTGAGACCTTCAAGCCAAGGGCCATGGCAAAAGGATGGCTATGGGTCGGCACCGACATGTCCGAGTCGGCATGCGTCAGCGAGGAAACCATCGCGCTACGGCTGATGGCCGATCTGGCAGTAATGACGGCTAATATTATTATCGAAACAAACCTGCCGCAAACCTTTGGCTTCAGCGTACCAACGAAATCGGGAGCCCAGACCCAAACCTTGTCATATGAGGTCTTGGCATCGATTTACGATTCGGTCCCCGGTTTGATATCCGATAAGCTTAAAGCGGTGCTGGAATTCACGTGGGAACATCTCCAACGGCAAGATCGAACGCGGATAATCTTTGCCTATGATGAGGCACAGACACTCTCCGACAATGCGACGAAGGAAGAGTATCCGCTGTCTGTACTGCTGGATGTGTTTCAGTCGGTTCAGAAGAAGGGTCTCCCTTTCATGCTGATACTTACCGGCCTTCCCACATTGTTCCCAAAATTGGTCGACGCCCGTACGTACGCCGAGCGCATGTTCCGAGTCGTCACAGTCACTCGCCTCACTGAGAAAGAGAGTCGTGAGGCAATAACGAAACCGATTCGTACGGCCAAGTGTCCTATAAAATTGAGCGGTGCTTCGGTGGAAGTGATTTGTCGGGAGTCGGGCGGCTACCCTTACTTCATTCAATTTATCTGCCGAGAGGTCTTCGACACTTTCATAATTCAGCAAAGGGAGCAGGGCGCACCATCGGCGGTACCTGTGGAACCTATCCAGCGAAAGCTTGATAGCGACTTTTTCGCTGGCCGATGGGCGAGAGTATCCGATCGGCAACGGGATCTGCTGTGGGTCATAGCTAGCCTTGATCACCCGGACGATGAGTTTACCATCCAGGAAGTTGTAGCCCGCGCTAAAGACGTTCCTGTCAAGAATTTCTCACTCAGCCATACTAATCAGATATTGGTGCGTCTAGCTGAACAGGGACTAGTATACAAAAATCGGCGCGGGAAGTATGCATTTGCAGTCCCGCTGCTCGGGCCATTCATCCTCCGAAACTATGCGCCTGCCGAGCATTAGCCAGCGCGCTAAGCAAGGTTCCTGGGGGAGGCCCAGCGCTTCAGGCAGCGTCCGGATTCTCATAGGTTACGGCGAACACCGAGTCGGAGAGCCACTTCTTGAACGACTCGTTGTCACTGAACTGCTTGAAGAGTTCGGTGTTATGCAGCCCGGCCGCGTCCAGCTGGCGGCCGTCTGGCACGTGCATCAGCACATGTCGCAGGAACGGGCCGGCGGGGTCGCCTTCCTCCATCTGGAACGCCGGCCAGCCGGTCAGGTGAGCGACGGCCAGGGCAAGCAGCGCGCAGTCGCCGTACAGATGGCGCTCAAGGCGGTCGTCTGCGAACCCGGCCACCTCAGGCTCAGGCATCATCGGGCACCTCGGACGTGCGTGTTATGGGCAGGCAGTACCTCAGCAGGTTGCTGGTGCCTGGGCGTTCGCATCACGATGCCTTGTCGGCCGTGCCCGTTGCTCGCGTTCCAGCGCCGCGTAGATTGTGCCCTGCGTCACTCCCAGGACGGCTGCGATCTGGGCCACGGTGTAGGCCCGCTTGCCGTCCTCGCCGCGCCGGTCGTACATCTCCCGGGCGAGCTTGACCTGATCGGGGGACAGCTTGCGGGGCCGCCCACCGTGACGGCCACGGGCACGTGCGGCTTCGAGCCCTTCCCGGGTTCCCTCGACGATCAGCTCGCGCTCGAACTCGTCGATGGCGGCGAGTATGTGGAAGACCAGCCGCCCAGTAGGGGTGGTGGAGTCATTGACCTGCTCCGGCCCGCCCCGGGCTGTGACCGGGGGCGGTGTGCGGTAACCGACCGTTTACTGACGCATCGCCAGTGCATCACGGCACTCCGCGAAGCAAGACCCAGATCTCCGGCAGTAGGTGAGTCGCAGGCCAGATGACCTGCGGTTTTAGTTACCTGGTCGTTATCCGGATCTTGACGGAATCCTGATAGGATCAGGGTTATGGCCAGCCCGGCGAACGCGGCGATACTGAACGGCATGCC
>DATLQZ010000017.1:0-17517 GCA_035534915.1 Candidatus Dormiibacterota bacterium
CACCAAGTTCTGGACGATGCGGACCCTCACCGGCGGGACGAGCGAGGTCGGGGATACTACCGCGTAAACCTGTTGCGCATCCTGAACTACAATCGGGCAGTGAGTTCCGTGGGCCGCCCCGCCGGGGCCCCTTCGGTTCGAGCCTCGGACTCGGATCGGGAGGCAGTGGTTGATGAGCTGCGCCAGCATCACGCCGAAGGTCGGCTGGAACTGGATGAGCTTGAAGACCGAGTCGGGACCGCCTATCGCGCCCGCACCATGGGCGAGTTGGTTCCGGTGCTCGCAGATCTCCCCCGACCGGTTCTACCACCACCACCACCACCACCACTCTGGCAGCGCTTGGGACCCTCAGTGGTCTATCTGGTGCCTGCGGTACTGGTGGTCGGGGTCGGCGCCAGCGTAGTCGCCGGTGCGGTCACCGGGCATTCTCACGGCGGGTACTCATTCGCTGTCCCGTTCGTCTTCATCGGCCTCTTCTGGGCTCGAAGGGGCAGGAGCCGCTGGGGGTTCTCCAGCCACCGACGTCACGGGAGGGGTGGTCCTCCGGACTCCGGACTCATCTGAGACCGGCCCGGTTGGCGTGGCCTACCGTCCAACCCGTGGCGAATGACCAGCATGCTGACTTCCCAGGGGTCACCAGGGCTAGGGAAAGGAAGGTCGGGGTGAAGGGGTCAGCCCCTAGGGTAATCACCAGCGAGACCGCCGCTATCGAGAAGTAGGCGATCTTCCGAGGGGCGGGGCTTACCGCTATCCACGATCTGCAGAGCTCCCAGCAGCCAGGGCACGACCAGCATCTCAAGGGCCACACTGAAGACCACGATCACCAGAGCGCAGAAGGTCAGGTAAGAGCCGAGGCCTGGCAGATAAACTGCGTTGCTGCCCGGGAAGGTCGAGAGGAAGCTGAGCCAGACTGGGCTTCATCGCAACTGAACTGGGGAGCTTTTGGTCCCTGCGGATCACCGATGAGGCTGGCACCTCCGCAGCCACGCTCTCCGCCAGCAGCCGACGGAGTCGCTCCAGTGCCAATCGGGTCCGACTCTTCACGGTGCCGAATGCCATACCGATCCGCTCTGCGTTCCCGCTCTGGGACAGTCCCCCGCAGTAGACCCACTCCAGGATTTGCCTCTGCTCAGGCGGCAGGTCCGCAAGCGCCCCGCGTACACCCTTTGCCAGCAGGCCCTCAATGGCAAGTCGCCAGGAGTCGCTGACCGCAACCAGCTCCTCCCCTTGGTCGAGACCCGGGACCTGCTCCTTGGCGGACACGCGACGCAACCGATCGATATCCGGACTCCGGACCATCGTGAGCAGCCACGTTCTGACGCTGGCGCGGTCTCGTGCGTCGGCCGAAGCGCGCCTCCAAAGCAACACCAAGGCCTCCTGGGAGGCCTCCTCGGCCGATGTCGGATCCCGCGGCATGCGGAGGGCGAGGCCGAAGGCGACGACGGCATGTCGATCGTAGAGAACCCCCAAGGCGGGCTCATCCTGGGCGCGCAGCCGCCCCATCAGCTGAACGTCGGTGTTAGACACCACGCAGCTCACCTCGCCAAAGACCAGAGAGTCCACCATCTCTTCGCGGGGTGTTCGGACGTGAGAGCGGAGTGGATCACCCTCTCGGAGCACCGTCGTCCCTCCAGAAGCCCAAGGGCGTGAGCTTGGGCCCGGACCGGTCCTCATGCCAGCCCCAAAAGTTGCGAGTCCGGCCGCAACCGGGCTCACAGCCCCAAAATCTTAGGGGTGAGTGAATCCACCGGCGTCGACGAGGATCTGAGCGCCCCCACCGGACAGGGGCAGCGCCGGGACCTGTGGTCGGCAGTGGTGGCGGTGACCTCGATAACGCTCCCCACCTTCCTGGTCGGAACCCTGGCCGTTCAGATCCGCGCGTCGCTGCATTTCGACCCCGTCGAACTGGGCGTGGTGGTGGGCTGTAGTTACGCCGCTAGCGCAGTCTTCGCCATTCCATCGGGAAACCTGGCAGAGCAGTTCAGCGGCCTGCGAATGCTTCGCTACTCCGCTTTGGTGAGCGCCGGGGCACTTTTGCTGATCGCGACCCTCGTTCAGTCGTGGCCGGAGCTGGCAGCGGCACTGGTGATTGCGGGAGCTGCCAGCTCGGCTGGCCAGACCGCCGCCAACCTGTTCTTGTCCCGGCGAATTGAAGCCGGGCACCAGGGTCTGGCATTCGGTATCAAGCAAGCGTCGGTCCCCATGGCCTCTTTGCTGGGCGGAGTGTCCGTTCCCGTGGTTGCCCTCACCATTGGGTGGCGCTGGGCCTTCGTCATCTCGGCCGTGATCGCGGTCATCTCCTTTCTACTGTTGCCGCATCCACGGCTGTCCATGGCCGCCCACCGGGCGGCCGCCGCCGTTCGTCCACGGCACGAGCCGACGCTCCCACTGGTCGCCCTGGCGCTCGGGTTCGGACTGACCTTGACCGCCTGCTCCTCGTTGGGAGCCTTTCTCGTCGTCTCGGCTGTGGCCCAGGGAATCGGGGTAGCCCAGGCCGGGCTAGTCGCCGCCCTGGCAAGCGCGGGAGCGATTGCCGTCCGCATTCTCGTTGGCTTTCTGGCCGATCACAGGCAGGGCCGCCACTTAGTCTTCGTCGTCTTCATGATGGTGGTTGGAGCAACAGGATTTTCGTTTATGGCCTGGGGCTCCGCGCTCCGGTCGCCAGCACTTTTCGTCCCTGGTGCTGTCGTTGCCTTCGCAGTGGGCTGGGGGTGGAACGGACTGTTCAACTTTGCCGTGGTCAGAACCCATCCACGCAGCCCAGCCCGGGCAACCGGGATCACCCAGACCGGCGGCCGGCTTGGCAGCGTGATCGGCCCGCTCATCTTCGGCCTACTGGTGGTGCACGTGGGGTATTCGGGAGCCTGGGCAGTCGCTGGGGGCGAGATGCTTCTGGGCGCGGGCATGATGCTTGTCGCTCGCCGACTGCTGGTACGACGAATCGCAGCAGGTCAACCCTAGGGGCGTCCAGCCGGCGACTTAGCGGGCCTCCTGCCTGCGACGGTGAGCTGGCGGTGACCGCCGGACCCGGCTGTAGATCTGCTTTGTCAAGGGGTCGCCACACGCCCGACGCCCTCCATCGTCTCTCTCGCCAACAGCTCTACCATCTCGCGATGCGAGCCCGTTTCGGAGAAGCACCGAAGCTGCCGGTCAGCGCTGCTGCCCTCAGCCAAGATGGTGTGGAGATACTCCACGTCCGGGCGGGACCCCAGCTCGTCGAGTACATCGTCCACGAAGTCCAGCAGCTCCACCGCCAGCCGACGCATCGGAACCTCCTGGGCTTTGCCGAAGTCGATCAGACTCCCGTCCAGCCCGTGTCGCAGGGCCCGCCACTTGTTCTCCGCAATCAGATTGGGCTGGTACTTGCGGAATCCGAATTGGAGCCACGCAACTTCAGCAGCTGGGCGCAGATGGCCTGGCTGAGCCCGGCACGACAGACGACCTCGTCGACCTTGGTGACCGCGTCGCAGACTCGAAACTCCAGCGTCGGATAGGTGCAGTGGGGACGAACGTCCCACCAGACCTTCTTGCCGTTGTCGATGGAGCCGGTCTTGACCAGAAGCTCTGTGTACTTATCGAACTCGTCGTAGCTAGTGCAATCCGGAGGTATCCCCGTCCTCGGGAAGCGGGACCAGATCACACTGCGATAACTCTTGAGCCCGGTCTGCCTACCCATCCCGAAGGGGCTAGAGGTCGAGATCGCCAAGAGGTCGGGAAGGAAGTAGCGGGCCCCATTGGCGATCTCGATCCTCAGCTCCGGATCGGGTATGGCGATGTGCACGTGCATCCCGAAAATCAACAGCTCGCGGATCACGTCCTGCATTTCCTCCTCGAGCATCTTGTAGCGCTCGAGATCAGTGACCTGCTGCTCGTGCCAGTTGGCGAAGGGATGCGTCCCCGCCGACGCTATGCGCAAGGCGAATGGGTCGAGCAGATCGCTGACCGCACCTCGCCGGTGTTAGCGCAGATCGGGGTCGCCACCTCCACCACCGCCTGGAGCATCTCTGCCTTGACGTGCTCGCCCAGGAGCGGGATCGCCTGTGCCAGCAGAGTCTCGATGTGGGAGCGGAGCTGGCCCTGCCGGTCGATGATCTGGAATTCCTCCTCCACCCCGATCGTCAACCACCGGTCGGTCATGCCGGACCCTCCACCAGAAAGGCCGGCACCACGCTACCGGAACCGGCGGTGAGATTCAGCAAAGCGGACGATGAAAGGCGAATCAGAAGCCCCCCGACCCGGCCGTTGAAAAGATACGGGTCCATGTCGCGCGCCAGGCTCAGCGTCTCTACCTTGCCGCCTACCGCTACTGGATAGGTGTCTCGCGGCACCTCGATGGCGGCCTGCACCACATAGGACTGCGTCAAGGCGACCCCGACGGTCTGCTCCCATTCGGGCTGGTCCACCGTCCAGCCCATGACGACCCCCCTGCCGCCGTATTCGTCGTTGGGTTTGAGCACCAGCTCCATCCGATTTCGCAGCACATGCTCGACCAGATCCGGGATACTCGCCCCATCCCTTTGACTCGGCCCCTGCCTCACCTTGCGGGTCCACGGTATGTGCCGACGGATGGCGGCGCGCTGCCGCGGGGTGTAGAGGCGACTGTATTGCTCGTCAGATAGCAGCGCCAAGCTCATCTTCTTGTGGAGCAGCTTCGCCCTGAAGGAGTTCACCACGCAAATCGAGCCGTCGAGGTAGGCGCTGCAGAGCGCGTCGCTGGCGCCCGGCGTAGCCAGGAGTTCACTCGCAAGGACTCGGCGATATACGAGATTTATCGCCACCCCGTCCGGCCCCCGCAGCACCCCTCCCGTGTATTCCAGCTCAGCCGGCTCGCAGATGTACGTGCGTACTCCATGCTCGTGAAAGGTGTCCTGGAAGAGCTCGAACTCACGCAGCGTGGGCAGGTTGGGCCAGTCCACGATTGCCACCACCGGGGCCCGCGAGGGACCGCCCCAGGACCGGAAGGCGCGCATCATCGCCTTGAGCTGCAGATTTCGAGCAGTGATGGGCTTGAGTGAGAACCGCATCATCAGCTCCTGCATCACCGGTAGGGTCGAGAAGATGCGGCTGAGCTCCTCGCCATAGGCGATCCCAGCCGGCGACTCAGCGTTGTACTCGACATAGCTGATCTCCGAGGAGACAAAGCTGTCCAGCCTGGTGCCAGGTGACGACGGCCGGTATCCGGGGTCGGCCAGCGCCAGCCGCTCCTCCATGGGATCGAGGTCTAGCTCCGCCCGCAAGGTCTCGTCCGCCAGGAGCGCCTCCTCCAGTCGCCCGAGAGCCGTGCAGATGACCTCGGCCGCCTGGGCCGCTTCGCGATACTCCTGCAGAGTCAGGAACTCGGGCCGCAGTGCGACGCACAATGGATGAGCGCCGAAGTACAGCCCACGCTCGTGTTGGCCCTGCTGCAGAACGTCCAGGCTTTCCGAGCGAAGGTCATCGTCCTCAAGGAGCTGATCGAAAGCGGCTCGGGCCACCGCTGCCAGGTTCACACGAAGCGCCACCAGCGATGGGCGCCCCTCCAAGGGGGGGCCGTCTCGCCGCTTGCGTAGCGAAGCACCAGACTGCACATGCGGTCTAACACCCAGCGGAAGCCGTCGTCTTTGATGGAGAAGCTGTCGAAGTCCGGAGCGGGGTTGAGAAAGTCAATCGCGTAGAGGACTCCGTCGCGCACCGCGAATTCGACGGTGTCCATATCGTACCCCAGAGCCTCGGTGAGGATCCGAGCCTGCTCCGCAGCCTGATCCCGCAGCCCCGGAGGGGGCGGGGAATCGGTGACGTAGCGCTCCATGAAGGGGCGGGTGGGGTCGTAGCGAAACACCAACACCTCGTCGCCGATGACGATGCAGCGCAGGTAGTCCTGCCAGTCGATCCGCTCTTGCAGAATCATCGTCTTGGTCCCTGTCTCGTTATAGGCGCGAATGAGGTCATCCCGGGAGTCAACCATGTAGACGTCGCGCCAGCCCCCCCCTGTGTTCGGTTTGAGAACTGCCGGGAGACCGGTGTATTGGCAGATCCCGTCCCAGTCGAGCGGAAACTCCAGGTTGCGCAGAGATCGCTCCGGGTCTATGTAGGGGATGTATTCCTTGTTCGGCAGCACTACGGTGCGCGGTACTGCCACCCCCAGCCGCCGAGCCAGGGTGCACTCAAAGAACTTCTCATCCGCCTCCCACCAGAAGGGGTCGTTTATGACGGCCGTGCCCTGTAACGCAGCGCTCTTGAGGTAGGCGCGGTAGAAGGGCACCTCGTGAGAGATTCTGTCGACGATGACCTGGTAGCGCGGTGGCTCCTCGAGCTCCCGGATCCCCCCAAGTCGGGCCAGCTCCGCTGTCACCTGATACGGACGCCCGCGTTCGTTGACCAGCTCCAGAAAAGGCGCGGGGAAGGTGTTCTCCACCCCAACCAGAAGTCCGACCTTCGCCTCCACCACCCACTCCGGAGAACCCATGGGCCTGGACTGGCGGGCGCCTTGCCGCGAGCCCTCTTCGCGGCTCACGATAGGGGCGCTGCGAAGATCTGGCAATAGCCAGTCCTCGGCACCGACTACGCGGAGTTCCCTGGACCCACAAAGTCAAGCTGCGAGTGCTCTGCGATCAACGCCTGGGGCTCTCCCTGTGATGAAGCTCGGGGCCCGCTGAGCTCGAGGCCTCCGGAGCGACCGAGCCGCTCGGAATGATCATGCCTCGCTGGGCGCGCTCCGAACGAACCAGCCGCAGCGCCCGCCGCCCGTCACTCCCCGGTAGAAGTAGGTTGGTCGCCATCTCGACTCCCATCACCACAAAGAGCTCCCAAGCCCATTGCGGAAAGAGCAAAGCTGAGGTTCCCCAGACCAGGGCCTCCATCAGCGGTCCCCCTAGCCAGATATCCACCAGTTGCCGGTTGCTGGCACCCGCGGTGTTGAACCGCCAACCGATACCGGGGAAGTGGAACGACGGCCGCGGGTGAAGCCCCGCGATCCGCAGTAGCAGGTAGTGCGAGCCCTCATGGACTATCAACGCTACCGCCATGGTTATCCAGACGAGAAGCATGAGAATGGGCCCCACCACTATCAAGGTTTCCAGGCCCCGTCCCAAGCCCACTTCGATGGTAGACGTCGGGAGGCGCCTCGTCACCTTTGATCTCCGCTCGCGGTTAGCAGGGTCCCCACGGCGGCTCTGGGGCTGCGGCCCCGGGGGTCGGCGGCATCCTGGGCAACAAGACTTGGGCCCAGCCGAACCGACTCAGAGACACGAGGATTGGACCGACCTTGACGCCTCTCTGGCTGCGGTGAGCTCCTGGAATGCCTCGTCCCCGTCGCACCCTCTGGGTGTGAAGCTGCGTATCTTCGGAGGCGTTACAGCACCAGGCTGGGCCAAGGCGATTGACGGTGCTCCTATCACCGACAACTCCGGCTCCATCGGACAGTGGTGGACGGGGCAAGATCGCTCCGATTGGTCCTGCTTTGCCTATGTCCTGGCGGCCCGTTATGACTCGGATCCGCCGGTGCACGCGGCGGCGGTAATGTCGTGCGCAACGCTCACTGGAGAACGGTTCACCATGGCCCTCACCACTCCTGCGGTCAGCACGGTGGCGGCTACCGGGTGGACCCTGGCGCTGCCCCAAAAGTGTCTGAGCGGCATTCGGGCCGACTACTCCGGATGAGCGCACACCCCGACTAATATTCCCGTCAATCCCTACCAGAGAGTGGCGCAGGGAGATCCGTTCCTAGACTTCTCCGTGACCCAAAATCGGGCCGACTGCACCAGCATGAATGTGGCCACCCACCATCACGCCAACTCGGTAGAGATTTGGCCCCAGACGAGAGCCGCCAACTCTCCGACCACGCTGACGTCGTGGATCTGGGCGCTCATCGACGGGATCACGCTTACCTGCGGACGAGGGCTGAACCGTGACGCGGCTCGGCGCCCCAGTCTGGACCAGCCGTCAGGAGCTCGTAGCCGCCGCGAAGGTCATTTGGGATGGAACCTTAAAGCACGCTCTCTCCAACTCGATCTCGGGTCGGAGGCTGCATCCCGCCAGGTGATCATTCACCAGCCCCAGCGACTGCATCGCAGAGTAGACGGTGATCGCTCCGACGAATTGAAAGCCGTGTCGCTTCAGGGTCACCGAGAGCGCTTCGGAAGCGGCGGTGCGGCTGGGAAGGTCCCCCACCGCGCGGGGGGCCGGAGTTGGGCCCGGAGCGAACGTCCAGCACATCGCCGCCAGTGAAACACCCTGTTCTCGCAGGGCGAGGGTGGCTCGAGCGTTTGCGATCGTCGCACGGATCTTGCCACGGTGACGGACGATGGCGGCATCGCTCAGCAGGCGATCCACATCCCGATCTCCGAAGGCAGCCACCGTGGCCGGATCGAACTGGCTGAAAGCGCGCCGAAACCCGTCGCGCTTGCGGAGGATGGTGAGCCACGAGAGCCCACTCTGAAAGCCTTCCAAGCACAGCTTTTCAAATACACGGTCGTCCTGAGCGACCGGTCGACCCCACTCGCGGTCGTGGTAGCGCCGGTATTCTCCTGGACTTGTCGCCCACGGGCAGCGGGCCAAGCCGTCATCCCCCACCACAATGCCCGGATCACTCATGGGGACTGCCCCAGGTGATGCCGGTGATCAGAGGAAACGCCGAGGCACCCGGCGGTCGCACCCGATGCCGGATGCAACCACGCTCAAGGACAGCCGAGTTGGGACCAGCCGCCCAGCCACTCGGGGGTAGCGAAGCTGCACCTCGACCGCCAGAGGGCTCGATGGTCGCGCTGGCGGCAGCGTCGCCGATGGGCCCGGCGGACACCGGGGTCGTCGGTAACCGCACTGGCTCGCCGGGAACGCCATCAGCTGTCATCTCGGTCCCGAGATTGGGGTTGGCATTGCGATCACTCCCAGCACCTTAACCGGGCGCCTGGCCATGGTGTTGAGGAGAGGGTGGGGAGTCGCCAACTGGCGGAGGACTCGCCGGCGCGTCCTCTCGGTCGAGCACCAGAGCCATCGGCCTGCGAAGGTCGTCCCCGCGTCTAGACCCGAGGGACAGCTCGGCATCCGCGCGCTCAGGGTCGCAGAGCAGGCCGCTCGCGACCCCTCCTTCCGCAATGGGACCAGCGGGACGTCCGGCCACCTCCTGACGGTGTCCCTCGGAGTCATCCTCGTGATGCGTCGTGACAATCGATATATCGCAGATCTAGCATGACACCAAGAGTTATATCGTTATGAGGAGACCAGACAATGATGGGTGGATCCAATGGAGGGCGCGGTCCGGGAGGCGGCGCCGAGCTCCCAGCTCGGGGACGGGGAAGGAGGAGGGGCCCGATGGGTCAGTTTGTAGAGGGAGAGTTCCGCCGCGCCCTTCGAGGCGGAATGGGTGGCCGGATGCAGGGCCCGGCCGGAGGTAGGGTCCCGCGGGGAACCGTGCGGGCGGCGATTCTCCTGCTATTAGAGGAGCAGCCTCGGAACGGATACCAGCTCATGGAGGAGATCGCTCGGCGCAGCAAAGGGGTGTGGCGGCCCAGCCCGGGGTCGGTGTATCCCGCTCTCCAGCAGATGGAGGACGAAGGGCTGGTGCGGTCCCATGAGGTTGAGGGGCAGCGCCTGCTGAAGCTAACCGATGCGGGGCGGACCTACGCCGATGAACATCGCGTCGAGTTCGGCTCGCCGTGGGAGGAGGTCTCCGGTGCGGTAGGGGACGACGTTCACGAACTCTTTTCGCTCATGCGCCAGTCGGCCGGGGCCCTCGTGCAAGTGGTGCGCGCAGGGGATCGAGCTCAGCTGGCCCAAGCCGCCCAGTTGATGCGAGAGACCAAGAGAGGGCTGTACCGGATCCTCGCTGAGGATGAGGCACCTTCTCCGGAGCCGCAGCCTCCAATCTGAGGCCGCACGTCCCCGCCTGGGTGTTGCCCAGGTGTGGACACGGCTCTCGGGGTGACGGGCGACAGGATCGAGCGCCAACGCGGAGTCGCCGGCCGCCCTTGATGCTGGCGGCCCGAGCATGGATTCCGCGTGAGGAGAGCCAGACGAGACTCGAGATCCATTAGAAGGAGGAAGTTGTCACACGCCCGAGCCGCTCTTCGACCTTGGGCTGCACCTTGGCCAGAGCATCCATCCTTCGCGGCAGCTGCGCATATTCCAACTCCCAGCTACCGCCGCCAGGACGGGCGACGCGCTCCAACCAGCGGTGAGTTGCCAGCTTGCGGCGCGGTGCCGGCAGCCGGTTGGCCGCCAGCGCGAAGCAGCCTTCCGAGGTCTCCCTGGCGGTGGACTCGGACCGGGCAGGGCTATGTCGGGAACGTTGACCGCGGTCCTGGCTGACCACTGGAGAGTGATCCTGCATGGGTTCGGCGCCACCTTGCTAATGGCCCTCGGTAGCGCCCGGCGATTTCCCCTCTGCGGTCCGATGCGGCGCCACCGAGGCCGAACTCAATGAGCCCCCAGATTTGAGGGGAATACCTCTCCACCGACCGGGCCCATATCCGGCGAACACCAGATGTGAACCCGCAGTGAATCTGGATGAAATCGTCGCCATCTGGGCTCATCCCGATGAGCACCTCAACACGTCGCTCTCCTCAATGGGACCAGCCCGAATACCACCTGATCGCTGGAGTGCGCACTCTCTAACCGTTGTTGTGAAGGATGTCGACATATAGCCCATACGGATCGGCGGACCCCCACTGGACAGCATCTTCCACGGCCGTGCCCTCTCCCCACTCGTTCCAAGTCGTGACGAGCTGCCAGGGCTGACCACTAGCAACCATGTCGCGCACCGCCTGGGCGAAGGCCCCCGAGTCACGCGCCAGGCCGGCAGTGGCAGAGCTGTAGAGCCAGTACCCGGGGCTGATGCTGAAGCTGTGACCAGCTTGCGCATCCTCTCGTTCAGCGGGAGCGTATTGGTGCCATTGATCGGGCTGGACCGCGCAGCTCTGATACCCGGCGAAGACTTGGAGGTCCAGATAAAATCGAGCTGCGTTGAGGTTGACCCAATTCGCTGCATCGGCGCAGCTGGCGACCGACCGGGAATACACGAAGAGGACCGGCTTGCCGTCGACGTGCTCGTAGCTGGGATTGGACGCGTACTCGGCGTAGATGTAGTTGAGGTCGCTCGCCTGGTTGCCAGGGGCGGGTTCGTAGTAGAGAGACCATCTGAGCCTGGTCCCCGGGCTGGCGCTCAGCAGCAGGGGGATTCGTCGATCGGTCGCCGTCCCCTGGCCCCACCACGACGCAATTGCCACTTCGATGTGGGCGTATTCCATGGCCGCGATCTGGTATTGGATCACGCTGGGACTGGAAGAGTTGTAGGGCGCACCCAGCGTGGGGGTGAAGTGACTTTCGGGGTACCACGATTCGGGATACCAAGGGTAGAAGAACGCTGCCCTGATCGGCAGTGAGGGCGCGCCCCCACCAGACGGTGTCGGCGACTGGGTTGGGTTGGGGGCGAGGCTCGGGGAAGTGCCCTGGGGCGCCCTCGGGGTTGGGTTCTGCGCAAGGTTCGATTTAAGGCTCGGGACCGCTGCCGACGGAGCGCCTTGGCCTGCCGTTGCGTCGGGGTGCGTCGGCGGCGTGGATTGGGGTAGGGAGGCGGCCTGTCTCCGGCCAGTCCCGCCCCCGTGCCCGTTGGAGATCGAAGGGGTCGAGGATGTGGCTACCATGACCAGAGCGGCCACACCCGCCCAGACAGCTCCACCGGCGAGGCTGTGGTTCATGGGGGGTTGACTCCGCCGCCTGGGCTATGAATTCCGGGCCCCTAAACTGTTGGCTTGGTGCTGGGAAGGTACCGTCCAGCCGCACCATCATCAAGTAGCGCTCGTTTCACCGGGGACGAGCGCTACTGCGGCAAGCCGGCGGAAAGCGGGGGACTCCGGGAGATCCCATCTCTCCCCATCATCGCCCCCGGGTGGAAGTCTAGTCTCCAGTGAGCAGAAAGTAACACGATCTCTCCATCGGCACCGGCGACCTCACGTCGACCAGGGGTGCCCAATTGGCTCTCGATCCGAGTCCATGCCAAGGGCCGTCCCAGCACCGGGTGAGCGGTGGTGCCGCGGGGGTCCGTGGCGACTTTGTGATGCACCGCCGCCGGCCGGTGCTCTGAGCATCCGGCCCGTGATTCGCTTGACTACCTGAGATGGAACGAGGATCTTAGTGTCTGCTCGGCAGCCCGATCGGGAGTCCCAATTGCACATGAGGTTGAGAATCGCACTGGTAGCCCTGGTCGCGGTGGTTCTGGCTGGCTGTGGCACGCCCTCGAGTTCACACCATGCAGGGAAGTCAGATGATCAAGCTGGTGCTGCCACGAGTACGAACGACTCGCCGAGCTCTGATGCCGGAGGGAGTTCGTCTCCGACCGCCGTTGCCACACCTTCGCTGACTCCCACCCCGACGCGAGCCTCCCAACCTTCGTCGAACCCCACATCGACACCCCGGCCGAACGCGGCGGTTCACATCATGGTGGTGATGGAGGAGAACCAGGGCTATGCCGCCACACTCGGGTCCTGCGGGGCCGGCTCACCAGACCCTTACCTCTGCTCGCTGGCAACCGACTACGCTTCAGCCACCGCCTGGTCCGGAGTGGAGCACCCATCTCAGCCCAACTACATCGACATCGTGTCCGGGGCGAATCAGAGCTGCACCTCGGACAACTGCGTGGGGGCCGGCGCGTACTCGGCCCGGGACCTCGGCGGCCAACTCAACTCATCCAGCATCCCCTGGACAGCCTATATGGAAACTATGCCCTCTGCCTGCTACACCGGCTCTTCTTTCGGAAGCCTTTACGTACTTAAGCACAATCCCTTCGTCGTCTTCCAGGACGACATGCCGCCCAACGCCTGCCATATCCAGCCCTACCCGGGGAGCTCCGGTCTGGTATCGGCTCTCACCGCTAGCAGCGCCCCCGACTTCGTGTGGATTACGCCGAACCTGAACGACGACATGCACGACGGGACGGTCTCCCAGGGTGATACTTGGCTCAAAACCAACCTTCAGCCGGTGCTCACCTCATCGTGGTTCCTGGACTTCAACTCCACCGTGGTCATCACCATGGACGAGAACTCTGGTGACAATACGGGCGGCGGAGGGCATGTCCCCATGGTCGTGATCAGCTCCAGGGCCAAGGGCAGAGGGAAGGTCGCCATGACCGGCAACCACTTCGGAACCCTGCGGTCGATCGAGGAGGCCTACGGATTGCCATTGCTCGGGGCGGCTGCCAGCCCAAGCAATGGTGATCTGAGCTCCCTTTTCGGGTGAGGGGCGGCTGCGCCGGCAGGGGGGTCGCGGACCTGCGGCCGAACCGCTGAGAGAGGCGGATCCCCGCCGCCCGCCCCGCTGAGGTTAATAACATGATGGGCCCGAGGGTTCCCTTGTCGACGTCAACTTCCGGATCTGGGCATAGCCGGGATCATCGTTGCCAGCGCGCTGACCGGTCGAGCGCTGCGTCACCGTCGCTCCGGAGAGGCTGAAGCACGACTCGCCGGCCTAGACACGATGCCGACGAGGTCACCGGAGCCGACAATTGGTCTCGAACCCGAGACCGTCTGCTGGAGACGAAGTCGTTCTCCAGTTCCACCGGCAGGGAATCCGAGACAAGACTGATGCCAGCGCGGGCTGGAGAAGATTTAGGGCCTCACCACGAGTGCGGGACGAGTACAAAGTCGACTCGCCCAGGGAGGGCGGGTACCCCGACCGGCGACACCAACTACCGATCGATTCCTCACACTCCGAGCACTTGCCAGGCGCTGGGGAAAGGGCCACCGTGCCACCGGAACCTCTCACACCCAGGAATACCCGATGACCCTCAACAGCGGTCCGCTAGACTGGTCCCCTAACTACCTCTGGAACTGGGACAGGACACCTTGCGGGAGATCCTGAAGGGCACGTTGCAGGCCCGGAGCGGGGCCGAGGGGCAGCGGAGGTGGGAGCGCAGTCCCCCCCCCCGGCGGCGGGGAGCGGGCGGAGCGCCGGGTGGGCCGGCACGATGGTGCTCCGGGAGCCACGGTCTTCGTCACAGGTTGGCCTACGGCGGTTACGATCTCGAACCGCGGCGAACGGCTGGTCGCCAGAGCGCCGTGGTAGTCGGCCGCTCAGCCGTTGAATTGAGGTCTACGGAACCAGAGGATCACGCATGAAGTGGATCACCCGAGAGCGGCCCAAGACTGACCGAATCGCTTGCCCGTGGCTCATCCGCCGGTTCATCGATCCCGACGCCGAGATCGTCTATGTAGCCGACGAGAAGGTGCTGTCCATCGCCAGGGAGACCGGAGGCCACTCCTTCGACGCACCGGGAGCCGAGTACGCGCACCAGGTCTCGAGTTCTGGCGATGAGTGGTGCACGTTCGAAACTCTGGTCGATGCCTACAGCCTTGGGACGAACTTGGCGCTGGCTCGCCTCGCCAAAGTCGTCCACGCAGCCGATATCAGCGCCGACATTGACCAGGACGCCCTGGGGCGCGGCCTACTGGCCATCGGCGTCGGTGGGCTGGACGTCGAAGCAGACGACAACCGACTCTTGGACCGGGCTACCTTCGTATACGACGCACTCTACGAGTGGTGTGTACGCGTGATTCGCCAGCCGTCGGTCTGAACCTCGTCCTCACCGGTCACGACCAGCCGCGGTCGTCGCCGCTGCTCGACCGTGACTGTCTCACAGCCCGACACACCTGCCTGTCGCTGCTGCCGAACCGCTCCGCCAAGTGGAGCCCGGCTTCCCGTCGGCGTGGCGGGCTCGCCATTTTCCCGGGCCCACCCACTGCAGCATCTCGATCTGCAACTCCCGGTCGGCCACCATCCGCTTCCGCCGCTGGTTCTCCAGCCGCAGCTGCTTCAGCTCCTTGGCATCCTCGGCCTTCATCCCGCCGAAATGGATACGCCAGCGGGAAGGGTCGTCGGCATGACCATCTCCCTTCTGAACTGCTCGATTCTCACAAACCGAGCCCAGAAAGTGGGGTCCACATCAAAAGTTCGCTTTGGAGCGGGAGACCGGGTTCGAACCGGCGACCTTCTGATTGGGACGCAGACGCTCTCCCCATGAGGCTCAACGCGCTCAGGTGCGAGCTCAATAACGGCGACTTAGATCGGAACGCCCCTATTCAAGAGCATCTGCCTATATAGCCCCAAACCGAGCAAGCGTTCTGCCGCAATAGATGCCCGCTGGCCGCTCTTCACTAGACGGCCCTAAGCGAAGAGACCGGTCAAGCGATCGCCCACGCGCTGGATCAAGACCCGTCTCCGAGCAGCGCTAGGAAGGCGGCCGGGGAGTGGATCGGCAAGGTCTGGTCGAGCCCGAGAAGATGGCGGTCGCCAGAAACGAGGGCGGCGCGGGCCGCCACCGCCAGGGCGATGAAGTAGTCGTCACCCGGGTCAGGCGACCGAACCAACGGCGGCTCGGTCGGGTCATCGACCACCCGCGCTTGGCGCTCAACCAACCTGACCGCCTCTGTTGCGTCGCTGGCGGGAATACGGCGACGGATCTTGGGGTAGGCAAGAGTTCGCTCCAGCTCGTCCAGGAGAAGAGGAGAGGCGACCAGGTCATAGGCACCGTCCAACCCGGCCCGCAAGACCTTCGCCGGCGACCCGTCCGGTGCCAGCAGGGCCGAGATGATGACGTTGGGGTCGAGGATCGCCCGCACAGCTCAGCGCGAGGCGCGCCGAGTGTGGTGTTGTGCCTCGACGGCCAGCCCCATCGCCTCTCCCTCCTTGAGGTTGTTGCGAGCCCACAGCCGGTCGAGGAGGTCCAGGCCCAGGTCGCGCCGGATGGCCGCCTCGATCACCGCGCTGTCGCCCTGCCCAGTGCGGGCCGCGCGCACCCTTACCGCACGCAACACGTCTTCGTCGATCGTGAGAGTGGTGCGAGTCTTAGACATATCGGCATCTTAGCATCGCTGTGCGCAGATGCCAACAATGACTCCGCATCAGGTCGTCCAAGAGGTCCAGGCTCGGCCCGCGAGTTCCTCGAGCCACCTCTTCAGGGATGCTGCATCCAGAGGTTGGTTTCCGCGTAGGTTCCGCAATCAGAGCCTCGATCGATCTAGACCAGGTCCAGCGCCCCCGGGACCACGTACTGGCCACTTGCCGGAAATGCCATCTGTGCCCAGCTCCCCCACTCGGCCACCGTACCGCTGATGACCATGGAGCGCGGAGCCGGGGCGAGCACCTTCGCACCGAGACGCTGGTGCGTGCGGACCCAGGGGTCAAGGTGTTGCCCGTCGCTACGGGCCCAGCTTGCGAACTGGTCCATCGAAGTCACGGGGTATCGTGACTTCAGCGTCGGGCCCACGGGGGCGAGCATGGCCCGGAGACCGGCGGAGGCAGCCCGCTCTCGGAGAGTGGTCAGGATCTGTCCGGCCAGCCCACGACCCTGTCGATCGGCCCGGACGGCAGCGGCCATCACGATCAGAGTGTCGGGCTCGACCTCCCGCTCATGACCACCGACCGCAGCCACCAAGGCTCCGTAGTACCCCGCAGGGAGACCGGCGATAGTCCCGTCCCACGCGAGCGCAACACCCCAACCTCCGGCCACGACCTCCCCCTGGTCGAGCAGGAGCACGTCGTACTCCTTGAAGTAGGCTCCGACACGATCGATGTACTCCCGTGGCACCGGGTCGTGGAAGATGAACTCGGGCCAGACCGAATGGAAGGCCACGCGAGCTTCCGCCTCGAGGTCCGGCCGCAGGCTTGCAGTCACCGCCTCGATCTCCGGCACGATGAGAGCGTAGTGCGACCGCGCACCTCTGCCAGAAGAACAGGCGCCGGCAGCTACTTCGGAAGGATGTCATCAACCCCAGCGACGGGGGGCCTATCGGCCAGCACCAGTGCCCGTCGGCGGAACTCTGCGACGTATACCTTGGGCATGACCGTCTCCCTTCTGAACTGCTCGATTCTCACCAACCGAGTCCAGAAAGTGGGGTCCACATCAAAAGTTCGCTTTGGAGCGGGAGACCGGGTTCGAACCGGCGACCTTCTGCTTGGGAAGCAGCGGATCTGCCCAGGGGGCCATCAAAAGCCACTTTTGATCTCCAGTAGACGCGTAGCTTCGTGAAACGGGTCTAACGAAACCCAAGCGTTGCAGAACCGGGTCTAAGGCAGTAGACCCTCTGCCTACCCAAGGGGCAGACCCGCTGCCTAAGCGGCAGAGGTTCTACCGACTAGAGCCCGGCCGACAGGCCGACAGAGAGCGATACGCTCTCCGGAAGGGGCACGGTGCCCCCGGGCCTCACGGCTCCTACCTCACGTTGGCGAGCAGCCCCGCCAGCGCGCCCGCCGTCACCACCAGCCCGCCCACCGCAATCGCCACCAGCACCAGCCGCTGGCGCCACGTGCGCCCCAGCGCAGCCACCACTTGGGCCGCGAGCCGCTCGGCCAACTCCCCGATTGGCCCCACATCATTGGGCCGCACTCGGGGCGAGGTCGATGTCAGGGGCGTACCCCGTGGAGGCCCGAATGATTTCCCTGGCCTGCTCGCCAGAGAGATTGCGGTGGGCGATAAGTTCGGCGGCGAGCGCCTCCACAGCTCTCCAGTGGCGAAGGTTGGCGAGCATCCTCTTGACCTGAACATCCAGC
>DATLQZ010000018.1:0-13974 GCA_035534915.1 Candidatus Dormiibacterota bacterium
GGCCTCCGGGATCGCGCAGCGGCACCGTGGAGATGGCCACGTCAATCAGGCGGCCGTCCCGGTGGCGCCGCCGCGTCTCGTGGTCCAGCACGTGGGCGCCGTTCAGCGTGCGAGTCCGGATCTCGTCGTGCTCCACCTCGGAGACGGGGTCAAGGGTGGGGAGGCGATGTCCGATCACCTCTTGAGCGCTCCACCCGAAGACACCCTCGGAGGCGGGGTTCCACAGCATCGCGACCCCGGCAGGGTCGACGACGGTCAGAGCCACCGGGGACTGGGCCACAACGGCACTCAGGAGTTCGTGCTCCGAGAGGTCGGGGCCGAGGACCGCCGGCCGAAGGGAGGTAATCTGCCGCCCGGTGGCCTCGGGCATGACGCGAGCGACCATGGGGTCGAGAGTACCCGGCCCAGCTCGGAATGCCACCCCGTGGGACCGGCTTGTCACGGTTGCGTGAGATTGGCGTGTCGGCCGCTCCAGACCAGGCCAGGTCAGAGCGGGTCAAGGCCCCATTGCTGTTCCGCGACGAGCAGCCCGGGGTCCTGGATGACCCGGTGGCTCCCTCAGAGCGCTCGGCAGCGGGCTGCGCAAGGCTTCCACCCAGCAGCTTGAGGACGGCAGCCCGGTGCATAGCTTCCCCACCCTGCTGCGCTCCTTGGCAACCGTCGGCCGCAACCAGGTGGTGCCCAACGGCTTGCCTGAGGCCGCTGCATTCGAGTTGGTGACTCAACCCACCGAGTTGCAGGCCCGGGCTCTGGCCCTGGCCTGCGTCAACCTCGCCTCCGCGTAGACAGAACCTCGCGGCCTCAACCGAACTCAGCCGAACTCGCTTAAATCCCCAAACTTCGGTCTAATCGGTACGAATAGTAGCAGCGGCCTGTGGTGTTTTGGGGAGGCTGCACAACTTGTTACATCGGAGCCTGGTGGAAAGAAGAGCGCGCTTCTTCACTGACCTCCCGCTCTGATTGAGAGGCAGAAGGGAGCCGCCAGTTGGTGGTGGTCGATGCCTTGCTCTGTCAAGGGAGCGGCCAGAGAACAACCGGGCCAAGTCCCCTCAGGGTCGCGTAGGCTGCGTCCACTTCCTCGCTCCGCTCCACCGAGGCGTTGAAGTGCCGGGCAGTCGGCGGCGGGTTCTGGTGGATGTGCCCATGGACGTTGAGTTTGCCCTCGGCCAGGTCCTCAACCGGGAGGTCCAGCCTCCCGGTTGTGGCGCTCGTCCCCTGCCATGACGTTCATGCTCGGCACAGCTACCCGCTTTCGGCGATGGCCATCTCAGATGAAGAAGCCCACACCGAAGGACACCAGGCCGATAACTACGTAGAGCATCCCACCGATGATCCCGCACGTCAGTCCGGCGACGGCCATGCCCCTATGGGCGGCCCCACGGTTGGCGTGCTGGATGCCGATGCTGCTAAAGACAATGGCGAGGACGACCTGCGCGAGGCTGAAGACGCCCCACCAGCAGAAGATGATCGACGTGATCCCAAGAACCATCCCAGCGACGGCGAGACCATTGCCGGGCTGAACCACGGCGGGAAGCTGCGGCCCTGCCGGCGGGGTCATGACTGTGATCGGCGCCGGGGGGCGGTCCGAGGGGGGCTGATCGGGGGTTACTGCTCGGTCATCCATCTCAAGTGCTCGCGCGAGTCCTGGGTTCCACCCGCGAGGGTCTCCTAATCGGAGAGGTTACAGCTCTCGACTCTGCCTTGCGGGCGTTGTCCCAGCCGTCACCGGATTGCGAACTCAAGGAACGGTGCAGGCTCGATCAGGGAACCGGGTGGTTCGGGGATGCTCAGGGCCGTTGGGAACTCAGACTGCCGAGAGGTGATCAGATTGCTCCACCAGCCGTTCTGACAGGAACGATCCGGACACCGCGCCCTACCGAGCGTAGCTCGTCCTGGCGCGAGGCGACTGTCGGCCCTTGAATTCGCTGTACCGGTTCGCCTTCAGCTCCTTGAGCGCCGCGGTCTTGCGCTCCAGCTCCAAGGTGGGGCTGTCGACAGGGGTCATCTCGGCCAGTAGCTTGCGAGCCATCTGCTGAATACGCCCTGCAGACGCTTGAAGGGTGGCCACGGGACCCTCCCGCCTTCCAGCTGCCCAAGTGGCCACGTAGCTGAATGAATAGTCCCCGGTATCGAGACCACTCTCCCCGCACGTGATGAAGGCCACGCTCTCGGCTTCAAGTTCCATGACGCCCCGGTCCAGGGCTGGCTCATTGGCCCCGTGGAGTTCGAGATGCGCGAGTTCGTGGCAGAGCGTCTTGGCGTGCTGAGCGGGCGATGCCGTCTCCCGGAGTCGGATCTCCCGGGTCACCACATTCACGTCACCCATCTTGGTTGGATCCGCGAACGAGGCGTAGCTCACCCGGCATCCGCGCCTCTCGGCAGCCGCCATCAGTCCGGCCAGGAGGGCCTCAGGAGCCGCCCCCTCAAGGGGAGAGCACTTGAGGCCCTCGGGTACGGGATCCCCCTCGGTCTGAGAGATGTCGAACACCTTCCCCGCCATCCTGAAGCCGTGGACTTCATAGACGAACCGTTTGGTGATTGCCGTCGCACTATCCTCTCCACCTCCCGCCGTCGGTGCCCCCGCGTCGGGCCCGCTCTCCCCCGGCGCTTCCGAAGACGAGAGCGTGGCACTCCTGGACCGGCCAATCGGGACCAGGATCCGCAGCGCATGCTCCCCCTTTATGACGTGACGTCCCAGGGCATTCCAAGTCGTCATCGACTGGACCAGCTGGGCCTCCGGCTTCTGGGTCCGAATGAGAAGGGTGTTCAAGGGGCTGTAGCGCCACATCGCCCGCTGAAAGCGCAGGTACTCCCGAAACTCTGGCTCCGAGGTCAGCTTCGTCAGTTGGGCCTGAAGCTCATACCACTTCTCGGGCGCCCACTCAAAGGCTTTCGGAATCTCGGCGGCGCGAACGGCGGCTGCCTCTGCCTGCATCCCGTCTGTGAGGGTCATGGCTTGAATGTACATCGCAAACGCGGACAAAGGAGTGTCAGTCTGTCACGCCAGGGGCATTGCCTCTGCGGGGGGTGACGCTAACGCGGCTTGGTGGAGACCGTCGCCCGGGTGGGCTGACTCTGGGAACGGCGCGTGCCGCGAGGGGCAGTCGGCGCGGGATGCTCGCGGGCTGGGGCTTGCCTGATCCCCCGGCCCGCTGCTTGTGTGGGGAAGCGGTTCAGCGCCTGAACCCCGGCCAGTATCATCTCCAGTTCACCGTTGTCGCGGCTCAGCGTTTGCTCGAACTCCTCAAACCAGAGGTAAAGGTTTTCTAGTTCGGCTTGGAGCTGGTGGTAGTAGTGGAACTTCTCCCAAAACTCTCCGACCGTGCTGGTGGCGACTGTCGCCAGCCCATCTGAACCGCGCGAAAGAGGCAGCCGGGAGGTGATGGGCCCATTGGCAGGCGCTGGCTGAACGCCCTTTGACCCCCGAGCGGAAGGCCGTTTGACCGAGCCATCCTCCCAGATCACGGGCATCTTCTTTTGAATCTTTCGCCCGGCCCGTGCATGGGTGACAGCTCCAGGGGCGGAAGCCACGGGGACCTTTGCCTCGTCTGTGCCTTTCGAGCGATTGGTTGCTGTCCGGGCGGGCGCCCGCCGGGTGCTCCTGCCTGTCGTCGCCATGACTTTCTCCTTTACCCTGCAGACCAGATGCCCATGGGCGGAGCAATCGTATAACAGAGCTGCTGAAGAGGGGGTAGCGGGACCAAGCCCCGCTGAGCCATGACGGTGATCAGCTTATGGTACGAGGCGATGGGCAATTGGCGCAATGGGGGGGTGTCCCAACTCGCGTGGGCCGTCCGGCCAGACGTAGGCGACCCCCCGAAGCGGCGAGCTGGGGTCTCAACAAGGGAACGAAGAGGGGAGGTTGCCGACGAACACCTCGCGCCGAGCCGGGTCCTGCTCGGCCGAGACAGCGAGTGACTGGTGGGGGCCCTGATAAGCTCAGAGGTTCCCCCGGCTTCGTTCGGACCAGACCTCCCCCCATCTACTTGAGCCTCCTCCACGTAGCCAACCCCCTCTATCCGAGCTGCGCATCGTTCTCCTGGAGCCACTGGTCGGGACTGCTCTGGAAGGCGTAGCCAAGCGCCTCGGCCAGCCGCTTCGTCTGGGTCGTGTCTGGCTGCCGTCCACAGTCGGCCGCTGTGGGCTGTCTCCGCCAGCCCCGATCAGAGAGCGAAGTTGGTGTGAAGACGAGCTCTCCTTCCACTCCGATCTGTTGCCCACTCACTCCCTTGCGCCTGCGACTCCTGCCAAGGCGGCAGCAGCCTTTGCCAATGCCGCAAGCGTCCCATCGTTGTGCACTACCGCGTCCCAGTCGGTCCAGTCGTCGAGGGCATGCTCGGAGGAGTGCCCATTGGCTGGGCCGACTCGGGGCCGGACCACCCGGACCAGAAGGCCACCGCGGTCGCGGATGAACAGCGCCTCTTCAACATGACGCACGTCCGAGACCACGTAACGGCCCACGGGAGCGAGTCGTGAGGCCAGGGCCCGGACCCAGACGTCACGCCCCAGCGTCTCCCGAACGGCCTCGCCGACTTCCTGCAGGGTCTCCCGAACGGCCGGGTCCTGCCTCTTCGCAACTTCCCAGTCGTTGCCGTGGGCTCGCAAGGTTGCCCTGAGATTGGGATCGACCTTCTGAGCCAGTTCGCGGAGGGCATCGGCGAACGCCATCTGGGTAAAGCCGTGGGCCGCCACGAGGTGGCGAGCCAAGGAGTCCTTCCCAACACGCGCCTGATAGCCAAGTCCGATGAGAACCAACTCGGTGCCGGCCGGCTGACCCCGCAGGGTGGCCGGCTCCCTTCTGGACCTGGCCGCCGTCGGCCTGCCGCTAACCACTTCCACGACAGGCTACTACGAGGGCGCCGACGATTGACGTGCCCCACCCCCTTGACAATCGCTTTACCCTGGATATAGGCTGTAAATTACACCGGGAGGCGGGATGGGACACACGATCAACGGACTGGCCGACCGGGAGCCTACAAGGGCCGCACGGGCCAATGCGACGGCAAGCTGCCACCTTCAAGGTCTCCGAGCAGACTTGGCACAGCTGGACGAGTGGTTGACGAAGTGCGAGGAATTGCGAGTCCTCGACCGTGACCAGGCCCCCCGTGCTCTGGTGGAGGAGATCTCTGCCTCGCCAGTAGCTCCGAACTACCTCAAGCGGGAGGCGAGGAGACGTGATCGAGCCATTCTCCAGGTAACCGACGCGATCTTCTTGGCCCAGGGGACTGTGATGCTGAGGCTCAATATCCTGGAAGGGAGCGTGCTGTGGAAGGATCCAGTTGAGACCATAGGTGGGAATGGCAAGGTCAAATTCCGGGACGAGGCGAGCCCGGAGGATTTTCGCATAACACCAAGGGCTCCAGCCTCGCGCAGGGAACGTCGGCCACTCTTTCAAGACGGTGAGCGCCCAGAGCGACGGCTGCAGCGGTTGTGACCATCCCATGTTGCCGATGGGCTTGTCAGCTGGTCCACTGCAGCTCCTCCATTGGAGTCTTCTTCCATGGTGTGCTTGCCCATGCCAGGGAAGCGGGGATCCGTCACTCGCGCCTAGAAACGAAGGCGGCCCCGCAGAGACCGGGGGGCTGGGGGTAGAGCCGAGAGGGTGGGGAGGGGAGCATACACGGTGAGTGGATCGGCCGCGATGGCTCTGCAGCTGCGCCGCTGACGGTGTGCCAAAATGGGGCATGCCGTCGTCGCGTACTACCCTGCCAGATCTTTCAGCATTCAATGAACGTGTCGGGCCGCTAATTCGGTTAGCGAGGGCGCCTTGTCGACCTAACGCCGCCGGGGTGACGCGCCGTGGTCCGAAACCGCTGCGGCTGTAATGGGTTCAATTCGTTCAGGAGCCGCGAGGCTACCGCATCTGCACGCCGGGCGGATAGCAACCCGGTGATGTCCCCAACAGCCACCAGCGACCAATGAGCGGCTTGGGCCGCCTGGAGGAGATCGGGATCGCACATTCGCGAAGCGTTGGTTAGCAAGATGACGTCGTGCGCGCAGTTGCGGAACTTGCCCTGGCGCCAGTTCCGGTCAGCTGCGGTATCTGCCATGTCCCGGCAAGCCATTCCGAGGTATTCCACACGCCGCAGCGAATCGCAACTTGTGGAGGATGTTGCAAGGATGGCCTGTGCCCTATCGAGCAAGGAGGGCAGGGGCCGTCCGGCATTGGTCCACAGGGCCTGGATCGTCGCCCACTCCCCAGCCCGGAACTCCTGCAGCATCTGGGTCGCGTCCGCAGTGTCCTCAACGGTGAGAACGTGCTCGGTGAGTACCGAGCCCGCAGGTAGTGATCCCTCCCAGGCGGAGAGGTCGAACTCTTGATGGGCCGAGTCGGCGGGCGAGAGCGAGTACCTCACCAAGGTCGTTCCCGTCGCGGACAGGAGTGCCGTCAGGAGCCCGTTGCTGGCAGTTGGAGCCTCCTCCCCGTCGTCGGCCCCAGTCTCCATTGGTACCGTGCGCTGGAAGCTGTAGACGCTTTCCGGGTGCTGGCTCGGCCGGCGCGAATTGGGCATGCCTAGACAATAGCCAAGAAACGCGGACAAGAAAGTGTCAATGGTTCCATGGGGCCTTGGCGACTTTGGTGGGACTCGTTTGTGAAGTCCCGCAGCAACATCCGAGACGCGCTGGGCCCGTGGCTGTGAGTCGAAGACCCAGCCGTGCTCGACACCGCCGAGGAGTTCGGCGGGATTCCCGGCGACCTGGCCGGTGTGGTGCCCGAAGTGGGCCAGAGTCGGACGCGGGCGAACGAGCTGCCGGCACGAGCCGAGCGGCTCATATCAGTCGCCGCCGCACGGCTGGTCGGGGAGCTTGGCTTGTCCTTCCGCGATGCCGCCGCACTCCTCAGTATCTTTCACCGGCGAGTACACCGGCTCCCCCACAGCCAGCAGCCGCGGTCCACCTGAGCGGACCCCAGCCCGTCGCCTCTCGCCCCGTCACCCTGGCGTGGGCAACTCCTGCGTCGGACCCTCGATTACGGCTCGTAGTGGTATCGCAGCTGGAGCACCACGATGTCGTCGCCATCCACCAGATAGACCACCCGGTGCTCGTCGTCGAGGCGACGGGACCAGCAACCCTGGAGGATGTGACGGAGCGGCTCCGGCTTGCCAATGCCGTTGAAGGGATCCCGCAGCATCTCGTCGAGGAGCCGGTTGACCCGTCGAACCATCGTGCGGTCGGCGGATTGCCAGTAGAGATAGTCCCCCCAGCCGTGCGGGGTGAACACCAGCCGCACTACTCTCGCTCGTGCTCGAGGCGCTCTCCATCACGAGCCTGGGCAAGGCTCTCCAGCAGCCGGCGAGCATTGGCAGGGACCCGAAGCAGCCAGGCCGTCTCTTGCAGAGCATCGAAGTCGGCCCGAGAGAGCAGCACCGCGTCACCACGCTTGGACGTGATCTCTATGGGCTGCCGGTCGTTGTTGACCTGCTCGATCAATGGGAAGAGGCGCTTCCTCGCGTCGCTGGCCGTGATCGCCATCTGTCTCACCCCCAGAATCTGTACGAGATATGGTACCACCCCGGGCTGAGCAGCCAGCCCTGTCATCTGATGCCCGTATCGCACGTCACGTCGGCCCCGGTTGACCTTGCGGCCTCGACCACGATCCGAAGTACGGGGCATCGGGGCCCTACCGCAGTCTGAACAGCCAGGAGGTAGATGCCCGGAGCCACGTGTAGTGCGTACCTGCCGTGGCTATCGGACCTGCCGTGCTCTCCCATCTCCCCCCAGCCCAGGCCGCCGGCTTCACCGGCCCTTCCTTCGTCCACGGCCCGTCCCTCATCCTCATCTTTGCCATCGTCATGAGCGTGATAGCGGCGATCGCCTCCGCCTTCAGGGTAGGCAAGTACGTCCACGAGGACGATGAATCGATGGCCCAGGAAGTGATTGTCCGGCGCCAGGCCTGTAGGGGCTGCCGGTGGCTCCAGCACGGGCGATCCGGGGTTGCCAGGGGCTACGTCTAAACCTGAGGCTGTTCCATCGACCGGGCACGGCAACGGGACCGTCCGCCGGACGAGAGGCCGGGAGAGTCCGGTGAGTCAACGACCGCTCCGCAAACACTACCTCCCGTCAAGACTCCTATCGACCTGCCCCCTTCGTCCGACACCTGGAAATTCCGCCCGCAGATACTTCGATCGGGAGATGTGGGAGGCCGTCGCGTTCCGCGCCGAGCGGCATGGCTGCTCGCAGCTCAGCCGCCAAATGCGGCACCGCGGCTAACTCCTCGTACCCGATGGCTGTGCCCCCTGGCCGTGGGCCCGGAGGACGAAACTGTCCAGGCCACGGGCAGCATCGCGGATCCGCTCCGGCCCCGTCCGAAGGACTGGTTCAGGTCTCGGGCGCGGAGGTTGAGAAACCTCGCTGCCCGAAGTCGGCGACCGTCACGATCCGGACCTGGCCGTAGTTGGCAAGGGTGAGCAGGTCGGCGTCTCCGGTGACCAGGGCGCTGGCGTGACCCGCCGAGGCTATAGCCAGGATCTCATCGTCATCAGGGTCACGGCAGAGGCGCGGCACGTCGGCTGGTGAGACAACCTCGCCCAACGCCTCAAGTTCACCGCAAGCTGCACGAGCGCGGTCTGAACTCCAGCCGCACACCTCCACGAGGACGGCCTCCAGCTCGCTGAGGATGGCGCTCCCGATGATGAGGCGATGCTCGCCCCTCAACACCGTCTCGAGGAGACGGCGCGGCCGTCCACCGAAGTGGAGGGCGGAGACGAGGACGTTGGTGTCGAGGACTACGCGCACTCAGCGGGGTGCTGAGTGACGAGACCGGCGGCGCCGTTTCACTGCGCTGGCGAGCTGCTCGTCGGTGAGGTGGCCGGCGGACGCGCGAGCCTCGCCGTAGGCGAAGATCTGGTCCCAGCGGCGACGCCGCTCCGCGTACTGGCGGAAGGCCTCCCGGAACAACTCGCTGCGGGTGCGGCCCTCCTGCCGAGCCAGCCGATCGACCTCGGCGGCGAGCTCCGCCGGGAGCGAGATGGTCAGGGTGTCCGTGCTGCGCATGGGGACATAGTACCACTAAGTGTGACTAGGAGCCAAGGCCGGTGCCGATCAGGAGAGCCAGAGCTCTCATGGGAGACCCAGAGGCGAGCGCAGCTCAGCCGTGAACTCCCGGTCGGCAAGTGGAGTGCTGGCAATGAGTTCCCGGAGCCGTGCCACGGGGAGGCCCTCTGTGTCAACGTGGGGTGACACGGGTATGGAGCGTGAATGATTAACCGAGAGAGGGCGGCAAGGAGCTTCGCGATGGTCTCGAAGCGGATCTGGGTCGTCTCGTCCCGCTCGATCCTGCCCAACTCGTGCCGGTTGAGCCCCACCAAGCGCGCCACCTGGGCGATGCTCCGTTCGCCGCGAAGGGCCCGTGGGTGCCAGCGCACGCGGACACCGCCGGCCCGGGCGACGATCGGGTCGCTGGCGACCGCGGACGTAGCTCCCGTCAACCCATCACTCGCACCGCTGACCATCTCCTGCGTTATACCAGGGGATACCGTGATCGGGGCAGGGCAGCCCTGCCGTGGAGCGTCTGTTCCTGGCGGTCGGGGTTGGCTCATGGGACGCGTGTCGCTGTGCGGCCGCACCGGGCCTGGTTTCTGCCCAAGGAGGCTTGCGAGTGAAGACCCCCCTGTTCGTGTGCTGTCGACTGCGCGTGGTCGTCCCGAGGCGCTTACGGCTCGCCCCCAGGTGGGGTGGCCCCGGCGGCGACTGTCGCCAGAGTCGCCTGCATCTCCTCTAATGAGGAGTACCCCAAATGTGACGATCGCCTGCGCCGTCAGGCGGTACCGATAGGGACGACCTGCGGCTTCATCCTCCGTCACGCCCGCCAGTTAACCCTGCGCATTGAGGCGAGAGAGTAAAGCTGCCGAGTCATGGCCCCGGGCCCTCTCTATCTCGCGCCTCGTCGCCGCCCCGCGTTCAGCCGGACCACGGTCGCCGCCCCGCTAGCTACGGATCCGACCACGGGGACTGGTCCTAGGGCTTCGCCTGCTTCTCGATGTACGCGATCAGCTTCGGATCAGGTCGCGATGGGGGCACCCCAGGCGCCTTCCTATCAGGCGTCCCGCTGGCCGGAGCCTGGGCGAGCGACCGCCCTGTCGAGTTGCTACGCACTTTCTCAGCCATGACCTGCCGTCAGTATACCAGCCACAATCAGCACGACTGCGAGCGCCAGCCCGGCCAACGCCACTCTCAGAAGCAGGGCCTTTCGCCCATTGAGCCGAGTCGCCTTCCCGATCATCTCCACCTCGGTATCCAGGAGCACCAATTGAGTTGTGGCCATCGGAGTGGCCAGGTACCCTCGTATTGCCGCAGCATTAATGACCGGGAACTTTCGGGGGAAGAACGCTGCAGCTGCGGCTGCGCCAGCCAGCGCCGCTGCGGCCAGACCGGCCCGAAATAGAGGGGTCTCAGCGACTGCGTGCTGGGCAGTCGCGCCCAGCACTACCAGGATACCCGCGAAGCCCAGAGCCACGCCGGCCCTCGCATCGAGCGAATCACTGTGAGCGCGGAAGGTCCGGAGCTCAGCGCTGGCTCGCTCGGCAATGAGCCCAAGGGAAGGTAACTGATCAGGAGCCAGGTCCTGGGTTCCGACTCCAGCCCCCTGCGGCTCATAAGCCATCCCCACCTCCACCTACCGCTCATTGGGGCAACCCGCTGCCCTGGCGCCGACACGCCCCTTGGGGCCAGCGGGCACCGGCGCGTGCTCACGCGTAGACGAACTCTTGGCCACTATAAACCATGACCGCGGCCCTGCTATCGGCGGCCAATCCCATCAGAACAACATCACGACCGAATCCCTGACCACCCTACACCCATAGCGCGGCCGATCCCGCGCTACCCCAGTCGGTGCCGCCGGGCCGGCCATACAGACTGTCGACAGGCAAGAGTGGCCTACCGACCTACGCCGGCGTTTCGCCTTCGCTCATGCCGCTGCCGCCCGATGAGCCAGACTGGCCCAATCCTTCTTGGTGGCGTCACCCTCCGCCGACTGTGGCACGCCAAGCAGTCTGCCTGGCCAGGTCGCCATCCCATCTAATGCGAGGCGATCGCATTTGGGCTCAATGGCCATCACTGGGCGGCGGCCAGCCGGGCCGGGCCATCGGACGCCCGCTGTTGATCCAAGGGACTGGCCCCTGCTGCGATCGTGGCGAGGGTCGCCTGCATCTCCTCTAATGAGGAGTACCCAAAGGTCGCGATCGCCTGAGCCGTCAGGCGGTACTGGTAGGGACGCCCTGGGGTTTCATCCTCCGTCATGCCCGCCAGGTAGCCCTGGGAATGGAGACGAGAGAGTAAAGCCGCCGAGTCCTGGCCACGGGCCCGCTCGATCTCGCGCCGGGTTGCCGCCCCGCGGTAGGCCACCCAACTCAGGATCTCAAGCGCAGCGGGGCTGAGCTCGCGGCTCATGGCCACCGCGTCAAGAGCAGCCAGGGCGTCAACGCTCTCTTCGGCTGGCACCACCGTGACTCCCACAGAGTCCTCGACCAAGCGAAGGCCGCACGCCGCCAGGCGGGGCTGGAGCGAGGGCAGACTCTCTCGCACCGCAGGTAGGCTGACGCCGCAGGCCGTGGCGAGTTCGCCCAGGGAGACCTGGCGGCGCACCACAACGCACGCCGCCAGGCGGCTCAGGTGGGTCTCGGTGAACGTGGTCGGCCCGGCCGGCCGCACCAGAGCCTCGCCCGCCGGCCGGAGCCCGAGGCCGCGCCGGAGCCGCTCGTAGGTCGCCACCGAGGGCATCCGCCGGCCATTCACGATCTGCGAGAGGGCCACCCGGGACACGTGAGTCCGGCGGGCCGCTTCGGACACGCTCCATCCGAGTGCCCGGAGCCGCGCCCGCAGCTCCCGGCCGATCTCCGTGCCGATCTCGCCAGGTACAACGCCCGCCATCTTGCGTCCCTCCCTCAGTGGCCCGGGGAACTCGGAGCCGTCCGGAACGGTCCCTCCCACAGTCTAACTGTTACGAGAAATGAACAGTAACGATGACGCACGATAAGAGCCATTTACGGGATACAATGCAAATGTGGACCATTCCCCCCTCCTGATCTCGACCCGGGCCCCAGGAGACCTGGGGGAGCTCACCCTGGCCCCGGGCTGGACGTGCCCTGCCGACCAGCACCCCGTCCTGGTCTACCTCGGCCGCCTCGCTCCCGCCAGCCGGCGCCCACAGGGCACGGGCCTCCGGCGGGTGGCCACCTTTCTCTCTGGCGGTCTCCTCACTGGGCCTGAAGCCATCCTCCAACTGCCCTGGCCTGAGATGCGCTACCAGCACGTCCAGCGAGTGCGCGCGTGGCTGGCTGACGAGGCGGGTCTCAGCCCCGCCACTGGCAACACCTACCTGGCGGCCGTCCGGGGCGTCCTCACCGAGTGCTGGCGCCTGGGGTACCTCAGCGCCGAGGACCGAGCTCGGGCGCTTGACATAAAGAGGATTGGGGGCTCACGCCTCCCCAGGGGACGGGCCCTCGCCCATGCGGAGTTGCAGGCGGTCCTCGATCAACTGGCGGCCGAGGACACAGTGATCGCCCGCCGTGATACCGCCTGCCTGGCGGTCATGTATGCCAGCGGGGGCGTCCGCCGGACCGAGCTCACCGCCCTCGACCTGGGCGACTGCGACGTGATGAACGGCGAGCTCACCGTCCGCAGTGGCAAGGGCCGCAAGGAACGGCGCATCCACCTCAGTGCCGAGGGTGCTGCCGCCGTGGCCGACTGGTTGGCCGTCCGGGGCCTGGTGCCGGGGCCCCTGTTCCTCCCGATAAGGAAGGACCGCCGGACCCTCGAGCACGGCCGCAGCCTTGATCCCACCACGATCCGGCTGCTCTGCCAACGCCGGGCCGCTAGGGCAGGAGTGGCGCCATTCTCTCCCCACGATCTCCGCCGCACTTCGATCTCCGACCTGCTCGACCTCAGCGGAGATCTGGGCCTGGTCTCGCGCCTGGCCGGGCACGCGAATCCGGCGGTCACCGCCAGATACGACCGGCGGCCCGTGGCCGCCGAGCAGCGGGCCGCTCGCTCGCTCCTCTTCCCCTACCACGCACAGCGGCTGGACGGCTTGCCGAGTCGCTGAGAAGGGAAGTGGCGGCGCCTCCCTGTTCTTGATTGGGTAAGGGGCCGACATCACAAGGACGGGGCACCGGGGTGGCCCTCGAAGGCGGTCGACCCGTAGCGAGATGAGCTACGTCAGTCGGCTCGTCGGTGAGCACCTCGCCGAACCACCGCAGGGTGGGAACCTGAGCCAGCCAGCCAAGTGCGCTTTGGAACCCCCGTCAAGACTGAGCGGGTAGGCGGGCCTGACTTGGTCAACGAAGTCCCAGTCGCCAATCGGCTTGTGGGAACGTCGAACGAGCACAGTCTACGTGTCACGCCTTCGGCGCCCGCCCTCACAGGCCGCGGTAGACGCCGCTGCGATGGGCCACGCGCAGCGCCAGGACCAAGAACTCCGCGTCTCTGATCGTATAGACGATGCGGTAGTCGCCCACGCGGATCCGCCACAGGCCGGTGTAGCCGACGAGCGGTCGCGCCCCAGTGGGTCGGGGGTCCGTCGTCAACGCGTTGACAGCCCGCACGATCCGGCGAGCCGTGCGCTTGTCCAGCTTCGTCAGCTCCTTGAGGGCTCTTGGGTCGTACTCAACCTCGTAGGCTCCAGAAGTGCCACTCACAAGCCGAGTGCCCGGGCCACCTCCTCCGCGGGTATCGCCGTCGTGCGGCCGGCGTCGAAGTCGGCCAGCCGCTCCTCCGCGATCCGCCCGTCCTCCTGGTCGATCATGGCCTCGTAGCGCTCGACGAACTCGGCCGGCACGATGGCCGCTGCTCGGCGCTGGCCCCGGCCACGTGTGATGTAGGTGATCTCGCCACCGAACGCGGCACGGTTCACGGCATCGGAGAACTTGTCCCGAGCCTCGCTAACAGATAGCTCTATGTCCGGCGCCTCGCTGCTCATCTGTTCATGGTACGCCAACTACGCCAACTGCGCCACCCTCGTTTCACGAGACGGCGCCG
>DATLQZ010000019.1:0-32311 GCA_035534915.1 Candidatus Dormiibacterota bacterium
CCTCCATCGTGATCACCCGATTGCCGTCACTGATCGAGTCCTCAAGCATCTCCTCGGTGTTGCGAATGCTTCGGATTCCGATCTGGGTCAGGCTCTCGACGTTGCCCAGCCTGCGCAGCTGCCGGAAGGCGTGCTGATTGGTGTACTCCATGCCGTGGATGAATGGCATGTAGTCGAGATGGGCATCGAAGTGCAGGACGTGGAACGTCTCCTCAATGCCCCGCACCACCGGGTAGGTGATGGCGTGATCGCCGCCTAGGGCCACGATCATGGCCCCGCGCTCTCGGATCGCCTTCACCTCGCGCGTGATGTTGGCGAACGTTCCCTCGACGTTGGTGGGCAGGATGTCGGCGTCGCCGACGTCGACGAGGCGGCTGTGGGAGAGCAGCCCTTCCAGGTATCGTTGCCTCCGCTGGGGGTCGAAGTATCCGGGCCTGCCGGTCACGAAGCGCAGGGACTGCTCCCGTATCGCCCGCGGACCGAAGCGCGACCCGGGCATGAAGGGCGATCCTTCATCGGTCGGCACCCCAAGCACCGCTACATCGGCTTCCAGTGACTCCAGATCGGTGCAGATCGGGGCTCGAAGGAAGCTGGGGATGCCCGTGAATGGCATGTCCAGGCGGCCAGGTGCTGCAGCGCGTCCGGCAGACACTCTTGACCTCTGCCTCAGCCCCGCCGCAGGCGAAGCCGGATGGCGGTCGGGTTCCACCCGTTGCAGGGGTTCTGGTCTTGTGGGCAGGCTGAGACCCCGATCACCAGATCGTCCAGCGCCTCCAGGACAAGCCGATCTCCGGCCCGGCTGCGCGGTGCGGCGCTGCTGATTCCGCCTTCGGAGTCGACTGGCGAGTTCTGAAACACGTTGACAGGATCGGGAATCCGCCAGCTCTCCACGCTCCAAGGCGCCAGGGCCGCGGTCAGATTGTCGCGGCAGTTGGGGTGGCCGCTAATCCCGTAGTCCACTCGGTACCGCGCCTCGTCGCACATGGCGAAGAGCAAGTCGTGAGTACCGACGTCATCGCCCACGATCCGCAGCAGTGGGCGTCGGTAGTTCGACACCAGGCTACTGCCCACCCGGAGTTGCAGGGACTGCAGGCTTCCCCGGGTATGGCTGGTAGATAGCCACTCGGTGCGATCAGCGCTCCTGAATCCGACCAGGTCGGCAACCTGCTGTCCCTCCACATCGACTATCTCAACGAGGGCTCCCCGGGGCACCACCAACGACCTGGCTGACCGCGCCGGTACCACGACCTCCTGAGCCGAGGGGACCCCGATCACATCCAGGCCAGCGGACTCAGCCATCGCCCACTTCGGGAGACTGGGCGACCGCAGACGGGGCGGCGGGCACCAGTCCCAGCTTGGCGCACGCGTAGTAGATCACCCCGGCTACCGCCAGGCCCACTATCCAGGAGATGTCCGCCCCGCCCCACATCCGGGCCACGGGGCCCTCGAAGATTGTCGTGCTCATGAAGGGGATCTCACAAGCGATCCCGATCAGGTAGGCGGCCATCGCACTCCAAGCCACTCCCCCGTACGGGCCGTCCGAGTCGAAGAACCACTGGGTCTGGTAGTCGCCGTGGCGGATGAGGTAGAAGTCCACCAGGTTGACCGCGCTCCAAGGCATGATCAGGTAGAAGAGGAATAGGAGGAAGTTGGTGTAGTTGGTGAGGAAGGAGGCAGAGGCAACGATGCCGATAATCACCGCAATCAAGGAGATCACGGTGATCACCCCGATGCGAGCCGAGCGGCCCATTCCCAACAGGCGCCGGCGCTGCTCCGTGATGGTGAGGAGACACAGGGAGGCGCCGTACACGTTCAAGGCGTCGACGAAGATCACCCCGAGGGCGATCACGATCGCCATTGGCACCGCCATCGGCCCCGCCAGGTTCAGGGTCACCCCGACGGTGGAGCTGATCGCCTTGGGCAGTATTACCCCGATGAGAGCACCGAAGGCCATCAGCCAGCCGGATGAGATTACAGCTCCCGCGTAGCTGTACCAGAAGGCCGCTCCGGCAGAAGCATTGCGCGGCAGGTAGCGGCTGTAGTCGGAGGCGTAGACCGCGTAGGAGATGATCCACACCGCGGCGATCGAGATCATCAGCACGAATGGGCCACCTGCAAGCGGGCCGAACGTCCACACCTTGGCGGGCACCAGCCCTCGGACGAACAAGCTGACCGTGAGCGCCAGGAAGGCGATCAGGAAGAGATAGCCCCAGAGGCGTGCCCAGCGATGGATGGCGTCGTATCCGACCACAGCCAGCACCAGCGTGCCCACGCCGCAGATGACCACACCCACCGAGAGGGGGATCCCGGGGGCGGCGGCGTTGATAGCCTGGCCGCCCAACAGGTTGCTGGTGGCGTAGAAGCCCACGTACATGAAGATGGCCACCGCGGCCGGGACGATCGCGCCGAGCATCCCGAACTGGGCCCGGGATTGCTGCAACTGAGGCAGGCCCAGGCGCGCTCCCTGCCAGCTGTGCAAGCACATGACCAGACCGCCGATCAACAAGCCGATGGCGATGGCCACCAGCGCCCAGGGGAATGAAAGGCCCAGCGCGGCGGCGATCACCCCGGTGAGGGCGGTGGTCATCTGCATGTTGGACGACCACCAGATGAAGAACAGTGACCGGGGCCGGCCGTGGCGCTCCGATTCTGGAATGAAGTCGATGCTGTGAGCCTCGACGGAACTTACCTGGGCGCGCCGCGGCGCCGCCTGCTCAGTGCTCATGACTATGCTCCCCCTGCTTGGTTGATAGTTCATCTGCGGTCTTTTCCACGGCAGCGCCACGATTTGTCCGACCGCCATCCAGCCCCATGAGGGTAAGGAACTCGTAGACGACCTCGGCGGCGGCCACGCCCGTCAACTGGGCGGAGTCGTAGGCCGGCGCCACCTCCACCAGATCCGCCGAGGCGATGGGCAGACCCCGCAACCCTCTGATACATGCCAGCAGCTCCCGCGAGGTGAGGCCTCCGGCAGATGGAGTTCCGGTGCCGGGCGCGTGAGCGGGGTCGAGTACATCTATATCGGCTGAGATGTACACCGGCGAATCACCAACCCGCTCGCGGATGCGCGCGATCACAGCTCCGGTACCAAAGGTGTCGAAGTCGCTGGCGTGGATGATCCGGAAACCGAGCCCAGCATCGTCACTGAGGTCGGTGGGCGCATAGAGCGACCCCCGGATCCCCACGTGGATGGACCGGTCCTCAGCCAGGAGCCCTTCCTCGGCCGCCCGCCGGAACGGCGTCCCGTGGGTGTACGGAGCACCGAAGTAGGTGTTCCAGGTGTCCAGATGGGCGTCGAAATGCACCAGGGCTACCGGCCCCACCTCCCGGGCCACCGCCCGGAGCATGGGCAGGGCCACCGTGTGGTCTCCTCCCAGAGCTACCACCCGACGGCTGCCCTCCAGCAGGCGCCGGGCAGCCGTCTCGATCTCCGAGATCGCAGTTGAGATGTCGAACGGATTGCAGGCCACGTCGCCGGCATCGACCACCTGCTGAACCGCAAACGGTGAACTCTCCTGATAGGGGTGGAAGGGCTTCAGCAGGCGCGATGCTTCCCGGATGTGCGAGGGGCCGAAGCGAGCCCCGGGCCGGTAGGTAGTGCCCGCATCGAAGGGTATTCCGAGCACAGCCACCGCATAATCTGGCACTTGGCCGAGCTGGGGCAGGCGGGCGAAGGTGGCCAGCCCGGCATAGCGCGGCACCGACAGGCCATCGACCTGGCCTACCACCTCTTCGGCCACGTCAGAGCTCCCTTCCAGATTTCACCATCTCCCCCCAAGTGGTCGTAGGAGTGTCCACCCTCCGCTGGCGGCAACATAACAGCGGCCTCCCCTCCGTGTCCACCCTTCGCACTCCCAGGGCAGGGGACTTGGTGCCCCCCACCCACTATCCCCCATAGGTTGTAGTGCGGTGGGGGGAGCGAGTGGGTCGAGACTACAGAGCCAGGTGCAGGCGAAGTGCCTCGTCAAGCTCCGCCATGATGCCTGGCGGCACGCTGCCGACACGCGGCCCGAGTCGCTGCACCGCAACCGAGCGCACCTGCTCCGCCTGCGCCTTGGAGTCGTCGCGCAGGCCAGTGGCGACGGCCGGCAGGAGCACCTGGAACGGGTAGATCCGTTGGATGGTTGAGGTCACCGGCACAACCGTTACCACTCCCCGCCCCAGCTGCGACGCCGAGGCCAAGGCGCCGTCGTTACTCACGACTATAGCCGGACGGCGCTTGTTAGCGTCCACACCCCTGACCGGTTCCAGATCGACCAACCGGATTTCACCACGGAGCATCGGCCTTAAAACCGTCGCCAGCTATCATCTCCCAGGCGGCCGAATTCCCGGAATCTTCCCACTCCATGAATGCGTCCGCGTAGGCAGGACCAAGTTCTGCTCCGCGCAACGGTCGCACCGCCTTGTGAAGAACCGCCGACCGCGAGGGGAGGCTCTGCGACCGGGCGTACGAGTCGAGGAACTCGACATCCTCAGCGGGCAGGCTCACGCTCACCTTGATAATCAGGTGCTACCAGAGGTAGTACTTGAGTAGTAAGCGGCTACTCAGCTCTCGAGCGGAGCAGCCGGCGAACGCGTCCAGCGTGAGCAGGGCCACTTTGGACAGATAGCCGCGCCGGGCGGTTCCGGCGCCCAAACTGGGGAGCCGCAGTATGGCTGGACGCGCACCGGGACGGGCCAGGTCAGTGAACGGGAGGTATCCCTGGCCGGCATTGTGGGCAGGATGCTGCGCCCTGACGCTTGGGAGCAGTTCACGGACTGCTATCTCGAAGCGCTCGACGAGATAGCCAGACGCGCAAAGGCTGGCGCCAACCGCTCCGGAGGGAGCTCCGATGGATATCGTCTTCGGGAGCGGACCGCTGCCCTCGCCGAGCGGCACCACCTGTTGCTCGATCGGCTTTTTGGATCAGAGGCGGAGGATAGTCTCGACCGGCTGGCGAGGCACCCGGCCCTAGCCGGACCCGAGCTACTCTTCTATCAGGCCCAGTTGGCCCATCGTCGGGGCGATCTCGCCAGCGCCCGGACGCTCGTCCACGCGAGTTTGGAGCAGCTGCCTGGGCACTCGGAGTTCCTCGAGTTCGCACAGGAGATCAAGGCGCCGCTTCCGCCGCAGGCGGAGCGGATCGCAGCTCAACGGCGCTGATTTTCACGGGCCTAAGCGGCCCGCTCGCGGACCAGACAGCCCGCCGGGGAGTGGCGGCCCGGTCCCGGCCGAACCACCGAGGGCGGTTGGTCTTTCATCGTGCACCCGACGATGTCCCTCCCTGACGGAGCTGGCCGGAGGTGCTGGTCGGGCCGCGAGCCAAGCCGGTGGGGATCAGAGCCAGAGCGAAGGCCGGCGACCAGCCCACGGGGGGGCCCGCTCCAGCTGAGCGGCCAGTCGGAACAGAACCGCCTCGTCCCACGGTCCCCCGACCAGCGGTACCCAGATCGGCAGGCCGGAAGCTGTCCTGTCCAGCGGCAGAAAGATGGCGGCCTGGCCGGTGATGTTGAAGATTGAGGTCAACTCGGCCATCTGCAGGACCGGGAACGTCGGTGCGCCCAGCGCCTCGTGGGCTGCGGCCAGCACGCTGCCCGCCTCTGGGGACTTGATCGTCATCGTGGGGGTGAGCAGCACGTCGAACTCTGAGCCCGAGCGCGCGACCAGCTCGCGGCTGAAACGCTGCAGATCATGGACCGAGCGGACGTAGAGCAGGCTGTCCAACGCGTGGGCAGCGGCGCGGCCAGCCTGGATGTGGGGCTCGGTGCACTCCCAATCGATCTCCGGGAAGTCCGCCAGACCGGCGTTGATCATGTTGAGGAGCGCTGTCACGCTGTCGCTCGGCAGCTCCAGCTCGGCAAGGAAGGGGCGCACCGGCTTCGGGTGGTTGCCGAGCCTCGTCGTATATACCGACATCCATATGGGAGATATACTCCGTCTATGAGCAAGACCCTGGTGGACATCGACGCCACCCTTCTCGATGAAGCCAAGCGGCAGCTCGGCACCCAGACGATCAAGGACACTGTCAATCAGGCGCTGGAGGCCGTTGTGGCCCGTTCGCGCCGGCAGAGGCTGGCGGACCTACTGGTGTCGGGGGGGCTCCCGGACCTTGGCAGTGACGAGGTGATGGGCGCAGCATGGCGCTGACCGTCGAAGCTCTCGTCGACAAGTCAGCTCTTGCCCGCATCACCCATTCAGCCGTCAGGGGCGTTCTGGAGCCACTGCTGGTGGACGGACGCTTGGCCACCTGTGCTGTCACTGACCTGGAGATGCTCTTCAGCGCTCGAAATGGCGCCGAGTGGGAAGTGGTTCGGGAGCAGCTGAAGGGTCTGCCGAACGTCCCCATCACGCCGGAAGTCTGTTCCCGCGCCATTGACGTCCAGGGGCTCCTCTGGCACAGCGGCAGGGTTCGAGCCGTGGGTATTCCCGACCTGCTGATCGCTGCTGCTGCCGACGTCGCGGGCTTGCCCGTCCTGCACTACGACACCGATTTCGACCTTGTGGCAGCGGTAACGGGACAAGAGAGCAGATGGGTTGTCGAGGCGGGGTCGGTGCCTTGACCCAGGGCCCGCGTGGGCCAGACCAGAGTGGGCACCGACACCGTCGCCCACTCTGAGGAAGACCGATCGTCGAGGGGTCGAAGCTGCGTAGATTGCCGAGTACCGAGCGTTTATGGGGGAGAATCCGCTGTACCAGTGGCCTGGCCAGGACTCTGACGGAACAGACGACATAAAGTAGTCTCTTCGCAAGGTGATGGCAGGCGATTCTGTGTCGCCGGCGCTGGCCTGCGGTCGAGGATCGGAGGGGTTGAGTGGACATTCCTCAGTTGCGGCTTCGACGGGGAGATGAACCGTGGCACGCGCCCTCGTCGACTCAGTACGCGAACGAAGAGGCCTTGCAGCGTCTTATGCTTTCCGAGGGAGCGACTGATCGCTTACCGGCTTCACCAAAGAGCTGGTCACGGTCACCGCCTGGGCCACAGCATGGGGAGGGCGCCTATTCATTTCGACCGGGGCGGGACTCGGAGCCGACGCCGTCGCGTCGCTGTTCGCTGGTTCACGTGGAGCGTTGGAAGACGGCCCGCTCCAGTCGGGCCAGGCGCTGCGCCAAACTGCCAGCCCCTCCCTCAGCCTCGACGCGTACCCGATCGAGCGTCCAGATGCGAATAAGCGTGGAGACGGGAAGGTTCGCCTGCTCGGCGGCGCGCTGCAGTCGGGCGTACTCGTCCGCCGACAGCCGTACCGAGACCACGGTGGGCCGTCCCAGGTTGGGGCGGCTGACCTTGACATTCTCGGGCATGGCGCCCGGGATCTCGTAGTTCTCCGCCGCAGCACCCTCCTCGGCCAGCACCTCTTCGATCTTCTTGCTCTTCTTGCTCATCAGTTCTCCTTACCGTAGAGACGTCGGTCTCGCGGGCTCGCCACCCCGGCGTTGCTCCCGCACCAGTCACCAGCGGGGCGCTCCGTCACATCAACATCCGCGGCCACCAAGATCACGGTGAGCACCTCCCGAGCTGTGATCGAGTACCCGATCACCCTCACCGATCGGCCACTCCGACTTGCCGGATCCAGGGTCAGCCAGACGGCGTGGTCGTCTTCGACAGCCTCGTCGGCCCATGCTGGTTCGACGCCGTGGCGCGAGCGCACATACTCGGCGCGCTTGCTCCAATCCAGCCGGGGCACACCTACATACTACTACGTTGCACCACAGAAGGTTGGACGATCTGCCAGGCCCCGCTGTGGGGACCCGCCCCGGGGGTGCCGGCCGGCTCCCGACTTCTATCCCCCCAGCGCCATCGAGAAAGATGGTGGCGGTGGCGGATCTGGAACCAATCGCCTGGCTTGCCTCAACCAAGGCCGGTCTGGCCGCCTGGCTCAGCGCTCAGTCGCTGGGGCCGGAATCATGGGCTTGCGTGCCCTCGGGGTAAACCACCACCGTCATGGTCGAGAAGGGGCCCTTCTCGACCATGAGCCGGGGACCGACCGGGTGCGGCAGCCCCGCCGGAAGCATGGGCGGGACAACTCCACACCAGCAACCGGGCGGATGGCCCGGCTGGAGTGCGTGGGCTGCGCATAGTCGCCATCCCAGTCGACCCCGAGGATCTGTCGGTCGATCTGGAGTCCTTCGCCGAGGTCGCCCATCGCGAACGCCGGGTCTTGGTCGCGCTGGGCGCTTCGATGACACTGTTCCCATATCCGGTCTTTGAGATGGCGACAGTGGTGGGTAAGTGGGGTGGGAGCGTGTTTTTCGACGGCGCGCACGGCGGATCGCCAGCACAGTCTGGCGTCGACCCGAGGCAACGTTGAGGTGGTCAGGAGATCACAGTCACCGGGTCGGTGGTGATGTCCGCGTTGTAGTTCTGCATGGCGGTCCAGAGCGCTTCCAGGGATATGGTCTGCACGTGGGGCCCGTTGTACCCGGCCACCGACCCGGCGCTCTCGACGTAGGTGACGGTGTCGCCGCTCAGGGTCCCGGCGGTGAAGTTGTAGCCGAACACCGCAATCATGTGCTGGGCCTGGTAGCCATCCCACCCGGGCAGCGTGGCGGTCATGACGTGCACGAGAACGGGACTTCCATGCTTTGCGATAGCAAGGCGCCCCAGCCGCGACAGATCGCCCTCCAACTGGGTTTGAAAGACGGCGAGGGAAGTGACGTGGGTCCCCGAGTACGCATAGCGTGACGAACCGGTGATCTGCTCCAGGTAGGAGTTGATCGCCTGGACGGCGTTGGCCCCGGTGGTGCCGTAGGACTCCACCACCTGGGCCGCTGCCCCAATGGCATCGATCGAGGGAACCGCGGTGGTCCAGGTGGAGAGCAGGACCGCGATCGCCCCCTCGGCGCAGTAGTTGCGATGGAGGTAGTCATTGGGCTCGAGCTCGGTCCGGACCGCCAGCTCAACCTCCACCCTGGGGGAGGGAGCCGCGACCGGGGCTGGACTCCCGGCTGGGGACACCTTGGGCGCAGTGCCCGGGGTGGTCACAGCCGATGGTGATCTGACAACGGAGGCGCCAGATGGCACGGACCCGCAGGCACTCAGGACCAGCAGTAACACCGGCAATCCGATCAGCACCCGGCCAAAGCAAGGCCGCCGAAATGGACTGGAGTCAGGGCACACCAGGACCAGCCGCTCCGCCTCCCGTTCGATCAGCCGCGCCATGGCGAACTCCTGGTCATGCCCTCTGCGTCTACCTTGGGTGCCCGGCGGCACCAAGACCCGACTGCCCCAGCTTGCCGCATCACCCTGCGAAAGCCCTGAACCAGAACCGTCCGGCGCGGCTCTGCCCCAATCCGCCTGGACCTGGTCCCAGCTCAGAGCGCCTCTTCCCTGCCACCAGAGGGTCCACCGGACGACGGCCAGCTCCCGCATCCCCGTGAGTTACGGGGATGCGGGAGCTGGCGAGACGGGCCCCTTCGTGGATGGGGTGATAGCTGCTCACAGCACACTTTGGTAAGGCGCCTGCTACCGATCTTCGCATCCGGTGGCGACTCGACTGGTTCCAGAGTGTGCTGTGGGCCGGGCAGATGGACGGATCTGACCCAGCTGCTGGGCTTGGGATCGATCTCGCAGCTCCCTCGAGGGGCAGCGGCGGCTCACCTGGAGATGATTTGGATGAGGCCACGTCCATCTCGCTCGGCCGAGGGCTCAAGAACCACTCACCTCCGCCGAGACCAGCTCGGGGAAGTCCGGGTTGGTGGCGGTTCGGGCGGCGATGAATTGGTCCCGGTCGCCTCGCCTCACCACCACCTGCATATCCTGTCAGATCTGGTGCGATATGGAGTCACCATCTCGGCTGAAGTAGAGCGCTTGGGCCACGTGCCTCATTCCACAGCCCCTCAAACCACCGGTGCGGACCCGTCGCCAGCTCACCTCCGGGCCGTCGGCAGCGCTCAGCTGCCCAGAGCCCTCCCCCACCCGCTAACCCCAATAAGTTGGGGATGGCGGGGAGGACGGCGGCCCCGCCCGGGCCCTTGCCAGGTCGGCAACCAGCCTCACGGACCAGATCAGGCGCGCCCAGCCCTGCCGTTCCGCCGGCCGTGGGCGGGGTGAGGCGCGGGGACCGCACCAGTCAGACTGGACTTGCCACCGGGAGTCGCTCCTGCGCGGCCGCATCCAGCAGGCGCCGATCGTAGACGATCAGCGCCTCGAGATCATCCGCGACCGAGAGCGCCGTCGCTAGCTGGATCGCGTCCAGGCTGCTCAGAGACGCGCTGCCGACGTGGCTAGCCCGCTCCACCACGGCGGTGCTGATCGGTACCAGGTCGAGACCAGCGAGCAATCTTCGAGCCGCGGCCTCGATACCGGCATCGACCCGACGGCAGACCCGTACCAGCTCGACCACCGAGACCTGACTGGACAGCTTGGGCACCTCGGCACGGGCGGCGAGCCAGCTCGTCAGCGCCTCACTCTCGGGTTCCTGGAACAGCAGCTTCACCAGGGCTGAGGAGTCCAGATAGATCACTGCCGACGCTCAGCCCGCAACTCCTGCAGCGCCTCGGACGCCGTCGCCCCCTCCGGCACCGGCCTTCGCTCCGGCAGCAAGAACTGCTGGGTGGCGGGAAGTAAACTGCCCAGCTCCACCAGCCGGTCCCGGGCGGTCCGTGCCGGCGAGGGTGGGACCAGCAGGGCGACCAGCTTGCCGCGCTCGGTCACCTCGACCCTCCCCCCGCGCTTCACCTCATCCAGGTAAACGCTGGCGCGCTGGCGCAACTCCCGAACTCCTATTCGCGTCACCAGGACATAGTAGCACCCAATGTGCTATCTGTCGGCTCCAGCCCCCAAGCGGGTAGGCCTTGGCCGGAAGCACACAAGGGCCCGCGCCGAGTTGCCGACAAGCAGCTCAGGATGGGAGCCAACCGCACCAGTGGCGGGATGACCGGTCGGGCGCGATCAGCCGGCAAGCATCGAGCACGACTCAGCCCGGCCGCCGCCGCATGTAGGTGGCGGCGGGGGATGGGGGCCGTCTCCGCCGGCGGCGACGTTGGCCTGATCTGGCAAGGTGGCCGAATGCGAGCCGGTAGGTCAGTTGACGGACCAGTCGTGGACTCCGCACCAGCGGGCCATCAGGTGGGCTCGTCAGACTGGACCGACTTCCGGGGTCCCCCAAAATGATCTCTCCCTTGGGGGCTGGGCGCTCGAGGACTTGATATTGGACCTCGCCAGGGATGTCCGTTCCGACTGGCGTCTGCGGCCGGTACCCACCCGGGGACACGGGGCCAGCTGCCGGGGCGACAGGGCGCGCCCTGCTCCTTGGTGCCTCCACGCCGGTGTGGCCCAGGCACTCCACCTTCCCTTGGCTCCTTACCCTTTCCCCGGATCCATTGGCGGTTCCTGTCGTGGTCGATCGCCAGAGCTGCGGAGGCCAGGTCTCGGTCGGGTCTGGTTGGGCTTGCTGGCGGATCGAGCAGCTGTCGCCTTGAGGGTCACCTCGGAAGGAGTTCGGGGTGGCAGTTATCGCCTACGAGCAACCGATGCCTGCGGAGGCTTGCCTACCAGGGCGGGTATCGATCCAGGTCCGGGCTGAAGGCCGCTGGTGCTCCCACGAACTGGGCAGCGAGATCGGAGGCAACCCGTTCGATGACTGGCCGCGCTTCCAGCTCTCGGAGCCACTCCCCAGGCAGGGCCGCGAGACCCAGGGTGGCTCCCAGCAGGTTCCCCACCATCGATCCAGTGCTGTCACTGTCACCGCTGTGGTTGACCGCCAGTAGAACGCCCTGGCGGAAGTCTGGAGCCACGATCGCGCAGTACAGGGTGATCGCCAGCGCCTCCTCGGCGATCCAACCTCCGCCCAGGGTCTCGACCAGTTCGGGAGATGGATCTCGCCCGCTGGCGGCAAGAGCCAGCGCCTTCTGGACAGCTTTGACGGTCTCCTCCTGGCCTGGGCGCCCACGCAGGGTTTCCATCGATCGGTCTATCGCTATGGCCAGCAGCGCTCCGCGGGTGACTCCCGCCACTACTGCGGCGAACATTCCCGCGGCGAGGTATCCGGATGGATGGCCATGGGTTAGCGCTGCAGCCGCGCAGCCGAGATCGAATGGATCGTCGGCGACCAGCCCGATCGGAGCCACCCGCATCACTCCACCGCAACCCTTGCTGTTGTTGGGCGGGGCCTCGACGGAGCCTGGTGTGCCGGAGCGGAGAGCGGCGAGACACGTTGTGCCAGGTGCGCGCTGGGCGCGCAAAGCCGACTCATCCACGAGCCAACCACTGTGGATTGATGAGTCGTCGGCATTTGGGCGAGCCCGGGGATCCTGGGTTTCGAGCCAGCGCCGGTAGGCGCCCCAGATTACCAGCGGAACATCCTGAAGGCCGCGGTCGCGCCTTCGGTTGTCGGCACGGATCAGCCCCTCAGCCGTGAAGAGCGTCATCTGAGTGTCATCCGTGAAGGCGCCGGGGCCCCAAAGTCCGGGAACGTATCCCGTCACGCCGGCGGGGCCGTGGGCCTTCCGGATGTCGCGGAGGTTCGAGAACTCGATCGGCGCCCCTAGCGCATCCCCGATCGCACCGCCAAGCAGACACCCTGGGATTCGACTGACCCGATCGGGAGAGGGAGAGGAAGTGGTGCGCAGAGGCGCTTGGGCCCAGTTGTCGGTTAGGTCCATCGGCAGCGTGCCCCCACCCGTCGGACTGTCACCGGCCAGCGCTGGACCAGCCAGCTCCAGGAGAGGGTCGGCCAGGGACCGTAACTCCCGGGAATAGTCGAGCTCATCGAGCCGTGCGGCCGGGAAGGCCCGCTCCCCCGGTAGTACACGTCTTCCATCAGAACCAAGCCGGCCCGCCGGCCGGCGCCGGAATTGCCTGGGGGTGGCAGGAGGGATCGACGGTCGGTTGGAGCAGATGGGTCGGTTGCCATTGGCCGCTCCCTCCTATTTGCCCAGAGGTGTGAACTGCAACCGTCGACACTGTACGGCGCGAGACCCAGTCGCGTCGCTGATCGGCGGAACCCCAGGGCAACCCTCGGCCCGGGTGACTATCGACGTGCGTCGGGGCACCTCTGACAATTCCAGGTCAGGGCTCGTATACTTGCGCCACTCATTTGGAGCACCTGAGGGACCTGGCCCTGTGACGGTGCAGCAACCGGCCGTGAGCGCGGTGCTAATGCCAGGAGCGATGAGGAGGACTTAGCATGGCTGAGCCAATCGAGTCCCGCGCCGATGGCGCCCGGCAACGGCTGATCCGAAGCGTATTTCAGCCTTCGTCCCTGGATGAGGTCGCGGCCGCTGTGGCGGTGGCTGTGGCGGAACAAGCCGGGGACATCTACGTTGAGCGTCTTCGGGGACGCTTCAGGTGGAGCCTCTGCCATCGTGGGGGCTCCTACCCCCTGCTGCGGATCACCGCGCGCTTTCTCAAGGTTGATCACCGGCTCGCATTCATTGGCTTCTGCACCGTGCCGGGCGGCTGGTGCATTCTGGTCAGAGACCCTGCTGCCAGGATCGAGCCGGATGCCTGGACCGTCCTGCCTTTGGCGGAGTTGACCAAGTCCCGCAATCTGGGGGCATCGATCCGGGCGGCGCTCGACAACAGCCCCAACCTCTGGCCAACTCCGATGGCTCTGCCATCTGTCCAGGCGCAGGCTGACCGGGTCTTCGGGCTGGTCCAGACCGAGCGCCTAACAGTCCTGGAAGCGATCTTAGCGGCGCTCTTGCGGGAAGTTGGAGAGCGCGCCTGGGTGCTGTTCGAAAACGCTGCGGCAGCGGATGAGTACGTCCAGATCATGAATCACCATGGATATCTCTACGGCGAGGTGTCCTCTCGGGAGTGGCAGGAGCCCCTGAGACCACTCACGCAGGAGACGGTTGTGAGCCTGCGGGACCTCGGCTTCACCGGCGGAGCGACGGAGCGGAATTTCCGCCGTGATGGCCTTCCGCCTGATCCAGCCCGGCTGGCGCTGCTGGTCGACTCCCTCTTCGTGGCCGCCTACGGCCCTGGATCTCCGCAGGGGGTGCACATCCACAGCAAGGGACGGGAGGTGACCGCTGCCCTAGCGAGGCTGCCTTACTGAAAGTGAATTGACCAGGATCCCTGGCGAGACCCCGTGCTTGAATCGCCGGTTCGCGGGGCCCCCACAGTCGGGAGTGGGGTGTGGCATTTTTCGGCCCCAGCACGGGCACTGTAGCCGGTAGCTGGACTGGCTTTCCCTACTCTCATAGGCTCCCCAGGCACTTGGGCGCCTATGGGTCGGTGGGGGGTCGGTGAGTGGCGGGGGCCGCAGGGCCAGAGGCGCTGCTCAGATGGGGTAGGCAGGGTCGTCAACTCCAACGATCCGAGCTCCCCAAAAGAGCTGCAGGAGTTCGGCATCCCCGTGGCCCCCGACTCCGCTTCCATCCCAGAAGCCTTGCGCGGACCCGTCGGCCAGATCCAGAAGGCTGGTGCCTCCGATCTTTATCTCACCACAGGGAAGCGCTGAGCCCAGGGCCAATGCGGCCTCGACATCAGTGCTGAACACGTACCCGGCGAGGCCACCAGCAAGTCTTCCGGCTAGGTTCATGGCCTCCTCGTCCGACTGGACCCGGTGGACCACCAGGACGGGACCAAAGATCTCCTCCAGTGTCTCCTGAAAGGGCGCATCCGTTACGAGGGTGGGGGAGACGAAGTAGCCGTTGGGCGGGCACTCCACACTGGACTGCAGCCGAGCCCCCATCCTCTCTAGACGACGGAGCCGATCTCTAACTCGTTCGTTCTGGACTGGGTGGGCCTGGGGGCCAAATTCGGTGGCGGCGGACAGGCTGCTGCCAACGCGGAGCTGAGCGCTCCGCTCCAGAAGAGCCTCTATCAGTGGAGCCTCCAGCGACGGACCCACCAGAACCGTTCGCGGAGCCTCGCACCACTGGCCGTTGAGTTTGGTGAAGCCTGCCAGCAGGGCGCCAGCGGTCGCATCGATGTCTGCGTCGGCACGTACGATCGCGGGGTTGTTGCTGCCGAGCTCCAACTGCATCTGCTTCGCCGAAGCCGCTCCGAGCTGGGCTACCGCAGTGCCAGAGGACCGACCTCCAGTGAAGGCAATTACGCGCACTCGGGGGTCCGCAGCGAGCTGTGCGCCTACTTCAGATGCTCCATGTAGCAACTGGAACCAGGCGGGGTCGAGTCCTGCGGCCGTGAGCGCTGCCAGTAGCGCGGGAGCCATGATATCGGCACTTCCCGCGGTCCACTCCGAGGGCTTGAGGATCACTGGGCAACCTGCTGCCAGCGCATATGCGGTCTTCTTGGCGGCGATGAAGCAGGGCGCGTTGAATGGGGCGATGACTCCAACGGGGCCCCAGGGCAGTCGCAAGAGCTCGACCCGCCGCCCCCTGGCTTCCAATGCCTGTCGGGTGGACGTCGCCTGTCGTCTCACCACCGCACCCCGTACGATCGCGGGTAGGCTTTCGGCCATCATCCGCGTCACCGTGAGGGGCACGCCACTGGAGGTGGCGTCGGCTACCGCTATCTGCTCGGTCAGATCTTCGAGGGCATCCGCAAACCGCTCCATGGCATACAGCCGAACCGAAGTGATGGCGTCTCCTCCGCCAGCAACTCTGTGGGCCGCAGCCACAGCGCGCTCCACCTGCGCTGGCGAGGAGGTCCTGAGCAGCTGCAAGGGGTTCCCGGAGTTGGGATCCGTCAACCAGGTGTCGACGCAGAGCTCTGGCACCTCTGGGTCACCGTCGATCAGATCCAGTGGCGGGATGGCAGCTGCCGGTATGGTCAGCCGAACGCTCTCCCTCACAGCCCCTGGGTGGGTGAGCGCCTGACGGCGACCGGCGTACAGCCTCTTCGCGGGCCCAGAAGTTGGCGCGTTTGCTCCACCAACCTGTCTGTTGCCAGGGATTGACGACGCGTGGGCTCAGCCAAGCGGGGTGTCGACATCAGATGCTCTCCAGGTAGCGCAGTCGTTCCCAGTCTGTCACCGCCCCAAGGAACTGCTGCCACTCAAAGTCAGCCACGGCGGCGTAGTGCTGCACCACGTTTGCGCCGAAGGTCTCATTGGCGAATGGGCTGTCGCGGAACCTGGAGGCCGCGGCCTCCAGCGTGATCGGCAAGGGGGTGGGGCTGGTACCAGTCGTGGCATAGGCGTCGCCGATCCGGGCGGGTCCGGGATCGGCACCGGATCTCATTCCGTCCAGGATCGAGGCCAAAACTCCCGAGAGCACGAGATAGGGATTGACGTCAGCTCCGGGGAGGCGGAACTCCACGCGAGTCGTGTCAGGTGATCCCGTGATTACCCGACAGCTCGTGGTGCGATTGTCCAAGCCCCAGGTAAGGCCGTTCCCCGCGAAGTCGGTGGTGCGTATCCGCCGCATGGCGTTTATGGTCGGCGCGTACCAGATCATCAGCTCGGCCGTGTGGTCGAGCAGTCCGCCTATGGCCTGGGTGAGCTTAGCGCTCATCCCGTGGGGGCGGGTCGGGTCTGAGAAGGGACGATCACCATCCTCTGACTGCAGGGACGCATGCACATGGCAGGATGACCCCAGATCATCGGTCATCGGCCGGGGCATGAAGGTGGCGGTAAGACCGGACTGTGCGGCCATGTCCTTGACGGCCTGCTTGAACAGCACGTGACGGTCCGCCATTTCCATGGCGTCCGCGTACCGGAGGTTGATCTCCCACTGCCCCAACCCATACTCGACCTGCGAGACCTCAACCGGGATCCCACTGGCCTCCAAAGCGCGGCGTAGGCGCTGAAAGAAGGGCTCCATCGCGTTGCCTTCCGCGATGTTGTAGTCGGCGTGGAACTGAGTCGTCGGCGTCAGCTCGGAGAAGTGGCTCGCGCGCAGCTGGTCGGGAGTACCTCGGTAGAGGTAGAACTCAAGCTCCGTGGCCGTCAGGGGTAGGTAACCGGCGTCACGGACCGCTGCCTCCTGGCGGCGCAAGATGGTGCGGGGAGCGATGGGCACCAAGCCGCTGCCATCGTCGTCGACGCTGTCCGCCAAGCAGATGGCGGTGCGGTCAAGCCATGCGGCCCTTCGCAGAGTGGGAAGGTCCGGCACGAGACGGAAGTCGTGCCAACCAGTGTGCGGTCCGGTGTAGTCGACCTGTAGTCCATCCAGGGTCTGGGCGAGGTCCCAGCCGTAAACGCAGGTGCAGATGTGGAAGCCATTAGACCCGACCTCGCGAAACATGCCGGGCGACATCCGCTTACCGAAGAGACGCCCCTGCATGTCGATCCCGGCCACAATCACGGTATCGACATCCAGGCTTTCGAGCTCGGTCGGGTCGATGGCGGTCCGGAGATCCATTGGGTTCATCGGACCAGCCACCCCCCATCAACCACCAGTTCGGCACCGGTGATGTACGAAGCGTCCGCAGAGAGTAGGAACGAGACGGCAGCGGCGATATCGTCCGGCTTGGCGAGCCGGCGAATCAGCAGCCGGTCCAGGACGGACTGCGGAACTTCGATGTTTTCCGGATCCACCCCGGGGATGAAGCCGGTGGCGACCGGTCCGGGCGCGACTGAGTTGACCCTTATCCCATAGCGGGACAGTTCCAGAGCTAGAGCCTTGGTCAAGAGCATCACGCCGCCTTTGGAGGCGTTGTAGTGGGGCTGACAGAATCCTCTCGATGCCACGATCACGTGGGCCTCTACTGTCGACAGGTTCACGACCGCGGCCCTCCCGTCGCGGGCCATGTGCGGAATCGCTGACTGGCTCACCACGAAGCAGCCCTTCAGGTTCACATCCATCACCAGGTCCCACTCCTCGTCAGTGAGGTCCTCGAGAGAGGACATCGTGACTACCCCGGCATTGTTGACCAGATAGTGAATCGGCCCGAATTGAGCGACGGTCGTCTCCAGTGCCAGCCTTACTGCGGCCCGATCACGCACGTCGGCCATCAGCGCTAGGGCCCTTCCGCCAGCGCGCTCGATGAGCGCTACCGACTCCTGGGCCCGGTCGACGTCGATGTCAACGCAGGCGACGCTGGCGCCTTCTTGGGCCAGGCGTTGCGATATCGCTCGGCCGATCCCGGAGCCAGCGCCGGTCACAAAGGCGGCTCGGTCGCCATGTCTCGTCTCAGTCATTCCTTCCTCCTGACGACGACCGGTGCGGGTCGCTGACTTGGTAGTCTGCAGATCCACCGGACCGTGCCGAATTCAACAACCACTCGAATGGCGGATTGGACTCGAGAGGGATCTCTGAATGCCATCCAGCACGCCGAATGGGCGGCTCAGCAATCTCGATCGACTCAACCACCCGGGCGGCTGCTCCCGCGGAGCCCCCACCGGTCTGGTGGATAGCCCCTGCAAGCTCTTGATGGCAAATGCTCACGACTGTCCTGCCCTCGCACCAGCCCCCAACAGGCCGTCCGGCGATGCCTTCACTAAAGGACCTCGTCCCAGCGAGACCAGATCAGAAGAGAGGAATGGGGAACCTCGGAGCCCGCCGCCGGGTGTCGACGCGCTGAGGGTGCCGCTAGGACCAGCCTGAGGAGGTCGATGTCCAGCCTTGGGGACGCTCTCTCGGCGGAGCCACCGGGCGACATCTTCACCGTCGGCCATGCGAAGTCCGCCCCCGGTACCCGGGAGGAGGTCGGATTCGCCTGCTCGGGTGATGAGGATCGGGAGTCTCGCTGCTCGGGAACCGGATGCAGGGTACCCCACGAGATAACGGTCGACAAGTGCTCCATGCGTGCCCAGTCCCGACGCGGCGCCCTCCCCGTCCAGGTTTGAGACCGTGACCCCGCTCGTGAGGCCAGTCACCGGCTGTCGCCGTCCAGGATGGTCGACAACTCCTCTCGCGTGTGCTCGATGTGAGCCGCCATCTGAGCCCCTGCCCGAATCGGGTCGCGATCCCGAATCGCAACAAAGATGGACTCATGCGCGGATTTGCATGAGTCCATCTGTTCGGTGTAGACCAGGGCATCCATGGGCACGAAGAGTTCTCCGCGGCCCCGACGCATGGCGACCTCCAAACGAGGGCTGCGGGCTGCACGAGCTACGGCAACGTGAAACGTGGAGTCGGCGCGCCGAAAGGATGCCCTGCCCAGAGCCATGCCAATGTCCCGAATCGCTCTTTCCTGGGCCAGCAGATCCTGCCGTGTGCGGCGCTCGGCGGCCAATTGAGCTGCCCGAGACTCCACCGCGATGCGGAAGTCGAGGATGTCATCGAAATCGGCCCGATTCGCGCGCATGCGGCCCGCCCACTCGGTGTAGGGGGCTTCCAGCTCCGTCACAAACGCCCCCCCGCGCGCGCCTCTCCTCACCTGAATGTAGCCGGAGTGCCCGAGGCGCTTCAAGGCCGCGCGCAGAGTCACCCGTCCCACGCCCATCGCCTGGGCCAGCTCGGCCTCGGGCAGGAGCACGTCGCCGGGGCCAAGCTCGCCCTGGTGAATCATCAAGCGCAGCTGCTCGGCAACGCTTTCAGTCACGGTCCGGGGCGCCGCCACCTCCATAAGTCCCAGTATAGGAGCTATCGTTCCGTTCGACTCCCCCGAGATGGCCCCCTTAGGACCCCTCTCCCGGGTTCGCACCTAAGGCGGCCAACCCAGTTTCGGCAGCCCCTTGACAGAGGGGCGCGGAGTCGGTAATTTACGCCGCATTCGGGCAAGTTGCATACGCAGAACTCACCGCTGACCGACTTTTGAAGCTCGGTGGTGATTCATCTGCAATTAGGAGTATTCAGATGAGCACCGCCGATCCCAGACACGCTTTGGTCCACGATGCGGTCAGCCTGAGGGGGGTCCTGTTTCAATCCGTTACCACCATGGGCCCGGGTGTCGGGCTCGCCTTCGCGGTCGGGGCGGGAGCCGGATTCGCTGGAGGGGGACTGGCCCTATCCGTCCTGGTGGCCATGGTCGCCTGCCTCCTCGTAGCGTACAGTATCGGGCAGCTGGCGCAGCACCTGCCGTCGGCGGGCGGCCCGGCCGCTTACACGGCACGCGGATTGCACCCGATCGTAGGTGCGATCGTGGCCTGGGGATATGGCTTCACCTATCTGTTGGCACTGCCCTTCCTGGCTCTCTTGATGGGCTACTTCCCAGCCGGCATTCTGCACACTCAGTTCGGCTGGACCTTCGGAGTCTCTTGGGTCGCATGTTCCCTGATCGGGCTGGCGCTGACCTTTGTGATCAACTTCGGGGGCATCCGGGAGAGCACGCGCGTGGGAGTTGTCCTCGGGGCCTTTGAGATCCTCGTGTTCTTAGCCCTGGCGCTGACCCTGATCATCGTGGGCCACCACAATGACGTCAGTATCCTCAGTACGCGCTACGCCACGGTGAAGGGATTCGTTGGCCTCCCCGGCATCTTCGCAGGTTCGGTCTACGCGATTCTGGCGTTCATCGGATTCGATGCCTCGGCACCGCTTGGTGAGGAGGCCAAGAATCCCCGCCGGGCCGTTAAATTCGCGGTGATCGGAGCCTGTCTTATGGTCGGTCTCTATTACTTTCTAGGCACCTATGCCGCCGAGGCCTACCTGGGACCTAAGGGCTTTGCCTCCTTCAACTCCTTGGGTAGCGGCGACCCCTGGATTCAGATGGCCAAGGATGTTTGGGGGATCGGCTGGCTGGTGATCTTGTTGGCTCTTCTCAACAGTGCTGTCGCCAACACCAACGGCATCGCGAACGCGGCGACCCGCGTCGCCTGGTCACTCGGTCGCTCCCGAATCTTGCCGCGGCAGCTCTCCGACACCAATCCGACCCGAGGCACCCCGACGGTCGCCACCATTGGCGTCTTCATCTTCGCGACCGTGGTGACCATCTGGCTCGGTGAGGCGTACACCCCCCAGGTGGCGTATGCGCTCCTGGGCACGATGGTGGTCGGATTGGTCATTCCCATTTACATGCTGGTTAACGTGGCCAGCTTCGGCTACTACCTTCGCTTCGCGCGCGATGAGTTCAACTGGATTCGACACGCTTTGGTGCCAGTGCTCGGAGTGCTGGCATTCGTGTTCCCCTTGCTGGCCGGTCTGGGACTGGCCGTGGTGTCGTTCATCGCCCCGCTGACTCCTCCGATCAGCTACGCCGGCCCGGTCGTGATAGCCCTCTACGTGGTCGGGGTGTTGGTGATCGCCTATCACTGGCAGAGTCACCCCGATCGGGTCATCGCTATCGGGCGCACTCTTAATGACGATCCTACGGACCGGTCGGCCCCTCCGGCTATGGCTGTGGAGGGGGACTGAGATGGCACGGCTCGAGGGCAAGGTCGCGGTGGTGACCGGGGCCGGCAGTGGCATCGGCCGCGCCATAGCCTTGGTGTTCGCGACTCAAGGGGCACAGGTCCTCGCGGCCGACCGCGACGGCCCCGGTCTGGAGGAGACGGTCGGACGTTTCCAGAAGTCGTCCGCGGGCGGCCCTGGGGAGCTGGAGATGGCAATCGCCGACATTTCCCTGGGGCCCGACGTGGCGGGGCTCGTGGAGCGCGCCGAGTCCACTTGGGGGAAACTCACCACGTGGTGTTCGAACGCGGGGATCTCAATGGCCGGCACGGTGGAGGAGACCAGTGAGGACGATCTGGATCGGATCCTGGCGGTGAACCTTCGGGGTCCCTTCCTGGGGGCCAAGCACGCCATCCCAGCCATGCGTAGGGCGGGGGGCGGCAGCATCATCAACACCGGCTCGGTCAACAGCTTTCTCGCCGAGCGTGCCCTCTGTGCCTACACCACAAGCAAGGGAGGGGTGCTGATGCTCACCAAGAGCATCGCGGTGGACTACGCCTCCGAGGGCATTCGCTGCAACTGCCTGTGCCCCGGGTTCGTCGACACTCCGATTAATGTGCCTCACTACAACCGACTTGGTGGGATCGACAAGATTCGAGCCTCGCTGCCGGAATGGATCCCCGCCGGCCGCGGTGGCGAGCCGGAGGAGATGGCCTATGCCGCCCTCTACCTAGCCAGTGACGACAGCCTGTACGTGACTGGGACCGCCATGGTGGTGGACGGCGGCCTTAGCGCCGGTGCCTGAGCACAGGACCGCGCGCTACTCTGATCTTCAGCTGGGGCGCTAGCCCAGTGTCAGGACCTGACAGTTGGGGTCGTACCAGAGCAATTACTTGGATTGGAGAAACGTGATGGAGCAGAGGCTGGAAAGTGCCGTGACCCTGCACGTGGTGGACCAAGGGCAAGGATCCCCGATCGTTTTCGTCCACGGCGTGATGATGAGCGGACGGTTCTTCGAGGCTCAGGTGAGCGGGCTGAGCGCAGGGCATCGGGTCATCGTCCCGGACCTGAGGGGTCACGGCCAATCCGAGAAAGTGCTTTCCGGACACACAGTCGCCAACTATGCCCAGGATCTCCATCTCCTGCTCCGGGAGCGCGAGGTTGTGCGACCCCTGCTGGTGGGGTGGTCAATGGGAGCGATGGTGGTCTACGAGTACCTGAAGGCCTTCGGATCTGGCTCTGTCGCCGGGATCGTGATCGTGGACCAGCCGCCTTCTGACTTTGCCTGGGATGGGTATCCCTTCGGCGTACTCACCGTCGAGTCGCTGGCGGAGATGGTCGAGGGACTACAGCTTGATCAGCGCGCAGTCGCCGAGGAGTTCGCGGGACTAATGCAGCACCACCCGCGTGAGGAGGTGAGCGCCTGGATGGTGGAGGAGATCCTGCGGGTGCCAGCGGCGGTGGCTTCGACCATTCTGGTCAACCAGACTTTGCGCGACTACCGCCCCTTCCTGCCGGAGATTCACTGCCCAGCCCTGGTGGCCTTTGGGGCGGACCCGAAGTTGACACCTCCGGAAGCAGGACGGTTCCTCGCCAGTCAGATCCCGGACGCGCGGTTTGAACTCTTCGAGGACTCCAGTCACTGCCCATTCCTCGAGGAGCCCGACCGCTTCAATGCCATGGTCGCAGACTTTGCAAAGGCCGTGGCTTCCCGCCCGTAGGGGGCAGGAGGTGGGGCGAGCGCCCGCGCGCTAACTGCTCCCCGAGGCGACTGGCGCGTGACCATCGCATCTGACTCGACCGGCGGCGACCCACCCCCTCCCCCAGCCGCCCACACCCCTAAGTCGCGGCGGGTGGGGGGAGCTGGCGGGTCTCGAGCGCGTACACCAGGGGAGGTGGGGGCCCCGATAGCGCTCGAGTCGGTGGTATCGGCACCGGAAGGACGCGGGGTGATCCCCCGGCCGAAGAGGTCGTCTGCGCCATGATGCGCAGCCAGCGGCTGGTCGACGGCGGTGACCGTCACCTCAGGGCGTCCAGTCGGAGGCTGACCCGGGTGGCGGCGATGACGACGCCGTCGAGGGCCGGTCAGGGAAGCAGCCGTGCCCGACGACCTTGGTTGCGCTGGCCAGGAAAAGGAGAGGCGACACCGCCGCCCAGCGCTTGGCCCCGGGCGCAAGCAAGCGCTGCCCCTTTGGCAAAGGACGAATGGCCGCACCCCAGCGACTGTTCGAAGTGGTCCCCGCCATCGCCGCTGGCGGGCTACCCCGCCCCCCGGGATTGCGGCGCCAGCGGCCCGTGCTGGAACGCCCACCGCGACCAGAGGTGAAGGCGCGCCCGGGACGTGGGGTGCCATCTGAAGCGATCCCCGGCCCGTATGTACTCGCTGCTAGCGGGGTGGACGCGGACGTCCACCCCGAGCCCGTGATGGGCCAGAATGTCGCGCGGTCCGAACTCACGATTGCGCATTTCGGCAAGGAACATAGCGACGTCCGCTGCCCTCGAAAAGCGGCACGCGAACCAGCCAAGGTGCTCAAAGAGGTCTTCGGCTTGGCCGGGATCGTCAAGGGCATGCCAGATGGCCGATAGGGGAGCGTGAATGTGGAGCGCCGCGAGTACGCCGCAGTTGAGCACGGCTTGCTCGCCGGTCAGCACATGCTCGCGGCCCACCCCGAGGCAGGTTGTGGTCATCGGGTAGCGGGCCAGTTCCGAGCCAAGCTCCTCAGTCACCCCCCGTCGCATTGTGTCGAGCACCGTGGAGTCCCTCTGCCGGGCGGTGGTGGTTGGTCCGATCTCGACCTGTTCTTCGAAACTGGCGGACCAGGCTCCCGCGAAGTAGTCGGTCTGCTGGCTGCGCAGAGAAAAGAGCACCCAACCATCCATGGTGGACAGGAGCGTGTGCACGCAGATCAGTCCGGGAAATGGAATTTGGTCGGATACGCCGAATACAGTGGCCTGCGGGTTGGCGTGCTCAAATTCGGGGAGGTGGTGGCCGACCCACTGGGTGAACTCCCAGTCGATCGGCGCACAGTGGATTTGGCGGTCCGAGTCGCTGAGGAACGGGGATAGACGCACCAGCGCCGCCTTCTTGCGTTCGGGCTTAGCGGGGGTCACCGCGTTCGGCGGGATGCCTTCGTATTGGGCAACCGTCAGAGGCCGTTCGTCCACCACCAAGGTGATGCTCTCGCACGGCACCGTTGTCACCTTCCACCAAAAGGCAAAGAACTCGTCGAACCACTTGCCTTCGGCGCGGTCCCACCAGACAGTGCGGGAACTCCCATCATCGCGGCGCAATTCGTCGTTGATGGCCCTGCGGCTGGGGTACGAGGGCTCCCCCACCCACGGTTCCCGACGGCGCAGCTGGCGCAAGCTCACCGCGTAGCGGGCAAGCACCGCCCCAGGAACCAGTACCAGAATGGCAAGGACTAGGGCGGCGTTGATGGCGCTGTGCACGAACGCCGGAGCGATCAGAGCATATAGGGTGAGGGCGCCGACGTACCCAGTCTTGACAGTTGACCAGTGGGCCCGCCAGAGGGACTGCATGGGAAGAGGGTACCGGATGCACGACCCTCTCCCGACCGTGAGAGACGGTCGCGCTGCGCCTCGACCACGGCGGGTCCGATGCTCGTCTTGGCGGCACTTGGCCACCAGTTGCACCCCTCTCGGCACCGGGTCCGCCACCCGACCCTTCCGCTCGTACGGGTACTTGTCGTGACCGACCTAGTCCGCTGCCCCGGCGCCGCGGACCTGCCTTGCTCCGCAGCCGGCACCTGCGTTCATTCTCCACCTGGTGCGTGTCCCTGGGAGCCTTGCGGGTGCGGATCCTGGGGCTGAGCGGAGCTGTCGCCAGGGCGGCCCTCCAGAGTCACCTGCGCTTCGATGTCGCCGACCTCACCATGGGCCCGGTCGCGGGGTCGAGTCGGTGCTCCTCCCGAATCGACGACTTACGCCCGAATCCCCGGGCGGAGTGAACTCACTCCCGGACAGCTCGCCGGACCCCAGCCCTTCGCCTTGAAAGGCTCCGAGCTGGCCGGGGCGTGTCGACAGCGGGTCATCTGGCCGATCCGGGCACCGGGTCGCGACACCTTCCCGCGGCGCAACGTCGTGACCTCCGGCATGAGCCAGGGGACCGTGGTGATCGAGGCCAGCAGCACCTCCGGTGCGAAGATGCAGGCCCGCCTGGCGCTGGAGCACGGGAAGAAGGTCTTCCTCCTCTCATCGCTCGTCACCGGCCAGTTCTGGGCCCAAGGCTACGTGAGGCAGCGCGGCGCGATCGAGGTTGCCGCGGTCGAGGAGGTGCTCGAGCATTTGGCTTCTCCCGAAAGGGTGCGCCAGGCTGGCGAGCAGCGTCAGCAGCTCTCCTTCGCCATACTCTGACCTGCCGTGCCGCGAGCCATTCCGGCACCGCTGGGGCCCCCGGCCGGCTTTCCGGATTGCCCCCGGTGTACATACCTACGCAGCGGCCCTCCAAGCCTCTGCCTTGACTGCGCCAGCGCGGAGTTCGAGGGGATCGCGCTTGGCGCCTGTCCGATCTGCACTCAGATTCTGGACCATGGCTCCTGTCCCAATTGGCTGTGTGCGGATCCCGGTCGGCGGATCTCCAAGATCAGCGCGATTGCATACAGCTCCGGCGAGGTGCGCAGGATGATTTTGCGTCACAAATACCATGGCAAGTCTGGTTGGGCGCTGATCTTCGGGAGGCTCTTGGTCGGATGGTTGGAGACGCATGGCGCAGCTGACGGGCCCGACCTGATCGTGGTAAACCCAACCTACCTGGCTCCCGGAGTGGCGGGTCCGGGCCACCCTGGCCAGGTTCTTCGATGCCCTGGGGGACGAGCGCGGTCGCCGGGTCCGACGGGTGAGCCGGGACGGGGCCTCCTGGATCGTGAGCATGGTCGACGAGCGCTGCCTCAACGCCATCCAGCGCACTGACCCATTTCACGTGGTGCGTTGGGCCAGCGACGCCCTCGACCAGGTCCGCCGCCAGGTCTGGAATGCCGCCCGCAAGGGAGGCCAGCCGGGCTTGGCTCACGCTCTCAAGGGTGCCCGCTGGACACTCTGGCACAACCCCGAGAACCTCACCCAGCGCCAGCAGGCGACCCTGGTTGAGATCGAGCGCACCAACCAGCCGCTCTTCCGTGCCTACCTGCTGAAGGAGGAGCTGCGCTATGTATTCCAGCTCTCGGCACGGCGCGGACTGCCCCGCCTCGACCGCTGGACCCAGTGGGCGCGCCGCTCCCGACCGGCACCCTTCGTGAAGTCGGCCCGAACCATCGCCGAGTACCGAGCCAGCATCGCCGCCGCCCTTCGCTACGGCCTCTCCAACACTCGCATCGAAAGCGGCAACCAGAAGATCCGCCTCATCATCCGTCGCTCCTTTGGCTTCCACCATCCCGCGGCCCTGACCGCGCTGGCCAAGCTCAGCCTCCGGTGGACTCTGCCCTGCACTTCCAGGCCGTGCATGACCCACGGAAACAGCACCAGTGCCCGAAAATGCAGGTCTGTGCCCGGACCCGGCTCCTTCACAGTCGCCAGGGGCAGATCCAAGTCGTCGCCGGGCCACCGTCTGCACCGACCACCTGGGGTCTGCGCACGTTCCCGGCTGACGGCCTGCTTCAGACAATTTAGACTGGCAGCGGGGCAAGGGCCAATTCAGGAGGAACGGAAATGCCAGATGACTTCGTCATGCAGCTCGATACCATTCGCCGGCAGGCGCGCGAGCACATCGATCGGGGTCCCGTCACTGAGGACTACGGGGCCGATCTGAAACGAGTCCTACAGGTGCTCAACGAGGTTCTCGCCACCGAGCTGGTGTGCGTGCTTCGATACATGCGCCACTACTACGTCGCGGATGGCACCGACGGCGAGATGATCAAGGGGAAGTTTCTGGAGTATGCCAACGAGGAGCGAGACCATAGCGACCGGGTCGCTAGGCGCATCGTTCAGCTTGGGGGCGAACCTGATTTGAACCCAGACATTCTCAGCAAGCGCAGTCACACCGACTACGTCGAGGGGAACTCGCTAGTCGAGATGCTCAAGGAGGACCTGGTCGCCGAGCGGATCGCGGTGGCGAGTTACCAGGAGATAATCGCCTGGTTGGAACACGGCGACCCGACCACCCGGCGGGTCATGGAGGGTTTGCTGGCCGACGAGGAGGAGCATGCCGACGACCTCCGCTCCCTCTTGGCTAACTTCGGGGGAGAAGACACCGCCAACTAGAATCCTTCCCTGAAGCCCCGAACCAGCACCTTCCCTCTCCGGTTGCGACCGGGCGTGGGTTGATGCTCCAGATGGGGCGGATTCAGCCACCCGGAGCCGGGCGGGCGCGGTCAGCCAGGTTCAGCTCCGGTCTCAAGAGGGTCTTCCGTCCGGTCAAGAGAGTCGAGGTAGCCAGCGAAGCCTCTCGGGGCTCGAGAGTCTGACCGACTGCTGGTGGTGACAGGAATGGCAGCGGTCCGCAGGACGCGACGCTGATCCACGAGCCGGGCGAGGGCGTGATCCTCCGCAGTTGCGAGGGGCGGCCAGCCACCGGCGGCCAGGTAGGCCGCGGCCGATATGCCCAAATTGGCGCCGTGAACATGAGCGTGCTCGTCGCCCCCTCCGTACTGGGCCGCAAAGCGGCGCGCCAACTGTGGTGGCCGTTCCCCCCAGTCGTTAACGCGGACGGTGCCCAGGACAACCTCGACGCCGCGGTTGGCCTGATCTACCTGGAAGGCCAACCACTGCTCAGGAACCGTCCCGTCAGCATCGGTGGTGGCAAACCACAATGACCCCAGATCAACTCCCTTAGTCCAGCGGAGAATGGCCTGGAATCCGCGGGCCCGCGCCCGACCAACGTTGTGGACGGCGACATTGACGGCCCGGACGCGGGGCCTTGCCGCCACCACAGCTGCGGTGTTGTCTGTGCATGAATCGAGCACCACGACTATGAGGGTGGGGAGATCGAAGCGGGACACTGCCCGATCTATGGAGTCCAGGCAGACTCCCAGCAATGCCTCCTCATTGTGGGCGGGAACGATCACCCCGACTAGGCTGATCACCGGACCGCCCCCCGCGCGGCTATGCGCCGGGTACTCCCGTGGCAGCTGCCACGGAAAGGCGGCCGTCATCGGGCTGCACCTTCAGCATCACCTCCAGCAGGAAGTCCAGCTCCTCATGACGCGCCAGACGGCGCAGGGATGGCAGAGAGTTGAGGGAGGCCTGGGCGCGGTCGCCATCGACGGGGTGCTCAGCCACCGGATGCCGCCAGTGACAGGCCACCAGGGTACCCCCTGGTAAAAGGCTGGCTTCGACTCGGGCCCGTATCCGCTCGAGATCTTCGACGCTGAAGTAGTAAAGGAACTCCGAGACGACTATGAGGTCGAACCTGTCGATCGGCCATTCCTCGGGAAGGTGGCGCCGCTCAACTCGGACCTGAGGGTGCGGGCGCAGCCGCTCCCGCGCCCGATCGACAGCGGCTGCGACAGCATCCACAGCCAGCAGTTGCGAGCAGCGCGGCGCCAGCAGCGCCGTCAGGCTACCGTTGGAACAGCCGAGCTCGAAGCAATTCTGGTAGCGGGCGGCGGGAAGGCTCGCGACCGTCAGCTCATGTTTGCGTTGTTCGTACCAGCGGCCGTCGAAGTTCCAGGGGTCCGGATCGGAGGCGTAGAGACTCTCAAAGTATGAGATGCGCAGCGTCACTTCAGCTCTCGCCTCCCCCCAGTCCGGTGGTCAACCAGTCGAGGTCGGCGGAAAGCTCCAAAGTCATGCGACCAAGCTCTTCCAGGTCGCGTTCGGCATGGCTCTGGCGGAGGTAGACCATCAGGTCCACGACCCGCCTTGAGTGCGTGCGATTGAGGCTGAGCGGTGCTGCTCCCAGTGCCCGTCCCACCAGGTCAATCACCTCGGTGCTGCCCTTCTCCACCACGGAGCGCGTTCTGCGCGCGATGATGCTGGTTCTCCCCTCGAGATCGCAGGGGTCCCGGTCGATGCTGTCGGCGGCAGCCAGTAGCACCGCCTCCATGGCGGTAATGGCGGCATCGACGGATCCCAGATGCGCCGCCGCGTGGGGGCCCAGTGGTCGGCTCCGACCAGCCGCAGTCAGGGTCTGGGCCACCCCCAGTGCCCCTCCCAGCCAGCACGCCGCGACTCCGACCGCCCCGTGCCAGAACCCCGGACGTTCGAGGTAGGCCCCGGGCTCTCCAACCGCAGTAGCTCGGGCCCCGGTGAACCGAACAGTCCGGCTGTCACTTCCAGCCATCCCGATGGCGGGCCAGGTGCCATCTACAGGCCCGACTCCAGGCTGGTGAAGCGCAACGGCGAAGAGCCGGCCGCCGTCCTCGGCGCCCCCGGTGACCAGGGCCCAGTCGCACGCACCAGCTCCACTGCAGTATGGCTTATCCCCGTATACCTGCCATTCACCATCGGACAGTTGAGCCCGGACTCCGGCACTTCCGGGAGGCTGGGCCGCCCAGACGCCCCAGAGGTCGCCCGGGGTCGGGGGCGGCGCCGACAGCTCGTTCAGGATCGCGACAGCGTCCGCGTGCCCTTCGGCGAGCCTGGCCAGGACGCAGTCGGCGGCCCCGATCAGCACAAGCGCTGCGAGTCGGTCGCGCGTCCGACCGGCACCTGGTTGCGGAAGGGCCAGCAGGCCAAGCTCGACCAGATCATGGGCTGCGGCCCCTGCACGCACTGGATCATCGAGCCCGCCCAGCTCCTGCTCGGCGATCCACCCTGCGAGGGACGGCATCTGGTCCATCCCGGCCCTTACCACCATCTCCGAAATTAACGCCATAAGGGGGATGCGGTGTCACCACCACGGCGGGTCCCTCGCGCAGTCGTCCGTGGCCCAGCGACGCTCGCGAACGGGTCGTTGGTGGGGGCGCGGATGGCATCGACTGTTACAAAGGTCGCCCCGGCCTTTGCGAGGCGCGTTAGGATCTCAGGAACGGCTGCGGCTGCCTGCTCGGGCCAACTGTGCAGCAACACGATCCGTGCCTTTTGCCCACGCAGAGATCCCTCGACGATGGCGTTGGCTATGGCACCCGAGGTCTGGGTGGACTCCCAGTCAGCGCCGTCCACATCCCACGGCACGTTGACATACCCAAGCTCGCGAAGGCAGGCATCCAGTCTTCGGTTCTTAATTCCGGCGCCAAACGGACTGCGAAACCATGGGCGCGGATCCACGCCCGTCACCTCTCGAATCGCCGCCTCAGCCCGGAGAACATCCTCCCGCACACCGGCCCTGGTGAGCAGTGGCATCGGCGCGTGGTAGTGGGAGTGGCTTCCAACCAGATGGCCCGCCGCAGTGATCCCTCGGGCGAGTTCTGGGTGAGCCTCGACCCAACGTCCCTGGAAAAAGAAGGTGGCCCTGACTCCCCCTTCGTCCAGGGCTTCCAAGATCCGCTCACAGGTCGCCGGTCCCAACCCCGCCCGATCGGGATGCTCCGCGTCAAATGTCATGGCCACCACCGGCGGCTCGTCAACCCCCCCGGAGCTCGGGTTCGATCCGATCGCAGATGGCACGGCGCTGAGTTTAACCGCGGTGTCGAAGGCTGACACCTACTCAGATTGGTGGGGACCGCCACCCTCATGGGCCGCACCGGCGCCGAGCTGTCAGCCAGCCTCCACTCCAGGCCCCGACGTCCAATCCAAGGTTAACCAGCGGTAAGCAAATTTGCTTGATAGCATGAGCGCTGGCAGTGACCAAGGCAACTGGAGGGCGACCCATGGCAGGACGTAAGGATCAGGCAGCGGGCACGGTCAAAAAGACAGTCGGAAAGGCGACCGGGAACAAAGGTCTTCAGACCGAAGGCGCGGCTCAGGAGGCTGCTGGCAAGGTCAAGACCAAGATTAACGATCTGGGGCAGACGGCCAAGGGCATCCGCCGCGGCGCCAAGGAGTCGTTGTCCAAGAAGAACAAGCCCTGACCACCAGGTGAAGCGGCAGGACCAGTGGGTGCGCTCCCGTCAGGTGGCCGAATGAATCCCAATCGACAGAAATGGACCGTTGGATGGGCGAGGTCTCGGCACTGCCCCACAAGCCGGGCCGTCAGCCAACTGGAGAGCCCTGTGCGCCGCGCTCGGCACCAACCGGCTGGGTCGGTGCCGGCTCGAGCGTGATCCGCCGTCCGAGGAGGCTGGCGTAGCGGACCAAGCTGCTGTGCTTGGGATCTACTCCACCGCGCTCGAGACGAGCCACGTTGGGCTGCTTGGTGCCAAGAGCAGCGGCGACCCGCTCTTGGCTGAGACCCTGCCGTTCCCGCTCGGCAGCCAGTTCAAGAACCAATCGGCGGGTCTCCAACTCCGCTTGCAGCAGCTCGGGGAAGTCGGGGTTCATCGCCGTGCGGGCAGCGATGAAGGCGTCCAGGTCGTCTCGCTTGGCCATCGCGTGACGATGTTACCATATCCTCCACGATATGGTGGCTCGGGCTCGCACATCACTTGGGTGGCGGCGCCGTGGTCGACCGAGACGGCGCCCGCCGTGACCCTCCCTCCCGCCAGTCTGCCAGTCGTTGCTCGGCCAGCTCGATGTGGCGGCCCTTCGCCTTCTGCCACTTCTTGCTGACCACGACCAGGGCCAGGAGGACCTGGTGGTAGCGGCCTTCCTCTGCGAAGAATAGCCTGTAGATGGCGGTGCGTCCAGTGATCTCGATCTGCCAGATGTCGCCCCTGAGGTGGTTGACGTCGGGATGTGCCCGGCCCGGGTGGCGCACCGCGGTCATGACCGCGGCGATTGCGGCCGCATCCTCGTCGGGCAGGTGCCGGTCCCAGAGGAAGTCCCGGACCGGCTCCTTTCCGCTGGCGGTGCGGTAGAAGCGCCACTGCCTGCGGGCCTGACGGGAGTCTTCGCTGGAGGAGCTACTCGCCACTACTTGCGGCGTCGGTCAGGGCGACCGCCTCCAGGAACCGACCCAGTCGGCGCGCCTCCTCCAAGGAGAGGTCAGCCGGCAACTTGAGCTCGGCGAACAGGTCCTGTCGCACCGGGAACGGATACACGACCAATCTGGCAGCAGCGGGGGCGGGACAGGGGACGGCCCAGCGGCCTCTTCAGGACCAGCCTCTGGCTCTTCCATCCCTTTTCCCTTGGGCCGTGTCCGATCCCCGCGTGAGGTGTTCCTGCGTCCCCGGGGTTGGTACGAGGCCGGGTTCTCAAGATAGCTGACGTATGAGGCCAGGGCCGAACGGAATCGGGACTCGTAGGTGCTGAGGCTGGTCGGGGAGAGAGACGACAGGTTTCGGAAGCGCGAGATGAGGGCGTCGACATCGAGCCCTTGCACTTCGAGGTCCTCCC
>DATLQZ010000020.1:0-1215 GCA_035534915.1 Candidatus Dormiibacterota bacterium
CCGTGTTGTTTCGGCTCGACCTAGTGGAGTGTTGCTGACGGATATGCCTTTATCCGGCCCGTCAGCGGGTCGATAATCGGAGCACGTAGCCTGTCGCGAAGTTTGCGGACTTTGCGTATTATCTCGTTGGCATCCATTGTCCACACCCAAGGCTTTGCCCGGCCGTTTGTGACGGCCACAAAGTCCAAGATCGCCTGCTTGAGCTCCGGCACACTTCGGAAGCTCCCCCGATCGAGTGCTTTGTTCTCCAACTGACTCAGCCAGCCCTCCACCATGTTCACCCACGAAGAACTGGTGGGCACGAAGTGGAAGTGGAAACGCGGGTGGCGGCGAAGCCAGCGTTCCACTTCGGGAGTCTTGTGCGCGCTCAGGTTGTCCAGCACGACGTGGATCTCCAAGCCCTCGGGGATCCTCCTGTCGAGGGTTCTCAGGAACGCCAGGAACTCCTGGTGTCGGTGCCGCGGCTTAACCGTTGCGGTGACTTGTCCCGTGGCGATCTCCAATGCCGCGAACAGGGTCGTGGTGCCGTGGCGCACGTAGTCGTGGGTGCGCCGCTCAACCTGTCCCGGACGCATCGGCAAGAGCGGCTGGGTGCGGTCCAACGCTTGGATCTGGCTCTTCTCATCCACCGAGAGCACCACCGCCTTCTCCGGCGGGTCCAGGTACAGCCCCACCACGTCAGTCACCTTCTCCACCAGTTGGGGATCGCTACTGAACTTGAAGGTACTGGAGCGGTGGGGCTGGATCCGGTGGTCCCGCCAGATCCGGTGCACCGTCACGTGGCTAATTCCCAGCCTGGCCGCGAGACTGCGCGTGCTCCAATGGGTCTCGCCCCGGGGCGGACGGCTCAAAGTCAGACTCACCACCCGGTCCTCCAACTTTGGCCCGTAGGTGGCCAGCCGGCCCCGGCCCGGCTGGTCACCCAGCCCATCCATGCCGGCTTCCTGGAAGCGCTGGCGCCACTTCCCCACCGTCGGCAAGGAGCAGCCAAGCCTTCGGGCGATCTCGAGATTGGGGGTTCCAGCTGCCGCCAGCAGGCAGATCTTGGCTCGCATCACCTGTCGCTGGGGCAACACCTGACTCTTCGACCAGGTGGTCAGCAGCTCCCGTTCGGTCGCATCAACTTGCAAGGGTGGGGCGGGGTGATTGGGCATGCCCAGAGCATGATCTCACTCCCTATCAATATGCAACTCTCTTGTGTAACAGGACACTAGC
>DATLQZ010000021.1:0-1218 GCA_035534915.1 Candidatus Dormiibacterota bacterium
AGCGGGGGTGTGCCAGACGAACGGACGCGGATCGTCGTTCCAGTGAGCCACCCAGAGTTCGATGGCCTCAATTAGTGCCGGCACGCTGCTGAATGTGCCTCGACGCAGGCGTTTGTCAGTCAGTTCCTTGAACCAGCGCTCCACCAGGTTCACCCAGCTGGAGCTGGTAGGGGTGAAGTGCATGTGGAATCTGCGCCGCTTGGGATGAGCCAGCCACGCTTGGACCTCCGGTGCTTTGTGCGCAGAGAGGTTGTCCAACACCAGATGCACGTCCAACTCCGCCGGGACATTGCGGTCAATCACGCGCAGGAACCGGACGAAGTCCTTGGCGGTGTGCCGTTCCCGGCAGTCGGTCAGCATCTTGCCCGTGGCGATGTTCAGGGCCGCGTACAGGTCGGTCGTGCCATTGCGCTTGTAGTCGTGAGTCATCGTTCCCGCTCGGCCCGGGCGTAAGGGCAAGCCCGGCTGGGTGCGGTCCAATGCTTGGCACTGGGTCTTCTCGTCGACGCTGAAGACCACCGCCCGTTCCGGGGGGTTCAGGTACAGGCCCACCACATCCACCAGCTTGTCCTCGAAGGCGGGATCGTTGGAGATCTTGAAGGTCTCTACCCTCCAGGGCTTCAAGTCGTGGTCCCTCCAGATCCGGGCCACACTGTCCTTGCCGATCCCCAGGCGCTGGCCCAAGGTACGGGTGGTCCAGTGGGTCGAGCCGCCCGCGGGCAGCTCGTGCTGGGTGATCCGCACCGCTTCGGCCACGGTCCCCTCGGGCAGCCACGGCTTGCGTCCCCGACCTGGCCTGATCACTCCCACTCCCGCCACGCCCCGGTTGGGAAAACTCCGGCGCCATTTCCTGACCGTATTCGCGCACACGCCCACGCGGCGGGCGATCTCGTAGTTGGCCACCCCTTCGCTGGCCAACAGCAACCCCTTCGCTTGCAGCACAGCACGATGGCTTCGCGAAGTGGACTTCGCAATCCGCTCCAACGCCGCTCGTTCTTCCCCTGGCACAGGCAACGGCTCCGCAGCTGGCATCATCTTCATACTGCCAGCTTATCGGGGTCATCTATTTCAACGACGGACCACTAGCACCAGGTCGGCCACTAAAGCTCCGCCTTTCATCCGTCGGGCCTTCGCACCACCCGACCACCGGAGGTTCAATGGTCCACTGCGAGCGGTCCAGATCCCATCATGTCGCTGCAGACCAACCATGCCCTTCCG
>DATLQZ010000022.1:0-1549 GCA_035534915.1 Candidatus Dormiibacterota bacterium
CCGCGGCCGAGGACCTTGGCCTCGCTGCCCAAGAGCAACCGGCGCTGGCGCTCAGTCAGATGGGGACTCAGGAGAGCAATGCGCTGCTCGACGTCCTGTTCGACCCCAGCCATTGGGGCTCAGGATACCTCAAGCCACTAAATATTGCCTAAGTTGTTTCCTTACAGGTCCTTAGCTGGCGGATGAGGCTGCCGTCGGTGGCGACGATGCGTACGTCCACGCCGGCGACCAGTAGGTGGACTTTTCGGTGACGGTGTCTGGCCCCGACCGCGATGTGGCGGAGTTTGCTGAGGTAGCGGAGGGTGACGCTGCCGTGGGAGTCGACGCGGTCGTGGCGAACCCTGTAATGGGTCGGGCCGGAGGGCTGGACAGGTCGGGCTTTGAGGCGGGTGCTGAAACGGCCAGGGGGTGTCTGCCGACCTAGAGCGCGGTGAGGCCGGTGGTGGTTGTAGTACTCGCGAAAGGTGTCGAGTTGGGCCTGGAGTGGGGCCAAAGAGGTGGCCGGCGGCTGCTTGGCCAGGAACTTCTTGAGGTCTGGTGGAGGCGCTCGAACTTGCCGCAGGTCTGGCGGTGGTAGTGGGTGGAGTGCTTGACCTCGATGCCCAGGGCCTCCAGCTCGAGAGCGACCTTGCCGCGGCGGGAGCGGCCGCTGAAGACGGCGGCGTTGTCGCTCAGGAAAGAAGCCGGAAGGCCATAGGCATCGGAAGCCGTAAAGAAGGAGCCGACCACGTTCTGGGCCTTGACGGTGGGGTAGGCAGTGGAGCCCAGGAAGAGCCGGGAGTGGTCGTCCTCGCCATAGTCCGAGTACCGTCCATCGCGGCCCACCGAGGACCTATCTGTCCTGGCGATCGGATCGAGCGCGCCAAGAACCTGCTTGCGAGCGGCCAACCTCACCATCACCGAGATCTGCTTCCTGGTCGGGGTTGAGAGCGTCGGGTCCTTCAGCTCGCGCTTCCGTGATCTCCCCAGCGGAGATCACGATCTCGCGTTATGGTTAGGCAAAGAACTGCAAAGACTCACTGGAGGACACCTTCGTGAAACGAGTCCTGACGGGCGCAGGCGCCCTCCTGCTTCTGGCCACCGCAGCGTGCGGCGGCACCTCCTCCGGCACGACCAGCACGTCGTACAAGGGGAACACGATCAAGCTGGGAGCTGTCTTCTCCCTCACCGGTCTCGGTGGCGTCTACGGTCCGCAGTCCAAGAACGCCGCGCTTCTCGCCCAGGACGACATCAACGCGAAGGGCGGCGTCAACGGCGCCACCATCCAGCTCACGGTCGTTGACGACGGGTCGGACAAGACGCAGGCCGCACAGCAGACTCAGACCCTGATCCAGGAGGACGGCGTGATCGCGCTGCTCGGGCCCACGCTCTCGAACTCAGCGGTCGCGGCGCACCCCGTCGCTGACAGTCTGAAGACCCCGATGATGGGCACGAGCAACACGGGTCTCAACATCGTGGGAACCTGCCCCTACCCCTGCGACTACATCTTCCGCGACAGTCTCGGGGAGCAGGATGCGATCCCGGCGAACATCAAGACGTACGCCGACGC
>DATLQZ010000023.1:0-80375 GCA_035534915.1 Candidatus Dormiibacterota bacterium
GCCGGCCGGGGCTTCCCCCAGGAGCTGGCCGACGTGGAGGCGGCGGTGGCCTGGGTCCACTCCCACGCCACTGTCCTGCACGTGGACCCGTCCCGGATCGGGGCCCTGGGCGCCTCAGCGGGCGGCAACCTGGCCATGGAGCTCGGTGCCGCCGACCAGGTGGCCGCGGTCGTGTCGTGGTCGGGCCCGACGGAGCTGGTGGCTTATGAGGAGGCGCCCTATTCGCCGTGCACGCAGCCGGCCTGCGGGGCCCTGTCACTGTCCTATGCCGTCTACCACTACCTGGGCTGTCTGCCTTCGGCCTGCCCGGGTCTGTACGCCGCCGCCAGCCCGGGTACCCATCTGACCGGCACCCACGCCGCCTACATGGTCTGGAACTCATCGGACGAGCTGGTGCCGCTCAGCCAGGCCGACGGGTTCGTGGCCGCCGCCCGCCGGGCCGGCCTGTTGGTCCAGGAACACTTGGTCCCCGGGCATCTCCACGCCGCCCAATACGAGGCCCGGGCCCTGGCCGGGTCGGTCCGATTCCTGGCCGCCCAACTGGGCTGATCAGGCTCTTTCCGGGCCGTCACAGGCCCCCGGTACCATCGGGCCCTGATGCCCGATTTCAAGGTCCGGAGTGATTTCGATCCGGCTGGGGACCAGCCCAAGGCCATCGAAGCGCTGTCCCGCGGCGTCCTGCGGGGGGACCGGTTCCAGACCCTTCTGGGCATAACCGGCAGCGGTAAGAGCGCCACCATCGCCTGGACCATCGAGCAGGTCCAGAAGCCGACCCTGGTCATCGCCCCCAACAAGTCCCTGGCCGCCCAGCTGGCCAACGAGTTCCGGGAGTTCTTCCCGGACAACCGGGTCGAGTACTTCGTCTCCTATTACGACTACTACCAGCCCGAGGCCTACATACCCCGCACCGACACCTATATCGAGAAGGACTCCTCTCGCAATGAGGAAATCGACCGTCTGCGTAACGCCGCCACCAGATCCCTTCTGACCCGGCGGGACGTCATCGTGGTGGCTTCGATCTCCTGCATCTACGGAGTGGGCTCCCCAGAAGATTACCTCGGCGAGTCGGTTCGCCTCCATCCGGGAGACAGTTGGCGGCGCGACATCCTGCTGCGCAAGTTCGCCGACCTGCAGTACGCCCGCAATGATCTGGACTTCGGAAGAAGCCGCTTTCGGGTGCGAGGGGATGTAGTCGACATCCAGCCAGCCTACGAGGAGGTGGCCAGCCGGATCTTCTTTTTCGGGGATGAGGTGGAGAGGATCGTCGACTTCGATCCGCTGACGGGTGAGATTCTGGCGGAGCGGCCGGAGCTGGATATATTTCCGGCGTCCCACTACGTCACGCCGAAGGACAAGTTGGAACTGGCGCTCCGGGCCATCGAGTCCGAGTTGGACGGGAGGCTGGCGGATCTGGAAGTCCAGGGGAAGCTTCTGGAGGCCCAGCGGCTGCGCCAGCGCACCCTCTTCGACTTGGAGATGATAAGGGAGACAGGGACCTGCGCTGGGGTCGAGAACTACTCCAGGCACCTCACCGGTCGCCAGGAGGGGGAGAGGCCGTTCACGCTGATGGACTTCCTGCCGAAGGACACCCTGATTGTGGTGGATGAGTCGCACGTGGCGGTGCCCCAGATCGGCGGGATGTACGGTGGCGATCGTTCTCGAAAACTGCCCTTGGTGGAGTATGGATTCCGGCTTCCGTCGGCACTGGACAACCGGCCCCTGACCTTCGCTGAGTGGGAGGCCTCGGTCGGGCAGCTGATCTACGTCTCCGCCACTCCGGGGCCCTACGAGATGGAGCGCGCGGGACAGGTGGTCGAGCAGTTGCTGCGCCCCACCGGCCTGCTCGATCCGCCGGTCGAGGTTCGTCCCTCCCAGGGCCAGATCGACGATCTGCTCGGCGAGATAAGGCGCACAACCCAATCTGGACTGCGAACCTTGGTCACCACCCTCACCAAGCGGATGGCAGAAGACCTCACCGACTATCTCCGGGAGGCCGGGATCAAGGTCCAGTACCTGCACTCAGACGTCGAAACCCTGGAGCGCGTCGAGGTCATCCGCGATCTGCGCTTGGGGGTGTACGACGTCGTGGTTGGCATCAACCTGTTGCGCGAGGGGCTGGATCTTCCCGAGGTGGGGTTCATCGCGATCCTGGACGCTGACAAGGAGGGCTTCCTCCGCGGCTACCGCTCCCTGATCCAGACGGCCGGGCGGGCTGCTCGCAACGTGGACGGCCACGTGGTGATGTATGCGGACCGCACCTCCGACGCGATGCGGCAGACGCTGGCTGAAACGGCCCGGCGGCGGGCCATCCAATCGGCTCACAACTTGGCTCACGGGATCACTCCGACCACCATCGTGAAAGCGATCCGGGAACAGGAGATGTCGCGGCTCAACCAGGAGGTTGCTGCCGTCGAATTCCAGGAGGCCAAGGGGTTGCCGCCGGACGAGCTGCTGAGGGTGACTCTGGAGTTGGAAAAGGCGATGCGGCGGGCAGCGGGGAACCTGGAGTTCGAGCGAGCCGCAGCGCTGCGCGATCGGTTGGTGGCGCTGCGACACGACGCTGCCCCTTCCCCCGCGGGGGTTCCCCAGAGCCGTCCCATGCGGCGGCGCAAGGGGCCTTGAGATGACCCAGGTTTGGCCGGGCCGCGCCTATCCGTTGGGGGCGACCTGGGATGGTACGGGTACCAATTTCTCCATCTTCTCCGAGGCGGCCGAGCGCGTGCAACTCTGTCTGTTCGGAGAGGATGGGTCCGAGCAGCGTGTGGCCCTGGTGGAGGTGGACGGCTTTTGTTGGCACGGGCACCTGCCTGGGGTGGGGCCGGGCCAACGCTATGGCTTCCGGGTTCACGGCAACTACAACCCCGCCACCGGAGAGCGGTGCAACCCTGCCAACTTGCTTCTGGACCCCTATGCCCGGGCGGTAGAGGGGGAGGTGCGGTGGGGCCGGTCCGTCTACGGGTATGAGTTCGGGAGCCCGGACGGAGATAGCGCCCCGAACCGGACCGACTCGCAAGCATCCATGCCCAGATCGGTTGTGATCGACCCGAGCTTCGACTGGGGCGGAGACCGGCTGTTACGCACTCCATGGCATGAGACCGTGGTGTACGAGGCTAATGTGCGGGGCCTCACCAAGCTGCACCCGGAGGTGGAGCCGGGGCTGCGCGGCACCTACGCGGGCCTCGCCAGTCCTCCGATTTTGGAGCACCTCCTGGAACTTGGGGTCAGCGCCGTTGAGCTATTACCCGTGCACCAGTTCATTCACGATGACGCTCTGGTGCGGCGGGGCTTGCGCAATTACTGGGGCTACAACTCCATCTGCTTCTTGGCTCCTCACAATCTGTACAGCTCGTCGGGCCAGCGCGGCGAGCAGGTGGTTGAGTTCAAGCAGATGGTGAAAGCCCTCCACCAGGCGGGGATCGAGGTAATTCTCGATGTGGTCTACAACCACACTGCGGAAGGCAGCAACCTGGGCCCGACCCTCAGCTTCCGGGGCATCGACAACCCGGCGTACTACCGGTTGATGCCCGGTGACCCGCGCCACTACATGGACTACACCGGCACTGGGAACACCTTGAACATGCGCCACCCGCACGTTCTGCAGTTGATCATGGATAGCCTTCGCTACTGGATTCAGGAGATGCACGTAGACGGCTTCCGGTTCGATCTGGCGTCGGCGTTGGCCCGGGAACTGCACGATGTCGACCGCCTGTCCGCCTTCTTCGACATCATCCAGCAGGATCCTGTGATCAACCAGGTAAAGTTGATCGCTGAGCCGTGGGATGTCGGGGAGGGAGGCTACCAGGTCGGTAACTTCCCGCCGCTGTGGTCCGAGTGGAACGGGAAGTATCGCGATACCGTCCGCGACTATTGGCGCGGGGCAGAGCGGGGGGTGGCCGAGTTCGCCTTCCGGCTGACCGGCAGCTCGGATCTGTACGCTTCGAATGGCAGAAGGCCATTCGCCAGCGTCAACTTCGTCACCTGCCACGACGGTTTCACCCTCAGCGACCTGGTCAGCTATGACGAGAAGCACAACCAAGCCAACGGAGAGGACAATCGGGATGGCACCGATGACAACCGTTCCTGGAACTGCGGCTCCGAGGGCCCCAGCCATGAGCCCGCCGTGGAGGAGCTGCGGGGCCGTCAGCAACGAAACTTCCTGGGGACCCTGTTGATCTCCCAGGGGGTTCCGATGCTGCTGGCGGGCGATGAGTTCGGGCGCAGCCAGCAGGGCAACAACAACGCCTTTTGCCAGGACAACGAGATCTCTTGGATTGACTGGTCACGCGCCGAGTCGAACGCCGACCTGCTGGACTTCACCCGCCGGATGTTGCGGCTCCGCAAGGACAACCGGGTCTTCCGCCGCCGTCGGTGGTTTGAGGGGGTCACCCTGCACGGCCAGGGGGTTTCGGACATTGGGTGGTTCACCCCTCATGGCGATGAGATGACAGATGAGGAGTGGGGCCAGGGCTTCGTCAAGTCGTTCGCAGTCTTTCTAAACGGCGGTGCCATCAGGTCTCCCGACCTGAGAGGAGAGGCGGTCCAGAGCGCCAGCTTCTGCGTTCTGTTCAACGCCCACAGCGAGACGGTGGAGTTCAAACTCCCGAGTATCGAGTGGGGAGATGGATGGCACTTGGTCGAGGATACCGCCGCAAAACAGAGGCAGGATCCGCCTGCCCACTATCGGTCCGGGGAGACCATCCCGATCGCAGCCCGATCTCTGGCAATCCTGACCAGGCGTGCCTGAGTCGCCTCCCCGTCTATCGCTGGTGGTGCATTTCCATCAGCCGGTGGGGAACCTAGACGGGGTTGTGGCCCGGGCCACCAGCCGCTGCTACCTACCATTCTTGAAGACGATCGCAGAGCATCCCGAGGTTCCCTGGACCCTCCACTACTCCGGCTGCCTCTTGAGGTGGCTTGTGACGAACGCCCCGGAGGTACCAGAACGGCTAGCTGCCCTGGTGGACGCAGGGGTGGTTGAACTGCTCACAGGGGGTTTGGAGGAACCCATCTTGGCGTCCATCCCGGAGCGGGATGGACTAAGCCAGATAGCGCGCATGTCGGAGATGCTGCGCGAACGCTTCGGGGCGACTCCCACTGGGCTGTGGCTTACCGAGCGGGTTTGGGAGCCCAATCTTGCCCGGACGCTGGCCAGGGCGGGGGTGTCGTACACGGTCGTCGATGACACCAGCCTGAAAGCGGTGGGCGTCGAGGAGTCGGTCAAGGCTGGTCCGTGGAGGGCTGACTTCGAGAGCGAGCAAGTCATGATCGTCGGCTCCAGTCGACAACTCCGCTATCTCATCCCCTACGCCCGCCCGGACCGGGTGATGTCCGAGATCGCCGCAGTCGGTCCGGACGGCCTAATTGTCTATGCGGACGACGGCGAGAAGTTCGGGGAGTGGCCCCGCACTCACCGGCAGGTTTATGGGCGGCGATGGCTGTCCCGCTTCCTGGACTTTGTGACCGTCGCCGCGGCAGACGATCGGGTCCGGTTGGTGAAGCTGGCTGAGGCGGTGGAGGGCGGGTCGAAGGGCCGGGTTTACCTGCCGTCCGGCTCCTACGACGAGATGATGACATGGGCGCTTCCGACCCCCGCACGACACCGCTTGGAGGCCGCTACCGCTGGGCTGGCGGCGTCATCTGATCCCGCAGGGGTCGGTGACTTTGTGCGCGGTGCTCCGTGGCACGGGTTCCTCGCGAAATATCCCGAGGTGGCGCGGCTCCACCAAGCCATGCTCAGGGTCAGTGCCAAGGTGGAGCGGGCCGGCAACCCGCCCGAGGCGATCGCACATTTGCATATGGCGCAGTGCAACTGTGCGTACTGGCATGGGACCTTCGGGGGCGCCTACCTGAGCTTTCTGAGGCTCGCTCTTTGGCACCACTTGGTCGTGGCCGAGCACCACGCGGACCAGGCCCTCGGGGGGCCGACCGGCGCCGGGCCCGACCTGGTGGAACTGGACGCTGACGGAGGAGCCGAAGTCAGGCTTCGGGGTCCCTGGGGATACGCCAGCGTTGCCCCTGGGCTGGGTGGCCAAGTGACCGAACTCGTGAGCTGGAAAGGGGCGGCGAACCTGGTCGCTGTTATGGGCCGACACCGGGAGTCCTACCACCTCCCCTCTGAGCCTAACGGGTCCGGCGAAGCGCAGATGGAGCTCGGTATCCTGGAGGCTCCGAGCGCAGCATCCGTGCAGGGCCTGGAGTTCGACCTCCTGGAGGTGGGGGCGCTGCGGGACTCTCTGGACGGGATCGCGTTGGATTACCCATACCGGTGGGAGCCGGTTGCGGGAGGCATGGTGCTCCGCTGGGAATCCCAGCAGGTCACACTCGAAAAAGTTCTGCGGGTGGTTCCGACAGGCCTTGAGGCGACGTATCTGGTCACCGCGCGCCAGGGGAGATGGTCGGGCGACCTGGGGGTGGAGGTGCGGAGCTGCCCGTTGGCTCTGGGTAGGACCGCGGACGCCGTGCGAGCCCGTCCACACAACGGTCGCTGGGTGGTGGACCAGCCCGGATCCGTTAGCGCTCTGGCAGTTTCGACCGATGACTTGAGGGCGCCTGACACCAGCCGCCTGATTGCCCTGGGGGCCACCCTGAACGGATTGGAGGAGATGGCCCAGGGGATGAGGCTGGAATTCCGCTGGGCGGTGGATGCCACGTCTGAACATCCCTGGGAGCGTCGGATTCTGTTGGAGCCGGTGGCCACCAACGGGTCGGGCGCACCAGGCGACCGTAGTGTCTGACGGTCGGGCAGTCGGCCCGTCAGGCCAGGACCGTAGCGGCAGACTGCCCTATCAGCCGCGCCAGCCCCACTCCACCCACCGGTGGCTCCGGCTCCCAGGGAAGTACTGCGAGACTGCCGCCGGCTCTCCCAGCCTCCTGAATCCATCGGACTTCGTGGGCGGCGATGGCTCCCAGCAGCTGGTCCGCGGTCCCCGCCGCGTGGAAGCTCTGATTGACAACCCAGGCTCGGGGCCGAATCCCAGCTCGGAGCAGATCTACCTGAAGAGCGGTGGCCTCGTGAACGGCGGTGGCCGCTGGGATCGTCACGACTAGGACGCTTGTGAAGTCGGGGTCCGCCAGGTGGCGCAGCAAGCTCTCCACCTCTGGAGGTGCTGCCGTGGCCTGACGCCGTACCTCTCGTTCGTAGCTGCGTGCCGCGTCCAGGAGCAGCAGGGTATGCCCGCTCGGGGCGGTGTCGAGAACGACCACTCCGGCCTCTGCCCGACCGACCACCGACGCAAACGCTCGGAAGACGGCGATCTCCTCCGTGCACGGAGAGCGCAGGTCCTCGAGCAGGACCGCCCGGCCCGCGGCGTCCAGGTTCGCACCGGCTGTAGCCAGGACTTCATCGGTATAGGCGCGGGTTGCCGCCATCGGGTCGATGCGCTCGACGGTGAGCGCATCGAGACGACCCTGATCGCCACCCAGGGCGTTGACGAGGTGGGCTGCCGGATCGGTGGTGGTCAGGGTGACAGGCACTCCGCGGGAGGCCAGGGCCACGGCCACAGCTGCCGCCACCGTGGTCTTGCCCACCCCGCCCTTCCCGACGGTCATGACCAGTCCCCGTCGGCTGGTGGCCAGTTCAGCGATCAGCTGGTCCAGCGCTAAGGTCTGAGGTTCGCCTCTGGCCATCACTGGGGACGATTCCTCTCCTCCCGCCACGGCCGGGTGAAGTAGGCTCCTCAGGCGTTGGACCCCGATCGGTGGAACCGGTGTGAGCGGCAGCTCCTCCCTAGGCAGCGGCGCCAACTCCTCGCCGATCCCACTCATCGCGAGCGCCTGTCGCTCAGCCATCGCTCGGCCGAGTGGATCGTGAGTGTTGGCCGTCGGATATACCCCGTTGACGACGACGACTTGGTTCGCGATGCCCACAGCCTTTAACTCCCGGCTCGCCCTTCTCGCTTCGTCCAGCGCGGTACGTTCTGGCCGCGTCACCATCACCAGGGTCGTGGAGGCCGGGTCCCCCAGCGCACGCAGCGCTTGGCGATATCGGCCGCGTTGCTGCGTGAGGCCTGAGAGTGGTCCGACGCAGGTGACGCCCACCTGATTGGCGTCGAGGTACTCAGTCCATGCGCCAGGCAGGGAGAGGAGACGCAGGGTGTGGCCCGTCGGAGCGGTGTCGAAGACGATGTGATCGAAATCGCTGGCCTGGGTAAGCAGTCCCGTGAACTGGTCGAACGCGGCGATCTCGACTGTGCATGAACCCGACAGTTGCTCCTCGATCCCGCCGACGACGGCATCCGGCAAAACCCCACGGTACGGTCCGACGACCCGCTCTCGATAGGTGGCGGCGGCGGCGATCGGGTCGATGTCCATAGCGAAGAGAGACTTGGTGCCGGGGACCTGCGTGGGAGCTGATCCCACGCCAACTCCCAAAACCTCACTAAGGTTTGAGGCGGGGTCGGTACTGACGAGCAGCACCCGGGCACCCGCATCGGCCAGGGCAATCGCCACCGCCGAAGAGACAGATGTCTTGCCCACGCCGCCCTTTCCGGTGAAGAAGAGGTACCGCGGGGCTGACGCGATCAGAGCATCCAGCACCTCCCGATCCTCAGCAGCAGCCAGAATTTGGACCGGCCCCGCCGCAACAAGGGGCCGTCTCGCGGGCATCCCCAGTGGCGGGATCCGTTGGTTGGAGGGCCCAGCCTTCGAGTTCAGACCGGGAGGGATAGTGGCCGGTCGCCTTCACCTCGGATCCGACCATCACCACCGGCAGGACGGCACCGCCAGCAACCTGAAGGAGCGCGCTCACGCGAGGCGACGAGGCGAAAGCGCCCGGCTCCTGGCTCAAGTTAAAACGCTTTACCGATACGCCGCGTCCTGCCAGCCACTCGAGATCGGACGCGAACTGAGCGAGAGCCGGGTCCACACTGGGGCCACAGACCCCGGTGGAGCAGCACATAGCGGGATCGTAGACCTCAACTTCCACAACAGCCTCCTGAACACGAGACGGATTAATGGAGACGAGTATATCGTAGATCGACGATACCCGATGTACCGCCGCGACCCACTAGAGGCTTGAGATCCCAGCCTTCAGCTGGGCCAAGCCCAGAGGGGAGATACAGTAAGAGGTGCGCGGTCCTTCGATTTCGCCCTGAATGAGACCGGCGGCGCGCAGGACGCGCAGGTGTTCGGAGACCGTCGATTGGGCAAGTGGCAGCTCGGCGACCATCTCCCCAGTGACACAGGTGGTTCGCTCCAACAGCAGGCGGATTATCCGAAGGCGGGTCGGATGCCCAAGGGCCTTGGCCATGGCAGCTAGGGTGAGGTCATCGGGAGTGGGCCCGAGAGCGATCGGCCCGGAGTCAACGGCGCCGCAGGAGACCGGCGGTATTCCGGGCGCAGTTGCCGTGGGCAATCGGCTCACATCGCAAAGTTACCACGCCGGCCCTGGGGTCTAGGAGAATCCTGGCGGGCTCCGTAAAAGTGCGGGGTGCGCCGGCTCACCAGCTCCGGGCCAAAGGGGCTGGTGGAGATGCTTCGGGCCAACCGGTGGCGGTCTCCAACTCCTGGCATAGACCGAGCAGTGTCGCCTCGTCGTAAAGCCTGCCGATCAGCTGGACACCGACAGGGATCTCGTGGTGCCAGTGCATGGGGATAGAGGCCGCCGGCTGACCGGTCACATTTACCAGCGGTGTGAACGGAGTGAACCTGTCGGCTTCGGTCATCGGCGCTAGGGGGTCGGAGCCGGCATCCTGGAACAGTTGGCCCACGCGCAGGGGCAACCTCGCCAAGGTCGGCGTCATCACCACATCCCAGCGAGTCCAAAGCCCAGCCACCTCGCGGTTATGGAGTTGCAGACGGGCCTCGGCCTGCAGTAGCTCGCCGCTGTTCACGGTGCGGCCGAAGTCTGCCAGAGCGCGAATGTGCGGCTCGACCCGAACCTCGCCGTCCGGCCCTGGCTCGGCTCCCAGAACATTGGCAAGCATTCCGGCGGCCCAAAGCTTGCGGAACTCCAAGGCAAGCCACGGCCGCGTCCAGTTCGGCTGGATTTGCTCAACGATGTGACCCAGTCCTCCGAGAACGTCGGCCGTGTGCAGCACCGCCTCCGTGCAGGCGGCGTCAACGGGCGCCTCTACCGGGGGAACGCAGGTCCAGCCTACACGCAGCCTTCGGCCGGGATGGGCGAGGGTGGCGGAGAAGGAAACCCGCGGCGCAGGGGCGGCGTAGGGATCACCGGTGGCTGGGCCGGACACAATGTCGAGCAAGAGCGCCATGTCGGAAACCCGAGTCGTCAGGAAGCCGGGGACGACCAGGCCCGCTCCAGCATCACCCGGCCCCGGAGCCGCGGAGATGCGGCCGCGCGACGGCTTGAGTCCGAAGATCCCACAGCAGGAGGCTGGAATCCGCAGGCTTCCCCCTCCATCATTACCCTGAGCGGCGGGCACCATTCCAGCGGCGACGGCCGCCGCCGAACCTCCGCTCGAGCCCCCCGGGGTGAGGCTGGGATCCCACGGGTTCCTGCATGCGCTCAGGCGCTCGCTTTCGGTGACCGGAATGGCCCCGAACTCGGGGAGATTGGTCTTGCCGACCACGATAGCCCCCGCGAGCCTCAGGCGCGCGACCAACTCAGCGTCCTCCCCGGCCGGGACCAACGAGGAGCTGTAGGACCCTCTGGTGACGGGCAGTCCAGCGACGGCGGTGTTGTCCTTGATCGCGATCGGGACACCCTCCAGCGGGCGCCCCTCGCCCCGGCGGATCCTGGTCTCCGACGCGCGCGCCTCCACCATGGCGTCCTCTTCACGGCAGGCGACGAAGGCGTTCAGAACCGGGTCGAGTCGGGCGATACGGCCGAAGCTCTCGTGCACCATCTCCGTCGGCGACATGGTGCCGGCGCGGGCGCGCTGAGCCAGCTCGGAGAGTGCTGGCCATCGCGGCACACGGACCCCAGGACTGTGCGACATCTCTGGGCAGTTTCGCAGGTATCCGGCTGCCAGTCCCGGAGATCGTCGCCAGCGGTCGTTCGCAGTTATACTAGAACGCATGTTTGCTACTCGTCATCTGCAGCTGCGATTGGCGCTCGGCGACAGCAGCCGGACTGCGACACAGTTGCGGCGTCCGGTAGCCGATCAATCTGGAGGGCCGAGGTGATTTGGGCGCTGCGGGTACGCTAGGAAGATGGCTCAGGCTTACGTAGCGGTGCGGGGCGCTCGCGAACACAACCTTCGCAACGTGGACATCGATATTCCCCGCGACAAGCTCACTGTGATCACTGGCCTCAGCGGGTCGGGAAAGTCTTCGCTTGCCTTCGACACCATCTATGCGGAGGGGCAGCGCCGCTACGTCGAGTCCTTGTCGGCCTACGCGCGCCAGTTCCTCGGCCAGATGGAGAAGCCGGACGTGGATCACATCGACGGCCTCTCGCCGGCCATCTCGATCGATCAGAAGGGAGCAGGCCGGAATCCCCGTTCAACCGTGGGGACGGTCACCGAGGTCTACGACTACCTACGCCTCCTCTATGCCCGGGTCGGACACCCGCACTGTCCCAAATGCGGCCGCGAGATCTCCCGCCAGACGGTGGAACAGATAGCGGATCAGGTTGCGCTGCTTCCGCCCGGCACTCGGATCCTCATCCTCGCACCGATTGTTCAGGGAAGGAAGGGGGAGCATCAGGCGATCGTCGAGTCTGCCCGGCGACAGGGGTACGTCCGGGTCCGGGCCGACGGAGTCGTGTACGAATTGGACGAGGTGCCAGCGCTGGACAAGCGCTACAAACACGATGTGGAGGTGGTGGTCGATAGGTTGGTGGTGGATCCCGAGCAGATCTCCCGCCTTCGGGAGTCCTGCGAGCAGGCGGCCAACCTGAGCAATGGCACGGTGGTTGTTGCCGGCGCCGACCCGGAGGCGCGCTTGGACGACCTCCTGTTCTCCCAGCGCTTTGCCTGCGTCTACGACGGAATCTCGATGGAGGAGCCCCAACCGCGCAATTTCTCCTTCAACAACCCGCACGGCGCGTGTCCAGCCTGCACCGGGCTCGGAGCCAAGCTGGAGGTTGATCCCGAGACCCTCATCGCGGATCCGGAGCGGTCCATCTCTGAGGGGGCCATTTCCGGTTGGAGTTGGGGCCCGGCGCAGCAGTGGATGGACGAGCTCATCCAGGCCGTCTGTCGCGAGCAGAAGATTCCGGTAGGCAAGCCGTGGTCAGCCCTCACCCGGCCGCAGCAGCACCTCCTGCTGTATGGGCTGAAACCGGGTCAGACGACCCCTATGACCATGCGCTCCGCCAGCGGGCGGACGCACAACTTCCGGGCCAAATTCGAAGGGGTGATCCCCAACCTGGAGCGGCGCTACCGGGAGACCGAGTCCGCCTCGGTGAAGGAGTCGATCGAAAAGCTGATGTTGCAAAGGCCCTGCCCCACCTGCCAGGGGCAGAGGCTGCGCCCGGAGTTCTTAGCGGTGACCGTGGCCGGGGTGGGGATCATGGAGTTCTGCGCGCTGCCAGTTGAGCGCGCGCTGCTCGAGGTGGAGGGATGGGAGCTTCCCGAGCGGGAACAGGAGATTGCCCGGAGGATACTCAAGGAGATCCGCGAGCGGCTCGGATTCCTGGCCGACGTGGGCCTCCAATACCTGACTCTCGACCGGGGAGCGGCCACCTTATCCGGTGGAGAGGCGCAGCGGATTCGCCTGGCGACGCAGATCGGCAGTCGGCTGACCGGGGTCCTGTACATCCTCGACGAGCCGAGTATCGGACTTCATCAGCGTGACAACGCCAAGCTCCTTGCGACCCTCTTCCGCCTGCGGGACCTCGGGAACACGGTGGTCGTCGTGGAGCACGACGAGGAGACGATTAGAAGTGCTGACTTCGTGGTGGACATGGGGCCTGGGGCTGGAGAGCATGGAGGCCAAGTGGTCGCGGCCGGGACGGTCTCCGAAGTGATGGCGGTAGAGGGGTCGATAACCGGGCAGTACCTGACCGGACGGGCCTCGATCCCCGTACCCGGGGAGCGCCGGCGGCCGCGGGGCGAGCTGGTGGTCAGAGGGGCACGAGCCAACAACCTGAAGCAGTTGGACGTGCGGTTCCCGCTCGGCTGTCTGGTTGGGGTGGCCGGCGTCAGCGGATCAGGGAAGAGCACCCTGGTGAACGACATCCTGTACCGGCGCCTCGCCCAGCACTTCTACTCGGCCAAGCAACGCCCATCCGCCCACGACCGCATTGAGGGGCTCCAACAGCTGGACAAGGTGGTGGATGTTGACCAGGCTCCCATCGGCAGAACGCCGCGGAGCAACCCCGCAACCTACACCGGCCTGTTCACCCCCATCAGAGAGCTCTTCGCTCAGCTGCCCGCGGCACGCGTCAGGGGGTACCGACCGGGCCGGTTCTCCTTCAACGTGCGGGGGGGGAGATGCGAGGCCTGTGAAGGGGACGGACTCATAAAGATCGAGATGCACTTCCTCCCCGACATCTATGTCACCTGTGAGGTGTGCAAGGGCCAGCGCTACACCCAGGAGGTGTTGGAGGTGCGCTTCAAAGGGCACTCCATCGCGGACGTGCTCGGGCTGTCCGTGAGTGAGGCGCTGGAGGTGTTTCGCAATCAGCCGGGGATCGCTAGGAAGTTGCAGACGCTGAGCGACGTGGGCCTCGGCTACGTGCACCTCGGGCAGCCGGCGACCCAGCTGAGTGGAGGAGAGGCTCAGCGCGTCAAGCTCGCGACCGAGCTATCAAGACGCAGTACCGGAAGCACCCTCTACATACTTGACGAGCCGACGACCGGCCTCCACTTCGCCGACGTAGGACGGCTCCTGGAAGTCCTGCACCGCCTGGTCGACCAGGGCAACAGCGTGGTGGTCATAGAGCACAATCTGGATGTGCTGAAGTCGGCCGATTGGATCGTTGAGCTGGGTCCCGAGGGCGGTGACAAGGGGGGGCTGCTGGTCGCCGAAGGAACCCCGGAGGTTGTTGCCCGGGTGCGACGGTCTCCCACTGGACAGTTCCTACGCCCGCTGCTGCGGCGCTCGCAAGCAAGCCATCTGCGGTACCAAGCCGAGGTCGCGGTGTGAGCGCCACCCGACCGGACCCTGGCGATCCGCGACCCGCCACCTTTCAGGGGTGGCAGCGCGGTGCCTGCATCAGCGGTGTCATTCTACTGGTGGTCTTCGCGATCCTGCTCATGGTGGGCATGACGGTAGGGGTCCTTGGTATTCACTAATTGGGCAGAAAGCTGAAGGAGATCAAACCGTTGGAGCCAGTGGCGAGTTCAGCGGCCAGAGACCTGCCTGCGGGCGCCATCCGACAGGTGCCTCTCATTCAGCGCAAGGATCTTCTCAAGGCGCGGCTGCGGGCCGCTCCCGCCAGTCCCGGTGTCTATCTGTTCCGCAACGCCCTCGGCCAAGTGATCTACGTCGGCAAGTCGGCCGTCCTGCGTCACCGTCTCCGCAGTTACTTCGCCGCTCCCGCAGCCCACCCGATGAGGACTCGCCGCCTTGTGGAGATGGTCCACGACTTCGAGGTGGTGGCGACCGGGACGGAACAGGAGGCGCTGATTCTGGAGAACACCCTCATAAAGCGCCACCATCCCAGGTTCAACGTTCGACTGCGAGATGACAAGAACTACCTGTACGTCAGAATCCCACACCCGGCGGGAGCGCCGACGAATTCCGCCGGCTCCCCGCCTGTCCCGGCAGAATTCCCCCGACCCGCCTTTACGAGGCGGATCGTAGTCGACGGAGCGAGGTACTTCGGGCCGTACACCGACGCCAAAACGATCCGCGGCTCTCTTCGCGAGCTGCGCGCCGCCGCTCCATTCAGGGCGTGCTCGGACTCAGTATTCCGGCAGGGCAGGGTTTGTCTCGACTACCACTTGGGCATTTGCGCCGGCCCCTGCGAGGGGAGGATAGCTGCAGGGGAGTACAGCGAGCTGCTGAACGACGCGGCAGCTTTCCTGTCGGGTCACACCGATCGGGTCCTCTGCAGGCTCGAGGCTTCGATGCACAGCGCCAGCGAGGCTATGGAATTCGAGCTTGCAGGCGCTCTGCGCGACCGCGTCAAGGTCGTGCGCCGCCTCTCTGAGGAACAGGTGACCGCCCCCCGGACGGGCGCGGCCGTCGACGTGATCGGGCTGGCAGTTCACGGGGCTCAGGGAGTGGCGGCCGTGCTGACCATTCGTGAAGGGCGCCTCCATGGCGTTGAACGTCATCTGTTGGAAGGGGTGGGTGGCCTGGCGACTCAAGAGGTTCTTGCTAGTTTCGTCGGTCAGTTTTACGGCAAGGCGACGGCCGTTCCCGCAGCCGTTGTTGTCCCCTCGCTGCCGGAGGAAGCGGCCGCCCTCGCTAGGTACCTGGAGGGGCTCCGGGGCGGCCCGGTAGGGTTCCGAGTACCGCGACGGGGGTTCTTCGTGGCCATGCTCGAGCGGGCCTCGGAGACGGCCGAGGCAGCCTTGGCTCAATCGATCATCTCTCAGGACTTCGACGAACAACGGGGAAGTGCAGCGCTTGCGGACCTGCAGCACCAGCTTGGCCTGGCCGTGCTCCCGCAGCGGATGGAGTGCTACGACATCAGTAATACCATGGGTCAGCAGAGCGTTGGCTCGATGGTCGTATTCGAAGGGGGCATCCCCAGGGTTTCGGACTATCGGATCTTTGGAATCCGGACAGTCGATGGCCCCAATGACTTCGCGAGCATGGAGGAGGTGATCATGCGGCGGTTTGCTCACGTGACCGCGTCCGCCGGCTCGGGGGAGCCGAGTCTAGGGGTCGTCCCCGACCTGGTCATTGTGGATGGCGGGGCGGGACAGCTGGCCTCCGCTGACCGCGCCATGGTTGCCTTGGGCATGGAGCATATCCCCCACTTCGGCCTGGCCAAAAGGTTCGAGGAGATGCATCAGGTGGGCGGAGAGCCGCTTCATCTGCTCCCGGGGTCTCCGGCGCTCTTTCTCGTCCAAAGGGTCAGAGACGAGGCTCATCGCTTTGCGATCACGCGGCACCGGGCGCGTCGTCGAAAGGCAGGCTTGAAGAGCCGCCTGGACGCGGTCACGGGGCTCGGCCCCAAGCGCAAGCGGGTCCTCCTCCTGGCCTTCGGATCCGTCGGCGGCATCAGGGAGGCATCTTTGGAAGAGCTGGTCGCCGTCCCCGGAGTCACCAGGGCGGTCGCGGCAGCGATCAAGGAGCTGCTGTGACGGCACGACCCACCGTTCTGATCTTCGGACCTCCTGGCTCCGGGGTTGAGACGGTCGCGGAAGAGGTGCGGGCAGCTGGCATGGTGGCGGAGAGTTGGGACGGCACCACCGGCTGGGGTCCGGCGGAAGATCCTGCCGAGCTCGGCTCCAACCGGTGGAGCTTGCTGCTTCGGCTCGAATGCCGGACGGAGTGGTGCCTTGGTCCTGTCGGCTGCTCCGGAACTCTGGTCCCGGCGCGGTCGGTTGCCGAAGCGATGGAGCTCTTAAGGACGAGCCGTGAGCGTCAGCGTTCAGCCCGGATTCGAACCCGGGCAGTACTTGACACGACCGGTCTGAATGCTGCCGCGCTGCGAGGGTTGGTGAGACGGCTCTTGGGTGCTGGCCTCGGTCAGGAGGTCGGGCCGCTCTTCGCGGTCAGCTCCTTTGCGTTCCCCGAAGGCATCCCGCTGGACCTGGACTGGTGCGTGGATGCCCGGGCGTTGAGAAACCCGTATTGGGATGAGGCCCTTCGGCCACTCTCGGGGCTGGACCCCGAGGTGAGGCGCTTCGTCCTCAAGCAGCCGCTAGCCAGCCAGCTCTTGGAGGGGATGGAGCGGACCGTCGGAGACCAGCTGTCGGCGTGGACCGGCCAGCATCGGCCCCTGGTCAGGATCGGGGTGGGATGCACCGGTGGCTTCCATCGCTCAGTTGCCATCGTCGAGGAATTTCGGCGTCGGTCGGAACAAAGCGGGATTCGAGCGGTCCAGTGGCATCGGGAACTTCGGGACTGATAGCCGCCGCCAAAAAGTGAGCGATGTCCCTCCGTCGCCAGTGAGGGCTCCCTCCCTGTCGCCCTGCTCTGCGGTTAGCCCCAGGTGGTGGGTGACAAGGTGATCACCAGCTTCCCCCTCCTATACTCGGCGACGGGGCTAGCGGGACAGTGGGAAACACGGCCCGAGGAATTGTCACAGGAGTAATGCCATGACCGTGAGGGTTGGTATCAACGGGTTCGGCCGGATCGGTCGCAACGTGCTCCGGGCACTGCGGGATGTAGATGGCCTTGAGGTGGTGGCTGTCAACGACATCACCAGCCCCGAGGTGCTGGCTCACCTCTTGCGGCACGACTCGATCATTGGCCCCTATCCAGGAACGGTGGCGATAGACGGTGGGGACCTTCTGGTGGACGGCCGCGCGGTTGTCGTCCTGTCGGAGCGCAGCCCAGAGTCATTGCCCTGGGCGCGGCTCGGAGTGGAACTGGTGATTGAGGCTTCGGGACTGTTCACCGCGGCAGAGCGAGCCCGCCTTCATCTGAGCGCTGGCGGAGCACGCAAGGTCATCATCACCGCTCCGGCCAAAGGGGAGGACATCACCATCGTCATGGGGGTGAACGACACCAGCTACCAGCCCGCCAGCCACAACGTAATCTCGAATGCATCCTGCACCACCAATTGTCTGGCCCCCGTGGCAAAAGTCCTCAGCGACTCCTTCGGAATCGACAGCGGACTGATGACCACCATCCACTCCTATACCTCCGACCAGCGACTCCTCGACGCGCCCCACAAAGACCTGCGGCGCGCACGCGCCGCCGCCCTCTCCATGATCCCGACCTCGACCGGAGCGGCCCAGGCGGCGGCGCTGGTCCTACCTGAACTGAAGGGTAAATTCCAGGGGATGGCGATCCGGGTCCCAACTCCAAATGTGTCGCTTGTCGACCTGACGGTGAACCTCAGTAGGAGCGCTGGGGTTGAGGAGGTCGGGTCGGCCCTGCGCGCGGCGGCTGCCGGCCCTTTGAAAGGGATCCTGGCTGTGGAGGACGAACCCCTGGTATCAATCGATTTTGCGGGTAATTCGAACTCATCCATCGTCGACGGGCCCTCGACCATGATGTCGGGGGACCGCCTGCTCAAGATCCTCGCCTGGTACGACAACGAGTGGGGATATTCGTGTCGGGTGGCGGATCTGGCTTCCATGATTGCGACTCACCTGAGCTAGGCCACCCATGGGCTACCAGAAGAAGGCGGGCTTGGACGAAGCGCGGGTGGAGGGGCGACGCGTCCTGCTCAGGGTGGACTTCAATGTCCCGGTCACCAAGGATCGGGAGATCCGGGACGACAGTCGAATCCGCGCCTGCCTCCCCACTATCAGGGAGCTGACCGGAAGAGGAGCAGCGGTCGTGTTGGTCACCCATTGGGGGCGCCCCAAAGGGGTTGTGGTCGAGGCACTCAGCACGGCTCCTCTGGCCGAACGCCTCAGCAGGCTGCTCGGACAGCCTGTGACTCACTGTCCCGAGGTGGTGGGGGAGCGAGCCCAGCAGATGGCCCTCGCTCTCAAGCCGGGACAGCTGCTGATGTTGGAGAACGTACGGTTCCGACCGGAGGAGGAGGCCAACGACCCCGCCTTCACCGCTCAGTTGGCGGCACTCGCAGAAATCTACGTCAATGACGCATTCGGCACCGCCCACCGGGCCCACGCGTCCACCGAGGGAGTCGCCCACCTCCTTCCGGCCTACGCCGGTCGTCTCATGCAGAAGGAGTTGGAGCAGCTGGGCCAGATCCTCGACAACCCCGCCCGACCACTCCTGGCAATCATGGGCGGGAGCAAGCTGAGCACCAAGCTCAGCCTCCTCCGCCACCTGCTGGCCCGAGTGGACACGCTCTGCCTGGGAGGGGCGATGGCCGCCACCTTCCTGCGAGCCCGCGGACTGCAGGTGGGAAGGTCAGTGATTGAGGAGGACTTCCTGTCCCAGGCGGTTGCGGTAGCGGCCGAAGCTGACGCGATGGGCGTAGCTCTCGAGCTGCCTACCGATGTTGTCGTTGCCCCGGGGGTAAATGCCACGGCAGGGCAGGTGCGCGTGTGCGGGGTGGACCACATTCCCGATTCGGCGATGCTGTTGGATATCGGCCCCCAGGCGGTGGCTCGTTGGTCTCGCCTGGTGGCTGAAGCAGCCACAGTAGTCTGGAACGGACCCCTCGGTGTATACGAAAACCCGCTGTTTGCCCGTGGGACCAGGGGGGTGGCAGAAGCCATCGCTGCCAGCAACGCCGTCAGTGTTACCGGCGGTGGCGACCTACAGGCGGCGCTCCAGACCTTTGGGGTCGCCTCGGCATTCACCCATATCAGCACTGGTGGCGGAGCGACTTTGGAGTTCATGGAAGGGCGGGAGCTGCCGGGCGTGGCTGCCCTCCTGGACGCCGCAACCGCCGCGGGACAGTAGGCCGTGACCACGTCCCGACCCTTGGTCGCCGGCAACTGGAAGATGCACCTGACCCCTTCTGAAGGGTCGAGCCTCGCGACGGAGATCCTCGCCCGGCTGCCGAGGCACTCCGCAGCTGAGGTGCTGCTGCTGCCTCCATTCACCTGCTTGTCAGCGGTCGGAGGTGTGCTGGCCGGCGACACCCGAGTCGGCTTGGGAGCGCAAAACTGCCACTGGGAACCAGCCGGAGCCGTCACTGGGGAGATATCAGCTCCGATGCTGGCGGGCCTTTGCCAGTACGTGCTGGTAGGGCACAGCGAACGGCGCCAGCTCTTCCACGAGACGGACTCCATCGTCAGGGCCAAGCTCGAGTCGGTGCTCCGGGCTGGGATGAGCCCGATCCTGGCCGTGGGAGAGACCGGCGAAGAGCGGCAGGCAGGGCTGACCAGAGCGGTCCTCCTCCGCCAGGCGAAGGCTGGTCTGGTGGGATTGGAGCGGGCGGAGGTTCTGCGCTGCACCGTCGCCTACGAGCCGGTATGGGCAATAGGCGCAGGCGCGGCGGCGGAGGCTGCCGAGATCACGGAGGCCGCTATTATCCTTCGCTCGGTGATCGAGGAGGCAGCTCACGGAGGGGCCGGGGGCGTGCGCATCCTTTACGGTGGGAGCGTGACATCTCAATCCGCCGCGCAGCTCCTGGGCGCCCCGGGTATCGCCGGAGCCCTGGTAGGGGGGGCGAGCTTGCGCGCAGCTGACTTCTGCGGAATCGTGGCTGCGACCGGCCGGTGACGTGCGGCAAGGACGGCAGGACCTTCGGTAACTGGGCGCTCCGGCGGGCATGCCCGGACTTATCCCTAACTGGACGGACGAAGGAGTGAGCAGGGACCCTGCGCTGCGGCGCGCGGTGATGTGTGTTCTGGATGGTTGGGGAGATGCCCCCGATGGCCCCGGAAACGCGGTTGCGCAGGCCCTGACACCCGCGATGGACCGCTTGTTCAACCGCTATCCGCACACGCTGTTGGACGCCAGTGGCTTGTCGGTCGGACTCCCAGCCGGGCAGCAGGGGAATTCAGAGGTCGGGCATCTGACCATCGGTGCCGGGCGGGTGGTTCTCCAAGACCTCACCCGTATCGATGCGGCCTTAGCCGACGGCTCCTTCTTTGAAAATCCTGTGCTGGTCCGGGCCTTGCAGGACTGTCTCCGCCGAGGGTCCAGCCTCCACGTGATGGGCCTGATGTCGCCAGGTGGAGTGCACAGCCACCAGGACCATCTCTTGGCGGTCTGTGAGCTGGCACAGAGGATGGGCCTCTTGCGGGTCAATGTCCACGCCTTCACGGACGGACGCGACACGCCACCCACGGCGGGGGCGGGATACTTGCAGGAGGTCCAGGACAGGCTGGCGTCTCTGGTTGGCCGGATAGCGTCCGTGTCTGGTCGGTACTTCGCCATGGACCGGGATCAACGGTGGGATCGGGTGCAGCTCGCATATCAGGTTCTGCTCGGGTCGGGTAGAGCCGCTGTTCCCAACCCGATCGCTTACCTCCGGGACTCGTACGCCGAGGGCACGACGGATGAATTCATCGTCCCCACCTCAGTGGTCGGACCCGACGGACAAGGTGGCGGGATCAGGCCTGGCGACGTGATTGTCCATTGCAATTTTCGTCCGGACAGGGCCCGGGAGCTGTGCCACACCTTGGTCGACCCCAACTTCTCGGGCTTCGATCGGGGGCCGGCATTGGCGGACCTGGAGCTGGTCACCTTCACCAAGTTCGACGATGCCCTGCCGGTCGCGATCGCCTTCCCCAAGCCCCTTGTTCGGGAGACCGTGGGTGCGGTGGTGGGGGGAGCGGGACTTGCCCAGTTCCACGTGGCGGAGACGGAGAAATACGCGCACGTGACCTATTTCATCGACGGTGGGCAGGAGGAGCCACTCCCGGGGGAGGAGCGCCTGCTGGTGCCCTCGCAGAGGGTGGCAACCTACGATCTCTGCCCGGAGATGTCGGCTCAGGGGATCACCAACGCCGTCCTCGGGGCCATGGAGCGTGGGGACGCCGCCTTGATCGTGGTGAATTACGCCAATGCGGACATGGTGGGCCACACCGGCAAGCTAGCAGCCACCATCAAAGCGGTGGAGTTCCTGGACGCTTGCGTCGATCGGGTGGCTCGACTGGCGGAGAAGGTGGGCTACCTGCTCCTGATTACCGCCGACCACGGGAATGCGGAACAGATGCTGGCTGACGACGGTCGGACCCCTCTGACGTCACACACCTCGAACCAGGTCCCACTGCTCTTGACCGAGGAGCGGATGAGGCTGCAGGGGGGTGGTGGGCTCTGCGACGTTGCACCCACCCTGCTCGAGGCGATGGGACTTCCCATTCCCGTCCAAATGACCGGGCGAAGCCTGCTGGTGAGCCCCTAGTGCCGGGTTCACGTGTCCGGGCCGGGACATCCCGCCGTAGACGCTCACCTGACAGCGGCGGTTCGGGTACCGCCCCGTCCGCGGTAGTCGCGCTAGTGGGACGACCCAACGTCGGCAAGTCAACCCTGTTCAATCGGCTGATCGGAGAGCGGCGGGCGATCGTGTCGGAACAACCCGGGCTCACTCGAGATCGCATCTACGGGACCGCGGAATGGAGAGGCTGCGCTTTCACCGTAGTGGACACCGCCGGACTCGATCGCGTCTCGAAGGACAACCCCGAGGGCGATCTGCCCGGTAACACCCAAGCTCAGGCGAGGTTGGCGCTGGCGCAGGCCGACGTGATCTGCTTCGTGCTGGATGCTAAAGCAGGGTTGACCACTGGCGACCTTGAGGTCGCCGATATCCTGCGACGAGCCCGTCAGCCGGTGCTGGTGGTGGCCAACAAGCACGAAGGGCGAGAGGACCGACTGCTCACCATCGAGTTCCTGGAGATGGGATTCGGTGAACCGGTGGAGATCAGTGCTTTGTCCGGGGTCGGGACTGGGGACTTGCTCGATCGGGTTGTCGACCTGCTGCCGGCAGAGGGCGCCGCCAGCACCCCGCTCATCGCTGACAATGCCGACTTGCTGCGCTGCGCCATTGTGGGCAGGCCGAACGTTGGCAAGTCATCGATCCTGAACGCGGTCTTAGGACAGGACCGATCGCTCGTAAGTACCGTGGCCGGAACCACGCGGGACCCGGTTGACACCCTAGTGTCCACCCCCAGCGGCCCGGTCCTGTTGGTCGACACCGCGGGCATGAAACGACCGGGAGCGACCAAGGACGCGGACTACTACAGTCTGCTTCGGGCGCTCCAGGTGGTGGAGAGGGCCGACGTAGCGATCTTGGTCGTGGACGCCACGACTCCGCTGAGAGCACAGGACCGTCACATCGCCGGCCGAGCTCGGGAGGCCGGAGCCGCAACCCTGATCGCGGTCAACAAGTGGGACCTTCTCGACGCGGACGAGCGGCGCGACAGAGCCCTGCTGAAGGAGCTGCGCTCCGCCTACGACTTTGCCCCTGGGACCCCGTTCCTGTTCACGAGCGCGAGTACCGGCAGGGGCATCGCCAAGCTTCTGCCGGCTGCCTTCACCCTCGGTGCGGCCCGATCCTTGAGGATCCCCACCCCCGCTCTGAACCAGTTCCTACGAGAGGCTCTGGACCGGCGGCCACCCCCCAGCGGTCGCGGTGGTCGTCGACTTCACCTCTACTACGCAGTACAGGCCCGCAGCCGGGTACCAACATTCGCCCTGTTCGTGAACGACCCAGAGCTGCTGCACTTCAGCTACGCGAGGTACCTGGAGAATCAGCTTAGAGACAGGTTCGGCTTCGCCGGGGTGCCACTGCGCCTGCGAGCCCGAAAGTCTGAACCCTCTGGGTGACGGCTCCTGCGGAGGGATAGATAGCGGGCCCAGGCGCCCGGTGAACTTGGCGCAAGTCGGTTTCAGTCGGGCGGGGGACAAAATGGTTGGGGGGTGATGGTCAGGCGGCCCGGACCTGAAAGTGGAACGAGTTCCAGATCTGGTTCCAGCGAGCATCGCCGCTGGTGAGAGCGGACCGGTAATAGTCCTGGTGGGCGGACAGAAAAGTCCCGGTGTCCCCCTGACAGGCCGCCCCAGCGGGTTCACTTGCGATTTGTAGCCGCGAACCCTAGAGGAGAGGCCCAGGTCCAAGTCTGACGGGGAGATCATGGAAATTATCGAGGCATTTGACCTGACCCGATGTGCCTGGACGGCAGCCCGGTTGGCGGGGTGTGACCCCAAGACGGTGAGCCGGTACCTAACGACCCGAGACCTGGGTAGAGACCCCAGAGTGCGTATGGCTCGGCCGAGATTGGCGGGGCCTACCAGGAGAAGATCGAAGAGTGCGTCGAGCACAGTCATGATGCAGTGGAAGTGTCTTTGCTGTCGGATTCATCGCTTGGCAACTTCACCGTCCGCTTCCAGGTCGTTTGCCGCCTGACCAAGGGGACCGGGTGAGTAGGCCCGGAGCGTTCGCTGTGTCCCTTTGCCGGGGTGGCCCCCGGTGCCAGCCCCGAAGGTGAAGTTGGTCGGGGAGACAGGACTCGAACCTGCGACCCCCAGTCCCCCAGACTGGTGCGCTAACCACCTGCGCTACTCCCCGCGGTCGGAGGCTGAGCATACCAGCAGGCGTAGAATGGCGGTGGATTAGGAAACGGCAGGAGGCGAATGATGCCCTGGATGAGGCGGTGCGCAAGTTGCGACCGTGAGTTCCCAATCTACCGCCTCTCGGCCGTCCTCCTCGACGGCGAGATGAGTTCGATGTGCCCTGGCTGCATGCAGTCGGAGCACGATCGCATACAGGTTCCCTACTCACCTCAGGCCCCGGGCGCGGCCCAGACGAGCACCTCCCGCACATCTTGGTAGCGGGCCGCGGGGAACCCGTAGTCGATCGGCTCCTAGGGCTCTCTGGTAAGCGCGGCGGAGGGCTCTGCGTGGGGATCGACCCCGTCTTGGAGGACCTGCCGCCGCATCTTGGAAGCGGTCTGGACGCCGCCCGTCGCTATTGCTTCGAGCTGATTGAGGCCACGGCGTCGTTCGCGTGCGCGTTCAAGCCGAACTGCGCGTTCTTTGAGGCCATGGGTGCATCTGGGTGGGACCTCCTGGGAGAGGTCGTCCAGGTGGCGGGCAGACATGGCCTGGTAGTGGTCGACGGCAAGCGCGGGGATGTCGGGCACACCGCCGAAGCCTATGCTCACGCCGCCTTCGATCAGCTGGAGGCGGACGCATGCACGGTCAACGGATACGTGGGGTTCGATGCTGTTGCCCCTTTCATTGAGCGCCCCGACAAGCTTGCCTTCGTGGTCTGTCGCACCAGCAACCCCCACGCCGGTGACCTCCAGGATCTGAAGGTCAGTGGTACGGAGACCCCCCTTTATCTCGAGCTGGCAAGGCTGGCGAGAGGGTGGAACGTTGAAGTTGGGCTCAGGTCGGTGGGGTTGGTCGCGGGCGCCACCTGGCCCGAGGAGATAGCCCGAATCCGCCGGGCCGCTCCGGAGCTCCCACTGCTGATCCCCGGTGTCGGCAGCCAGGGAGGAGATTTGGAACTGGCTGTGTCGGCAGCACTGGGGGAGAGCGGGGAGGGGTCTTATCTACTCAGCGTCTCGCGCGCGATCGGGGGGGCGTCTAGAGGCGCCGACTTTCAGGCCGCCGCTGCCACCTCAGCCGCCGGCTACCTAGCCAGACTGCGGCGGCTGCACGGGTCGTGCGGCGCCTTGCGAACGGATGTCTCGCCGAGTAGCCTCTAGGCGATGACGCGTCTCGGGAGTGGTGCGGGAGCTTTGGCGGTGGCCTTGGCCCTTCTGGGCCTAGAGGGATGTGGGGTGGGGAGCGGTCCACGACCCACCCCTTCGCCCCCGAGCCCGAGCGCCAAGGCGACGCCATCGCCGGTTCCGACAGCAGTCACGGTGTTGGCCCCAGACGGTGTGAATTTCCGGAGTCAACCGAGTACGACGGCCTCAGTGATTGGGGTTGTGGCGCAGGGTGTCACCCTGCCAATCGTCTCCGAATCCAGCGCGGATGGGGGCTGGTGGCAGGTCCGCGGGAGCAGCGCCACCGGTTGGGTGACCTCGAACCCCGAGTACATTTCGACCGCCTCCTTTCAGACCTACCAGTCGGGTGGAACCGCTGCCTGGTCCGCTCTTTATCCAGCCAGCTGGGCTTTTGCGCAAAGTGGGTCCGGTACTCTGGTATTCACGAGCCCAGGGGGAGAGGCGATCACGGTAACCGCGGCCCCAAGCACCGCCCAGCTGCCCGCAGGAGCGCCGAGCGGCACTAATCAGCTTAGCGTCGGCTCGGTCGATGTCTACGGCGTCACGACCGCGCTGGTGACGTACTCGGTAACCACCGGGTATCTCGCGGCGGTGGCTCTTCAAGCGACTAGCGGATTGGCGTTCCTCATTACGGACAAGGCGCCGAGCGGAAGCGCCGCCAAGGACTTCAATCTGTTTCTGGACACCTTCAAGTTCCCGTTGCCGACCGCTAGTCCAACTCCGTAAGAGGGGATTGAGGCTCGAGCCGTCTCGAGAGTTCTCGGTACGCAGCGGATCTGGCCCGGTCCACCACCTTGGTGTACCCCTGCATGGTGTTCAGGTTTGAATGGCCCAGCACCTCCTGGACCAAGCGCACATTGCCGGTGATGGTCAGCAACTCGGTCGCGGTTGTGTGCCTCAGCACGTGGGGCGACTTGAGCCCCTCGACTCCCGCTCCCCTACGCAGTCCGCTCACGACGTGACGGGCTCCGCTGGCCGTGAGCCGCCTGCCCCCCACTGCCTGGGAGTGGTGATCGTAGTTTAGAAATAGCGCCGCCTCCCGATCGTGCCGTGCATCCAAATAGGCGCGGACCGCATCCATCGCCCCCGGCGTCAGGTGCACCACCCTCTCCTTTGATCCCTTTCCCTTCACGACGAGCCGACCTTCCGGATTGACGTCGGTTCGGTCCACAGCGAGCGCCTCAGAGATTCGGCAGCCGGTGCTGAGGAGAAAGTGAACGAGAGCCCGATCCCGCAGACACGCCTCCGATCGTCCCGGATCATAGGCCAGCAGAGCCCGGGCATCAGCGGTCGTGAGTGGCTTGGGAAGTGGGGGAGAGATGCGCGGTATGTCGATGTGGGCGGCCAGATCCTCCATGAGCCACCCCTCCCGAAGGGAGTAACGCAAAAACCCGCGCAGAGCTTGAAGCCTGCGGGCCCTCGAGCTGAGGGCCAGTCGGCCCTGCCCCAGGTGCCGCTGGTACGCCCGCACGAGGTCCTTGGAGAGCTCGTCCACTCGCCGGGGCGCCTCTCCCAGGGAATCCCAGAACGCCATCGCACGCTCCAAGTCAGTGGTATAGGCTCTGAGAGTCTGCGGGCTCCGCGCTCGATCCACCGCGAGATAGGTCAAGTACTCGTCCACAGCCGGACGGAGGGCCAGGGCCGGACTGGCCCCAGCGGCCGAGGCGGTCAATCTGCGGTCGGCGAAGTAGCCACTGAGACCGCTTCGGAACTGGCCGATGGGGCCGGACTGGCCCCAGTTGGGATCGCGGGGTAGTCGTCGCGGTCGTGGTGGTCATGATCGTGACCGCTTCTACCGGGATTAGCGCAGTGGTGATGGTCGCCGGATTGACCCGGGCCGTCGCAATGGGGTGAGGGGGATGGAGGGGAGGTAGGCGGCGGAGTGACTGGAGGTGTAGGAGGTGCGGTAGGCGGCGGAGTGACTGGGGGAGTAGGAGGTGGGGTAGGGGTCGGTGCCCCTGACGTTCCCGCACTCCCGGAATTTCCCTTCACCACCGCCTTGGCAATTGTGGAAGATCCTGCGGAGCTGCGCGTTGGTTGAGAGCGGCTGGGTGACGGGGCCGCTTGCTTGGGGCTCGGAGGCGCGCTGGGGGAGTTGGTCGGAAGCGCCAATATGGAGGTGATGGGGGGCGGCACCGACGCCGGTGACCGCTGCGGCGGCACGGCCCCGAGGCTGCCGGGCGACATCACGGTCATTGAGATTGCGGCGAGACCGGTGACCGCTGCCGTTGACGCGGTAGCACCGACCAACCACGACAAGGTGGACCACTTCGGCAGGTGGATGAAGGCGGGCATAGCCAGGAAAGACAGCTGCCACGGGGGCGCCTGGGCAGCGACAGGGATGGGCATGACATCAGGGGCCGTATAGCCCGTAAACATCCCCACGGTCTGCACGGTCCGGACCCCAAGCCACTGCTCCAGCGCCTGGGCCGATGGAAAGTCCGACGCAACCCTACTTCCCAGATCCACCAGCACCTGCTGGGCTACCAGTGCTGCTAGCATGTAATCCGCCACGGCCGCTTTCGCTGTGGTCTCCAACCAGGGGCGCAGAACCGGGTCGAGAACTGAGATATCTAGGGTGGCGCCCTCGCTCAGGTGGGCGAAGGCTGTTGCCACCGCCGGGCTAGGGTGGGAACTGTCAACCATCAGCGGTCTCGCTCATCTTCCCCCTTCACCTCTGGTGATGCTACCGATCCCAGGCGGGAACCGGGGGTCCTTCATGTAACGATTGCGTCAGTGGCGCCCCCCGCCTCGCAGGGCCTCGACTACCCAGTCGATCGCGGCGGTCAGCCGCTCGACATCCGTCGGCTCAACCGCCGGGAACAGCCCAATCCTCAACTGGTTGCGCCCCAGCTTCCGGTAGGAGTCCGTGTCCACAACGCCATTCTTCCGCAGGACCGACGAGACCTCCTTCGCGGAGATCGATCCATCCAAGTCTACCGTGGCGACCACAGGGCTTCTGTCTTCCGAATCTGCGACGAAGGGGCTGGCGTAGTCAGCCCTCTCGGCCCACTGGTAGAGAATCGCAGATGACTCGCGGCAGCGAGCGGAAGTCCACTCCAAGCCGCCCTGCGATAGCATCCAATCGACCTGCTCGGCCATGAGAAAGAGTGTCGCGATCGCGGGGGTGTTCACCGTCTGGTCTAGGCGGGAGTTTTCGATGGCAGTCCAGAGGTCGAGGAACCCTGGTATCCAGCGGTCTGAGGAACACACCCGTTGTGCCCGCTCCAACGCCGCTGGCGACAGGATTGCGAGCCAAAGGCCGCCGTCGGAGGCGAAGCACTTCTGCGGGGAGAAGTAGTAGGCGTCGGTCTGGTCGATGGCTACCTCCATCCCACCTGCCGCCGAGGTCGCGTCGACGAGCATCAACTGGTCGGCTCCGCCAAGTCTTCGAACCGGCATGGAGACTCCGGTTGAGGTCTCATTCTGAGTGAGGCAGTATGCGTCGATCTCAGAGCTGAACCGGGGAGACGGCCGAGTTCCCGGCTCCGTTTCTATTACCTCAGGGTCTTCCAGGTGGGGAGCGTCACGCACGGCCTGAGCGAACTTGGACGAAAACTCGCCGAAGACAGCATGCTGGCTCCGGTGGTCGATGAGAGCGAGGCTGGCAACGTCCCAGAAGCAGGTTGCCCCCCCGTTTCCAAGTACGACTTCGTACCCTGGCGGGAGCTGAAACAGTTGGCTAAGGCCATCCTTGACGCGCCGTACCAGGTTGCGCACCGGGGCCTGTCGGTGGCTGGTGCCGAGCAGCTTGCCCCCACTCAGGGATAGCCGCGAGAGCGGCCCAGCCGGTACCTTAGAGGGGCCACAGCCGAACCGCCCATCCTCGGGTAGCAGATGCTGTGGTATCAGCAAATCCGAACCACCACCAGTAGTCATTAGGAGGAAGTGTATTGCCCCCAGCCACTATCGGTGGCACCGCCATCTCCAGGAAGGTGGCCGCCATCTCGGAATCGGCGACGCTGGCGATGGACCGTCGGGCTAAGGCGCTGCGGGCTGGCGGAGCCAGCGTGATCTCGTTTGCGGCTGGCGAGCCGGACTTCCCATCGCCAGAGGCTGCGGTAGAGGCGGCCGTCAAGGCATGTCGCGACCCCCGCGCTCACCACTACAGCCCCACCGCCGGGCTCCCAGAGCTCAGAGAGGCCATCGCGTTGAAGACCAGGCGGGATGCAGGGCTCACGGTGACCTCCGACAACGTCCTGGTCACCAGTGGGACCAAGCAAGCGGTCGCTCACGCCTTCACGCTGCTGCTCGACCCCGGTGACGAAGTTCTCATTCCGTCGCCGTACTGGGTTACCTACCCGGAGGCAGTGGCGCTCGCGGGCGGGGTTCCGGTGGCTGTTCCCACAGATGAGTCGACCGGATTCCGTATTTCCGTGGACAGTCTGGAGCGGTCAATTACGAACAGGACCAAGGTGCTGCTGTTTGTTTCGCCCAACAACCCGACGGGGACCGTCTACCGTCGGGCACAGATGGAGGAGATCGGTCGTTGGGCAGTAGCCAAAGGGCTCTGGGTGGTCTGCGACGAGATTTACGATCACTTCACCTATGAGGGCATACAGTTCCTCTCGCTCCCGGCCGTGGTCCCCGAGCTGGCTGCGCGCTCCATTTGTGTGAACGGGGTGGCCAAGGCCTATTCGATGACCGGATGGCGGGTGGGGTGGATGATTGCGGACGCGCCCGTGATAGCAGCGGGTATCAACCTGCAATCGCACGTCTGCGGCAACATCAGCAACGTATCTCAATTTGCAGCGGTGGGGGCGCTCGATTCAGGGCTGGCCACAGTCGACCACATGAGGGCGGCCTTCGCCAAACGGCGCGATCTGATCGTAGAGGGGCTGAGCCGCCTTCCTGGGTTCGAATGCGTCCCTCCAGACGGCGCCTTCTATGTCTTCCCGTCGGTGTCGGGATTGCTCGGCCGGAAGGTCGCAGGCCGTCTGATCAGCAGCTCCCTCCAGCTAGCCAACCTCTTTCTAGAGGAGGCCAGCGTGGCGGTCGTCCCCGGGGAGGCATTCGGCGCGGCCGGCTATCTGCGGTTCTCATATGCCCTGGGAGAAGGGGAGATAGAGGAGGGGTTGGTACGGCTGGAGCGCCTGCTCGCCTGAGGCGCACTGCGACAGTCGTACCCGGTTATGGGGGACGAACCTTCAGCGCAGCGGGGTGGCATCCGGGGGCGGGCCTCGGCCGCTGCGGGCAGCATGGGTACCACTTTGGCGCTTAGCGGAGCTGCTCGGAACGCGGTTCCCGTTTGGATGGCGGTGGTGCGGGTGCTGTTTGGTGTGTTGCTGTTCGTTGACGCCATCCTGGAGTTTCAGCCAGGGACCTACCAGGTCTTCAACAGCCTTCTGTACTCCAACGCTTCGGTTAGCCCCGAGCCCTTGCGCGGGGCGCTCATCCTGGCAGCGCAGATAGTTGCCCACAACCCCTCTGCCTGGAATGGGGCGCTGGCGGGGTTGGAGGCTGCTCTGGCCATCTGCGTTCTCCTCGGGATCTGGGGACGGCTAGCTCTCCTGCTGAGTCTTCCGCTCTTTCTGGTGATCTGGGTTTTTGGGCAGGGGATGGGGTTGCCCTTCGCTGCGGGCACCACCGATCTAAACTCCGGGATCCCCTATTTCCTGATAAGCGTCCTGCTCCTCTCCGGACACAGCTGGGAGCGGGCCAGCGTTTGGGCATGGGTTCAGCGCCCTGGGACTCCCCGGACGCCACGGTTCAGGATCGCGGTAGCCGGGTCACTGGCCGCGGCGTTAGTCCTGGGGCTACTCACCTGGGGCAGCGTGTCCTTGTACTCACGGACACCCGGACAGAATGGACCCCCCGCCGTGGGAGGGGCCTCTCTGACGTTCGACCCGCAGGCGGACCTCGACGTCCTATTCGGCGGGTGTAACGCGGTGACTTGTTCCAACTCGACATGGCTTTGGGACGGCCACCGTTGGGTGCGGGCCTCGACGGCTGTCTCGCCGCCGCAGCTGGGGTACTCAGGTACTGGCTACGACCCCCACGGCAACCGGGTCGTGCTCTTTGGAGGGGCCGGGGCTCAGGGACTGGGGCCTGCCCAATCATCGACTTGGACCTGGGATCAAGGCTGGACACGTCTCCGCCCGGCCACCTCCCCAGCCGGGCGCCGATTCGCCGCGGTCGGCTTCGACCCGGTGACCGGCCAGTTGATAATGTTCGGGGGAGATGACGCTACGGGTCGTCCGCTGGCCGGAACATGGGTTTTGATCAGGGGTACGTGGGTTCGGCTGGCCCCGGCCGACTCCCCGTCGCCACGAACCGCGTCGGCCATGGCGTGGGACCCTGCCCGACGGGAGCTGATCCTGTACGGGGGTAGTGACGGTTCCCAACGACTGGGCGATACCTGGGCATGGGATGGGTCGAATTGGTCTCCCATCGCCTCCTCGCGAGCACCTGGCCCGATAGCCTACGCGCCCATGTCGACCGATCCGTTAAGCGGCTCGGTACTGCTCTTCACGGGCCTCGGGCACCGCTACAGCACGTGGGAGCTGGGCGCTGCAGGGTGGGTGCCGCAACACACCGTCGCCAGCCCGCCGACTTACAGCTTTTCCGCGATGGCGCCGGATCCTGCGGGCCGCGGCGTCATCCTGTTCGGCGGCGCCACGAGCGCCGGATCCGGGTTCAGCAGCCAGACCTGGATCTGGACCGCCGCCGGGTGGAACAGGCTCTCCGGCGTCAGCTGAGAGTTTCCCGGATGTTCGGGCCCAGGAGGTCGCAAATCTGACGGGGAGCGCAGTTGCCTCCCGACAGGATGCAGACCAGGCTACCCTGTTTGGATGAGGCGTCTCCATCGCCTTCCCCGGCGCGGCGCAGTTGCCTAGCCGCGGCAACAGTCATCGCCCCGGTGGGCTCCACGACCAACTTACACCGGCTCCAGAGCCACCAGCACGCCTCAGCTATTTCCTGCTCGGTTACGGTCATGACGCTGGTCACCCGCGGCCGAATCACTTCCCAGCAGAGGCTGCCGAGATGGAGGGTACGGGCGCCATCAGCGGCCGTGTCCGGCGTCTGGGACAGGGCCACCAGGCGTCCGGCGGCGAGTGACTGTTGGGCGTCATTGGCGCTAGCGGGTTCGACGCCCACCACCTCGACCCCGGGAAGAAGTTCTCTAAAGGCAAGAACGACGCCCGCCAGCAACCCGCCGCCACCGACCGGCACTAGGACCGTGGTCGGCCTGATCCCGAGAGCTCTAACCTGGTCCACAATCTCGGAGCCCACCGTCGACTGCCCGGCGATCACCAGGGGGTCGTTGTGGGGGTGGACCAGCCTCAGCCCCAACCTCTCGGCCATTTCAAGGGCGACGTCCTCGCGATTTTCTCCTGTCACCCCTTTGGTGACGATGGTGGCGCCGTATCCACCTACTGCGGCGAGCTTGACCGGGGACGAACCCTCGGGCATGACCACGGTCGCCGACAGCTGCAGCTCTCGGGCGGCGAGCGCGACCGCCTGCCCATGGTTGCCTGACGAAACGGCTAGGACTCCGCGCCGGTCGCCCGACTCGAGTGCTGCGAGGAGGGAATTGAAAGCTCCCCTTGCCTTGAACGAGCCGCCCTTTTGAAAGGTCTCAGCCTTCAGCCAAACCTCGCTGCGGGAGTGGGCGTCTAGCAATTCCGAATGGAGGAGGGGAGTCCGGTGCACTCGCCCCACCAGCCGGAACCGAGCGGAGGCCAGATCGATGTCAGCTGCCGTGCCTTCGAAACTCATCTGTCCAGGATATCGGCGCGGCGCAGGAAAAAAAGCTCAGCCGTCGTAGTCGACGGTGACGAGCTCACTCACCGGGTGAGCCTGACAGGTCAGGATGTAACCCGCTTCCTGGTCGTCCGCCTCCAGAGCATAGGTGTGGTCCATCAAGACCTTGCCCTCGAGAAGTCGCGCCCGGCAGGTGGCGCATACCCCCCCCTTGCACGAGTAGGGCGCATCCGGCCGGACGGCCGCCAGTGCGTCCACAATCGTTTGGGCACTGGTCATCGTGAACTCGGTCTCGCGTCCGTCCAGGCGGGCTCGGACCGTGACTCCGCCGCCGCGGTCAACCGCCCGCTGTTCCTCTTCGGAACGTACCGGGGGCTCATCTTCAACGAAGAAGAGCTCCGTGTGGATCAGGCTCTCTGGAACGCCCCTACCCGTCAACACTTCGCGTACGGCCGTCACCATCGGGTGTGGGCCACACAGCAGCCAGGCGTCCACCCTGGCGATGTCGACGAATTGCGTAACCAGGGACTCGACCTTTGGCCCGCTCAGCCGGCCGTTGTAGAGCTCAACTTCCTGTCGCTCCCGAGAGAACAGCGGAACCAGCTGAAATCGATCTGGGTAGCGGTCCTTTAGATCTGAGATCTCCTCTAGGAACATCGTGGACTCGACGGTGCGGTTACCGTAGAGCAGAACAGCTTTGCTGGTCACTTCCGTCGCCAGCGCGGAGCCGATCAAGGAGAGCACCGGGGTGATCCCAGATCCTGCCGCGACCGCCACATAGCTTCCACCGTGGTAGGGATCCAGAGGAAGGGTGAAGTGTCCGGCTGGTTCCGCCACATCGAGCGCATCCCCGGGGCGGAGGAGGTCGTGGATGAACTGGGACATCACCCCGCCCGGCAACCGGCGCACTCCGATCTGCAGCAGTGCCGAGCCGGTCGGGGCGCAGATCGAATAGGTTCGGCGCACCTCGGAGCCGTCGAGCCATGTTCTGAGAGTGACGTGCTGCCCCGCCTGAAAGCTAAACGCTGGCTTCAGGTGGTCGGGCACCGAAAACGAAACGGCCACCGCGTCTTCCGCAACCGGCTCGACGGCTAATACCTGGAGCTGGTGAAATGCCCCTCGCCTGACTCCTAAACCCGGACTCGGGCCCTCCGTCACCTTATGGCCTTGAAGTACTCAAACGGTTCGCCGCAAGCCTGGCACCGCCACAGCGACCGGCAGGAGGTTGCGCCAAAGTGGCTGATCTCGCCAGTGCGTAATGACCCACATTTCGGACACTTTAGCGACCAGGTGAGGGGAATCTGCTGCCCAGGGTCACTAGGGGGCACGATTCCGGCTTCGGCCAGCGCCGCCCGCGCACCTGCGCTGAGACTGTCACTCGTCCACGGCGGGAAGAGCTCGAAGCGGACCGATGCCCGGGAATAGCCAGCGGCCTGCAGAGCCTCCAACACGTCGACCCGCATGACCTCAGTCGCCGGACATCCCGAATAGGTTGGCGTGAGCACGACCTCCACAGTCCCGTCCCGGTCGATGTCGACCGATCGCAGGACACCTAGTTCGGCGATCGTTAGAATCGGTAGCTCGGGGTCCCGAACTGCCGCAACGATCTCACGCGCGGTGAGGTCACCAGACGGCATCGGGATGCGACCGGTGAAGGTGCTGCATCTCCGCCAGAAGATGGCCGAGATGCTCTGAATGAATCCCGAACCGCCCGTCGCAACGGCGCTGCGGCACCGCGGGTATTTCGAGGGCCGCGGTTTGGAGCGTGGCCCCGATCTGGCTCTCCCACGGAGGTTGCAGGTTGCTTGGATTCACGGCCACTCCCGCGACCACCAGCTCTGACAGCCCTGGGGAAAGTTGGAACATCTCCCCGGTGAGTGGCCACAGCTCGAGCAGCGCCCGTTCCATTCTGGCGTGGCTTTCCGCGGTACCGTCTCCGAGGCGCAGAGTCCACAAAGCGGCGTGCTCCTGGTGATACCTCGCTTCCATGACGCCCTTGGCAGCGATGCCCCTAATTGTGGCGTCACTGCTTTGGGCGAGGGCCCCGTAGAGCAACACCTGGTGGGTTGAGAACAGCAGGTGGCGGGTGATTGTTAGGGCGAAATCTCCGTTGGGTTGTTCCACCAAGAGCAAGTTGCGGAACTGCCGATCGTCTCGCCAGTAGGCGAGGTCGTCTTCGCTGCGTCCAGACCTCTCCAGCTCACCGGCGTAGGCGAGGAGGCTGCGGGCCTGACCGAGAAGGTCCAGAGCCAGGTTGGCGAGGGCAACGTCCTCCTCGAAGTCCGGCGCCCTGGCAGCCCACTCGGAGAGCCGATGGGAGAGAATCAGACAGTCGTCACCGATACCCAGCGTGTAGTCGCAGAGCAGCGAGGTGCCCGCAACTCCGAGATCCGTCAAAGCTTCAGATCCTCGGGGACCTGATAGAAGGTGGGGTGACGGTAGACCTTGTCACCCGGAGGATCAAAGAGCGGCCCTCTGTCATCTGGATCAGAGGCGTGGATGTCGGTCGCCGCGACCACCCAGATCGAGACGCCCTCGCTCCGCCGGGTATAAAGGTCACGGGCGTTCTGAACTGCCATCTCCCAATCAGCGGCGTGCAACGAACCCACGTGAATGTGAGACAAACCCCTGCGACTCCTGACAAAGACCTCCCATAGCGGCAGCCCCTGAGCTTGGGTCACGCCACCTCCGAGCGCGTTGGGGCGTGCCTGGCGGCCCAGCTTCGGGCAGCCTCCCGTACCCACTCGCCTTCCTGGTGCGCCTGCCTACGGCAGCGCAGCCGCTCCGCGTTACAGGGGCCGTCCCCAGCTACGACCCGCTGGAATTCCTCCCAGTCGATCGGCCCAAAGTCATGCCGGCCTGTGCTCTCGTTCCAACGTAGATCGGGGTCGGGGAGGGACAGGCCCAAAGCGCGCGCCTGGGGGACCGTCATGTCAACAAAGCGCTGTCTCAGCTCGTCATTGCTGACCCGCTTGATACCCCAACGCATGGACTGCGCGGTGTTCGGTGAGGCTTGATCGGGCGGCCCGAACATCATCAGCGATGGCCACCACCAGCGATCTATAGAGTCCTGCGCCATCTGGTGCTGGGCTGCGGTCCCATGGCTGAGCTGCCAGAGCAGCTCAAAGCCCTGACGCTGATGAAAAGACTCCTCCCGGCAGATCCTGACCATTGCGCGGGCATAGGGACCATATGACGTGTGGGTGAGAGCGAGCTGGTTGGTGATGGCGGCTCCGTCGACGAGCCAGCCGATGGCGCCGACATCAGCCCACGACAGGGTGGGGTAGTTGAAGATGCTGGAGTACTTCTGCCTCCCGGTCTGCAGCATCTCCACGAGTGCCTCTCGTTCCACCCCCAGGGTCTCGGCGGCTGCATACAGGTAGAGGCCGTGCCCGGCTTCGTCCTGAACTTTCGCCAGCAGAATCGCCTTGCGGCGCAGCGACGGGGCCCGGGTGATCCAATTGCCCTCAGGCTGCATGCCGATGATTTCCGAGTGGGCATGCTGAGCAATCTGTCGCACGAGGGTGGAACGGTAGCGCTGCGGCATCCAGTCCCGTGGCTCAATCCTGACTTCGGCGTCGATCCTGGACTGGAACGCCTCCTCGCGGGATCCGTCTCCCATCTGCTCCACGGCACCGCCTCCTGCCAACTGACCGATCGGTCAGTTGAGATTCTGGGCGCGTCACCTGGCGAAGTCAAGAACGCAATGGACGTACTCTGGCGGTGGTGTCGAGCAACCCCGCGGACGCCGTACCTCCAACCCTGCGGGCGAGAGGAGGGTACGATGCCGCCCGCTTTTAGACGTTGCCGTCGAGCTCTTCAGACTCCGAGTCGGTAGTGGGGGATAGCGTAGCTAGACCTGCTAGAAGCTCTTGTTCGCGGCGGGAACCAGAAAGGGTCTTCTCGGCATCTCCGCTCCTGATCCCGTCACTTCAACGGCTTCCCAGCCGTGAACTAACCAGGCGACCGCTTGCTTGTCTCTGCGTCGAGACGGTCGGGTGTAGTTCCCATAGATCTTGTTGTCGCTACGGAGAGCGGGACGTCCACAATAGGGGCAGGAAATGGGGGAATGTGGAGGTGCCGAGGCCCAGACCCCGAATCGCCATGCGCAAGATCAGAGACCTACTCCGACTGGTAGTTGGCCAAGGGCTGAGCCGCAGACAGGCCACGGCCGCCACCGGGGTCCCCTGCACGACGGAAGCGGACTGCCAGAGCGCGCCAAGAAGCGGCCTCCTTTGGGACCGCTCCCGGAATCCTCCGTGCCCTCGCGGCCACAGGCGGAGTGATAACCTCAGTAGGGTTGGTTCTCCTGGGCACCTTCGCCGTACTCGGCGCCCTGTCGCTTGTTGCACTCACGGAGCTTGGCTTTCTAGTTGGCTTTGGCGTCCTTCTCGACACGCTCCTTGTCCGACCACTCGTGGTGCCCGTTCTGGTCGCGCAGACCGGCCCCGTTTTCTGGTGGCCCGCGCATCTCGATCGCGGCGCAAGCGACACTGCCCTTCGCTAGGAGCCCCCGCGGCGGCCGGGGCGAAGAGCCAATCCTTCCCAGGTTCAGAGGCAAGTGATGTCGCCAGGATCCAAATCGGAATTTCAGCTTGCCGTCGAGCGGGTGGTGCGTGGAACCGAGACGGGCGACCTCCTGACCTATGCGCAGGTAGCGACACTGGCGGGACGACCAGGAGCGGCCAGGGCCGTCGGACAGGCTCTGGCGGGGTCGAGCGATCTGCCCTGGTGGCGAGTGGTCTCGACCTCGGGCCGACTTGTGCCGGGGCTCGAGGCGGAACACGCTGCTCGACTAGTTGGTGAGGGGTTAGTGGCGGACCCTCGCCACGGTGCTCAGCGCCTCTTCGCGGTTCAAGGACGCAAGAGACCATGACCTCGAATTTGCTGCAGACGGCCGCGACCATTGCCCCGTGCCGCCCCTACTGTTTATGCCTGATGGTCGGTATGACGGCGTGTTCCATGGCATCGTAGTCACATGGGTCCTCTCCTCAGTTTGATTGCCGCAGTCGCTTACGGCACCTCGGATTTCGCCGCGGGGGTCGGGAGCCGTAGGATGCCATCGGCCACGGTTGCCGTTGTCGCCCAATCCTGCAGTTTGGTCGCCGCAGTGGCGGCCGTGACTCTCTTCCCAGGCGGCGGGCCCACAGTGCCCGCGCTGATGTGGGGGGCGTTGAGCGGGGTCGGCAGCGCGATCGGTGCCCTGTGTCTCTACCGGGGCCTGGCGATCGGTCGCATGGGCGTCGTGGCCACGGCGTCGGCCCTTCTCACGGCTGTGATACCAGCCGGATTCGGCTTTCTGCTCGGGGAGCGCCTGCCGTTGCTTGCCGAACTTGGCGTCCTGGCGGCCGTGGCGGCGATCGTGCTGGTCTCTTGGCGCCCGCCCTCGGCCATTCACGATGGCGGACGAACGGGAGTGCTCTATGGCATTCTCGCCGGGTTGGGTTTTGCCGCCTTCTTCATCGCCTTGGACCGGGCAGGTACCCACTCGGGTGCATGGCCACTGCTCCCCGGACAGGCGGTTGCGGTCATCCTTGAAGCTTTCTTTGCCTGCGCTGCTCAACTCTCCTTTGGCCACAATGGGCACAATTTCCGAGCGCTGGTTGCTGCAGTCGGCGCTGGAGTTCTTGGGGGAGTGGCCAATATCTCCTTTCTCGCGGCCACCGGGCGTGGTCCGCTGGCAATGGTCGCGGTGATAACCTCGCTGTATCCAGGCGTCACCATCGTATTGGCCAGGCTGCTGCTCAGTGAAAGGTGGACCCGCGTCCAAGCTGTCGGACTGGTCGGCGCCGTCGCTGCGATTGCGATGATCAGCGCTCGTTAGCCGACGGCTCACTGTCCGCTCCCGATCCTCAGGACTAACGGGAGTGGGCGCGGCGAGGTTTCCATCCTCTTCCGGTACCGGCCGCAGAGCGCGGTTGGTTAGCCCCTGAGGTCGAGGATCCGCATGGCTTTGCCGACCGACCGTTCTAGGGATCCTGGCTCGACGACATCGGCGGCGACAGTCACCCCCACTGAGTGCTTCAGTCTGGTAACCAGCTCCCGGCCCAACCGGTCACGGTCGTCCGCGGATGCGCTTTGGGGGAGAGCCTCCACGCGAACCGTCAACTCATCCATTCTTGTCGGTCTGGTCAAAACACATAGGAAGTAGGGGGTCAAACCACGAATACTGAGCACGACCTCCTCGATCTGGCTGGGGAAGACATTGACCCCGCGCACGATCATCATGTCGTCCGTCCTGCCCAGAATCCGTTCTATTCGCCGCATCGTCCGAGCGGTGCCAGGCAAGAGCCGGGTCAGGTCGCGGGTCCGGTACCTGATGAGCGGCATGGCCTCCTTGGTTAAGCTAGTCAGCACCAGCTCTCCGAGTGTGCCGTCGGGCAGCACAGCTCCCGTGATCGGGTCGATAATCTCAGGGTAGAAGTGGTCCTCCCAGATGGTCAACCCATCTTTGGTCTCCACGCATTCCTGCGCGACGCCAGGACCCATGACTTCCGAGAGGCCGTAGATGTCGACGGCGTGCATGTCGGCGCGCCCCTCGATCTCACGTCGCATCTCTTCGCTCCACGGCTCCGCGCCGAAGATGCCAACCTTCAGGGAGGTGGTTCTGGGGTCTATCCCTTGTCGCTCGAACTCGTCAAGGATGACCAACATGTACGACGGGGTGAGCATGATGACGTCGGCCTTCAGATCTCGAATCAGGGTCACTTGCCGTTCCGTCAGCCCGCCCGAAGCCGGCACAACGGTGCAGCCTAGCCGCTCGGCGCCGTAGTGCGCGCCCAGGCCTCCGGTGAACAGGCCGTACCCGTAGGCCACATGCACCACGTCGCCCGGCCGGCCGCCGGCGGCTCGAATGGATCGGGCCATAAGGTCGGCCCAGATATCCAAATCTCTCTTGGTGTAGGCAACAATGGTGGGCCGACCGGTTGTCCCACTGGAGGCATGAACTCGCCGCAGTTCGGATCTCGGTACCGTCAGGAGCCCCAGCGGATATTGGTCGCGAAGATTGTCCTTAGTGGTGAGAGGCAGACGGGCTATGTCCTCAAGGGCTCGGAACTCGGCGGGATGGTATCCCGCTTGATCCATTCGCGACCGATAGAACGGGACCGTCGCGTAGACCCTACTCAGGGTCTGCGCCAGCCGCTCCGTCTGCAGTGCTGCCAGCTCATCCCGCGAGGCGGTCTCAATTGGCTCCAAAGTCGCTCGGTCCGGGGCAAGATCACGCATCTGGGCCCCCCGTACTGGCCCATGGCACTGGCACGGGTCGGCCCTCTCGGATCGCGACCGACAACGTGCGAGACCTCCCTCGGAACTCTGCCACCACCTCCAGGTCCGGGAGTCTCACCACGGTCACGTCGTAGATTCCGGTCCGTCCCCTCCTGGTGCGCTCCACAGCCGACGCCTCTAGCCGATCGCCGCAACGAGCCGGCATGATGAAATCTATCTGAGCACCAGCGGCAACGGTCACCTCACCGTAGGTGTTGCAGGCGAACGCGAAGGCGCTGTCGGCTAGGCTGAAAATGTATCCGCCGTGGCAGATATCGTGACCGTTGATCATTCCCTCCGTCACTTCCATGGTCAGGCGGGCGCAGCCCGGGGAGACAGACTCCACTTTGATCCCGAGCTGCTGAGATGCATGGTCGGCGGCGAACATGAGCTCAGCGCACCGCGAAGCCAGCTCCTGATCCCCGACTTCGGGGTCGGGAGAGGAGGGGGAGGGGAGGCATTCGGGTCGGGCCATGGCGGTCATCTTAGGCAGCCTGACGACGCCCGCCTCATTGAGGTAGTCGGGCGCACCGGGATTCCCGTAGGATCGAGCCAAGTGACAATGATTTTGGCGTGGGCAGGCGCGAGCGGTCGGGTAGGCGCGCTTGCTCTCGGAGCTGGTGCGGTGCTGGTTTTGGGAGCCAGCCACATGGGAAGGATCGCCGCTCCTCCGTCAGGGCGCGTGGCCACCATCGGACTTCGATGGGCAGGTGTTCGCGGCCTCGCCTGGCCGCCGCCATCCTCCTGCCCCGCGATTCCGCGCCCCAACCGACACTTCGGCAGACAGTGGTCCTGATTCAAGCCGGGGAGCTTGGCGCGGCGCTCAGGGAATGGAAGCGTGGCGACCCCGGCTCTTTTACGCTGCTGGGGGTGGGCACGGGTGCCGCTTTGAGTGTGGCTGCTCGCGCCGGCGGTCGACGGTCTAGAACAAGAGGTACCAGCCGTCCTGGATAGGGGGCTCTGTGACGACACCCAGCCAGGGAGACGCTCTGGTCATTGATGAAGCTCGCTCGAAGTCGGAGCCGAGCCCGAACGCACCATGGGCGTCGACCACCTGCGAATTCAGCCCCGTGGCTGCCATTCGTACCGGATATCAGGCGATCTCTCCTCATTCCGCGAGCCGTCCGTGCGTTCAACCGGCACGAACTGATGACGCTCATAGAACCGTCGAGCGGCCAGGTTGCTCTCGAAAGTCCAAAGCTGGAGGCCGCCTGGCGCTCGCTCCTTCGCGGTGGCCACCAGGCGGGAGCCGAGACCGTGGCGGCTCTGACTAGGCGCGACGTACAGTTGGTCGATCCAACCGTCATCGAGAGCCATGACCGCCACAATTAGCCGACCTTGCTCCGCCACCCAGACCTCGGACTGCGCCATAAGCACCTCCGAGAACCACGACCTGATCGCCGACTCTGTGTGAATGCACTTTGGGATTGCTGGATACGCGGCACGTCGGGAATCCAGCCAGACGCCTGCAGCTGGTTCGGCGTCGGCCAGCGACGCCTGGCGAATGCGAACGTTGGAGATTTCCGCCATGTGCCAATTCTGACGGGTCTTAAACTGTCGCGGCCCCTGGCCCGGCAACCCGGATCGACGGCCCGTGATACTGCCGGCGACGAGACGGGATTCCGCACACTGCCCCATCTGGACCGTTGGGCCGAGCTGGATAGGGGGGAGCCGAATCAAAGTCCCGAGCTGTCGATAAGGTCTCTTATCCGTAGCACAACCTGAATCTCAGTAGCGGGAGTACGGAGGCTCCCCTCTCAAAACCCAGCCTGTGCTCAGGCACCCCCTTTAAACTGACCCGAAACCACCATTCTGGCTCGGACGACCCTCCGGCCGGTCGCCCAATGGAGAGTTGATTGGACAGTCGCTTTAAGCTACACGGCTCGCTGCCCAGAAAGCTGCTCGACGACGGACCTCGCGGCAATGAACGACTCACCGCCGGGCTGGCCATCCTCCTGCTCATTCTCTTGGCGATAGAGGGAGCCACGGTGCTCGTCATACGTTCGACCCTGCCGCTCCACGTCTTCGTAGGGGTGCTGCTCCTTCCGGTCGTCGCCGCAAAGCTCGCCAGCACCGGATATCGCCTGTTCAGGTATTACGCCGCGTCCAAGCCGTACGTCCGACGAGGTCCGCCGGCGGTAATCCCGAGGCTGTTGGGTCCGGTGGTGGCCGGCCTCACTATGGCCCTGTTCGGCACCGGAGTGGGACTGCTGTTTGTGCCACCTGGGCAGAGCACTCTGCTCTTCCTGCACAAGGCGTCCTTCGTCCTCTGGTTCGCGGCCATGACCGTTCACGTCCTGATCCACCTGGCTGACCTTCCCCAGCTCGGTCTGGCCGACTGGCGAAAGGCCGCGCACCGAGTCACAGGGGTGGCCCGCCGTAGAGAGCTGCTGCTGGCGACCCTTTTGGTTGGCACCGTCCTGGGGCTGGCGGCTCTCCCACTGAGCAACCCCTGGGAGCACTGGTTGACCGGATTCGGGGCCGTCGGTGGCTGAATCAAGACGGAGCGCCGCCGGTGACCAGCTGCGATACCGGCTAGGAGTGGTTCACTAGGAGGACGGTTCCGCCCCCGTGGCCAGAGGGCGCCCGTGCTGGCGCCACATCTGAGTCCCTCCCTTAACCGACCTGGCGTCGACTCCGGCTGCGTCCATGTGTTGCGCCGCGGTATAGCTGCGATACCCGCTCGCGCAGATCACATAGACGGGCTGGTCCTTGGGGAATTCGTGCAGCCGCAACGGCACGATTCCCAGCGGCACCAACTTCGCACCAGGCACATGACCTCGCTGGTACTCGTGTGGTTCTCTGACATCAACCACAAAGGCCCCTGCCTCGTGGGCGGCGACGAACGCGCGAAACTCTACCTCTTGCACCCTGACAGGCCTCCTTGGTGGCGATACCCGTGGGGGTATTATATCCGATCCCACCCGGGCTGGCGGCAAGGTCTCACCGCCGCTGCGGAAGCCACTTGTATCGGTCTCAGCAGGACCGGAATAGATAAGCGCCGGTCGCCACGGTCAGCGGGGTTTGGCGCCCCGGACCAAGGGGAGCTTGCGGTGCGCCCAAGCCGCGGTGCCGCCACTCACGGATCGGGCATCCACTCCTGCCGACCCCAGCATGCGAGCGGCTATCCTGCTTCGGTGTCCGCTGGCGCAGATGACACTGATCGTCGAGTCGGTCGGCAGCTCGTGAGCCCGGCGCGCAAGTTGGCTGAGGGGTATCGACGTGGCTCCCGGTACGTGCCCTCTGGTGTATTCGTGGGTTTCGCGAACGTCGACCACCAAGCACCCCGCCTTGTGCAGCTCGGCAAACTCCTCCAGGGAGACTTGGACCACCGGCCGAGCCTTCAGGAACCTCCATATACCCATGCGGGTATATTACTCATCAGGGACGACTCACGGGTCCGGAGCGTCCTGGGCATCTTTGGCGACCCGCGGTGTCCTGCAGCCACTAGTCAACGGGAGCTCCCAACTGTGGAAATCAGACAAGAGGACGCGGCGGAGGTCCTTCGCCGCCTTCGGCGGGCCCATGGGCAGCTGGGCGGCGTCATAACCATGATTGAGACCGGTCGGGAATGCGATGAGGTGGTCACCCAACTGGCGGCAACCTCCCGGGCTCTCGACCGCGCAGGTTTCAAGATCCTCGCGAGTGGGCTTAAGCAGTGTTTGGCGGGTGGTGCCGGGCCCGCGGAGACAGCCCGGGCCGAGGCGGAGCTGGAGCACCTCTTCCTTTCCTTGGCGTGACCTCCGAAGCCATGACGACCACAATCTCCGCACTGCCCCAGCTTTCGGGAGCCGAGAGCGCCCTCGCGGTCGTGGCCCACCCTGATGACGAGAGCTTCGGTCTCGGGGGAGTCCTCCTGTGTTTGATTGGGCTGGGCGTGGACGTTCGACTGCTGTGTCTCACCGCTGGAGAGGCTTCCACGGTGGGAGCAGCCTCAACTCTGGCCGACACCCGCCGGGAGGAGCTAGTGGAGGCCGCCAAGCGGCTGGGCCTTCGGTCGACCAAGCTCTTGGGTTTCCCGGACGGAGGTCTCGCGGCGACGCCTCACTCGGTACTAGAGGCAGCGGTCGAGTCGGAGATTGGAGCGGCGGACTTGGTTATCGTGTTCGAGCCGGACGGCGTGACTGGTCACCTGGACCATATCGCCGCCACCGCCGCCGCTGAGGCTGTCGCTGATCGAAGGGGCCTGCTCAGTCTGGAGTGGGGACTCGGCAAGGTGGTGGCGGACCCATTGCGGGCGGAGTTCGGCGCGCCATTCGTGGCGTTCGAGGCCATGGGGCGGTGGCCTGTGGAGTTGACCGTTGATCGAGCGGGGCAGAAGGTGGCGATCTCGTGCCACAGGAGCCAGGATCCCGAAAATCTGGTCCTGGCCCGTCGTCTCAGCCTAGAGGCCGATAGCGAGTTGGTTCGGCCCCGTTCGGCTCCCTTCCCGGAGCGGCTTACTCGCTTCGCCCACTTGGCCTCCGGGCTGGTCGAGGCTGACCGGTCGCATCGAGCGCGGCTGAGACTCCTGCAGCTCCTAATCGGCTTCGCTTGCGGTGATTCGTGGCCCATCGGGTTCCGGGGGGCTTTGGCCCGGACGGCAGGGGCCGGCAGCAACCTCCTGCTAGCGACATCCACTTGGCGACTGAGTGCCCACGGGGCTTCCCCCGTTAGCCCGCCGGTTCTCCCGGACTGCGCCTGGGGAGCTTGGGCGACCGTTGACGGGACCTTGGTCTCCTCTTTTGCGAAGTCCCCGGATAATCAACGAGGGCTTGGGGAAGAATCTATCTTGCTTCCCAGGGGTGGCGGAAAGCTGTTCTCCGGTCAACAGCAGGAGGAGCGGGTTGAAGCCGTGGGGCCGTCCGCGATCTTCTTGCTCCTAGAGGTACTTGCCCACAGCTCATGACGGCCTCTCAGAGCGCCGAGGGGTGTCGGGAGGTGGTTATCCGCGCAAGCCCCCTTCGACGGTGTAGCGGAGGCACTCAGCTGCCAGACTGTCACTATCGATGAGCTCCTCCCCCTCCAAGTGGGCCACCCCGCCGTGGACTTCTGTCCCGACCGACCCTCCCAGATGACTTCAACGCCGACCGTCGGCTGCTCACGCACTACCGATCCGGCAGAACTGGCGTCCGGTTTGGCAATCTAGCAGACGTGACTCCCCTCCACCAGCGGCAGCTCCATCAAGCCATCCCCTCCCCTTTCAGGCGAGTCGTCGTGACCGACGTCTCACCTGCAGTCGACTGTGGCCGTCACCCGGCCAAAGCTGTTCAAGGTGAGCTGGTGCCCGTCACGGCCAGGGTCTTTAGCGATGGACGCAGGGTGCTTCGAAGCCGAGTCCGGTGGCGCACGCTTGCTCTGCCCAAGACGCCCTGGCACAGCTCCGTCCTGAGTCCGGGAGTAGACGACTGGTGGCATGGCCACCTGGCCATCGATCGGGTAGGGCCGGCGGAGTACCTGGTTGAGGGTTGGGAAGACCCGTTCAGCTCCTGGCGAGAAGACCTCTTGCGACGGATCGAGGCTGGGTTGGACCCAGAGCCCGAAATGGCCACAGGGTGGGTCCTGATGGAGAAGTCACTCCAGCGCCTCCGGGCCCCGCACCGATTCAGACTAACGCAGAGGGCCCGGACCGCACGGGCTTCCGGGCCCGAACGGCAGCTCCACTTTCTCACTGAGCAAGCAGTCGCCGATCGGTTGGGGGAGATCGTCCCGGTCAGAGGTCTTTCCAAGTGCGACCCGCTGCCGCTTTGGGTGGAACGACCCCGGGCCCTCCATGGAGCTTGGTACGAGCTCTTCCCACGCTCCCAGGGATCGGATGGAGTCACCTCAGGGACCCTGCTGACTACCGCGGACCAGCTTCCCGCCATCGCCGAAATGGGCTTCGACGTCGTGTACCTCACGCCGATCCACCCGATCGGACGCACCGGTCGGCGTGGGCGGAACAACTCCTCGTTGCCCACTGCTCAGGATCCGGGCAGCCCCTGGGCAATCGGCTCTGACCTCGGCGGCCACACCACCGTCCATCCGGACTTGGGATCGCTCGACGACTTCCGGACCCTCCTTAAAAGGGCAACAGACAATGGCATGGAGATCGCCTTGGACTACGCGCTTCAGTGCTCGCCGGACCACCCTTGGGTCACCCAGCACCCGGACTGGTTCGCCCATCGGCCAGATGGCAGCATCCGCCCAGCTGAAAACCCTCCCAAGCGATACGACGACATCTACCCGCTGGACTTTGGCTGCCGGAACTGGCGCGCCCTCTGGGAGGCCTGCTACGCGATTTTGGAGTTCTGGATCGAACAAGGGGTGCGCATCTTCCGGGTGGACAACCCTCACACCAAGCCGGTGACCTTTTGGTCTTGGGTCTTGCGGCGCCTGCGCGAGGAGCACCCTGACGTGATCCTCCTCGCCGAGGCGTTCACCCGTCCTGCCATGATGCGGGAACTCGGCAAGGTGGGATTCTCACAGTCTTACAGCTACTTCACCTGGCGGATGACTAAGCACGAGATCAGCGCCTATCTGACCGACCTCACCAGGGAGTCCGTCGACTACCTCAGACCCAACCTTTTCATCAATACCCCCGACATCCTCACCGAGGAACTTCAGCGGGGCGGGCCTGGTGCATTTCGCTCCCGCTTTGTACTGGGCGCCACGCTGGGCGCCAGCTACGGTATTTACAGCGGCTTCGAACTCGCCGAAGGTACCCCGCTGCATGACGGTTCTGAGGAGTACCTGGATTCGGAGAAATACCAGTTGCGCCCTCGTGATTTCAACCGCCCCGAGTCGCTGCGACCTCTGATCTCCAGGGTCAACCAGATTCGACACCAGCATCCGAGCCTGCAACAGTTTCGCCGCTTGGACTTCCATTGGAGTGACGATCCTGCGTTGATCTGCTATTCAAAGAGCACCCCAGCGCTCGATGACGTCATCCTGGTGGTGGTGAACCTGGACCCCTGGAATACCCACGAGTCAGCCATCCACCTTGATCTCGCTCGCCTTGGCTTGACCGACGGGGTTCGGTTCCTCGCACGAGACTTGCTGTCCGGAGAAGACTATGTCTGGCAGGGAGCTCACCAGTACATCCGCCTGGATCCGAGGCTCTACCCGGCTCACATCCTCTGGTGCTCGCGATGAAGCGCGACCCTCAGTGGTACCGCGATGCGGTGATCTACGAGGTGTTCTGCCGAGGCTTCTACGACAGCAACGGTGACGGGGTCGGCGACCTCCCCGGTCTAACCGCCAAGCTCGACTATCTTCATTGGTTGGGAATCAACTGCCTCTGGCTGCTGCCGGTTTTGGCCTCGCCCCTAAGGGACGGCGGTTACGATATTTCCGACTTCTACGCCATCCACCCGGACTATGGCTCGGTGGAAGACCTGAGGGAACTCATCCAGGGGGCCCACGAGCGGGGTATCCGGGTCGTCTCCGATCTGGTCATGAACCACACCAGCGACCAACATCCCTGGTTTCAAGATGCGCGCCAGGGTCCGGACGCTCCCCGGCGCGATTGGTATGTGTGGAGCGACACCGCCACCCGCTATCGCGACGCCAGGGTCATCTTTGTGGACACGGAGGATTCGAACTGGAGTTGGGATGAGCGCGCCGGCGCTTACTACTGGCACCGCTTCTTCCGCCACCAACCGGATCTGAACTACGACAATCCCGAGGTCCAGGACGCCATGCTGGAGGTGATTCATTTCTGGTTGGCGATGGGGCTCGACGGACTGCGCCTGGATGCGGTGCCATACCTCTTCGAGCGCGAGGGCACCAACTGCGAAAACCTGCCGGAGACTCATGCGTTCCTGAAGCGAGTTCGGGCCGAAGTCGACCGCGATTTCCCGGATCGAGTCCTGCTGGCGGAGGCAAATCAGTCGCCCGCGGACGTTCGAGATTACTTCGGGGACGGGGACGAGTGTCAGATGTGCTTCCACTTTCCCCTAATGCCGCGAATGTTCATGGCGCTGCGCCAGGAGCAACGCTACCCCATAACCGAGATCCTGAGCCAGACCCCTCACATACCCCCCTCTTGCCAATGGGGAATCTTCTTGCGCAACCACGATGAGCTCACCCTGGAGATGGTCACCGATAGTGAGCGGGACTACATGTACGCGGAGTACGCAGGGGACCCACGAATGAAGCTGAACGTCGGGATCCGCCGCCGGCTGGCTCCTCTGCTGGGGAACGGACGCCGCCAGATGGAGCTCTTCTACGGCCTGCTGCTGTCGCTCCCAGGCACCCCGATTCTGTACTACGGGGACGAGATCGGGATGGGCGACAACATCTACGTCGGCGATCGGGACGGGGTGCGTACCCCAATGCAGTGGAGTGCAGACCGCAACGGAGGATTCTCCCGCGCTGACTTCGCTCAGCTGTATCTCCCGCCACTCATGGACCCTCTCTACGGCTACCAGGCCTGCAACGTCGAGCAGCAGCAGCGGACTCAGAGTTCCCTGTTGCAATGGCTGCGACGGTTCATCCAAGTGCGGCAGGCCCATCCGGTCTTCGGGCGCGGCGACTTTCAGGTGTTAGAACTCAATAACCCCTCCATCTTTGCGTTCGTGCGATCCTCGCCAGATGAGGTCGTCCTGTCAGTGAACAATCTCTCGCGCTTCTCCCAGCCCGCGGCCCTCGACCTCGGACGATTCGCGGGCAAGCTGCCGGTCGAGTTGGTTGGCCGCGTTCCCTTCCCCCGGATCGATGAGCAGCCTTATCCGCTATCCCTGGGGCCACATGGCTTCTATTGGTTTCGGATTGAGGACTCGAGTTGAGGGCCATGCCCAACATTGTCCAGCTGACCGAGTTCTGGGAAACGCTTCCGGGCCAACTCATGGATCAGCGATGGTTCGCGGGCAAGCATCGACGCCCGGTGGATGCCCGGCCCACTGCGGTCTTCACCCTCCGGGGCGAACTCCCGGCTCTCTTGATCGTGCTGGTCGATGTCGAGTTTGGCGATGGCGAAATAGCCACCTACCAACTGCCGCTCGGAATTCGAGAGGCTCCGGCCTCTCCACCACCGCCAGGATCCGGCATCTACTTTGCCTTTCACGAACCCGCCCAGGGAGCCGCTTACGCCATCTCGGATGCCATCGGCGACCCTGAACTGGCCACGGACCTGGTTCGGGCCCTGCTGGAGCCGACGCTGGTAGGCGGTATGCCAGAAGGCGAGCTCACGACCAGATTGCTCAAGGGCGAGGTTGACAGGGGCAATGCCTCGGCGACTGCCAGGACCCTGTCCCTGGAACAGAGCAACTCCTTGGTGGTCTTCGACGAGCGTCTGATCCTTAAGATGTTCCGGAGGATTTGGCCAGGGGTTAATCCGGAGCTCCAACTCCTGGAAGCGCTCGACCGTACCGGATTCGAGGGCATAGCCCAGCCTTGGATGGCAATCGAGGCACAGTTCGGGGGCGAAATTCACTCCCTTGGAATGCTCCAGAACTACCTGCGCAACGGCACCGACGGATTCACCATGGCCCTCACTTCCCTTCGCGACTTGGAGGCTGACCTGCTGCCAGATGCGGATGGCGAGCTCCCCAGCTGGGAAAGATGCGAGCGTGCCGTCCGCGACCAAGGGGGCTCATTCGTGGCCTCTGCCAGAGAGCTCGGTCGTCTGACAGCCAAAATGCATCTGGCGCTGGCCAACCCGGACCATCGGGCCGACCTCGCCCCGACGCTAATGACTACCGCTATCCTCAAACTCGCAGCACAGAGGATCGGTCGGCACTTAGACCTCCTCCTCAGCGACTCTGACCCACGCCTAGAGCCCCTCCGTGTGCATCGGGCCGGGATGAGGAAGCTGCTGCAGAGGATGGCAGGGGCAGGCACCGAAGGGCTCGCCATCCGGATCCACGGTGACTTCCATCTGGCACAGCTACTTCGTACGGACTCCGGTTGGCATGTTCTGGACTTCGAGGGGAGACCTACGGTCTCTATTGCCGAGCGGCGCGCCCTGGCCAGCCCACTCCAGGACGTGGCGGGAATGCTTCGGTCCTTCGACTACGCAGCCGCAGTCGCCCTGCGCCAACAGGCGCGTCCCGAAGACGCCACGGCGCGCACCCTCGCCCCGTACGGCAGAAGCTGGGCGCGGATCATGAGAGAGGAATTCCTCGGCACCTATGTGGAAGAGATGGATGGGCGGGGTCTTGTCCCATCCGATCCGGTTGCCTTCGCGTCGATCCTGCCCGCACTCGAAGTCGGACAGGCCCTCTACGAGGTCGACTACGAGCTGCGGAGCCGGCCCGCGTGGCTGACTATCCCCCTGGAAGGCATCGCGAGACTCCTACACGAAGCTGAGCTGTGAGTCAGATGGATTGGCACGGACTAGAACCCGAATCACTGGCCCGGCTGTTGAGCGGCACCATGGGCGACCCGCATTCCCTGCTGGGGTTCCATCAAACCTCCGACGGCGGACGCATCGTCAGCTTCTGCCCGGATGCTGCGCTGGTCCAGAGTCTGGTCGACGGCGAGCAGATTCCCGCCCACAGCCTCCCCTCCTTTCCGGGTATTTTCGTGGAGTCCCTATCTCCCGATCAGGCGGCCACCGTAGAGGCCAAGCTGGCCGCGGGCGAACTCGCGTACACCACTCGGATTGCGGCCAGTGACGGCATCGTGCGCGAGGGCCCCGATCCTTATTGCCTGGCTCCCACCCTCGGCCCCACCGACATCCATCTCCTGATCGAAGGCAGGGATCGGTTCCTGTACCGGCATCTCGGGGCCCATCCTCGGGTGCACCAGGGCGTGGAAGGAACCGCCTTCGCTGTCTGGGCACCCAACGCCGTCGGGGTGGCAGTCGTCGGGGATTTCAGTGGTTGGGATACCCCCTGGCTGCCCATGCGCAATCTCGGAGGTAGCGGGATCTGGGAGCTCTTTGTGCCCCAGGTGGCGGAGGGGGCGTTCTACAAATACCGGATTTCACACCAGGATGGAAGCACCTCCTACAAGACAGACCCGGTGGCGCTGGCGATGGAACTACCGCCGCGAACCGCGAGCATGGTCACCCGCTCTCACTTCTCCTGGTCGGACGGCCGGTGGATGGTGGAACGAGCGGCGAGGCAACCACTCCATGAGCCGATGAGCACCTACGAAGTGCACCTGGGATCCTGGCGGCACGCCCGTCCTGAGGGAACCCAACCGCTGACATATTTGGAGCTCGCTGAGCAATTGGGCAGCTACTGCGAGCAGCTGGGGTTCACCCATGTGGAACTCCTCCCGATCGCTGAACACCCCTTCGGTGGATCTTGGGGGTACCAGGTCAGCGGGTACTTCGCTCCGACCGCACGGTATGGCTCACCTGACGACCTGCGACAGATGGTAGACAGCTTTCACCGCCGCGGCATCGGGGTGATTCTGGACTGGGTCCCAGGACATTTCCCCAGAGATGAATTCGCTCTGAGCCGGTTCGATGGCACCGCGCTGTACGAGCATCAAGACCCGAGACTGGGGCTGCATCCAGATTGGGGCACGGCGATTTTCAACTACGGCCGTAGTGAGGTTCGCAACTTCCTGGTCGCCAACGCTCTTTACTGGTTTGACGAGTTTCACGTAGATGGGCTTCGGGTGGACGCCGTCGCTTCCATGCTCTATTTGGACTACAGCCGCAAGGAGGGGCAGTGGCTGCCCAATCGCTTCGGCGGGAAGGAGAACCTGGATGCCATCGATCTGCTCCGGGAGGTCAACACCCTGGTGTACCGAGAGCATCCCGGCGCCGTCATGATTGCCGAGGAATCCACCTCTTGGCCCGGGGTCAGTCGGCCGACCTACTCGGGCGGATTGGGGTTTGGCATGAAATGGAACATGGGGTGGATGCATGACACCCTGGACTATTTCGCCAACGACCCCATTTACAGAAAGTTCCACCACAACAGCCTCACCTTCAGCCTCATGTACGCCTGGACCGAGAACTTCGTCCTGCCGCTATCCCACGACGAGGTGGTGCACGGCAAGGGTTCAATTCTGGCCAAGATGCCAGGGGACGACTGGCAGAAGGCGGCTAACGTGAGGGCTCTCTTGGGATATCAATGGGCACATCCGGGCAAGCAGCTCCTGTTCATGGGTGGTGAGTTCGGCCAGCGGGCTGAGTGGGATGCCGACGCGGAGCTGGACTGGTTTCTGCTGGAGCAGCCACTCCATCGGGGTATTCAGAAATTGGTGAGTGATCTCAACTGGAGCTACCGCGCCGAGCCCGCCCTGTACCAGCGCGACTTCGCGCCCGAGGGATTCCGGTGGATCGACGCCAGCAACGCCGACGCCAACGTCATCGCCTTCCTTCGCTTCTCAGCGGATGGCACACGTCACGTCGCCTGTGTCTGCAATCTCTCCCCGGTTCCGCGCCACGGGTATCGGCTGGGACTCCCGGCGGAGGGGAGCTACTACGAGCTGCTGAACACGGACAGTCACTATTACGCGGGCAGCAACCAGGGCAATCTCGGCGGCATCACAAGCGTCGAAGCGCCGTGGCATGGACTACCCAACTCAGCCTCGCTGACGCTTCCCCCTCTGGCGACCCTGTGGATCGCGCCGGCGTCCCAGCGCTCCTAGGGCGACGCTCAGTCCATCTCGCAAATGAGCCCAGCGGAGACGCTCAACCTCAGCCCCCTAGATCATGCCTCACGCCCGACTGGTCTCGGCTCCTACTACCGAGCACCGTATCGGGCTTTGAGCGGGTCCGGGTGGTCCCCTTTTACGCGATCGTTCCCGCCTTAGGGTGGGTCCCTTTTAGTTTGGCGATCGCCGTCAGATCACTCGGCAGGTAGGAGCAACCGCTCGCCAGGATAGATGAACTGCCCGAGCAGGCGATTCTTCGCCTGTATGTCCAGGATCGCCTGACGGGGGTCCGTTTCCGGGTAATGCTGAGACGCTATGCTCCAGAGGCTCTGGCCCGCCCTGACCGTCACCCAGCTCCCGGCGCTGCGCTGGCTACCCAGCACACCGGTGGTCATCAGGGCTCCCATGAGAGCCGCCGTGACCGCAAGCCGCGTTATGACCCTTCGCTCACGCTCCCAGGGCCTCGCCCGACGGCCCGAGATCGGCCGAGCCGCCACTCGGCGGCTTCTCCGCGGGATATAGAACATGGGTTCGTATGATACCGCACACATGTGCCTATGTCAAGTCGACCGAGCTGGGAGTCCTGGGTCAGCCCGGGGTGTTGGGGCCACACGGGACCCCAGGTCAGCGCATCGGAGGTCGTGGCTGATTCGTAGGTCGGTGACTCCGGAGACGGTCGGACCGCACGCGTTCCCGGCCGCTACGGGTGCCGCCCGACCGGTACCGCACCCCCCAACCAGGATCACCGAGCGCCTCGAAAGGGGTCGCTGGCCCACCGGTCAGATCTTCCTGGAGCTCTTGCAGAATGAAGTCGACACACAGTTCGGTCCCGCCGCCCGCGTCCTCGGCAGCTGCCCTGAAGTGAGCCAGATCCACCTCAGCCCAGTGGGGGCACGGTACTCCGTACCAGCCGAACCGTAGCCATAGCTCTAGCCGTGGACCGGTCCGGACTAAGTCGACCCCGCCGAACTCGAAGTCGCGGTGAATGAGTTGCCGAGATGGTTCAGTCCCACCGTCGCGCAACCGACCCAACCGGTCGCGAATCCGCGCCGCCAACTGCTCCGCGTAAAGCAGCGCGGATAGCTCATCTGGGCTGCCGACTGGGAGCGCACAGTCAGGGGACTCCGGCTCTGGCCTGCCGCAAGCCCTGCGGTGGCTCGACATGGCCACATCCTCTCACGAGTTAGCTGCAGGGAAAATAAACCGCGATGGTTGGGGCCAGCCTTTTGGCGAAGGCAGCTCGCTTACTCCGCAGAGCGAGCTGCCGACATCCAAAGCCTGCCGTAAGCGGTTCTCCGCGAACAGCAGTTTGTCTTTGAATGGTGAAGGTGATACCATCGCGAACGACCATTTGTTCCCATGGTCGCCCATAGTTTAGGAGAGTTTCGGATGAGCGAGAGCCTGACTCCAAGGCAGCAAGAGATCTTTGACTACCTGAGAAGCCGAGCGACGCGTGGCGAATACCCTCCTTCCGTTCGAGAGATCGGGATCGCTGTGGGACTAAGCTCCAGCTCTACCGTGCAGAACCACCTGAACGTGATGGAACGCAAGGGGGTCATCCGACGAGATCCTACCAAGTCCCGCACGGTCAGCCTGACCGACAGCCCGACCGTCCCTGGGAATGCATTCAGCCTTCCGCTGGTTGGGCAGGTCGCCGCCGGAGCCCCGGTACTCGCCCAAGAGAACATCGAGGATCACATCTATTTGGGTGCTCAGATCGCTGGCGACGGCGACTCCTATGTCCTCCGGGTGAAAGGCGACAGCATGATCGGTGACGGAATCTTTGACGGGGACCTCGTGGTGGTCAAACCTACCCGCGAAACCCCCAACGGCTCTCTGGCTGTCGTACGAGTAGAAAACCCGACGACCGGTGAAGGAGAGGTTACGGTCAAGCGGCTCTACCGCGAGGGCGGCAGACTGCGCCTCCAACCGTCTAACCCAGCCTACGAGCCACTTGTCGTGGATGCTGCCGAAGTAGAGGGGCGGGTATCCGCCGTGATCCGCCTCCTGCGGCCGTAGGCGCAGAGTGGGCTGCTAACCGACCGAACCGGGACTCAATCCAGGCGCCCCCTCGGTGCTTGGAGTCTCTTGCTCAAGCGACTCCAACTGCCCGACGAGCGCCTGGGGAACCCGACCGGCCACGTGGACCCCGTCGGAGGTGAACTCCTCGTGCTCCACTATGCCGTAGCGTCTCCATCGGGATAGGAGTTCAATGCGCCCGTACGGGATTGTGAAGTCCGCTGGCGCCATCAGCTGACCAAGACCGGCACCGATCTTCCTCCGGAGTTCATCCAGTCCCTCCCCTGTGATTGCGCTCACCAGTTCACCGTCCAGGTAACGGTCTGGCGCAAACATTTGAAGGCGTCGGCGGGAATCCGGCGAGCATAGGTCGGCCTTGTTCACCGCTAGCACCATCGGCGTGTCCGCGACTCCGAGTTCTTCTAGGGTGGCATGAACCGTCTCCAAGCGGCGCTCGGACCCAGCACGGCTCGCATCCAAGACGTGGACGATGAGATCGGACTGCTGGACCTCCTCAAGGGTCGCATGGAAGGCAGCAACCAGCTCGTGTGGAAGCTTCTGAATGAACCCCACTGTGTCGACGAGCAGACATGGCTGCCCACCCGGAAGTCGCACCGCCCTGGTGGTCGGGTCGAGAGTCGAAAACAGCTGATTCTCAGCGCGTGCCCCACCGCGCGTCAGCGCGTTGAGCAGCGACGACTTACCAGCGTTGGTGTACCCAACCAGGGCCACCGAACGAAACGGCAGGCGTCGCCGCCCCGCCCGGTGGAGGGCCCGCTCTTCGGTGAGCTGGCGTAGGTCGCGTTCCAGGGAGGACAGCCTGGCCCTGATCCGCCGTCGATCGGTCTCCAGCTTCTGCTCGCCCGGCCCTCTGGTGCCAATGCCACCGCCCAACCGCGACAGCCGATCTCCGCGGGTAAGACGGGGCAACAAGTGGCGCAACTGGGCGGCCTCCACCTGGATCCTGCCTTCGCGGGATCGTGCGTGCTGGGCAAAAATGTCGAGGATGAGCCCTGCGCGATCGACAATCGGCACCCCAACCTGCTCTTCCAGATTCCGCTGCTGGCGCGGGGACAGCTCGTCATTGGTCAGGAGCAGCCCGAACTCCAGACTCTCGCGGAGCGCCGCAATCTCTCCAACCTTTCCTCGCCCGTAATACAAAGCCGGATCTACCTGTGCCCGCTTCTGGACGTCGCTCCCCACAACCTGGGCTCCCGCCGTGACGGCGAGCTCTTGGAGCTCCTCCATCTCCTGGTCGACCCGACCCAGGGCAGACTCAGAGGGCGCCCAACCAAGAAGAAAGGCCCGCTCCCCTCTAGTCTGCATCGACTCGTCGAAAACCTTCACTCATCCTCCTCGGACAATCGTTCCAGAGCCTGCTCCCGACAGCGATTCGCCAGCGACTGGGGATCGGCCGAAGAGTCTACCCATACCAGGTCGGGCTCGCGGCGAAGCCAGGTGAGCTGCTGGCGAGCGTATCTCCAGGTCCGTCGGATAAGACTTGCCAGCGCCTCTTCCCGGCTCACAGTTCCAGAGAGCAGCCACAGCGCCTCTCGATAACCGATTGCGGCTCCCTCAATGACGGTGGGTGTATACCCTGCCGCCAACAGACCTTGAACCTCCTCCAGCAGGGGCTGCCCGAGGAGCAGCTCCGAGCGCCGCACGATCCGCTGCTTGAGGAGAATCGGGTCCAACCGACAGCCAAACTTGACCACCCGCCAGTTCAATGGGGACACAGCGGCAACGGCCCCTTGGCGGACTAGCTCGAGCGCCCGGGCTACTCTCCTGGGATTGTTCTGGTCGATCTCGCTCAAACGCGTGGGATCCAGCTCCGACAGCTCCTGGGCCGCCGATCCGGGATCTTCCCGACGCCGGCCGGTCCGCGTTCGGACCGCGGTGTAGCTCGAGCTGCCAAAGTCAAAACCTCCAAGAAGCGCCCGGGTGTACAGCCCGGTTCCACCGACCAAAAGCGGGACGTGGTCTCTGGACCACGTTTGGTGAACTTGCTGCCTGGCCAGCACCGAGAAGTCGGCAGCGGAGAACTCGATTCCTAAGTGGCGCCAATCCAAGCCGTGGCAGACGACCCCGCGAAGATCGGCCGCAGTGGGCTTGCAGACTCCCACCGCCAACTCAGCGATGGCTTGGCGCGAATCGGAATTGATCAGCTCGCCGCCCACAATCCCGGCTAGCGCCACCCCGAGCGCCGTCTTTCCAGACGCCGTGGGGCCCATGACGGCGATGACCAGTGGCGGGCGGCTAGACGAGTTCATCTGCGCTGGAAGGCTGACAGGAGCTGCCCCTCAGAGAGCAGCAGGACTGCGGGGCGGCCATGGGGACAGCTGATACCACCCTCGGTGATTGCGAGCTCACGGATGAGGGCCGCCGCCTCGACCTCAGGGAGTCTGTCGCCGAATCTGACCGCGCTGTGGCACGCCAAGGAGGCGGCCAGACGATGCCTTTGGGCGTGCCCATCTTGCGTCTCAGCCGAGAGCTCCAAGAGGTCCGTCAGTGCACCGGTGACCTCAGAGGCACGCATCCCGGCCGGAGCCGCGGAGCACCTGACGGTGGATTCCCCAAAGATGTCGACCTCAAAGCCCAGCTGTGCCAGCGTCAACCCATCCGGAAATGCAGACTCCCAGGCGGCGGTGTCTGTCTCGATGAGGATAGGCTGTAGCAAACCTTGGGCGGGAAGCGGCTCGGCCCCGGGTTCGGCCAAGACCTTCATCCACCGTTGGTAGAGGACCTTCTCGTGGGCGGCGTGCTGGTCGATGAGAGCCACTCCAGAACCCGTCTCCGCGACCAGATATCGGCTGTGGACTTGTCCCAGATACCGCCAGCGCGCTGCCTCTGACAGGGAAATTCGGCTGTCCATCTGGGGACCTGCCCACACTGATTCGTGGGCCAATCCAGGAAGAGACGGGTGCGGGAGCTGCTGTCGGGCCGGCCCCGGTTCGAAAGTGGCGCGCGGCCCAAGTGGCATGCTCGTCGGCGTTGCGCCCTGCAAAGCGGCCCAGCACGACCGCTGGACCACCTCAAACATGCGCCGCTCGTCCCGAAAACGCACCTCGCGTTTGGTGGGGTGGACATTGACATCGACGAGAGCGGGGTCGCAGCGGAGATCCAGAACCACTAAGGGATACCGTCCCGCGGGGAGTAATCCTCGGTAGGCAGCCTCGACCGCAGCGACAAGGGCGCGATGGTGCACCCGCCGCCCATTGACCATGATGACCATCGCATTACGGGAGGGTCGGGCGGTTTGCGGCGATCCGACCAGTCCCCGGGCACCAACCTCGGAGTCGTCAAAATGCACCTCAAGCAAACCTTCGGCAGCCTCACGGCCGTAAACCGCGGCGATGGCGGCGCCGAGCGAACCGCCAGCAGCGACCCGAAGCACCTTGCGCCCTTGGGATCGGAGCGTGAAGCTCACGTCCGGCCTGCTGAGAGCGGCTTCCGCCAGAACCCTGCTGACGGCTGCGGCCTCCGCCCTCGGGGAGCGCAGGAAGGCTCTGCGGGCCGGCACATTGTGAAACAGATCACGGGCGGAGATCGTGGTGCCGACCGGACCTGCCGTGACCACCGGTCCACGGCGCCCCTCTCCCTCCACCACCATCGAGTGCGCGCGGTCCGCCTCAGCCACCCGGCTGATGGCTGTGACCCGCGAGACGGCCGCGATGCTGGCGAGCGCTTCACCCCGAAATCCGAAAGTCCGCAGGCGCAGGAGATCGTCGATGGTCGCCAACTTGCTGGTGGCGTGCCGATCGAAGGCCTGCAGCAACTCCTCGGCTGTCATCCCCTCGCCGTTGTCAACCACTCGAAGAAGATCGAGGCCACCCTCTTCAATCTCAACCGACACCGTGGTCGCCTCAGCGTCCAAAGAGTTCTCTATCAACTCCTTGACGGCTGAGGCCGGTCGATCGATCACCTCGCCTGCTGCGATCGCCTCTGCCACCGCCTTATCGAGTATCCGGATCCGGCCCGGCTGCGGCTGCCGACCTGAGACGACCTCACTCATGGTGCATGCCCAGCCTTCCGCTGCCAGTCAACCAACTTCTGCAGCGCCTCCAGAGGGGTCATGGAGTCGACCGTTAGGCTCCTGAGCTCCTCCACCACAGGATGGGTCGCGGCGAGTGGCAGAACCAGCTGTTGGACTGGGGCGGCGGTCGCGGCCAGGGGCTTGGTGCGGTCCAGGTCGGACAAGATCGCGGCGGCTCGGTCCAGCACCGCATCGGGGATACCGGCCAGCTGCGCGACATTGATCCCGTAGGAACGGTCGGCGCCCCCGGGCACAATGGTGTGCAAGAAGGTGACCGCCCCACCATACGGTTCCTCCGACACCTCCGCGCGGTGGTTTCTGAGAGCCGGCAGCCGATCCAAGGCGGTCAGCTCGTGGTAGTGGGTCGAGAACAGTACTCGGGCCGCCACCCTCGGGTTATCGTGGAGGTGTTCGAGCAGCGCCTGCGCAAGGCTGATGCCGTCGTAGGTGCTGGTCCCCCTGCCAACCTCGTCCAACACCAACAGGCTCCGCGGAGTGGCGTGCGCCAGGATCTCAGCCACCTCGGTCATCTCCACCATGAAGGTGCTGCGCCCTCCCGATAGGTCGTCCTGAGCGCCGACCCTGGTGAAGATGCGGTCTACCAGCCCCCACCGAGCCGATCGGCAGGGGACTGGAGCCCCCACCTGCCCAAGCAGGCAAATCAGCGCAACCTGCCGAAGGAAAGTCGACTTGCCAGCCATATTGGGCCCGGTGATGAGCCAAATTCGCTCGGTCTCACCGTCCATTCGGATGTCGTTCGGCACGAATCGACCGGGGCCGACTGCCTCCTCGACCAGCGGATGGCGGCCTTCGATGATCTCCAGCGCTCGGGACGAATCAATCCTGGGCAGCACCCACCCCAAATCCGTGCCAACCTCAGCCAGGGAGAGCAGGGAGTCGAGGGAGGCCATCGCGACTGCGCCTCGGCCGACCACCCGGGCATGCTGTGATACCAGCGAGAGAAGTTGGTCGAGAATTGACTGCTCCCGGGCCACGGCGCGGTCCCGCGCAGTTAGCACCACAGCTTCCTGCGACCTGAGTTGAGCTGTGATGTAGCGCTGAGCCCCGACTAAGGTTTGCCGAGGAATGTAGTCTTCCGGGACTGGGCGATCGAGCGCCCCTCGCAGTTCAATGTAGTACCCGAACACCCGGTTGTACCCGACCTTGAGGCCCTTGAGCCCGGTGCGCTGGCGCTCCTGTTCTTCCAGCCCAGCTATGTAGGCCCGCGCCTCACCGGCTCCCTCCTTGATCAGATCCAGCTCCTCATCAAAGCCAGCTCTGACAAAACCGCCGTCCTTGGCGGTTACCGGCGTTTCGTCGCAGAGGGCGGACTCCAGGATGGCGGCCATCTCCAATGGCGCCTGCGCAAGCTCTGAAGCGAGCTCCACCAGCAGGTCCGAGGAAGCCTCACCCAGCTGCGCCCCGAGCACTGGAAGCCGCTGCACTGTGCGTGCCAGCTGCTGCAGATCGCGTGGCCCTGCCACCCTGTGAACGGCCCGACCCACGAGGCGCTCCACATCCCGGCACTCCTGCAACACCGTTCTCAGCTCGGACGCGAGGCGCCTCTTCTCCGACAGCTCCCGTACGGCGCCCTGCCGGACCTGGATCAGAGCGAGATCGACCAGAGGTGATTGAATCCAACCGCGGAGGAGACGAGCCCCTGGCGCGGTGCGCGTCCGATCTACAATTCGCAGCAGCGAAGACCCGTCTCCAGATGCAGGCTTGGTGAGCTCCAGGCTCCTCCGGGTGGCAGCGTCCAGCTCCATCACCTCGCCAGGGAGAATCCAGCGGGGTCGCAACAGCCCCGAATCCAAAGCCAGAAGCCCGGCGGAGCCGTGGCTGGCGACACCAGCCAGCGCCCGCGCGGCAGCCTCAGCCAGGGCGATGGGCTGACCAATAGGCATCTCCAGCCCGCCAGCCCGGATCAGACTAAGGCCGAGCTGGATGTCGAAGGACTCATGCGCACGAGTGGTGATAGCGACACCGGGCGCCGCCTCCGACAAATCGCCCGCCTCTGCCACTACGACGGCTTCCGCCACATCCCAGGCAGCCAGAATGCTGTTAATGGCCTGGGCCCGGGCGCCAGCCCGGAAGGACAGAATGCACTCCCCGGAGCTGAAGTCCACCATCGCCAGGCCAACCCCATCTTCCACATGGAACACCCCTGCGCACCGACGGGGAGTCTTCGGGTCCAGGAGGGAGTCCTCCACCACGGTCCCCGCTGTCAGGACGCGCACAACCCGACGGTCCACCAGCTTGCCCCCAGGCCGTGCCGCTTCAACCTGGTCACAGACGGCAATCCGTTTGCCCGCTTGAAGCAACCGACTGGCGTAGGTCTCCAGGCTCTGACGCGGGACTCCACACATGGGCACTCGCCCGCCGCGACCGAAATCCCTCCCAGTCAGAGTCAGTCCCAACAAGGGGGCAACCTCCACTGCATCGTCTCCGAAGATCTCGAAGAAGTCGCCCAGACGGAACAGGACCACACAATCCGGATGCTCAGCCTTGGCGGAGACGTACTGGCGCCACGCTGGGGTGTCACGGTCCTTCGTCCCCGTAGCGACTGCGAGTCGGTTGAAAGACTGCGCGCCGGTGGGCATCAGCCGCCGACTAACTGCCAGGCGGTTGCGGAAGCAACCCGCACCTCGAGAGTCGTGCCCGGCTGGGCGGGACCGTTCACCCAGACCACTCGATTCTGTCTCGTTCGCCCAAACGGGCGCCCTTCCTGCCCGATGCCCTCTACCAAGACCTCTACGGTCTGACCCACCAAGGCCTGGTTGCGGCGCAGGCTGATCCCTCTCTGCAGCTCCAGGACGCGTTGAAGCCGTTCGCTCTTTAGTGCCCTGGGAACATCGTCTGGTCGCCTGAATGCGGCCGTTCCTGGCCGTGGCGAATAGGCCTGGATGTGGACCGTGTCGAACTCCACCTCCTCCAACATCCTATAGGTCGACGCGAACTCGGCCTCGGTCTCTCCGCAGAACCCCACAATGACGTCGGTGCTCAGGGACAGCCCAGGTATGAGCTGGCGGGCAGTCTCCAAAACATGCCTGTATTCGGACACGGAGTACTCCCGCTTCATCCTCCTAAGGCAGCTATCGCTACCAGACTGTACCGGTAGGTGGAACTGCTCACAGGCGGTCTCCAGATCCGCGATCGCCCGCATCAGCTCCGAGGAGGCGTTGCGCGGATGGGAGGTCAGGAACCGCATTCGTCTGAGCCCAGGTACCTGGTCAATCGTCCTCATGAGTTGGGGAAGCTCAGCCCCAGAATGCGGGTCTCGATAAGAGTTGACGTTCTGACCCAGGAGAGTGATCTCCACCACCCCTCGGTCCACGAGCCGTCTGGCCTCCTCAGCTATCTCTTCCTCTGGGCGGCTCCGTTCCTTGCCTCTGACGAACGGAACGATGCAGTAGGTGCACATCTCGTTGCATCCAAGGATCACCGGCAAATAGGCGCACAGCCGATCTGACGCCGGCAGCGGGACCGGTCCCCGTAGGGCACCCTGGTAAAGGTCGCGGATCCGCGCCATGAAACCATCGGGCTCGCGCATATCGAAGACGTAGTCGAGATGCCGGAACCGCCGCAGCAGATCACTCCCGTGCTCCCCCACCATGCAGCCCGTGAGGGCGATTGCCCGTCCCGGGCGCTCCTGCTTCCACTCGGCCAACTCCCCAAGTTTGCCGTTGGTCTTGTCTTCCGCGTGCTGCCGAACGGCGCAGGTCACCAGCACCGCCAGGTCAGCCTCTTTCAGATCGGCCCCCGGGCGCAAGCCGATCTCCGCGAAGCTTTCAGCGAGGCTATCCGAATCGGCGCTGTTCATCTGGCACCCGATCTGCCAGATGTGGACCCGCGGCGCTCCTTCTCCGACCACGGCCATCGGCGCACGGAGCGGCCTGGCTTCAGCGAGCGGGAGTGGAAGGAACCGAGCTCCGGTGCTGACCCCCGTCGTCAGCGCACCTCCACCATGAGGCGGATCCCCGTGCGCTCCTCTCCATTAATGGAGATGTCGATGAACGAGGGAATGCAGACAAGGTCCAATCCGCCAGCAGCGACATACCCCCGCGAGATCGCGATCGCCTTAACCGCCTGGTTGATCGCTCCCGCTCCTATGGCCTGGATCTCCACCCGATGCTCCGTGCGCACGACGCCAGCAATCGCTCCAGCAACCTTGACCGGTTGGGAGGTGGCCGAAACCTTGAGGACTTCCACTGGTGTGGCGGCGCTCCCGCCGGTGAACGGAGTGTGAATCGACAACTTGGATGAATACCTGATCTGTGAAAGGGATTCTACGGCTCTAGCGGCAGCGGTGGGCCACCTGGAGGCCAATTTATGGATCTTCGACGCCAAACAGAAGCTCTGGAGAGGCTCGCAACGAAGCAAGTCACCAATGCGGCCACCACCATGAGCTCAAAGACGCGAGCCTGGGGCAGATGGGTCGCTCCCCACGCCCCGACCACAGCTCCGACGGCGCGCCCCAGGTACTGAAACCAGAGGGCTGCCCCAAACGCCTGCCCGATCCCATCCCTCGGGGTGGTCGTCTGCAGCCGGTTGAGCCCCCACACCTCCTGCAGGGCGCCGGTAGCGGCGAAGACGACCAGAGCCACCACCACAACCGCGGGTCCCAACAAGACCCCCACTAGCACGGCTACCACCAGGTGCAGGTAACCGACGACGATCAGCCCGCGGCGACCAACCTGAGGTCGCTGGAGCGCCAGCATGCTCCCCAGCACCGAAGCTCCGCCCACGATCACGTACATCACCCCGACCTGGTCGGTTCCCAGATGCAGTCCCGAGTGGACCAGTGGCACGAAGTAGACCGTGATGACCCCGGCCACCATCGCTCCAAGGCCGGCCTGGATCGCGAACAGCCCGATTGTTCGATCGAGGAGCAGAAGGTCGAAGCCGCGGCGCAAGCTCCGCCAGCCGTCCGCGACCTTCTGGGACCGGTCCCGCCATACGGCCGGCTGGGGTCCGACTCTCGCCATTAAGGCCGCCGACAGGAGGAAAGTGCATCCGTCAATGACCACTAGAAAGGTCGGGGTCACGACCACCAGAAGTCCCGCTCCAATCGCTGGAGCCACCAGGATGGACGACTCTGATATCACCGAGAGTAGGCTGCCACCGGCGGGCACCAGCCTCTCCGGGAGCACTACTGAGACCAGCCGTCTCCGGCCCGGGTCATAGAGGGCACCAGCGGTTCTGCTGGCACCAACCCCCAACACCACCACAGCCAGCAGCTCGCTATGGGCGCCAACTACGATCAGCGCTGCCAGAGCGGCTCGTACCAGATCCAACGCGACCAACCTCCGCCGTCTGTCGCCTCGATCCCCCAGCTGCCCTCCGAATGGAAGAAGCACGAGCAAAGGAATGGCCTGAACCGCCACCACCAAGCCCACGGCCGCCTCTCCCCCGATCCGGTAGCCGATTATCAGAAGCGCCGGCAGGGTGAGGAAATCCCCGTACCAGGAAAGAACTCCGGCCAGCCACAGCGATCTGAACCCGGGGACGGCGAGGGGCGCCCACCGGGAAGTCGGGCTCATGGGCAAGTCCTGTCCCTCCTCTGGGCAACCACCGGACTGGGGCCGACACTTGTCGGCGAACTCTACTCGGAGAACTACGGAAGTCGGCGAGTGTTGCGGCCATAACGCTCTGGACCGTCCCGACCGAGGCTTATGATGTTACTTGTTCGTCACTTCAACTTCAGCCCGCCGCGACATCTCCGTCAGTTTGGTCTAACCTCACGGGGAAGGGTTCTCGTGCCAGACATCTTGGCCTGGGACATAGCATTTCGTCGAGGGAGACACACAGCATATGAGCACCTGGGAACTCGGTGAGTGGGCCTGATCTGATTTAGGAAGGGGTTCTTGCCCATTTCTGTTTCAGTCAGAAAGAGAGCATCTCCTCTGTGGGATGCTCTCTTTCTTTTGCTATGGCATCTAACTCGTCGTCAGAGATCTTCTCGAAGGCGGCCACGCAGATCGGGTCGAACTGTGTCCCTGAGCAGCGCCGCACCTCATCCCGCGCCGCCTGGATGCCCATGCCGCGACGGTAGGGACGGTCGGAGATCATGGCGTCGAAGGCGTCAGCTATGGTGAACAGCCGCGCTCCCAGAGGTATGGCCTCTCCGCGAATGCCGTTTGGATAGCCCTTACCGTCGTACCGCTCGTGGTGATTGAGAATGATCTCGCGCGCCTTCTCCAATTGGCGGACGTCAGCCACCATCATGAATCCGAGTTCGGGGTGGGTCCGCATGATCGCCCACTCCTCATCCGTCAGGGGCCCCGGCTTCAGCAGGATTGAATCGGACACTCCGATCTTTCCTATGTCGTGGAGAAGGGCGCCGTGGCAGAGCCGAGTCAGCTCCTCGTCATTGAACTTCAGGTGCCTGCCCATCAGCAAGGAGTAGTCGACCACTCGGCGGCAGTGTCCTTCGGTGTCCTTGTCCCTCAGATCGATCGCCTTGGAGAGGCTGATCAGAGTCGCGTTGAATCCACTGCGAGCTTCGTCCACCCGCGCATGCTGCTCTTTGATCCACCGATTGGTGGCGGTTTGCACGATGGCGACCGGTGCCGCAAGGGTCACCAGCGCGGCCGGAGCGCCAATGTGGAAGCTGGCGGCCAGCACTCCGACGCCAGTCAAACCGTACCCGATGTAGTACAACGACAACGGGGTGACGCTCCGGACGAACGGAGTTGCGTTGAACCGACTGATGCCCTGTTCAGCAGCAATCACGGCCCCCAATAAGAGGTGGTTAATGACCCAAGCGCCAAACCCTCCGATCGCGCCCGCGACCACGAGAAGCCATACGTCTCCGTTAGAGGCGCGTCGAAGTACATCGAACACCCCGTAGGCCGTCCCATAGACCAGGATGCTCATCGCGGCGTTGAAGAGTGTCTTAACCGATACGGCACGCTTCATCCACACGCTGATCACCAGCGAGGCCACCGCTGAGGCGATGGCCGCCTGCATCCCCAGCAAGTAGACGGCACCGATGCTGGCGTAGGCCTTCGCGCTGAAGTTGAACTTGGACCTGCCCAACTGGAACGAGACCGCGCCCCCGGACTCCAGCAGGCCGACCAAACCCACCACAAGGGCAAGCGTCGCCCATTGGAATGGCGGCCGGACCCAGACGGCGCCGACTCCGGTGGCGAGCGCGGAGACCACCCCCACAACCAGATAGACCGGCAGCTTCCCCCTCGACCCAGCAGGGCCCGGGGCGATCTCAGATCGGTCGCGCTGAGGCGCCTGAGCATCCGCGGTAGCTGTCGCTGGGCTTCCCATGCGGCCACGCAGCCGAGTGGGAATCACCCTAGGAGTGGTGCTCATCTGCCCCCGCCCAATCAGGCGCTGCAGCCTCGCGTCGGTGTGGCGAAGATTCCGGACTTATGTGGAACGCCACTCCCTCCTTTCGCATCTTCAAGGCCAAGCCACCTGACGAAACTGTTCCAACACGTCCCCTCCAACGGACCAGCGCAGTCTAATGAGTGTGCTGGGGCCCTGTGTCGGGTTTTGGCGAATTGCCGCAGGGCTGTCACCGATTCGCCACAGCCAGGGACCGAAGCGGCCCACACCACGGGCGCTACTTCGCGTAGTCGATCGACCGCGTCTCCCGCACCACTGTGACCTTGATGGTTCCTGGGTAGCTCATCTCACTCTCGATCCGACGAGCGACGTCACGGGCGAGCACTACGGCGTAGTCGTCGGTGATTCGCTCCGGGCGGACCAGGACTCGAATCTCCCGCCCGGCTTGGATGGCGAAGGAGCGCTCCACCCCATCGAAGCTGTTGGCGATCTCCTCGAGCTTCTCCAGGCGCTTTATGTAGCTTGCCAGCGTCTCTCGGCGCGCTCCTGGGCGCGACGCTGAGATCGCATCGGCACTGAGGATGATGAACGACAGGACCGTGCTGGGCTCGATGTCGTAGTGATGGCATTGAACAGCATCTACCACGTCTGGGTGTCGCCCAAGCCTCTTTAAGATCTCACCGCCGATAATCGCGTGCGAGCCTTCAACCTCGTGATCTACCGCCTTTCCGATGTCGTGGAACATCCCGGCCTCCTTGGCCAAGTGCTCATCGACGCCGATCTCAGCCGCGATCATTCCGGACAGATACGCGACCTCTTTGACGTGGGCAAGAACGTTCTGCCCGTAGCTGTATCTGAACCTGAGGGTCCCAACCAGCTTGACGAGTTCGGGATGCATCCCTTGCAGCCCCAGCTCAAATAGGGCCCGCTCCCCTTCCTCAGCGATTTTGGTGGCCACCTCTTCGCGCGACTTTGCCACGACCTCTTCGATGCGCGTCGGGTGGATGCGCCCGTCGCTCAGCAACTTGGTCAGGGTGACTCGTGCCACCTCGCGACGAACCGGGTCAAAGCAGCTGAGAACTACGGTCTCCGGAGTGTCATCGATGATGAGGTCGACCCCCAGGGCACTCTCCAAGGCCCGGATGTTTCGACCCTCCCGCCCAATGATCCGGCCCTTTATCTCGTCGTTGGGTAGAGGCACTACCGAGACTGACGTCTCCCCCGTCTGATCCGCCGCATGTCGCTGGATGGTCGTAACCAGGACCTCGCGCGCGCGATCGTCAGCTTCCTGCTTGGCCTCCCCCAACACGTGCCGGATGCGATCCGCTTTCTCCGCCATGAGCTCTCGATCCAATGCCCCCATGATTTCCTGGCGCGCCTGGTCTCGCGTCATTTGGGCGACCCTGGTCAGTTCCAGCCCGATGCTGTCCCTGAGCGCGGCGACCTGCGCCCGGTCCTCCTCGATGGCCCGCAGCTCCGCACCAACAGACTCACTTCGCTGGAGAAGGTCCTGCTGCTGGCGGTCTAATTGCTCCTCACGCTGCAGGATCCTCTGCTCCTGTCGGGAGATCTCGGAGCGTCGCTCGCGCAGCTCCGCCTCGAGCTCGGTCCGGACCTTCAGCGCCTCGGCCTTGGCCTCCAGACCGACCGCTCGGCGCTCTACGTCCAGTTCGGCGCGAGCAGCCCTGACCTCATCGAGTTCCTTTACGTTGCGCAGGCCGGTCTGACGTGAGGCGCGAACGCCGTAGGCAACCGCAGCCACAGCGATCACAGCCAAGACGACCGCCAACGCCACCAATGCGGCGTTCATCGTGCTCACCTCGCAGTACCAGGGAGCGAGCTATTGGCCCGCCCGTCCCGGTGAAGCCCTCCTTCGGGAGGGTGGAAGAAAATTCAACTAGGACCGGGGGGAATTCTACCGCGTGGAGACCACCCAACAGGAGTCGCCGTGGCGTGGGTGCCCGAGAAGCCTCGCTTAGGAGACTATTGCCTGGGCCCCCTCCTCCGCAGGCACCGACTCCTCCACTGGCTCCCCAAGGACGGCATTGCGCACCTTGTCCGCGATCTCGACGGTCAACTCCCGGTTGCTGCGAAGCAGGTCTCGAACATTCTCACGGCCCTGCCCGAGCCGAGTCTCGCCGTAGCTAAACCACGCTCCGCTCTTGTCCACGACTCCCGCCTCGAGGGCGGCGTCCAATACGCTGCCCTCGTAGGAGATGCCTTCGTTGAAGAGAAGGTCAATCTCGGCTGTCCTGAATGGAGCAGCAACCTTGTTCTTAACGACCCGGACCTTGACCCTGCTACCGATGACATCCATCCCCTGCTTCAGAGATTCAATCCGACGGATGTCTAACCGAACAGAGGCGTAGAACTTCAAAGCGCGCCCACCGGAGGTGACCTCGGGGCTCCCAAACATGACTCCCACCTTCTCTCGAAGCTGGTTGATGAAGATCACGGAGCAGTTGGACCGACTGATCGCCGCTGTCAATTTGCGCATCGCTTGAGACATGAGCCGTGCCTGAAGACCGACGTGGGTGTCACCCATCTCGCCATCGATTTCGGCTTTAGGCACAAGGGCAGCGACCGAGTCAATGACGACCACATCGACTGCCTGACTACGGATTAGCGCTTCAACAATCTCAAGCGCCTGCTCTCCGGTATCTGGTTGGGCGATCAGGAGATCCGCAGTGTTGACACCGATGCGGGCTGCGTAGGCGGGGTCGAGCGCATGCTCGGCATCAATGAAGGCGGCCACTCCACCGGCTCGTTGTGCCTGCGCGATCACATGGAGGCTGAGGCTGGTTTTACCGGAGGACTCCGGTCCGAAGATCTCGACGATTCTCCCCTTAGGAAGCCCCCCCACCCCGAGGGCAAGGTCAAGGGTCAAGGCGCCAGTTGAGATGACGTCAATCCCCTTCAGCCCACTGACATCCCCGAGGCGCATGATCGCACCCTTGCCGTAGCTACGCTCGATCTGACCCAGGGCCGCTGTAAGAGCTCTCTCCCTCTCCGACGTCACTTTTTCAAGCTCCTTGGAATCGACCTTAGCGGAACCGCTAAGGCGTCCCGCGACCTCGAGTGTAGCGCTCATTTTGGATCGCCTCCTACTGGTTGGTGAGAAAGGGTCCGCTGGGGAGTTCGTCGGCGCTTGGCCGCTACTACCGGAACACGTGTTCGCTATTCTATCACTCCCCTGGCGCCGGATGTTGCTGCGATGAATCTTCCCTATTTGGAGGTCCGTTGACAGCGGACAATTCCTTCTGAAGTAGGTCTAGGGCCGCCACGACCGCCGCAGCCCGATTGCCGTGACGACCGTTGTCACCCGAGAGCCGAGTGAGGTAGGTGTGGGTACGGCTCGACAGGGCGACGTATACCAACCCAGCAGGCCTGCGCTCGGAGCAACCCGGCCCGGCAATGCCCGTGACCCCAATACCGATGTCCGAACCCAGTAGGTTCCGGACGCCAGCTGCCATCGCACCGGCCACCTGCGGACTGATAGCGCCCCATTTTGCGATGACGCCCTCGGGAATGCCCAGCAGCCTGATCTTGGCGAGGTTGGAGTAGGTGATCACCCCGCCCAGATAGGTGGAGGAGCTTCCTGTGAAGGCGGTCAGTGCCGCCCCCAAGAGTCCACCGGTGCACGATTCCGCAGTCGCCAAGGTCGTCCGCTTCGCCGCGACTGCCAGCGACAGAATCTCACCGGCCTGCGGGAAGAACTCGGCTAGGTCGGGTGCCTCGCCCCTGATTAGGAATCCCCTCTTGGCCCGAATCTAAAAGTTCTGCCCCGCACGGCCCTGACGGCCGGCGCGGTCACCGATAATTGGTGAACTGAAGCGGCACCGGCAAATCTAGCTCCCGCAGCTCGTGAATTACAGCCTGCAGATTGTCCTTGTCTTTGCTCACCACCCGGAGCTCGTCACCCTGGATGCGAACCTGGACTTTGGGATGACCCGCCTTAATTCGCTTACTGAGTTCGCGAGCGGTGTCTTCGTCGATGCCCTTCTGGATCTTGATGGACTGTCGGACATTGCCCTTCGCAGCCGGCTCCGCCTTGCCCGGTAGCAGGATCTTGAGTGACAGACTGCGACGGACCAACTTGCCCTTGAGCACGTCGAGAATGGCATCCGCGCGCCCATCCGAGGCAGCCAGAAGCACGATCTCCTTCTCCTGCAGATCGATCTCGGCCGTCACGTCCTTGAAGTCGTAGCGGGTGGCGATCTCACGCCGCGCCTGCTCGACGGCGTTCACCAACTCCTGTCGGTCAAAGTCGGATACCACATCAAAGGAGTGCTCGCTACTGGCCATGTCCAAAGCCTAGCGTTCTAGTCGTCGTCGTCGCTCGTGTCAAGCATCTGTTCGAACTCTGCCATGTTCATCAAGATGTCGCGCGACTTACTGCCCTCGTACGGGCCCACCACCCGCGCGTCCGCTAATTGATCGACCAGCCTGGCGGCCCTCGTATAGCCGACGTTCATCTTCCGCTGCAGCAAGGAGGCGGCAGCTCGACCCTCCCCGATCACTATCCTCCCCGCCCTTTCGAACAACGGGTCTCGCCGAATCGTGCCGTCGGCTGGATTTGGACCAAGGGCGGCAGCCTGGAGTATCTCCTCCTGGTAGGTGGGGCGGCCCTGCGCCTTCCACCACCCAATGAGCTGGTCGAGTTCGCGATCCGAGACATAGGCGCCCTGGAGCCGGGTGGCCTTGCCGGCGTCTATCGGCAGGTAGAGCATGTCGCCCCGCCCCAGCAGCTTTTCAGCTCCCATCTCATCCAAGATCACCCGGGAATCGACTCCACTGCTGACGGCGAACGCCACCCGCGAGGGGATATTGGCCTTGATCAACCCGGTGATGATGTCCGCGGAGGGCCGCTGTGTCGCCACGATGAGATGAATGCCCACGGCCCGCGCCAGTTGGGCAATGCGGCAGATGAGATCCTCGATTTCGCTGGCCGCGACCATCATCAGGTCAGCCAGTTCGTCGATGACGATGACGATCTTCGGCAGGGTCCGCAGCCCTAGCTGGGGTGCGCGTTCGTTGAACACGGTGATGTTGCGGGCCCCGTGGCCAGCAAAGAGCTTGTAGCGCTGCTCCATCTCCACCACCGCCCATCGCAGCGAAGCGACCGCGGCGTCCGGCTCGACGACGACCGGCACCAGCAGGTGGGGCAGCCCCGCAAAGTTGCTGAGCTCAACCCGCTTGGGGTCGACCAGGATCATCCGCAGGTCCCTCGGGGTCGACTGCAGGAGCAGGCCGGCGAGCACCGCGTTGATGCACACGCTCTTGCCAGACCCGGTGGCGCCCGCGATGAGGAGATGCGGCATGGCGGCAAGATCGCCGAGCACAGGGTGCCCGCTCACATCGGCCCCGAGAGCGACCGCCAGGTGGCTCTTGAAGTCACTGAATGAGGGGGCCTGCACAATCTCCTTTAGCGTGACCAGCTGAGCCGCCTTGTTGGGAACCTCAATCCCGATTGCCGACTTGCCCGGAATCGGCGCCTGGATCCGGATGGGAGCCGCCAGGGCCAACGACAGATCCGTCTGATATGCGAGTACTCGGCGAACGGGGACCCCCGCGCCGGGCTGCAGTTCGTACTGGGTCACGGTTGGTCCCGCGTTGACCCCCATCACCTTGGATTCGACCCCGAAGTTGTTCAAGGTCGCTTCAATTGTTCGGATACGAGTCCTGATTTCATTCTGGAGCCGCTCGCGCTTCCCCTGTGCAGAGTCCAGCAGATCCAGACTCGGCAGGACCCAGGCTGGCTCAGGCTCGTCACCCTCTTCTTCTCCGCCCAAGCCCACGACCTGAGCAACCAGCGGTAGCGGGGCCGCCAAGCCCGGAACCTCGAGCGCTGCCACCGGTGACGTCGGCACCTGGACCGCCGCCTCCTCATCGTCCGCCAGCGCCTCGAAAATGCGCTGGAATGGTTCGGGTGGAAGGAGCGGGCTAATCGCTTTGAATTCGGCTGCCGCCTGACCCCCCGCCAGTGCGACTGTCAGAGCATCCTGATCTGCGGTCACAGCTGACGGGCCCGGGCGAGATTTGCCTGGCAGACTGTGCCGCGGGGTGAAGAGCGCGGCCACCCCAGCACCGATGCTCTCTCTCGCCACCTCCGTCGTGCGGGTGAGCGACAGTCCGAGACCGACAACCAGCCCCGCGATCGCTACCGCTCCCAGCGCCACCAGAGCGGCTGGGCCGCCGACAAGGGTCGCTAGGTGGACCCCAATGGCACGTCCCAAGACCCCACCGTCGCCACTCGCCGCCACGGCGGCCATGGAGATGGCTGAAACCGCGGAAACGGCGATCGCGACAAGAACTTGGCCCGTGCTCCTCTCAGCACCCTTGCTGAGCAACAGGGTCAGTCCGCCAGCCACCAAGGCCAGCCCCAGAATCCACCCGCCAATTCCGACCACTCGAGTCAACAGCGCGGAGAATTCTCGCGCCAAGGGCGCTTGAGGGAAGCCCAGCAGAATGATGGAGATGAGCCCCACAGCCAGCGCCGCGATGCCTCCAAGCTCCCGGCGCTGCTGGGCGCTCAGAGTCAGGGCCGGCTTAGGCCTGCGCGAGGGACGCGTTCGTCTCGGGGCCGCCGGCCGACGCCTCGTGGATCTGGCCCTTGGCGGAAGTCGCCTTCTCGTCGTCGCCATCGGTAGGTGCCTCTGACCGGGGTGGCGTGGTTGAGTCAAATGGAGGAAGTGCCACCCGCTGAGCGCAGTCTAGCAGCGCCATCGCACATTTGCTCGACCGGCTCAGGTGTGACTTAGCCTCCACATCCAACTCGGAGGTGAAAGCGCCGCCTGTGCGACCAGTGGCGTACTGACCTCACCGCCGCCTGCAGCGGTCAGCGTGAGATCACCGACCGATGTGCCGCGGCCAATTTTCGCAGGCAGCTGTTCCGACCTATAGACGGCACGCCACATCAAGCCAGGCCACCCCAGAGCCCGCAACTCATGCTTCGCCAAGACTCCTACCGGACTGGACCAGGGGACCGTGACACCTCCAACCCGGGCGCCGACTGGCACCAGGCGCACCAGACTGATCTTTGGCCACACTGCGGACAGGAGCGCGACGCTGTCCTTCTCCGCCGCTTCGATGCCCGTTAGAGCGTTCCCGGGTTGACCGAGAACCGCCCCCAGCAATTCGGCGCTCCGCCCTCCCCGCGCGAGCCGGGCGGCGAATACGAAACATCCTCCAGCAGAGCTCGTCCAACCTGTCTTTAGTCCGACAATCCCCTGCTGGCCGAGAACGTAGTCGTAATTTCTGACGACCCCGGCGACCGGAAGCTCAGCCTGAGGCATCGCCGCGATCTCCGCAAGCACCGGGACACCCATGACCGTGGCAGCCAGCCTGGTCAGATCGGAGGCTGTGCTGATGCTGCCGGGACTGAGACCGCTTGCGTCGGCATAAACCGTCTGGTCCATTCCGAGCCGATGGGCCTCGAGGTTCATCTGAGCAACGAATGCGGCCTCGCTGCCTGACGTCCACTCGGCCAGGAGCGTGGCCAGGTTGTCGCCCGACGGTAGCAGGATTCCCTCCAAGAGTTGAAATTCCGACAGGGCCTCACCACTGACCACCTGAACGACGGAGTCTCCAGCTGCCCTCTCCTGTTGATAGAGGGCCACGGCGGCTGGTGTGATGGTTACCGTGGGACCGCTCTGGCCGATCGCCAGCGGACGCGCGCGCACCACCAGTAGCGCCGTCATGAGCTTGGTAACGCTGGCCATGGCAACCGGAGTCTGACCTACGCTCTGTGCCACCCAACCGGTCCCCGCCAGGAAAACAGACGCCTGCCCTGCGGCGGGCAGACGCAGTGCCAACGGGGCACCGGGGACGGTCAGCGATCGGCTGGCTCCATATGCGACCCTCGGCCCCGGGCGTGGTCTGAGCAACTGGAAGACAACCCCAACGGTCAGGACCGCCACGATCGCCACGGCTACCCAGCGCACCTTCCCGCCCACCGGGATCAGTCCAAGTTAACGATTGGAAGCACAGTCGGTGCTTCCTCCCCGTGCTGACCCATCGCCCGCTCAACCTGATGCCTGATGAGCTCCTCGGCCTCCTGCAGGTCCACGAAGCCATCTCTGCGCCGGTTGTGCAATGCCCGGGTGAGCCCCTCCCGTCCGGCGTCCAGAGCTCGCGACGACATCCTGGCGGATGCAGCTCCGACCGCGGTCAGCGTCCCGGACTCGACCAGCGGGCGGAGCTGGGCGTCCACCGTCACCGAGGCGATGAGAAGGTCACCAGAGACGCCCCCATGGCCCCGGCCCACCTTGCGGGATATGCCGTCACCCCCGATGTACACCCTGCCAGTGCCCACCCTCCCCGCTAGCCTGAGTCGACTTGGTCCTACCTCAAGAACGGTGCCGTTGTCCATCATCCCGATCCGGTCCTCTCTGAGGCCAGATTCCATCGCTATCCTTCGATGGGCGATCAGATGCCGCGGCTCGCCGTGGACAGGGGCGAAGAAGGCAGGGCGTAGAAGCTCAATGACAAATCGCAGTTCCTCGCCTGCGGCGTGGCCGCTGGCATGGACCCCGTCACCGCTCCCGGCCAGCAACCGCACCCCTGACGCCACCAACCGATTCACGACTCGGTTGACTGTTGCCTCGTTGCCTGGGATCGGGTTTGCGGCCAAGACCACGGTGTCGGTGGACGCCGCGGTGACAAACCGATGGGTGCCTTCCGCGATCCGGCTTAGGGCGGCCAGCGGCTCTCCCTGCGAGCCCGTGGCAATGAGACAGATTTTGTCGTCGGGAATGCCGGCGAGCTCACGGGGGGCGAGCAGGCCACCCGCCGGAAGGCGCAGGAACCCTAGTTCCGCAGCAGTGGCCACATTGCGGATCATGCTCCGCCCGACCAGACAGGTTCGCCGACCGTTGGCTTCGGCAAGCTCCATGATCTGCCGCAGCCTGGCCAGGTTGCTGGCGAAGGTGACGATGATGACCCTACCCGGAGATTCTCTCAGGGCTCGGTCCAGGGCTGGCCGCACCGTGATCTCCGACGGGGTAACGCCCTGATTCGGCGCATTAGTGCTATCGCTGAGCAGCAGGAGCACCCCTTGATGTCCAAGCTCTCCGAGCCGCCTTAGATTGGGAGGATCCGAGCCGATCGGGGTCTGATCGATCTTGAAATCTCCGGTGTGAACCACGACTCCCGCGGCGGTCGAGATAGCGATGCCGCAGCTCCCTGGCACACTGTGAGTCATGTGGATGAACTCGGCGGTCATAGCACCGACGGGGATCAGCTCTCCTGGTCGGACCACATGAAGCTCCGCCGCGCCGGTGTGCCCGCGCCTCTCGAGTTTGTTCCTCAGCAGCCCAATTGTGACGTCCGTCCCGTATACCGGCACATTTAGCATAGCCAGAAAGAAGGGCAGAGCGCCGATGTGATCCTCGTGGCCATGGGTGAGCAGAACGGCCCGTAGCCGGTCGCGCCTGGTCATCACAAAGCTGATGTCCGGAAGTACGACATCGACCCCTTCCATCTCAACTTCGGGGAACCGGAGTCCGGCATCGATCATGACTACGTCGTCACCAGACTCAACCAGGGCCAGGTTCTTTCCGATTTCCCCCAGTCCTCCAAGCGGAACAAACCGCACCACCCCGGTTCCCGGCGGTGCGAGGATCCCCCTGGTGGCCGGCTCAGAAGAGGCCAAGTTGCTCCGCCTGGGTCGAATCGCCGCTCGCATTTAGAGCGCCTTCCGCCCTGCTCGGGGCCTGGGATTGGCTGTCGAGATGCACTCGCAGCTTCTCAAAGTCGGTCCGCAAGGCGGGCATTAGCGAGCCCTGATAGAGCGCCGCCGCAGGGTGGTAGCAGGGCATGTAGGTTCTGTCAGCGGATCGCATCACCTGCCCGTGGCATTGCGAGATCCCGGGGGCACCGGGCAAGAGCCGCTGCAGCGCGTGGCGCCCGAGTAGAAGTATGACCTCGGGCTGGATCACCGCAATCTGGGCATCCAGATAGCCGGCGCAGGCCATCACCTCATCGGGAAGGGGGTCCCGATTACCGGGGGGTCGGGACTTGATTACGTTGGTGATGAAGATGTCCTGCCGGCTGAGGCCAACACCCTCCAGCAACTCGGTCAGGAGTCTCCCGGCGGCACCCACGAACGGCTTGCCCTCCTTATCCTCGCGCTCCCCAGGAGCCTCTCCAATCGCCATCAGGCGAGCCGTGGCCGGTCCGACACCAGGGACGCCAAGCGTGCGAGTGCTGTGGAGAGCACACCGCCTGCAGGTCAGCACCTGGGCGCCGATGGCGTCCAGGCGGACCTGCTTGGAGGTGGGATCAGCCCTGCTCGGTTCAGGCACCTTCCGGGCCGGGTACAGGAGATGCGCCATTGCCGCCCTGTCCCCCCAGCTCCGTGATCGCCTGCTTGCGCGAGAGGTTGACCCTCCCGCGATCATCGATCTCGGTCACCTTGACCATGATCTCGTCTCCAATGTTGACGACATCCTCGACCCGGTTGACGCGTTGTTCAGCCAGCTGAGAGATATGGACCAGGCCATCCTGGCGAGGCAATATTTCCACAAAGGCTCCGAAGGGCATGATCCGGACTACCTTCCCCTTGTAGATCCTGCCGACCTCAACAGACTCGGTCAGATCTCTGATCATGGCGACGGCACGCTCCATCGCCTCCTCATCAACGGTGGCCAGGAACACCTTGCCGTCGTCTTCGATGTCGATCTGGCAGCCGGTCTCCTCCTGGATCTTGCGAATCGTCTTGCCTCCGGGACCGATCAGGTCACGGATCTTGTCGGGGTGGATGTGCAGGGTGATGATCCGCGGTGCGTAGGTGGACATCTCTGGCCGAGGACCCCGCAGAGCGGACTCCATCTTGCCGAGGATGTGCAGCCGCCCTTGGCGTGCCTGCTCCAGCGCCTCGCGGAAGATCGCTGGCGTTAGGCCACTCACCTTGATGTCCATCTGCAGGGCGGTCACCCCGTTGCGGGTCCCCGCGACCTTGAAGTCCATGTCCCCCAGCGCGTCTTCCATGCCCTGAATGTCGGAGAGGATCGCGTAGCGAGAGCTGTCGCTGTCGTCGGTCACCAGTCCCATCGCGATCCCGCTGACGGGCGCCTTGATCGGTACGCCGGCATCCATCAGAGCCAGGGTGCTGCCGCAGACGCTCGCCATTGAGGTGCTGCCGTTGCTGGACAGAATCTCCGTGACGATCCTGATCGCGTAGGGGAAGTCCTCCACGGGCGGGACCATCACCTTCACGGCGCGTTCCGCGAGAGCACCGTGCCCGATCTCGCGCCGCCCCGGGGACCGCATCGGCCGTGCCTCCCCCACCGAATACGGAGGGAAGTTGTAGTGGTGCATATAGCGCTTGAACTCCTGTAGCCCAAGGCCGTCCAGCCGCTGCTGGTCCGACATCGTCCCCAGCGTCACCACCGAGAGCGCCTGCGTCTGGCCCCTGGTGAAGACTGCGCTCCCGTGAGTCCGTGGGAGCACTCCCGCCTCACACCAGATGGGGCGAATCTCGTCTAACCTGCGGCCGTCAGGGCGCAGCCCCTCATCCAAGATCGCTCGCCTCACGGCTGACTTAAGAACCGACTCAAAGGCGGCCGAGATATCACCGCTACGATCCGGGAACCGCTCCCCGAGCTGACGCTGAACGTCATCCTTGACGGCGTCAACCTGGATGTCGCGCTGAGGCTTGTCCGCCTCGCGGAACGCCTGATTGATGCGGTCCCAGGCCACCTCGGCCACCGCCTGCTTGATCTCCGCAGGAACGCCGACGTGGGGATACTCCATGTTCGGCTTGCCGACCTTGGCCACCAACTCTTCGATCAACAAGACAATCTGCCGGATGCGCTCCTGGGCTCTGGTGAGAGCCTCCACTAGGGTTTCCTCGGAAACCTCCTGCGCTCCCGCCTCCACCATGTTGATGGCGTCCTTGGTCCCCGCCACGATGAGGTCCAGGTGGCTGCGCTCCAGATCCGGCATGCCAGGGTTTTCGACCAGCTGACCGTCCAGCATGCCGATTCGGCATGCTGCTATGGGGCCGCCATGAGGAATGTCGCTGATCGCGACCGCCGCACCGGCCCCGATCAGGGCCAGGATCGTGGGGTCGTGAACTTGATCGGTGGAGAGCACCGTCGCGACGATCTGAACATCGTTGCGAAAGTCCTTCGGGAAGAGCGGCCGCATCGGCCTGTCGATCATGCGCGAGGCGAGAGTCGCTGCCTCGCCGGGCCTTCCCTCCCTGCGGAAGAATGCTCCGGGGATTCGACCGACCGCGTACATCTTCTCTTCGTAGTCGCAGGTCAGCGGGAAGAAGTCGATTCCCGGGCGCGGCCCCTTGCTGGCGGTGGCGGTGGCCAGGACAACCGTGTCGCCCTGGCGGACGATCACCGCGCCGTTCGCGAGACCGGCCATCCAGCCGGTCTCGATGCTTAGCTCCGCACCGTCGAAGGTGCGCGCAACAATTGTCTTTTCCATATTGGTCCTCCCCGCGCCCTGCCAGGGGATGGCGGTAGCGTGCCAGTCGCCATCCAGGCTGCGCGGTTAGGGAATGGAGATGAGAGCTGAACCATGGCTCGGCCCCGATCGCCAGTCTCCAACCGCGCCTGCGCCGATGCGTCCAGGCCTGCCCCGGTTCCCCGTTTCAGGAATCGCGGTCGAATGTTGGCACCGGGTAGCGGTCTTGCCGCCAGGTCCCGGTAAGCGGTACGTGTCAGTGGCGGAGCCCTAGTCTGGCGACCAGGGTCCGATAACGGTCAATGTCGATTCTCATAAGATAGTCCAACAAGCGACGCCTCTTGCCCACAAGTTTGAGCAACCCTCTCCGGGTGTGATGGTCCTTCGGATGGAGCTTGAGGTGCTCAGTGAGCTGGCTAATCCTCTCGCTGAAGATCGCGATCTGAACCTCCGGTGATCCGGTGTCACCGTCATGTCGGCGGTGCTGATCTATGACCGCTGTCTTCGCCTCACCTTGAAGCATGTTGAACCTCGCCTCCTACTAGACACCACAGAGCCGGCTCCAGCTGAACTCTGGGTCCACCCGAGCATATCACAGGGCATGCGTGGCCCCGGTCCGATGGGGTGGCTAGAGGGACTTGAACCCTCGACCTCCAGGGCCACAACCTGGCACTCTAACCAACTGAGCTATAGCCACCACGCGGACCGCAATTATATGGTTCGCCACTTCCAGGGGCGAAATGCCACTCGATTATGACTCGGCACAGGACTTAAACCACATGCGCCACGCCTTGCGGCTGGCACGCCACGCTGCCGCCCGCGGCGAGGTTCCGGTGGGGGCCGTGGCGGTGCTCGACGGGCGAGTCATCGCGGCGGCGTCGAATCGGGTCGAGCGAACGAAGTCGGCCGCGGACCATGCTGAGATGGTTGTCCTGCGAGTCGCATCCAACCGGCTCGGCTCTTGGCGGCTGTCCGGGGTTACGGTGTTCGTGACCCTTGAGCCCTGCCCGATGTGCGCCGGAGCCCTGCTCCTAGCCAGAGTTAAGCGGGTCGTGTACGGGGCGGATGACCCGCGCAAAGGGGCGTTTCGTTCCGCCTATGACGTCCTCGGCAACCGAGCTGGAAACCACCACCCAGTGGTGACTCCTGGCCTGCTCGGGCCAGACTCGACCGCGCTGCTCCAACGCTTCTTTCAAAGCCTCCGGAGGGAGTCCCCAAAGGAAGATGGCGGGCCCACCCTCAGGGTTCGCTCACTACCAGCCGAGAGGCTCCCGCGGTGAGTTGCACAGAGTACGAGTCGGGCGCCCCAGCGTACGACCCCACCAGGAACACCCTGGGGGCTCCATTACTGACGAAATCGGCACCGACGACCACGCCTCGCGCAATCCCCGGCCCCACCGCAACCTGAATGGCGGTCCCCTGAGGTGCATCAACGGCAACCGTCGTTGCGCCACCACTCACCGCGACGAGGCTGGCGCGTCCCCGCGGCGCGGGGAGGGAGATGGTCAGCCTCTCGGCCCCTCCGGTGACGTGAACCTGGGACAGCATCAAGCCGGATAGGTCCAGGGCAGTCGAGGTGGTCCCGCCTCGGACGATTACCTGCCAAACCTGGGTTCGACTGAGGCGGACCGTGAGGTGCCGCGCACCGGCCCCACCGCTCCGCCGAGAGATGGTTGCCACGCCCGGTCGGCTCCCGGTTACCGCGAATCCCGACCCCGGGGTAACCTCGATTCCCAGGTTGCTGGTCGCTGGCGCCCCTCCCTCGATCATTAGCGATTCCACCCCGTTGGCAACGACCACTGTCTCCGGATTTAGATGACCGCCGACAGAATCGTGATTGGCCCCAGAACAACCGGCGACGCTGACGCCAGCCACGACCGCAGCCGCTATCGCCAACCACCGCGGGGAAGACCCCATAACTGTGGAGATTAGACTCATGGGGTCTCAGGAGAGGTGTCCGAGTGGTTTAAGGTGCCGCTCTCGAAAAGCGGTGTGGTCCAAAGCCACCGCGGGTTCGAATCCCGCCCTCTCCGCCCCGATCGTTGGCCCCAACCTGGATCGGGGGAGGAGTGGCCGGCACCGCGCTC
>DATLQZ010000024.1:0-6252 GCA_035534915.1 Candidatus Dormiibacterota bacterium
GTCTGGTCCCGGACCTGCTGCCAGGGCACGAGATTGGAGTGGTGCTCCATCTCGGTTGCCACAATCCGATCACCCGGGCCGAGCCGCGGCCGAGCGTACGCCTGAGCGACCAGGTTCAGCCCCTCGGTCGTGTTGCGAACGAAGACCACCCCCCGAGGGTCGGCGTTGAGAAAGTGCGCAACGTCCTCCCTCGCCCCCTCGAAGATCTCGGTGGCGCGCTCGCCGAGGGCGTGGACACCCCGATGGACGTTGGCGTTGGCCATGCGGTAGTAATCCGAGATCGCCTGGATCACGGAGTCCGGCTTTTGTGAGGTGGCGGCGCTGTCCAGGTAAACCAGGGGATGGCCGTTGACGACCTCCGCCAGAATGGGGAAGTCCTTTCGCACCTGGGCTACGTCAAGCGGCGCGGCGACCACCATCAGCTCTCGGCGAGGCTGACCCAAAGGTCACCCTCACGCACCTCCACCTGGTGCACCCTCACCGCCTCGACCGCGGGAAAGGAGACCGGATCCCCCGACCTGAGATCGAATTGGCTGCCGTGCAGGGGGCACTCCACGGTGCATTCCGCCTCATGCAGCTCACCCTCCGACAGCGAGGCCAGCGCGTGGCTGCAGGTGTCGTCCAGGCAGTGAAACTCCCCACCCACGTTGAAGACCGCTACCGGCAATTCCCCGATCTCCACCCGCGCGGCATGGCCCGGGGGGATCGCCTCCGCCTCGCAGACCTTTATCCATTCCGCCATCAGGCCGAGCCGTAGCCTGCCGCCAGCGCTCCGGATCGGGCGAGCTCGTCGAGAGCCTCCAGCACCCATCCGCGAGCCGCCTCCCGGACCGCGCCCTCAGGGAAGGCGTCGACCACGTCGGCGAAGAAACCCTCCACCACCAGCCGCCGCGCCTGCTCCCTGTTCACGCCCCGGGACTCGCAGTAAAAGAGCTGATCGTCATCGATCCGCCCCGCGGTCGAGCCGTGGGTGCAGCGCACGTCGTTGGCCAGGATCTCCAAGGTGGGGTTGCTGTCCGCCTTGGCCTGCGGGCTCAAGAGCAGGTTGCGGTTCTGGACGTATGCGTTGGTCTTCTGCGCGCCCTCCTCCACCCTGATCAACCCGGCGAAGATCGAGCGGGATCGCTCCGCCACGGCCACCCGGTAGAGCAGGTCGCTGATCGCGCCGCCGGCGATGTGGTCCTGCAGCGTCTGGACGTCGAAGTGCTGCTGGCGCCGGCCGATGCACAGGCCGCTGGCCCTCGACTCCGAGCCCTCTCCCAGCATCTCGACATCGAAGTAGGTCTTCTGCCAGGCCCCGCCCAGAAGCGCCCAGCGCAGATCGTAATGGGCGTCCTGAGCCAGCTTCACCCGGACCGTGGACTGCACCACCGTGCGCGAGCCGCACCGCTGATGCACCACGTGGGTCAGCTGGGCACCGCGCTCCAGCTGCACCTCCACGACTGGCGCCAGCAGGGAGTCGTCATCGTCGGGAGAGACCCACTCCTCCACCAGGGTCAGGCTCGCCCCCTCCTCCACCAGCACCGCTGTCCTGGGGAAGGCGGAGGAGCCCTCGTCAACGCCGTGGACCAGCCGCACCGGTGAGTCGGCCGACTGTCCCCGCTTGACTCTGACCAGCGCTCCTCCGGTGAAACGCGCCGTGTTCAGCGATACGAACTTGCGCAATCCCGGATGGGCGATGGTCCCGAGCAGGGAGCTCCAGACTTCGGGATCCTCCCGCAGACCCTCCTCCAGAGTTACCGCGACCCCTCCCTGCCTGCCGCCGGTCAATGGGATGTTCCCTGTCTGGTCGGTCACCAGGGTGTGGCTGGCGCCGATCGCGGCCAACGGCCCTTCGAGAACCCGCGCCAGATACTGCGGCAGAGCGGTGGTGTTGGCTCCGGGAGCTGAATACCGCGCGAGATCGAGCTTGTCGATCTGCGGGGTGCGCCGCCAGTCCTCGTCCCTGGAGGAGGAGGGCCAGGGAGCCTCCCGGTAGGCTGCTCCTGCCGCCGTCCTCAACCTGCGCAGGAAGTCAGGGTCGCCGCCCGGCAGCTCGGCGGGAGGGGCGTCGTCGCGCGTCATCGGACGCAGAGAGATGAGCTCGCTCATCTCCAGCCCCTGACCCCGCCTCTTCCGCTACAGTGCCCGGCACCGCTCATCCGACGCTCCCCTCCATCTGCAGGGCGATGAGGCGGTTCAGCTCCAGCGCGTACTCCATCGGGAGCTCCTTGACGAAGGGCTCGATGAAGCCGTTGACGATCATGGCGGTCGCCTCCGCCTCGCTGATGCCACGCGCCTGCAGGTAGAAGAGCTGCTCATCCCCGACCTTGCTCACGGAGGCCTCATGCCCGATCTGGACATCCTCCGCCTCGATGTCCATGTAGGGATAGGTGTCGCTGCGCGAGCTCTCGTCCAGAAGCAGCGCGTCGCAGCGGACACTGGAGCGCACGTTGTGGGCCTTCGGGTACACCTTCATGTGACCCCGGTACGAGGTTCTTCCCGTCCCCTTGCTCACCGACTTGCTGACGATGTTGCTGGTGGTGTTGGGGGCGACGTGGATGATCTTGGCACCGGCGTCCTGGTGCTGGCCGTCACCGGCGAAGGCGACCGACAGCACCTCTCCGTGGGCGCCCTCGCCCATCAGGTAGATGCTCGGATATTTCATCGTGACCTTGGAGCCCAGGTTCCCGTCAATCCAGAACACGGAAGCCCGCTCCTTGGCGATCGCCCGCTTGGTGACCAGGTTGTAGACGTTGTTGGACCAGTTCTGGATGGTGGTGTATCTGACCGTCGCCCCCGGCATGGCGATTATCTCCACGACTGCCGAGTGCAGCGAGTCGCGGCTGTAGGTGGGAGCGGTGCAGCCCTCGATGTAGTGGACGAAGCTGCCCTCCTCCGCGATGATCAGGGTGCGCTCGAACTGGCCCATGCTCTCGGTGTTGATGCGGAAGTATGCCTGCAGTGGCACCTCCACCCGGACCCCCTTGGGCACGTACACGAAGGAGCCTCCCGACCAGACCGCCGAGTTGAGCGCCGCGAACTTGTTGTCGTTGGCGGGGATCACGGTCCCGAAATACTTCCGGAAGATCTCCGGATGATCGCGCAGCCCGGTGTCACAGTCGGAGAAGAGGACGCCCAGCTTCTCCAGATCCTTGCGGATCGAGTGGTAGACGACCTCGCTCTCGTACTGAGCGGAGACGCCGCCCAGGAACTTGCGCTCCGCCTCGGGAATGCCGAGCCGGTCGAAGGTCCGCTTGATCCCCTCGGGGACATCCTCCCACGTCCTGCCCTGCTCTTCGGCCGGGCGCACGTAGTAGTAGATGTCGTCGAAGTCGATCCCGCTGAGGTCGGCACCCCAGCTGGGCATGGCCCGCTGCTGAAAGTGCTCGAGCGCCTTGAGGCGGAACTCCAGCATCCATGGCGGCTCGCTCTTGCGACGGGAGATGTCGATCACGGTCTCGCGGGTCAACCCCTTGGTCGCCCGAAAGACGAACTCATCGCCGTCGTTGAAGCCGTACTTGTAGTCCTTGGTCAGGTCCTTAGCGGCGACTGTCATAGCGGCTTGCCTCTCAACCCCACCGAGGGGAAAATCCGACTCAACTACTCAGTATTCTAGACTGCGGCCGCCGCCGCTGCCTCGGCCTCTATCCCCGCCTGGCGGAGCATCGGGTCGTATCCCGACTCTTCGATCTGGGCGACCACCTCGGAGCCGCCCGACGCAATGATCCGACCGGCCGCCATCACGTGGACCCGGTCCGGGGTTATGTAGTCCAGGATCCGCTGATAGTGGGTGATGATGAGAATGCCCATCCCATCCCCGCGGACCCGATTGACACCGTCGGCAACCGTTCGCAGCGCGTCCACGTCCAGCCCGCTGTCGGTCTCATCTAAAATCGCCATCTCAGGCTTGAGGATCGCCATCTGAACGATCTCCATCCGCTTCTTCTCCCCGCCGGAGAAGTTGTCGTTGATGTAGCGCGACATGAACGACTGGTCCATCTTGAGCGCCGCCACCTCGGACCGGATGAGGCGCAGGAACTCCCTGGCGGGGAGCTCCTTGCCCTGGCCCTTCAACGCTGCCCGAAGAAAGTTGGTGGTGGTGACCCCGGGGATCGCGGTCGGGTACTGAAGGCTCAGGAAGAGCCCTAGCCGCGAGCGCTCCTCCGGAGGCTTGCCGAGCACGCTCTCGCCCGCCCAGATGATGTCGCCGCCGGTCACCTGGTACTTGGGGTGACCCATGACGGCATAGCCAAGGCTGGTCTTGCCGGCTCCGTTGGGCCCCATCAGGGCATGGACCTCCCCCTTGGGGACGGTGAGGTCAACCCCCCGGAGAATCTCCTTCCCCTCGACGGCAACTCTAAGATCGCGAATCTCAAGCGTGGACGATCCCGCCTCAGACATGGGCACCCTCCTTGAATGAGGCAGCCAGCTCCTCTCCCGGGCACCAAGGCTCCAGGGGAAGAGGCTCTGACAGCAGGTCGCGCAAGGTGGTCCCACCCAGCACCTGCTTCACCGCCTGTTGTAGCCGGCCCCAGAGAGGCCGGCTAAGACATTCCGGCTCGCGCTGGCAGCTGCCTTGGCGGTATCCCTCCGCCAGACACTCGACCGGAGCGACCGGACCCTCCATCAACTCCACTATCTCAAGCACCGTGACCGCCTCCGGAGACCGGCTGAGCCGATAACCCCCGTGCAGACCCCTGGTCCCCTCGACCAGCCCCGCCTTGCGCAGGGGAGCCACCAGTTGCTCCAGGTAGGCCAGCGGCATATATTCGGTGCGGGCGATCTTCGCCAGGCTGAGCGGCGGCCCCCCGTGAGCCTTGGCGAGCTCCGTCATCATGCGCAGCCCGTAGTGGGCGCGAGATGAGATTCTCATGGCGACCGGCGCCTGACCGCTAAATCCGACTGGCATGCCCCTATTTTACGCATGACGGCCCCAGCGGCGCGCCGCGCGCTGGTAGATAGGGGCGACGGGCCGCCACCCAGAGGCGCTGCCTCGCCCTCCCGACCGGGGTCGGCCCCGAACCAGGTGCCGCCCCGATGGCGCCGGGATGGTCCGTCCTCAGAGCCAGCTGCCGACGCCTGCTGCGACCGCCCCCCACGAGAGCCACCGGTCGACCTTCTAAGATTTGCCGGGCGGCTTAGGGACCCAGCTTGTCGCCGGCCGGTGGATCAGATGCGCGGGTCGGCAGACGAGATTGAGAGGTCCAGGTTGACACTCCGCGGCGGGTCGGCACCCAACCCAACTAAAGCAGCCGGCGGCGGGTTTTTCAGGAACCTTTTCTCAGCCTTGCAGATCGTTCCGTTCCGCTGGGTCTGGGGCGGAGCGCTCAGCGGCAACTCCGGACGCTTCGCCGTGATCCTGGTCGCGGGCTGGGAGGCCTACCGCCTCGGGCATCACTCGGCTGTGTGGCCGAGCCTGGTGAGCATGCTGCTGCTGCTGCCCTCGATGTTCTTCGGTCTCTTCGCGGGGGGGGTGGCGGACCGACGCAATCGCGCCCGGATGGCGGCATCTGGTCAGCTCATCAACGCCGTCAGCTGCCTGGCGGCGGCCGCGCTCACAGTCTCGGGAAGGCTCGACCTCGCCAACCTCTTGGTGCTCACGGCCGTGGTGGGCTTTGGGAACTCGGTCCAGGGCCCGGCATGGCAGGCGATGATCCCCGAGCTGGTCGGCCAGGATCGGCTGTTGAACGCCAGCATGACCGCCCGAATCGCCCAGCAGGGAGCCGAGCTGACCGGGCCCGCGATCGGGACGGTGGTCCTGACGACCGCAGGCCCTGGGGCGACCTTTTTCACCTGCAGCTGCTTCTACCTTGCCGGCATGGCGCTGTTCTGGCACGTGCGCCACGCGGTGAGCACCCCCAGCAGGTCGACCGGGGCCGGACAGGGGATTCTGACCCCCATCGCCCAGGGGCTGTCGTATGTGCGCCGTCAGACGCCCATCGGGACGCTCCTGCTGTGGGTGGGCCTGCACTGCAGTCTCACCATGGCGAGCATCGGGATCCTCCCGGCTGTGGCCACCGCGAACCTGCGCGGTGACGCCGTGGCATACGGGCTGCTGCTGTCCGGCTTCGGGCTCGGATCGGTGCTGGGGCCGCTGCTGATGATGGGCTTGGGCGGCCGGGTCGGCATCATGCGGATTCTGCTTGTGTCCGCCGCCCTCAGTGGCCTGCCGCTCATCCCGCTTGGCCTGGTTCCCAATCTTTTCGTCGACCTGGTGGCGGCGGCCTTCGCCGGTGCCGCCCAGGCGGTGTTCATGGCGGCGATTTACTC
>DATLQZ010000025.1:0-1941 GCA_035534915.1 Candidatus Dormiibacterota bacterium
CTCTGGGTAAGCGCACAGGAGCAGTGCCATCATCTCCTGCCATTCAGCGAGCTGACCCAGAGTGCTTGACTCCGGAACCGCTCCACCCAGGTCATCCCTCTCCGCCATCCGCTGAGCCAGTAGCAACTCTGTCGCCATGTCCAGATCATGTTCGCTGGCAGCCTGTCGCGGCACCGGGTTAGCACCTCTTTCGGAGCGAGTGGATTCACCTGATCCCACCCTCACCGATTGAGATCCCTGCTCACTGGGGGGTAACCATCGGCGACGACGACGCGCCCCGGGGCCGAATTGGAGCTGCGATGATTCCAGACTCACGAGCCCTGCTGGCGGAAAGCGACATCGTGCTGCGCGACGGCTCCACCCTCCACCTCCGTCCGTTTGCGAGAGAAGACGCCGCTCTGGTGCGGGACTTGCTGGAGGGCCTGTCGGCGGACTCGCTGGCTCCCAGATTCTTCGCTGGGACAGTCGATACCGAACGGACCGCCGAGCTGCTGGTGCAGGTGAGGTGGACGGAGACCACGCCTTCGGCCTGATGGCGCTGCCCGGCAACCCCGCCAGGACCGCCGCCCCCGGCTTCTGCGTTCGCACCTCCGCCGGTCGAGCAGAGGTTGCGTTCACCGTGGCCGACCCGCTCCAGGGGCCGGGTATCGCCTCGATAATCCTGGCGCAGATGGCCGAGGCGGCAAGGAGCATGGGGATCGATGTCTTCGAGGCGACCGTGCTGCCGGAGAACAGAGCAATGCTTGAGGTCTTCTCGGCAAGCGGGTACCCCGTCCATACCAGGTCGGAGCCCGGAGTTGTCACCGTTGAGTTCCCCACAGAGATCACTGCCGATGTGCTGATGCGATTCCAGGAAGGGTAGACGGGTTCGTCCTGCAGCCACAGTTGGAGCAGGGGGTTGAGCTGCTGGCTGGCGCAGTCAGAGACCCTCAGTTCGGGACCGTGGTGGCATGCGGCGCCCGAGGAACTGCCGTCGAACTTCTCCCCGACACCTCGATCAGGGTCCGCAACAGTGACTAGAGATGCTGGAGGAGCTCACCACCTTTCCTCTGCTGGCCGGATTCCGCGGCAACCCGCAGGTGGATGTGGCTGCCGCCGTGGACCTCATCGCCAGGCTGGCTTCCCTCGCCGACACCCATCCGGCACTGGCTGAAATCGAGTGCAACCCGGTCACGGTGACGACCGACGGCGCATTCGTGGTAGACGCCAAGGCCAAGATCGCGGTGCCCGCTCCGGCTCTGCCGGTGGGGGCGAATGCGCATCTCCGCTTGAGTAGGACCGCCTGCCCCTTGTGGGAGCGCCTCCGTCGCCTCAGCCATCCTCCACAGCGCTCAGAGGTGTGCGCCAGCCGTAGAACCAGCCCAGAGCCTCAATCCAGGCGACACCCTCAAGCTCACTCGCAACGGGCCCGCGCCAAGTCATGGAGCGAAGATATGTCTCCAACCTGCCGCTGAGACCAGAGAGATATCTTTCCATCTCCTCCCGGAGCCCCGGAGGTCGCCCCGCCAGCAGATGGGGCCGACATAGGGGCCCTCGCCCACCGCCGCACGCGGGGCAGGCAAGCGGACGCCAGAGCGCCTCAGAGGACTTGAGGAGGGCTGTGAATCGAGTCGTCTGACCACCGGCAGCCGACTCCTCAGAGGCAGGGAAAGCACCGTTGACTCGGGCGATCATGGCCACGAACTCACATGTGAAGCACTTGGCCCCCACACGCAGTCGGTGTAGAGGGACCGGCCATGGCAGACGACGGGTGCGGCGCATCAGTCGCACCGCCCTCACCATCAGGTCAGCCAAGAGGATCGTGGTGCTGAATGGCCGCCCCCCGTTGACTTCGATCTCCAACACCGCGTAGGCCCACCCATGGCGCTCGCACAGTCCCCAGCTCCTCCAGAGATGGTGTCTGACCCCGGAGTCCATGATCGCGCCGTTGAGGAAGGCCGT
>DATLQZ010000026.1:0-63854 GCA_035534915.1 Candidatus Dormiibacterota bacterium
TCGAACCGAAGGGGCCCCGGCGGGGCGGCCCACGGAACTCACTGCCCGATTGTAGTTCAGGATGCGCAACAGGTTTACGCGGTAGTATCCCCGACCTCGCTCGTCCCGCCGGTGAGGGTCCGCATCGTCCAGAACTTGGTGGCCCGGTGCCCCCGGACCACGCCCGCCCCTCCTTTGCGACGAGCCGGGTCCCGACCCAGGTCTGGCATGGCGGCGATGACCTGATGCTGCCATGGGCCCATCGCCGGTGGCTGGCCGACACCTGCCCCAGCGCTGAGCCCCACCTCGTCCAGGTCATGGGTCATCTGCAGGTGCCGGCACGCCACATCGCAGAGGTGCACGGATGGATCGTGGATCGCTTCTGAACTCACCGCAAGGCCCCCGGCCGACCGTGAGCCCGTCGTCGCACCCGCGCCGTTTGGCCCACTCTCAGCCTTCGACATCTCCGGGTGGTTGAGCAGCAATTCGGACGGCCACGGCCACGGCCACGGCGACCCTCCCCGATTGGAGCCCGACCCGGCCGCGATGGCACTGGCCGGCCCGAGGTCTCAGGTGTTCGCGGCTCTCGTTGGCTGGCCCATGAGATCGCGCAAAGGCGACTGCGTATGCTCCCCGCTGTTGGCTCAAGTTTGAGGAGGTAGCTGTGCGAGTCCTGATATCCGTCGACATGGAGGGCATTGCCGGTGCAGTGACCGGCACCGACGTGGTCCCGGGCGAGATCGACTACCAGCGCAACCGCCACCTGATGACCGCGGAGGCGAGTGCCGCAGTCCGAGGGGCTCTTGCCTTCTCCGCCGCGATGGAGGTCACGGTGAGCGACGCCCACGGGCCCTTTACCAACATCCTTCCGGAGGAGTTGGATGAGCGTGCGCGATTGGTACGCGGCAGGCCGCGGCGGCTCAGCATGATGACCGGAGTCGAGGGGGCTGATGCGGCCATCTTTATCGGCTATCACGGCAAGGCAGGAACCGCAACCTCGGTGCTCTCCCACACCATCAATGGAACCTGCGTGAGCGACGTTCGCTGCAACGGCAGGTCCCTTGGCGAGATTGGGCTCAACGCGGCTTTTGCCGCCCATCATGGGGTGCCAGCGGTAATGGTCTGCGGGGACGACACGGTGGCCGCGGAGGCCGCCGCCGTGATCAAAGGCGTGACCACGGTCGTCGTGAAACGAGCGCTGGGTTCGCGGACCGCGGAGTCGCTTCATCCGTCGCAGGCATGTCGGCTCATCGAGGCGGCGGTGCCAAAAGCGCTGGAGAGCAGAGGAGGGGTCGAGGCGCTCAGCTTTCCAGGCCCGGTGGAGGTTGAGGTGGACCTGCGCAGAGAGACGATGGCAGAGAACCCGCTGCTGGTCCCCGGAGTAAGTCGGCTGGGCCCGACCACCGTGGGGGGCACAGCGCCCAACTTTCACGCCGCCTATCAACTAATCGAGCTGATCACGATTCTGGCGGCGGTAGCGGGCTAACCGGCCCCAATGGCACCACGGCCGTCGAGCTGTCGTCCTTGGGCTGTAGTAGTGCAAACTTCGCCCATGCAGGAGTCGGCACTGGCCTTCCGCGGGGTGAGCAAGCGCTTCGGGTCACGGCTCGCGGTCGACCACTTGGACCTTGACGTGGGCCGGGGGGAGGTATTCGGGTTTCTGGGGCCCAACGGTGCCGGAAAGACGACCACGATGCGAATGGCGCTGGGGCTGATCCGACCCACCTCAGGGACCGTGGCGGTGCTGGGTCACGACGTCCAGACCGAAGGTCATCGGATTCTGACCCGAGTCGGACCTCTGGTAGAGACCCCAGCTCTCTATCTGCACCTCTCTGGACGCAACAACCTGCGCATCTTCGGGGCTGAGCTGGGAGGGGTATCTTCAGCTCGGATCGAGGCGCTGCTGGAGCTCACCTCGCTCGTGGAGAGGCAGCACGACCGAGTGTCGTCATATTCGCTCGGGATGCGTCAGCGGCTAGGCCTGGCGACCGCTTTGCTCCATGACCCTGAGCTGCTGGTTCTCGACGAACCCGCCAATGGGCTGGACCCCGCAGGGATCCGAGAGGTGCGCTCTCTGCTTCGTCAACTCGGGGACCAGGGCAAGACCGTCTTCCTGTCCAGCCATGTGCTGGGAGAGGTCGAACGGGTGTGCGATCGCGTCGCCATACTCCGCCAGGGACAGCTGGTGTACTCGGGACCCGTTGACCAGCTTTTGGGCGAATCGGGGTACTTCCAGGTGACCGTGGATCCGGTCGAGACGGCGCTCGCGTGGCTCCACGAGCAGTCCTGGGGCAAGTCCGCGCGTCTCGAGCAGGACGGCACCATCGTCAGTCCCTCTCCCAGTGGAAGAGGCAGGGATCTGAACTCCACCCTCAGCGGGGCGGGGTTCATTCCCGACGCAATCGGCCCGAGACAGCGAGACCTGGAGGCGGCGTTCTTGGAGCTGACCGAGGGAGAGCTGTGATCACCTCGTCTCCGACCAACGCCGCTCGGACGGAACATCGCCTCGCGTGCGCCACCTTCTCCTCGGCCTTCGGCGCCGAGCTTCTGAAACTCCGCCGCCAGCGGCCGACCTGGGTACTGGTGGTGATCGGGGTTCTGCTCTTGGGGCTGGCCATGCTGATTCTGGCGGATGACCCCGCCGTGGCCTTCAACCAGCCCCAGCTGCGCGCAAGCTCCGTCTTCCAATTGCTCGATGTCCTGCAGTTCATCTTCGCCGCCGGAGCCGGCCTCATCCTGCTCACCACCACCGCCCGCCTGGTGGGCATGGAGTACTCGCTGGGGACGATTCGGGTGATTCTTGCCCGCGGAACCGGAAGGATCCAGTTGCTGCTGGCCAAGCTGGCGTCGGCCATGGTGCTTGCTCTGGGCCTACTCATCGGCTACTGGCTGCTGGCCGCGATCGGGACAGGGATCTTGGTCCTCCACCAGACGGGTTCTCTGATGCCACTTACCGAGCTGCGGACTGTGGTCTGGGGCAATCTGGCGTCGTCGGTCCTCTCGTGTGCCATCAGTGCTGGGTCGTGCGTGGTCGTCGGGGTAGCGATATCCACCCTGGCACGCTCAGTGGCGGGGGGGCTGTTGGTCAGCGTGCTTTTCTTCCCGATCGACAACGCGCTGGTGCTGATCTTCGCGCAACTCCACCGCATCGCCGCTCCAGGGCCCTGGGGGTTGGCCAGCGGCTTACTTCTGGGGCCCAGCCTAAACCACCTTCCGAGCCTTCTGGCAAGCGGGAGGGTCGTCCCGGCGGGGGCTCTGCCTGCCCCGGTCGTCCACCTGCCGCTGGGCGTGACGCTGCTGGTGGTGTTCGGTTGGGTGGTGGCTCTCACCGGGCTGGCTGCGGTTTCCGTCGCTCGGCGGGACGTCCTCGCCTGAACGGATCGGTACCCGGGAATGGGCGGGTTAGGTACTTTTGGGGTCGGGCCGGCGGCCACAATTGAAAATGGCTTTTCACGCCAGCAGAGCACCTTGTCCCGGCTCCCCATATGGAGAATCCATGAATCAAGCTGTGATTATCGGCGGAGTGCGCACCCCGGTCGGACGATACGGGGGCTCTCTCTCCACGGTCCGTCCGGACGACTTGGCGGCAGCGGTGCTGCGCGCTCTTGCCGAGAGGACCAGGGCCAAACTCGCTGACCTGGAAGACGTTTACCTGGGGTGCGCCAACCAGGCGGGGGAGGACAACCGCAATGTGTCCCGGATGGCTCTGCTGCTGGCTGGGTATCCGGTTGAGGTAGGGGGTTGTACGGTCAACAGACTCTGCGGCAGCGGTCTGCAGGCGGTCTCCGATGCGGCCCGGGCGATTCTCCACGGGGACGCGCAGCTGGCGGTGGGGGGTGGAGTTGAGTCGATGAGCCGAGCCCCTTGGTCGGTCCCTAAGCCAACCGCAGGATTTTCCCGAGGAGCACAGGTGATGTACGACACCGCTCTGGGTTGGAGGTACGTCAATCCGCGGATGGAGGAGCTCTATGGGACCGACTCCATGGGGCGGACCGCTGAGAATCTAGCTCAGCAGTATTCCATCAGCAGGGACGCTCAGGATCGGTTTGCGCTGCACAGCCACCACAAGGCGGTAGCAGCGGAGAGGCAGGGCAGGTTCGGGGCCGAGCGGGTCGGGGTGCAGACCGTAGCCGGGATGGTGGATGTCGACCAGGGGCCGCGGTCGGACACCACTCTGGAGCGGCTCTCAGAACTTCGCCCCGCCTTCGCCGATGATGGAACGGTCACCGCTGGCAACTCGAGCTCTTTGAATGACGGGGCTGCCGCTGTCCTGTTGGCGTCGAGCGACTACGCCAAGGCCGAGGGCATGGCTCCGCTGGCTGCCATCCGTAGTATGGCAGTGGCCGGGGTCCCCCCCAGGATCATGGGTATCGGGCCGGTGCCGGCGACCCGGAAGGCGCTCGAGCGGGCCGGGCTCGGCCTCAATGAGGTCGGCCTGATAGAGCTGAATGAGGCCTTTGCCGCCCAGTCGCTGGCAGTTCTGCAGGAGTGGGGAGTGGACCCCGAGGATACCCGTGTCAACGTGAACGGCGGTGCTATCGCCGTTGGTCATCCACTGGGGTGCTCAGGAGCGAGGATCCTGGTCACCCTGGTCCACGAGATGAAGCGACGGCAGATCCAGTTCGGCCTCGCCACCATGTGCATCGGCGTCGGTCAGGGCATCTCCATGGTGTTGGAGTTAGTTAACTGAACGCCGGTTCTAAGGATCACCCGAAACTGCTATAAGCTGCCGGGCAGGTCCGGCGACTGGTCTTCTTCATGGGTGACCCACACCTGATTCCAAGTGCACGAAGGGAGTAGCGATTGCCGCAGTCCGATGAGATCGCCAGGAGCTATGTAGAGGATAGTTCTCGACTGGATCCGGTCGAGGCGCTCACGCGCGGCGACCTGCGTTACGCGGGCGAGCTCACCGATTACTCGCCCGCTGGAGAAGAGGCAAGAGCTGACCGCGCCAGACGCGCCCTCCAGAGCGTGCGTGCGGACTCGGGCAGCGACCCGAGCATGGAGATCGGGCGGACCGCAATGGTCGATCGGCTCCAGGTCGTGGTCGATCGTTTCGACGCCGGCAGTTGGATGCGCGGCGTCAGCGTCTTCGGCCCTCAGCTGCACATCAGGGGAAGCTTCGATCTCATGCGGCAGGACGACAACGCCGACTGGTCCTTGATCGCCCAGAAGCTGGAGCTGGTGCCGGGAGCCATCATCGGCTTTGAGCGATCGCTAAGGGAGGGCATGCAGCGCCAGCTCGTGTCCTCTCGGCGCCAGGCGCTCGCATGTGCCGCCCAGACTCGTGCTTGGTCCGGGGCTGAGACTGGCGCTGGCTTTTTCACGGTGCTGGTGGGTAAGTACCAGGGCGGCGACACGAACCTTGCAGAACGGCTGCGGGCCGGGGCTCGGTCAGCCGGCGCGGCCTATTGGGGGCTGACCGAGTTTCTGGAAAAGGAGTACGCACCCGCAGCCTCTCGGGACGACGGGGTGGGCGCGGAGCGCTACGCGCTTGCGGTTCGCCAGTTTCTAGGCACCTATCTCGATCTGGATGAGGCGTATTCATTTGGTTGGTCCGAGCTTGCCAGCATTGAGCACGAGATGACCATCACCGCCGAACGGATTGCCCCAGGCCAAGGGGTCGCAGGGGCGGTTCGAGTGCTCGAGCACGACCCGGCGCGCGCGATAGAGGGAGAGGCAAAGTTCCTTGCGTGGAACCAGGAGTTCCTGGATCGGACCATGGCGGAACTCAACGGCACACACTTCAACATTCCAGGGCCGGTTCTCAAGGTGGAGGCGATGATCGCCCCGCCAGGAGGCAGCCCCGCGATGTACTACACGCCGCCGGCGCTGGACTTCAGCAGGCCCGGTCGTACCTGGTATCCCACCCTGGGCCGGACTAGATTCCCACTTTGGAACGAGGTCTCCACCGCATACCACGAGGGGGTTCCAGGGCATCATCTTCAGCTGGCCCAAACCTACTACCTCGCCGCCGGGCTTCACCCTTTTCAGACCCTGCTCGGAGGGGTGTCCGGGCACACAGAGGGATGGGCGCTGTATGCGGAGCGGCTAATGGGGGAGCTGGGCTACTTGGAGAATCCCGACTACCGGCTCGGCCTGCTCGCCTCGCAGGCGATGCGAGCCGCTCGGGTCGTCGTGGACACCGGACTTCACCTGAAGCTTAAGCTGCCCCGCGGACAGGGATTCCACCCCGGTGAGCAGTGGTCGTGGGAGCTGGCGGTGGAGTTCATGATGCAAAAGAGCCTACGGTCACGAGCCTTCTGCGCTGGAGAGGTCGACCGCTACTTGGGGGTGCCGGCACAGGCCATCTCCTACAAGCTCGGCGAGAGGGTGTGGCTGGAGACGAGGGCAGCGGCGGTTAGCAGTTGGGGCAATCGGTTCGTGCTGAAGGAGTTTCACCGGCGCGCGCTCGGGCTCGGATGCGTGGGTCTGGGCCAGCTGCGCTCCGAGATGGCGAGGCTTGGGCCGGAGGAGATGGCTCGCAATGCCGTCACTTCTGCCCAGACGCGGCGGCCCGACTGAGTTGGTGGAGTCCCCCGAGGTCGAGAACCTGATTTTGGCCAACCACGTGGAGGCCGTGAATGGACTCCTCTACATCTCCGGCGGTGGGTGGACAGATCACTGGCGTCCCCAGCCCCCGCCAGGCAGCCCTCCGATCTTCAGCCACCTAGCGGTGGCCGTCACCGTGATGGTGCCCGCGGCGGCTCCGCCAGTTCCCCAGCAGCTCGCCGTATCCGTGGAGGATGACCAAGGGCGGCAGGTCGCCGGGATGCAGACCCAGATAAATCAGGCCCGTCCCCCGGGGCTGCCGGTCGGCCAGGCTCAGAGGATTGCGCTGGCGCTGACTTTCAACCTCGTCTTCCCCGTAGCCGGCGACTATCGGATCGTGGCCCGTCTGGGGATCTCTACTCCGAGAGAGCTCCCGTTCAGAGTGCACGATGTGGCGCCACCGGAGGTCTCCGCTCCTCCGCTCAACTGACGGGGAGATCCCTGGACAGGGAGTGGTGTTCTCGGTCCCTCACCCGCGGCGTCGACTACTTACCGGGCGGGGGAGTCAGGTCGTCGCCGGGGTTGAGCCACCGGGAACGGCCCAACCGTTCGACCAGTTCGTCCGCGCCCTCAGGGCCCCAGGATCCCAAAGGATATGGTTCGGGATGCCCGTCCCTCTCCCAGGAGTTGATCAGGTCCGCCACTATCTCCCAGCTCCGATCGATCTCGTCGCCACTTGGGAAGACGGTGTGCACCCCCGATAAAACCTCGGTCAGAACGTGTTCGTAGGCGTCTGGAAGCTCACTTCCAGATAGCGCCGAGTACTCCAAATTCATCCCCGCCGGCACCATCTCAAAGCGGGTCCCCGGACGCTTGGCTCCGATCCGAAGGGTGATCCCCTCGTGGGGTTGGATGCGAATTTGGAGCAAAGTGGGGATGGGCCGCTGGCGCCGGCCGTCCAAACGCAGAGAGGGAGAGTCCCGGAATCGAATGACCACCTGGGTAGTCCTGTGCCGAAGCGCCTTCCCGGTGCGAATGAAGAAGGGCACACCGTCCCAGCGCCAATTCTCCACGCTCACCATCGCCGCCACGAAGGTCTCTCTTCGGGAGCCAGCCGTGACGCCCTCTTCGGTTAGGTACCCCCGGTATTGACCGCGAACCGCCAGCTGCGGGTCGATCGGGCGTACCGCTCGCAGCAGCTCCAGCTTCGACTTGCGAATGTCGTTGGCATCAAACGTGGTGGGCGGTTCCATGGCGACCAGGGCGAGCAGCTGAAGGACGTGGTTCTGGACCATGTCCCGCACCGCGCCCGACTGGTCGTAGTAGCCCGCCCGGCTGCCGATGCCCTCGGTCTCGGCAGCGGTTATCTGCACGCTCTGCACCAGGTTGCGGTTCCAGATCGCCTCAAAGATGGCGTTGCTGAACCGCAGGGCCAGAACGTTCTGGACGGTGTCCTTGGCGAGGTAGTGGTCGATCCGGTAGATCTGGTCCTCGGTGAACGCCTCCTGGAGCTGACGGTTCAGCTCTCGTGAGCTGGCCAAGTCGTGGCCGAGTGGCTTCTCTACCACCACCCGCCGAGAGGAGTCACCACGGCGGTTGAGCCCCACGGCGGCCAACCCAGCCAGGATCGGAGGGAAGACCGCCGGCGGGGTGGCCAGATAGAAGACCACCTGAGAGGCCCCGTCCTGGGTTGCCAGGAGTTGGGAGTAGGCTGCCTGGTCCGAGTAGTCGAGTCGAACCCAGAGCGAGGTCTCTCCGAGTTTCGCCGTCTTTGAGTCGGAGGTCAGCTGGGAGTGAAACGAGTCATCGTCCAGGTCAGAGCGGCCCACGCCGACTACCCGTACGGGTCCGCTCACCTCTCCTCGGCTCATCGCGGACTGAAGCGCCGGCAACACCTTGCGGCGGGCCAGATCGCCGGACGCCCCGAATACGACCAGAGTTGTGGTTTCCTGAGGGGGCACGTCACCATTGTGGAGGAGTTTGCGGTTGATCGCCAACCCCAGATGCGCCTTCGGCGAGAGGGTTGGCAGCTGCCGAAAGCTTGGGACGGCCTCAACCTGAGAACATGCGCGCCGAGATGAGTTCCTTCCCGGCCTGGGGCCAGACCACAAACTACGACGCCATCGTGGTTGGTGGGGGGCATAACGGTCTGGTCTGTGCCGCCTATCTGGCTCGGGCGGGCCAGCGGGTCTTGCTCCTAGAGCGGCGTCAGAGGGTGGGTGGCGCTGCGGCTACCGAGGAGGTGTGGCCCGGCTTTCGAGTCTCAATCCTCTCCTACGTGGTCAGCCTGCTGCGGCCTGCGATTGTTTCTGAACTCCAACTGGCGCGGTTTGGCTACCATGTTTATCCGCTGGATCCCGCCTACTTCATGCCTTTTCCGGACGGACGGAGCCTGCTGTATTGGGAGGATCTTGAGCGGGCCCAGGCGGAGATCGCCAAGTTCTCCTCCCACGACGCCGCGGCGCTGGCGGAATACGACCGGGAGATCGGCAGGCTGGTGGCGGTCGTCCGGCCGCTCTTGGACAGAATCCCTCCCAGCGTGCGGCCAAGGTCGCCAGCGGAACTTGTCGATGCGCTGGGTCTTACCCGGCACCTCTTCCGCCATCGCCGAGAGATGGCCGCTTTGGTTGACATCATGACCATGTCGGTCGCGGACTACCTGGACCAGTGGTTTGAAGACGACTCGGTGAAGGGAGCGCTTTGTCCCGGCGGGGTGATTGGGGCGTGGGCCGGCCCTCGTTCGCCCGGCACCGCCTATGTGCTCCTCCACCATCGAATTGGGGAGGTGGGCGGCCATCGCGGGGGCTGGGGATTTGTCCGGGGAGGCATGGGACAGTTGTCGGAGATCCTCGCGACCGCAGCGGCCGCGCATGGAGCGGAGGTGAGGACCGACGCTGAGGTGTCCTCCATTCGGATATCGTCCGGCCGAGCGACTGGAGTTGTGCTTTCTGACGGGACCGAGCTGAGCGCCAGGCGGGTGATATCGGGAGTTCACCCTTTGACCACCTTGATGCAGCTGGTCGGCCGTGACCACCTCCCCAGACCGTTGGCTGAGGAGATGGACAGATACCGGAGCCGCAGTGGCTCTGCCAAGGTCAACCTAGCCCTGTCGGAGCTGCCAGACTTCAAAGCGATGCCCGGCAGGGAGCTCGGGCCCCAGCATCCAGAGTTCATAATCAACCCTTCGATCGACCATTTGGAGGCCGCGTGGACGGAGGCCCAGGCAGGTTCCTGGAGCCGCAGTCCGATGATGGACTGCGTCATACCGACCACCAAGGACTCCTCACTGGCCCCTGCGGGGCGACATATCCTCACCTGCTTTGTCCAGTACGCCCCCTACCGTCTGGTGGGCGCCGACTGGGAGACAGAACGTGAGCGGCTGGGAGATAGGGTGGTCCAAATCCTGGGTGAGTACGCTCCGAATCTGCCCGGGGCTGTGATCCACCGGCAGGTCATCACTCCACTTGATATGGAGCGCGACTTTGGCTTGGTAGGGGGCAACATCTTTCACGGTGAGATGTCCCTGGACCAGCTCTTCTGCCTCCGCCCAGCTTCACAGGCGGGGAGCTATCGAACGCCAATCGCCGGGCTCTACCTTTGCGGGTCCGGGACCCACCCGGGAGGTGGCGTGATGGGCGCACCCGGCCGAAACGCCGCTAGGGTGATCATTGGCGAGGGCCGCCGACATAGAGTCAGCCGCCCCGGCAGGCACCGCCGTGCCACTCCGACCAGCCTATAACCTCAGCCTGAATCAAGGCCTCAAGCAGCTGCCTAATACCGGGCTGTACCCCACCTGGCGAGGGGACTGACGCCTTCGGGGGACCCTTTTCGGGCAAGTGGTTTGGGACCGGCGCTTTCTGCCTCTTAGACTGGGCCGATGGAGACGCGGGTTCTGGGTGGCTCATGCCTCGCCACCACCAGGTTGGGATTCGGCCTGGCCGCCGTCGGGCGTCCCGCCTACATCAACCTAGGTCGCTCTCGAGACTTCTCCCAGGATCGGCGGCCGGAGAGCCTTCGGCAGCTCGCTCATGAGCTGTTGGATGTCGCCTATGCGGGCGGGGTGAGGTACTTTGACGCCGCCCGTTCCTACGGCCGCGCGGAGGAGTATCTGGCAAGCTGGCTGGCTCTTCGGCACCCTCTCGTGGACCCCGTCACCTGTGGGTCCAAGTGGGGCTATACCTACGTGGGGAACTGGAGCATGACCGCTGCAGTCCACGAGGCCAAGGATCACTCTCTGGCTGCTCTGACTCGGCAATATCAGGAGAGCGCCTCGATTTTGGGGGCGAATCTACAGCTGTATCAGGTTCACTCCGCGACCCTGGAGAGTGGCATCCTGACCGACCTTCAAGTTCTGCGTGAGCTCACGCGCCTGCGCCAGGGCGGCCTGGCCATCGGGCTGACAGTCAGCGGTCCCCGACAGAACGAGGTCATTCACAAGGCGCTGGCGGTCAGTGTGGACGGCTTCAACCCTTTCTCAACCGTACAGGCGACCTGGAACCTGCTCGACCCTTCAGTCGGAGCGGCTCTGGAAGCGGCGCATGAGGCGGGGTGGGGGGTGCTGGTCAAAGAGTCCCTGGCCAACGGCCGATTGCTCCAAACTCAGGACCCGCTACTTGGGCCAGTCCTTGACATCGCCACCAGGCGACAGGTCGGACCGGACGTCGTGGCTCTGGCCGCCGCTCTGGCCCAGCCATTCGTCGACGTCGTGCTGCTCGGGTCGGTCACTGCCGCCCAGCTCCAAAGCAATCTGGCGGCCACGGAGGTCTGTCTGACTCCGGACGAACTCGAAGAGCTGGCGACCGTCGCGCGCTCCCCAGAGACCTATTGGGAAGAGCGGCGACTGCTCAGATGGAGCTGATTAGGGGTTGCGGCTAGGGCTGGGCTGAGGCTCGCGGGGTGGCGCCGCCCGGCGGTGGTGCCTCGTCTGCGGAGGCTGGCCCGAGCCACTCCGGCGACGTGCAGCTTCGCCTGGCTTTGGCGGCAACGCGCGATCCCCGGCCCGGTGTCGCGGGGCCGGGTCGAACGTGACCTGGTATCTCTCCCCACCAGTAGCGGTGAAAATGACCCCGCTGCCTCGTCGCTGGAAGGCAACCCGCCGTCCGCCTGGCCCTTGAACCCCGACCGCGACGGCCGAGCCCACCGTGGGGACCGCCACCCTGGTGGTCAGGGCGCTCACCACCGTGACTCCGGTGAGTGTCTCGCTGTGGCTGTAGCCGTAAACCGCCAGCGCTTGGGAGCTAGCCAGGGTCGTCGCCGTCAGCCGGCCCCCGACGTGATACGTCCACTGTCCACTGGCCAGCAGCGATGCTAGACCCTGGCCCCGCGCCTGGCCTAGGGAGAGCACCGCGCCGAGGGCTCTGGCCAGTGACTCGGTGATGGGGGTTCCCCCTGCCCACTTGGTCGCGTAGTAGAGGGCGGGGACTCCGAAGACCGCGCTCTGGACGGTGTGGGTAACCGCTTGGGCCTGGTTCAGATGCCATCCGTCGCCGTCGATGAGGCTGGTGGGGTCGACCGCCGTCACGATGCTGGCCCGGTAACTCCATGTGGACGCCATCGCGGCGTCGTAGAGCCGCAAGGTGTCCTCGGTACCGCCAAACTGCGGGGCCACCGCGCTGCCATCGATCAGGGCTCCCGGCTGGGTGCTCCAGGCGGAGTGCGAGAGCACGGTCATGTAGCGCAAAAGCAGCGCTGCGCCGATGCCGAGCTGCGGCCTGGCGAGGTGCTCCTGGGTTGGGGTGGGGACCAGGAAACCCCAATCCAGCTTCAGCCCATTAGCATCCAATTGCCCCGGACCAGACCCCAGCAGATCCGCCATTTGAGTGGCCGTCTGTACTTGAAATCCCGGGGCGGTGGGGTCCGCCAGGGTGTGCACCCCGGACGCGCTCTGATGCTTCCACAGAGGCCACCACAAGATCACCTTCAGTCCCTCGGAATGGAGCTTCTGAATCAGAGCCCTCATTCCGGTGACTCCCCCAAAGCGGGCGCTCGGCGTTGGATACCCCAGACGCGCCTGCCATTGGGCGTCGATTATCACGGTGAAGTGAGTTATCCCGAACCGCTGCCGCCAGCTGTTCACAAAGGAGGTCACCCAACTCGAGGTGTACAGGGGTGAGGTTCGGTCGGCACCGCTCACCAACTGCTGACCCCAGGTGTCGACCATCGGCCACGACCACCAGGAGGGGCGCTTTCCAGGCGGGGCGGCGACGGGAGCTTCACCGAGTTGGGTGAGTGAGGTGTGATATGCGAGGAGACCCGCGGCGGTGGTATTTCCAAACGTGACCACCAAAGATGGGAAGGCCAGCCACTTTCCGCTCGCGGGTCCGCCCGGGATACCCTTTGGTTGCGCGATGCTGCCGCCCGATCCAACATCCTGAATCGTCGCGAGTTCGCTCAGCGGGTAGTTGACGGCGATGGCTCCCTGCTCGGTGAGGGATAGCGACGTCGCGTCGGGAATCTGAACCAGGCCGATCCCCGTCCACCCGCTACCAGCGTGGAACAGCAGGTCGAAAGGAGCGGGAGCGAAGGGTGCCGTGTGGTACGGGTGGTGCACCCCGAGGAAAGTGGTCGGCGTCGGCTCGATCGTGGCAGGTACGGGATCTGGGCTGAAGGCACGGTCCAACCAGGTCGTGGGTAGCGCCGCGCGCCCATTGCTGAAGAAGGTCGCGCCCACGAAGTGGTCCGGACCGAGCTGACTGCAAAAGGAGACCGTGAAGAAGCTGGGGTAGCCGGTGAGAACCGCCTTCTCGAGCAGCCCGCCCGCCCGATCGAAGGTGTACAGGGTGAGAATGGAGCGGTCCGTGGTGGCGGTGAAGCGGGTGCCGGCGGGAAGTCCGGTCCTGCCCACCAGGGCGGTCAGAGGCATCGTGTACCTGCCCTGGGGCGACTGCACCGAGAGGACTCCGGCGCTTCGGTCGACCAAGAGGGTGTAGCCGGCTTCCTTGAGAGCCAGCGGGTCGGTCGCGACCGTCGGCCAGGTCCACACGCTGCTCAGCATGGAGGTCGCCAGGTTGGAGTACTGATGGCCCAGGGGGGGCCCCGAGCTGTCTCTGGAAACCCAAACCTCTCCCCCGGTTGCCACGGCGGCCAGCATCACTGCGGCGATCAGGAGGCCAGAGAGTCGCCGTCTGGAACGCTGACCGAGGGCCTCCCGGGGCGGACTCGACAGCTCCCTGTCAGAGATCGGCATAGCGGTCACCCGTCGGCTCATCTGCTCCAGCATGATGCGCCAGTGATAAGGTCCCGTTAACCGATTCGCGCCTTAACCGGCGCGGCGCGGTTGAGGCCGTTGCCCGATGAGCCCCCCCATCCCTCCGCAACGGTCGCCGCCAGGGCATTGCTGATTCTCCTATGGGGACCCGTCTGCCGGTTCTGGTGCCCGGCTCGCCCACAGCAGTACTCCGGAGTCGGGCGCCTCTGAGCCGTCACTGTGAATACGTTCGACGCGCTCTAAACGTTCCACCTGGAGGCTGGCGGGGGTGACTCGTCGAAGGATGTCTTCTGTGTAGAGGAGATCGGCACTGGGCGGCCCATGGCGACCGAGATCGTCGACGTGGTGGCCGACTACGAACAGGTGTCCCCCTACCCGTAGACCCTCCGCTGCCCCAGCCAGGATCTGAGCTAGCGCCTGGGTGCCGGGGTGGAGGTTGGCCACAACCGCCAGATCGAAAGCGGCCCTCGGAATCTGGTAGGTGAGCAGGTCAGCAACAACCAGGTTCAGGCTGACGCCGGCAGCGGCGGCGCGTTCGGCAGCCTGCTCCAACCCAATCGTGGAGGCGTCCACCCCCGTCACCCGGAAGTCCTGGGTCGCGAGCCAGATGGCATTCCGGCCCGGACCGCATCCCAGATCTATCGCTGTCCCAGGTGTAAGCTGCTGGGTCAACTGCACCAGCAGCGGGTCTGGCTCGGTGCTCCAAACCCGCTCAGTGAAGTGCCGATCCCATGCCCACGTCGCATCGCTCATGAAATCTCCCGCGGTTGCCAATTGCAGTTCTGTTCCTGACGAGCCGGAACTGATCTTGCCATCAGCCCTCCATCTCAGGTCCCCAGGGAAGTCCATCCAGCGCCGCTCGAGACAGCTCGAGTTGGCGAGAAGCATCCCCGGAGCGGCGGCGTCCCCTGCAACGGCGACCGAGACGCCCCGGTCGCACCAGCGGCTTGAGGTCCGAGCGCCTGTGGGTCCCACAGAGTTGGCGGTTCTCCGGGCAGAGCCCCCTTTGCCCAGAAAGCGGCTGCAAAGACCCGGTACTCTGCTGCGGGGCGGTCGGGGGCCGATTTGGAGTCACCTCCATCCCGAGCGGGTTCGCTGCGGACGCGGTTTGAGGAGGTGAGGGTGGGTCTCGGGCGCAGGATTCTCGGCCGGCCGCTCAGATCGAGCGAAGGCGCCAAGGAACAGATCAACCCGATCGAAGGGTTATCTGCGCTTTCTCTGGATGCTCTCACCTCAGTCGCCTACGGCCCCCAGGCATTGCTCGTGGCACTGGGCGCAGGCGGACTTGCTGCACTGCGCCTGGCCCCCTGGATCAGTGTCGCCATAGTGGCGCTGCTGGGGCTGTTGGTCGCGTCCTATATGCAGGTGATCGTTGCCTATCCCGGGGGTGGAGGCGCATATGCGGTAGCTCGTGCCAACCTGGGCCGCTGGCTGTCACTTCTGGCCGGTGCCGCTCTCATCGTCGACTACACCCTCACTGTGGCGGTTTCGATATCGGCTGGCGTGGAGTCGCTGACCTCAGCCTATTCAGGGCTTATCCCCTACACCGTTCCGGCTTGCGTCCTGATCCTGGCCGTCATCACCTTCCTCAACCTCCGCGGCTTGGCGGAGGGGGCCAGGGCGTTCCTCGTGCCGACTCTGGCGTTCATAGTCGTGATTCTTGGCATCATCGTGGTGGGCCTCATCCATCCTTTCGATCCCGGACTCCGCCAGCCGGGGTCCGCCCAGCTGGCGACACATGCGCTCCAGTCCGTGGGCGTGCTACTGGTCCTGCAGGCGTTCTCGGCAGGGTGCAGCGCGCTGACTGGGGTGGAGGCGATTGCCAACGGCGTCCCGCTGTTCCGAAAGCCGCGGGTGACCAGAGCCCGGCAGACCGAACTGATGCTGGGGATCCTCCTGGCAGCGATGCTTCTTGGCCTGGCGGCCCTGGTCCAGCGTTTTCACGTCGAGCCCAGGACCGGGGACGCAGTCCTGAACCAGATCGTCGGATACGCCATCGGCAGGGGCTGGGGATTCGACGCCATATCCCTGCTGGTTATGCTAGTGCTGGCGCTGGCCGCGAACACCTCATTCGGCGGGCTCCCGGTCCTCGCCAGTCTGTTGGCCGAAGATCAACGACTTCCTCACGCCTTCGCGATCCGCGGGGACAGGCTGGTGTTCGGTAGCGGCATCTGGGCGCTCGGCCTGCTTTCGGCGGTGCTGCTGGTCGCCACCGGGGGCAATACCGGCTCCCTCATTCCGCTCTTCGCGATAGGGGTGTTCACCGGATTCACGCTGGCGCAGGCGGGTATGGTCCGCCACTGGCTGAGCGGGCGCCAGTCGGGCTGGCGATGGCGCGCTGCCCTCAATGCCGTTGGGGCAGCGGCGAGTGGGGTCTCGACCCTAATCTTCGTGGTCACCAAGTTCCGCGAGGGAGCCTGGGTGGTGGTGGTGGCAGTGCCACTGCTGATCCTGCTGTTTGTCCAGGTCCACCGGTACTACAAGAGCGTCGCTGCCGAGCTTCAGCTCGGCACAGTGCCCACCAAGCCACGACGGGGCAGGACGATCGTTGTGGTTCCCTTCACGGTCATCTCCCGGCTCACTCGGGAGGCGCTCTCCCAGGCACTTTCCATGGGCGATGAGGTCTTCGCCGTGACAGTGGTGTTCGCCGAGGATGAGGGCCGCAGAGCCGCCGTCGAGCAAGAGTGGCTGCGCTGGGACCCGGGGGTTCCCCTGGTGGTGCTGCGCTCCCAGTACCACTCGGTCGCCCGACCGCTGCTTCGCTACATCGGCAGCCTCAAACCATCGCCGACTCGGCGAGTGGTCCTGCTGATTCCGATCCTGGTGCCGCGCCGCTTCTGGCACCGGGTGCTCCACAACCACCTGGACCTGGTGCTGTCGGCCGCACTCAGACGCCGTCGCAACGTAGTAGTAGCGCGGCTGACCCTGCCCTTGCACGACGAGTAGGGGGCGCCAGAGCACCTCTGCGTCGGTGGAGTCGATCGGAGTGATTCCGGACCCTGGGGGGGACTCGAACTTGACAGCCCCCACCCGCTGTCTGTGAGAATTGCCGGAGCAGCGCGATGAGGCCCGCGTAAGTCGGAGCGCCGACTGATGGCTTCTATCTAGAAGTCCTCGGTCCGCCCTCATCAGGAGAGCCGCGTTGCCACACCTGCTGCAGCTGATGCAGTCTCTTGCCGTCGTCGCCGGTCGGCACGGTCGGGCCTGCCCGTATGGCTGCGCGATGAGCAGTGACTCCAGGGGTCCCAGGGGGCTCCCGGAGTTCGGTGCCACCATATGGATTAGCATCACCGGACTCATGACGCGATGCTAGCCTCGGCGCTCGGCCAGCTCGTTGCCGTCCTGACCGTGTTGGCGCTGGCACCCCTGCTGCAGGGCGTCATCGAGAACCTCAAGGCGAAGGTTCAATCACGCCGGGGGGCCTCACCTCTACAGCCCTACTACGACCTCCGGAAGCTGTTGGGCAAGGAGCGCACGGTCACGCCGGAGGCGTCGTTTGTGTTCCGCATTGCCCCCTACGTGGTGTTCGCGACTCCGATCGCCTTCGCGATGTTGATTCCCGTGCTGAGCGCAATGCCGCTCAGCTGGGCGCTCATGGCGGATATGGTGGGCAGCGGCTTTGTTATCGGGATCGGGGGCTTCTTCACCAATTTAGCGGCGATGGACAGCGGAAGCCCCTACGGGGGGCTGGGTGCCAGCCGCTCTCGGTTCGTCTCGTCGCTGGCAGAACCCACCTTCATCGTGGTGTTCTTCGCCGTGGGCTTTATCTCCGGGGGGACGGTTCCGTTCGTGGTGAACGACACCCTGTTCACCAGCGCCTCCAGTATCGTGCCGAGCCACGCCCTCGTGGCCGCGGCGTTCCTCATGGTGGTGCTGGCGGAGGCTGGTCGTCTCCCAATCGACAATCCCAACAGCTCCCAGGAGCTGTCCATGATCGAGTCCTCCCGTCTTCTCGAGTTCTCAGGGCCAGATCAGGCCCTGATGGAGTGGGGAGGGTTCATGAAGGTCTTCGTGCTGCTGATCGTCTGGCTCAACGTGCTGGTAGCGCCGCTGGGCCTGGCCAATGCCCTTACTGTGGCGGCCTTTGCTGTCGCTATCGCCACGCTGGTGGCCAAGATGTTCGGAGCGGCTCTCCTACTCGTGGGGATTGAGTCCGCTCTGGCGAAAATCCGAATCTTGCGAGTGCCGGAGTATCTCGGCGGCAGTTTCGTCCTGGCCTTCCTGGGGTTGGTCCTGTACACGGTGGGCCATTGATGAGTCGGACCGCGTGCCCGATCGAAGGGTCTGCCGATGTTGCCTGAGGTGATCCTGGCGGCTCTGATCCTCCTGGTCAGCTTTCAGTTCATCGTGACGCGGAGACTGGGTGCCGCCGTCTTCGCATACGCGGTGCAATCCTGGTTGCTCGGTGGTCTGGCTATTGCTCTGTTCGCCGACTCTGGGCTGATTGAGCTACTGCTGTTCGGACTGCTCATCATCGTCATCAAGGGTGTCATAATCCCCCGGTTCCTCGGCTATCGGACCGCGGCTATCCTGGCCGGGCATCGCGAGACCTCCTACTACGTCCGCTTCCCCACGGCGCTGCTGATCGGCGCCGGGCTGACGTTATTGGGCTTCCTTGCCGCCACCAGAATCCCCTTCCCGCGTCAGTTGCTACCGGAGTCGGTCTTGGGGATAGCACTGGCGGTATTCCTTCTCGGTCTCTTCACAACCACCGCCCGGCGCGATGCGATCCTTCAGGTCGTGGGGCTGTTCGCGGCAGAGAACGGCCTCCTCTTGGTCGGGCTGGTGGTGGCTCCGAGCCTCAGCCTCCTGATTGAGTTCGCCATCGTTCTGGATATCCTCATCGCGGTCCTGGTGGTGGGGTTCCTGGTTGCCCGGATGCACCAAGAGGTGGCCAGCACCGACACCTCTGAGCTGACGAGGCTGCGGGGATGATCAACGCAGGCCTGCTGCTGGGCGTATTGGGGGTGCCCCTGCTGGCGGCGGTGGCGAGTGGCCTTGCACGGCGCGACACCACTCGCTACGCACTTGTGATCCCGAGCTCCCTGATCGCCTTCGGATTGGCCCTGACTCTGATCGCCCGGGTCCTGTCTGGTGGGCCAGTGAGCGCCCTGGGGAATTGGCTCTATCTTGACGACCTAAACTCCATCGTGCTGCTGGTGGTGATGTTCGTCTCTACCCTCGCCGGTGCCTACTCCATCGCCTACTTTCGGTCGTCAGCTCAAGAGCATGTGCTGCGGCCCGGGGAACTACGCAAATACTTTGCGCTGTTCCACCTCTTCACCTTGACGATGGTGCTGGTCACAGTCTCCGGAAACCTGGCGCTGCTTTGGACCGCCGTTACTGCGACCACCTTCGCGTCGGCGCCGTTGGTCGACTTCTACGGGTCGCGTGAGCCCCTGGAGGCGGCGTGGAAGTTCCTCATACTGGCGGTGGCGGGCGAGTTGATCGCACTCTTTGGTTTTCTACTTCTGTATGCGGCTGGTATCACCGCTCTGGGCCGCTCCTACAACTTCTCCATCCCGGTGTTGGGCGCGGCCGGGGCGCACTTGTCCCCGACCCTGGCGGGCTTGGGGTTTCTGTTGGTCCTAGTCGGTTTCGGGACCAAGGCGGGGCTGGCACCCATGCACACCTGGCTCCCGGATGCCCACAGTCAGGCGCCCGCACCAGTGTGTGCCATGCTCTCGGGCGCCGAGCTGAATTGCGCGATGCTGGCCATAGTCCGAGTGCTGTCACTGGCGACCCCCTCACAGGGCGCTGGAGGGGGAGGTCTCCATGCAGCTCTTTTGGCCTTTGGCCTCGTCTCCATGACCGTCGGGGTCGTTTTTCTGATCTCCCAGCGCAACTTCAAGCGACTGTTGGCCTATTCTTCGGTGGAGCAGATGGGGCTCATCGCGGCTGGCTTCGGACTTGGCGCGCCGCTGGCGGTGGTCGGTGCGCTGCTGCAAATGATGACCCACAGCCTGGCGAAGACTCTTATGTTCTTCAACGCTGGCAATCTCCTGCTCCGTTTTCGTAGCACCACCATCGCCGATGTCAGGGCCGTCGTGAAGGCCGCTCCAGCGACCGCGGTGCTGGTAATTCTCGGCGCCTTAGCCATCGCTGGGGCACCGCCGTTTGGTCTTTTCGTATCGGAGTTCGCAATCGTGAGTGGAGCCCTGCGACAGGCAGACTGGGGAGCCGGGGCTCTCATAGCTGCTCTGCTCTTGGTGGGGTTCGTCGCTCTCGTCGCCCCTTTCAGCCGGATGACTTTCGGCGACGGGCGGCCCTCTGAGCCGCAAGCACGGGAGGAGCTTGGGATAGCGGTGCTGGCCCCCGGATTCGTGCTCCTCGCAGGGGTCCTGATGCTCGGCTTTTGGATTCCTGGACCGTTGCACTCGTTGCTGCTCGGCGCCAGCCAGGTGGTGAGCAAATGAGCGGGGAGCTGCAGCGTCTGGCCGACGCAGTCGGTATTCAACTGGAGTGGAGGCGTCAGGACGAGGCATACGTGCGCTGCTCCGAAAACGCCTTCCAGAAGACGACCAGCCGCCTCGCAGCGCGCGCCACGCTGTCGGATCTCTTCGCCACCAACACTCCCGAGAGTCCGGCCCGCCTTACCGCAGTGCTCCAGGCGCAGGGTGATCCGGCCTGGCTCCTGGTCACGGTCGAGCTGGCGGAGATGGCCTTCGCGTCGCTGACTCCCGACGTCCATGCGGCCAGCTGGTACGAGCGTGAGATCTTGGAGATGCACGGGCTGGAGCCCCTCGGACACCCAGCACCGGGTCCGCTGCGACTTCATGACTGGCCGAACGAGCACCATCCGATGCGAGACCAGGGCGACGCTGTGGCCGAGCTGCCCCAAGCACGTCGCCAGGCGCGGCGGCCGTCGGTCACGGGCCAGGGCGTCTTCCAGCTGCCCCTCGGACCTGTGCGCAGCGGCCCTCAGGAGTCCGCGGAGTTCCTCTTCTCATCGGGGGGCGAGGACATCGTGGAGCTTGATCTCCGCCTCGGGTTCAAGTACCGGGCCCTGGAACGGCTCGCCGAGGGCCAGACGCTGGCTCAGGCACTGCATCTGTCTGAGCGGCTCGCGGGCACCTCGGCCTTCGCCAATGGCCTCGCATTCACCCTCGCGGCGGAGCGCGCACTGGGGGTGAACATCAGCTCGGCATCTGGTCACGCGAGGTCGTTGCTGGCGGAACTCGAGCGCTTGCATAGCCACTTTGGCACGATAGGCCGCCTGGCCGACACCACCGGCCTACTCGTTGCTGCGGCCCAATATGGTCTGCTCAAGGAGGAGGTGCTCAGGGCCTGCGGACGACTCACCGGGCACAGATATCTGCGCGGAGTCCTGCGCGTGGGCGGGATGGAGGTGCTGCCGGATGCGCCGGCCCGGGTGTGGCTTCAGTCGCGACTCAAGGAGTGGGGAGCTCGCGCCGAGAGGCTGCGCAGGCTCTTGGAGCAGACGGCCACCTTCATTGACCGCCTCGACACCACCGCCATTCTTCATCCCGACTACGCCCTTGAGCACCATCTGGTCGGACCGGTGGGGCGAGCCTCGAAAATCGACCGCGATGTCCGTCGCGACCATCCCTATGCCGCCTACCAGATGGTCGATTTCGACGTGCCGATGGTGGGCGACGGTGACGCGGAGGCGCGCTTCCAGATATACGCGGCAGAGCTCACCCAGTCCTTCTCGATCTTGGGACAGCTTCTGGACAACTGGCCCGCTGCGGACGACGGGCGGGTCGTGATCCCAAGGCATGCGGGGTCCTCCCTCGGGTGGGCCGAGTCGCCTGGTGGCGAGACGCTCCATTGGTTGGAGCTTGACCATGACTGCAGGGTGGTTCGCTGGCGAGCGCGCCCGGCATCGGTGGTCAATTGGCACCCTTATGCGCACGCTTGTGGCAGTGGCAACAACCTAACCGACTATCCGGTGATTGAAGCCAGCTTCTCCCTCTCGCCAGCAGAGTTCGACCGATGAGTCGCTGGATCGCGAAAGGCTTAAGAAGTGGCGTCCACACCACGCGCTTTCCTAGCGCCGCCGCCACCGCCACCGCCGAGGAGGGGGCCCCGTCGACGGTCCAGGTGCGCTGGCAGGGCCTGACCCCGGCGGTGGCTCTGGCCGCGAGTTCCCTTTGCCCCACAGCTGCCCTCAGCACAAGCGGGGCGGAGTTGGCGGGCGAGCTTCGTTTCGACGCGGGCGCCTGCGTTCTCTGCGGACGATGCACCCGGGAATTCCCCTCTGCGTTCACCGCGGTCAGCGATCCTCGAGTTGCTGTGCAGAGCCGTGATCACCTGCGCGCGACCTTCCGATGGAACGAAGAGAAGGAGCTGGCGCCAGTAGCCTTGCAGGCGGAAGTCGCCGCGCTCGAACGGGCGACATCGCAACTCTTTCGGCATTCTCTGCACATCCGTCACGTCGATGCGGGATCGTGCAACGGATGCGAGTCCGAACTTCAGATGCTGAGCTCGCCTTATGTGGACCTCCACCGCCTGGGGCTGTTCTTCACTCCCACCCCGCGGCACGCCGACGCGCTGCTGGTGACCGGCGTGGTGACCACCAATATGAAGGAGGCGCTATTGGACACCTATGCCGCCATGCCATCGCCCAAGCTGGTGATCGCGGCAGGAGCGTGCGCCATCAGCTGCGGAAGCTTCCAGGGCAGTCCTATGAGCAAGGGTCCGCTCGACCAGTTGCTGCCGGTCGACGCGTACATTCCCGGGTGCCCTCCGACGCCCCAGGCGCTGCTGCACGGCCTGCTGCTGGCGGTGGGGCGCGCTCGCGAACGCTACCGCGCCGGAGAGGAGGAGTTGGATGGCGCTTGAGCTTCTCGGCATCTCGGTGGCGTTATACGTCGCGGCCAGCCTGCTCGGCTTCGGTGTCCTGCGGTGGCGCCTTGCGGCGGACCTCTCGGTCGCCGCCGCACTTGTCGCCGGGCTGCTCGTCGCAGTCACTGCTGCGGTCTGGCTCGGAGGTGCCCACGCCAGCCTCACCTTGCCGATCAGCACGCCTATCGGGGGCCTGGCGTTCAGAGCGACACCGCTTGCCGGCACATTTCTACTTCTGAGCGGGGTGGTGGGAGCCGGCATCTCGCTCTACACCGCCGGATACGCCCCCCACGTGGGTGGTCCGCTGCGACAGGCGAGCCTACACGGCCTCCTGAACCTGACGTTCGCCTCCATACTGCTTCTATTGGCAGCTGCCAACGCCTTCACCTTCCTGTTGGCATGGGAAACGATGGTGATCACCACCTACGCCTTGGTGACCTTGGAGTTCGACCGCCCAGGGCGCCCCCAGGCGGCGCTGCTCATGTTGGTGCTCGCCAAGGTCGGCTTCATCGCCATGGCAATCGGCTTCATCGCATTGGGAGCGCTCCGGGCCGGGGTGTCTTTTGCATTCCTCGCCCACCACCCCACCGCGGGTGGAGCGCTGGCCTCGGCCGCCTTCGTGCTCTTCCTGATCGGGTTCGGTGTCAAAGCTGGCCTGGTGCCGCTTCAGGGTTGGCTCTCCGAGGCCCATCCCGCCGCGCCGGCCAACGTCTCCGCCGCCCTCTCCGGCATCGTGGTCTCGATGGGTATCTACGGGCTGGTGTTGACCGTGGTCACCCTGCTCCCGTCGCCAGCAGATTGGTGGGGCTATTTGGCCATGGGCGTAGGCGTTCTCAGCGCTGCCTACGGCGTCCTGTTCTCACTGCTGGTGCCGAACCTTAAGCGGATGCTGGCCTACAGCACCATCGAGAACCTCGGTTTCATGGTCGCCATGCTGGGAGTCGCGCTGGTGTTCGCGAGCAGCCATCAGCACCTTCTGGCGGCGGCGGCCCTGGTGGTAGTGATCCTCCACGCCTTCTATCACGCCTTGCTGAAGAGCACCCTATTCTTGGGCGCAGGCTGTGTCGATGTGGGCGCTCGTGGCCTCGACATGGACCGGCTCGGCGGCCTCGCACGCCGCATGCGCTGGTCCACCGTACTGTTCTTCATTGGGGTCATGGGCCTTTCTGGGGTGCCGCCACTTAACGGCTTCCAGACCGAGTGGCTGGGCCTGCAGATGCTAATCCGAGGCCGCGTGCTAGCCACCCCCGAGAGCCGGGTCTACATGGCCGCCGCCGGCATGGTGCTGACGCTGACCTTCGCTCTGGCAGCGACCGCCTACATTCGGGTCTTCGGCGGCGCCTTCCTAGGAGCTCCCCGGAGTCGCCGCGCCGAGCACGCGGTGGAAGTGCCTATCACCATGCGACTGGGGATGCTGGTGACGGCTGGGGTGGCGGTTCTGACAGCCCTGATCCCGCCGCTCGGGCTTGGCGCGCCGGTGGCCTCCGTAGAGGGCGCTACCCATGTCCCCGGCCTGCTCAACGCGCTGCTCCCACCATTCTTCTTGCACCCGAGCCAGTTCGCGCTGCCCATCCGAGTGGGGGGAACGTTTCTCAGCGGGATTCTCCACGCCAATGGAATGGTCATCGTGCCCACCCGCTTCAGCTACGCCTTCATCTCGCCGACTTATATCTTCTTGAGCCTGGTGTGCATCATCGCGCTGACTGCGGGGGGGCTGCGGCTGCTAGGTCGGGGTGCGCGGCGCGAGCGTGACGTCTGGATCGGAGCAGGAAGCGAATACCGAGCCTCTATGCAATACACATCCAGCAGCTTCACCAACCTGTTCCGCTCGACATTCGGGGGAGTCTTTCGCGACCAGCGCGAGATCCAGCGCGACTACCACCAGGCTCCTTTCTTCACGCACTCAGTCCGCTATCTACGGCGGGTGGTGGAGCCGGTGGACGCCTACTTGTATCGACCAGTGGTGACACTTGCGCGCGGGCTGTCGCTCGCGGCGGGCAGACTTCAGTCAGGTCACGTCAATCTGTATCTCCTCTACTTGCTGGTGGTCTTCGTCGTCGTCCTGGTGGTGCGCTGAAGCGGTCGGCCCCTCGCTGCAGGTGCGCCACCGTCGACCTCCAGCGCTCTGACAGAGCCAGAGTGCGTCTGGGCGCGGACTCGGGCCGGGTTCGAGGTGGACCACGAAAATGGGGCGCCCACGCCAGCGCGCCGCAAATGCGGGTTCAGCCCCATCCCGCTCCGGTCAAGCCCAACCTGTCAGAGAGTGCCGCGCGCGTCCGCGACCGTCGCCACGGTGTCTGCCTGGTCCTCCCCTAACCACCCGCCGAGCCGGTGGTACAGGTCCTCTCCGAAGCTAGTGGGGAGCGGCTCAGCTACGGCGAGCTTGAAGCTTCGCTGGCCGTCAGGGCACCGCTCCGCCCGCAGGAAGAGGATAGAGTCTCGGTGCTGAACTTGGAAGCTCTTGGCAAAGTCGAACTGATGGGTCACGAAGCACACTTTGATGTCCGCCTCTAGCAGCGCGCGGACCACTTGCCGACCGATTTCCGATCCCTCACGCTCGTTCGTAGATGCGAAAGACTCGTTGAACAGCATGAGACAGTGGGGGCTGATCTGGTCCGCGATCGTATTCATGCGGCTGAGCTCCTCATCCAGGCGTCCGCTCACCATGGTGGCGTCCTCTTCCCGAATAAAGTGCGTGAAGACCCCGGCGCAAATGCTGGCGCGGTGGGCTACCGCGGTAACGAACATGCCGCATTGCATCATGAGCTGGGCCAAGCCCACACTTCGTAAAAACGTGGACTTGCCCCCCGAGTTAGCTCCGGTGATGACGACCAGCGACTTCCCGTCGGCCTCGATATCGTTGCCAACCACGCGACTGTCTGTGCTCAAGGTTAAGCATACGTCGCACAAACCGGTGGACGAGAGTTGGAGCGGCGTCCACGGCGCTGGTTGAGGAAAGGCAATCGGCTCGCCTTTGGCCACTAGCCGCTCTTCCAAGTTGACGCAACTCAAATAAAACCCAAGCTCCGCCCGGAGCATAGTGAAGTAGCTCGCAATGTGGTCGGCAGACCGAGCTGCGGCGTTGGCGACGAGGTTAATCCCCCGACTCGTCAGGTCAGACAAAGCCTGGGCCCCGGCCTCGTCGCGGGGCGGGACCGTGAATGAGTATGCGGACCGTGGCCCGATCCCGAGCCGCTCTCTCCAGCTCGGTTTGGCGGGGCCTGCCGAGCGAAGTACGAAGCCAATGCCGCTGTTATCCCGATCCAGGTCGGCACTGATTAATTCGCCATCACGGAATCGGAGTTGCCTGAGATGGGAATTGATCTGCGCAAAATACTCGTCGTCCAAGTCTCGCTCCAGGGCGGCAAAGAAAGTCCTCAGCCCGCGCGACTGAAACCGCTCGCCACTGTCGTCGGCAATGTTTCGGAGTTGCCTCAGTCGTACGGCGAACGCCTCGAGCTGACCGACCGCACCCGACAGGATGGATGAGGGGTACTGCGACGCGTAGCCCCACCTGCCTCGCTTGTCCTCGAGGGCAGCGACGGCGATGGCGTACACCTGCCGGATGGTCTCCCTTTCGGCGAGGCAGTCGGCGAGGATCTGCTGCCGATAGAGGATCGCCTGCGGTTCCGTGAGGCTCGCGAGCAGCACTCGCTTCGACACGTCGACTAAGAACTTGTCGCCATCTGCCATCGCATCGATGAGTGTGGTGATCTCGAGGTCTTGGGCCAAGGCGTCATGGTTCGCTGGCACTTGACCCGCGAAGTCGAAGTCTTGGTCTTCATATAGGAGGTGGGCCTTCATGACGCGACCCTGGCCCGCAGCCGATCGTAGGTGAGGTTGTACTTCTCCGCAATCGCCACCGCGTAGGCGAGGCCGTCGGCTGGCCCTCTCACCACCTTGTACGTTCGCTCGGCGGGGTCCTCCGGAACGATTGTGCTGACCATGCTGACGACGGAATCACCCAGCGATGCCAGCTCGTCCACGAAGGTGACGTAGACACACAGGAGATCAAGCTCCACGATCTTCTTGATCACCTTCTTGCCCAAAAACAGGGCATCACTCACCGTCGTTGAGGTGAAGATCTCGTTCATGATCACAATGCTGTCACCCGTCGCCTCCTGAAGCACATCCCGGATCCTCACCAGGTCATCCTCCAGCTTTCCGGTCATCCTCGTGAGGTCCTCCTCCCTCTCGAAGTGGGTGAAGAGCCGGTCGAAGAGGAACAACCGAGCTGCGGTGCCAGGGACGGGGCAGCCCAGACTGGCGAGATGGTGGAGCTGGCCGAAGGTCCGCGCAAACGTGGTCTTGCCCCCCTGGTTTGGGCCCGACACCACGAGGATTCGTTCGGGACCGGTCAGGTGGAATTCGTTTGGGACGACCGGTGCCTGCTCCGAGACCAGTTTATTGGCGAGCGCCAGATCGAAGGTGTCATTCGCGAAGATCTCCTTCGATTCCGCACTGACTTCTGGATAGCAGAAATTGAGGCCCGCCGACCGCATCGGTTCGATGTAGTCAAGGTATGCCAAGTAGAACTGGAGCTCGCGCTCAAAGCGCTGAACTGTCTCATCGAAAAAGCCAGTGTGTAAGCGACAGAACTCGTCGAGTGCCGAGAACTCGGCACTGAAGAGCCGGGCCACAAGTTGAAGGATCTGCCCGCCGACGCGATTCATACCGGGCCAAGTGCGGTACTTTACCCGGTAGTCCTTCACCGCGCCCTGCTCGAACCGCTCGAAAGTCTTCTCCACTTCCGCGCTGTAGTCGGCTTCGCCGTCGTAGCGGCTTACCTCCACTCTCAGCCCGCGGATGCGGACGCAGTAGCGGATCTGCGCCAGTGCATCTTGGCAGTCCCTGGTTTCCGCGGAGAGGGAGGTGAACGAGGCGGAAGCGATGTAGTCCGCCAGGAAGTCTCGGAAGGTCAGCAGACCGCGGGACTTGACGGGCCTGGACTCGAGGTCTTCGGCCAGGGAGCGAACGGCCCCGCAGTAGATGGCGACCGCATCGAGGAACCACCCTTCCCGCTGGTACTTGGAGTGCATCTTCCTCACTTGAGCCAGGTGGGCGCGTACCTGACGCAGCTGCTCCGCGAAATGCTTCATCCGCCCGAACCGGGCGGCGTCTTCGAGGTCATTGAAGACGGCGTAGCGATAGTGCACCGTGTCGACGTCGTGGAGCGGCTCATAGAGCAGGGAGGCGAGGAGATCGTGCTCCTCACGATCCCTCACGATCGACTCGACGATCTGGTCGAGGTGCAGATCGGAGATTAAGGAGCGATACTCTGGTTGCCCGGAGCGGGCCGGACCAGGCGTCTCTCCGCCCAACAGGCTGCTGAAGTGGTGAGGGTGTCTCGGGTCTGGACACTGCGGGGGTACCCGGCAGCTCGCGCCGGCGGCGCTCCTGTTGTGGGGGTTGGCGACGCCATCGCTCGCCGCCCCACGCTGGGGGGCCGCACCCTCCGACAGACCAGGTCGCTCGTCATCATCGCCGCGCACTGGGGTGGTCACGGCTCACATTCAGAGTTGCGCGGCGATTCGCCAGCCCCGCCATCTTTCCCGGGACGGTGCGGTGCCGCTGGCAGTGGCTTTCGCGCCGGGCCGTCTCGGATGGGGGTCTGTTTGCCCAGTTTCAGGATGGCGCAGCGGCGGAGGCCTTCGATCGCTTGGCTGGTACCTGCCAGCACAGGGCCGCCCATATGACGCTGTGACCGGTTCAGGGACGGAGACCGGGTCGGACACCTCGCTCTTCCAAGACGGTGCCTGTTGCCGCGGGCGTGACCAAGGGAGGAGGGCCCGTCGTTGTGATCTAGCCTCTCGATCCCTCGCATGAGGTGCGGGGGCCGAACCGCCAGCCGGGCGGGGCTGTCTTGGCGCCGATTGGGATCCGCGAGCCTTGGGACTGTCATAGCCAACTCCCGTTTTCGCCACTAGGGCTATCTACAGGAGCTATCAGCCGGGAGGCAGTTTCGGCGAACTCCATCGCCTTCTCCCAAAAGTATATGGCGATGCGGCCTCGGCGGCAGGGTCGGGACCTGACTCCACGGCCCCGCCCGTTGCGAGCAGGGGTCCGGCAAAGTCGCCCTCCCGATCTCCCGCCCGCCAGGCCGAATGCTCACCCGTGAACCGCCGACTGCAGCAGTGAACCCAGGCGAGACCCAGAGACTGCCCTCCCTCTGGACTTTGACGGGGACCGGCTGTTGCGAGGCGCGGACTTGGGTGCTAATCGCGCACGTGTCATACTCCCAGACACGGCGCGATGAGGCCCGCGTAAGTCGGCACGGTCGGCTAATGGCTTCTACCAAGAAGTCATTAGCATTCCTGTGGTCAGGAGAGTCTCCGTGCCATATTCGCAGTGCCGCGATTGTTGTGCTGTCCAGCAAAGCAGCCCTGAATCGCCGTCGGGAATGGACGCTGATCGCGGGGTTCGAAGCAGTGGGAGTAGTGGCGCCCCTTTTGCACGCCGGCAGCCCTATCTGGGTGTGCTGCCTGCCGTGAGGGCGGATGTGGACGCCACGTTCGGATGCGGACTCGGTGGACCGTTGCCTGTTGTTACAGCCCGTGCCACAACGGCCCAACCTTGTGCGACGCTGAGCGCTGCGCTCGGGATCCTGAGCATGTCCCGCCGGCTCAGCGGCGAGATGGAAGGCCTGTCGCTGGCCGCACTCGGCCTCGGTCTGGGCGAATCCGAGATCCTAGTCCGAGCGGTGGCGGCATCGGAAGGACGAGCCACGATGCGGGAGTTGGCCGTTGGCAGCGGCTTCAGCCAGAGCGGGCTCTCCCGCATCGTGGACCGCTTGGAGGCCCGGGACCTAGTTCACCGTCGCGCGGACTGTAGGGACCGTCGGCAGATGCTGATTCGAGTGACGGCTTCAGGGGTCGATGTCGCCAGGCAACTACTCGACTTGCTGGAGGAGGGTAGCCGAGCCGCTCTGGAACGGGAAGGTGTATCCGGCGTTCTTGGTGCCGCAATGTCTCGGCCTCCGGCGCTGGAGGAGTTGGGCTGCTGCCCCCATATGCGTCGAGCCGGGGCGTCGATTGACGCTCCGGGGCCCGGTCGATCCTAGGGAGCGGCCCCTTGGCTCTCTGCCGCCCCGGATGTGGTCCGGACTCTGGGCGGTCCGCCGAAGCTGAGATCGCCCAACATCGTCGGCCGCGTCCCGGTACCGCCGACCCATCTCGCTCGTCTGCCGAGGGCCGGTGAGGTCTTGGCACCGTGACGGGGGTGCCTGATCCCCCGGTTGGCCCGTGGGTCGGACGAGACCCCGACCCCTGAGGGCGCTCTTCCGGAACTGCCGGACCACCCGCGTCCCCCCGCAACTCCTGCCAGACCCAGGCGTCAGTTGCGGGTAGGAGGTGGACTCACCGCACTGCGTGCCTGGTTGCCGCCCGGCCCAGCCCGGCGGCAACGCGAGCGCCGAGGTTGGGGTCAACGTTTGCCCAGTAGGCGACCAGACGCTCCTGGACCGGGTCCGAGACATTGTCGCCAGCATGTTCCACGATGTTGGCGACCAGATGATCGCGACCAGAGTCCGTCATGACCTCGCGGAACAGAGTGCCGGCCTGACTGAAATCGTCGTCTTCCCGGTGCAGCTCCTGCTCGTACCGCCCCAGATCTGATTCGGCCACGGCCCAACCGAGGTCGGCTGCCACAGTCGGGTCCGCCTTTGGGCCGCCGTAGGAGTTGGGGGCGTAAACCGGTTGGGTTCCTCCATGACGGTAGGCCATCGCCGCGTCCTTGTTGTAGGAGTGGACCCCGACCTGGGGAGCGTTGATCGGCAGCTGCTCATAGTTCGGCCCAATTCGGTGCAGGTGGGTGTCGTGGTAAGAGAAGATGCGCCCCATCAGCATTCGGTCCGGGCTGAGCCCGGTGCCGGGAACCAGGTTTGCGGGCGAGAACCCCGCCTGCTCCACCTCGGCGAAAAAGTTCTCCGGATTCCGGTTCAGCACCATCCGCCCCACCTCGATCGGGGGGTAGTCGCTGTGGGGCCATACCTTGGTAACGTCGAAGGGGTTGAAACGATACTCTTTGGCATCGGCGAAGGGCATTACTTGAACCTCGAGCCGCCACTCCGCGGCGTTGCCTGAGGCGATGCTCGAAAAGAGATCGCGGCGATGATAATCCGGGTCCTCGGCGGCCGTCGCTTTCGCCTCGGCGCTGGTGAAATTCTCCACTCCCTGCACGGACTTGAAGTGGTACTTGACCCAGAATCGCTCACCGGCCGCGTTGGTCCACGAGAAGGTATGGCTTCCATAGCCGTTCATATGGCGCCAGCTCCGCGGAGTGCCCCGGTCAGACATCAAGATCGTCACCTGGTGGGCGCTCTCTGGTGAAAGCGTCCAGAAGTCCCACTGCATGTCGTTGGACCGAAGTCCGGTGTCGGGCATCCGTTTTTGCGAGTGGATGAAGTCCTGGAATTTTGATGCGTCCCGCACAAAGAACACCGGGGTGTTGTTGCCGACCAGGTCGAAGTTGCCCTGATCGGTGTAGAACTTCAGTGCGAAGCCTCGAGGGTCACGGACCGTGTCCGGGTATCCCTGCTCCCCAGCGACCGTGGAGAAGCGCGCGAACATAGGTGTCCGCTTACCGACGCGGCTCAGGAAGCTCGCCTTCGTGAACGCGGTGATATCACTCGTCACCTCGAAGAAGCCGTGGGCACCGCCGCCCTTGGCGTGCACCACCCTCTCGGGAACGCGTTCCCGGTTGAAGTGCTGCATCTTCTGGACCAGGTAGTGGTCATGCAGGACCGTGGGGCCCCCGGGCCCGACCGTCAGGGAATACTCGTCGCTCGCCGCTGGGATGCCTGAGTCTGTGGTTGTGATCGGGCTGTCGTCATCGGCCATCGCCTATCCTCCTCATCTTGTTACCGAGTCCGCCTTCGGGTGTACTGCTCCGGCCCCTTGGCACCGAGGGCACAGGCCCCAGTAGGTGACGTCGGCTTCGTCCACCAGGTATCCCGAGTCGGCGGCGGGCTGCATGCAGGGCGGCCGCCCGATCGCGCAGTCCACATCAGTCACCTCTCCGCATGAGCGGCAGACCAGGTGATGATGATTGTCAGCTACCCGGACCTAGTACAGTGCAGGGCTGCCGGCGGGCTCGACCCTCCCGAACCAGACCGGACATTGCCAAGGCGCGCAGCACAGCGTAGGCACCTTGGGAGGACATCGCCCTGAGCCTGACCCGCGCCGTCTCGGTGATCGCATCCACACCCTGGTGGCCACCCTCTCGCAGGCACGCCTGCACTGCCAACCTTGGGGCCGTCACCCTCAGTCCACAACTTCGCAGCCGGTCCGCGTCGGCCAATTCCACCAGGGGTTTAGATCCCATGAGTACCACCGTACTCCAACCCTGCTGAGACTCGATGATTGGAATCGGCCAAGTTGAGCTCCCGTCAGAAGCGTGATCCTGGCTCGCGGCGGATTCTCCGCGGCATGCTTGATCTCGAGCTATCTCCCGTCCAGGCAACCGATCTTGGTCAGGGGAGTGGCGCTCGCCTGCCTGAAGGCGCCAAGCTAGTGTTCCCTGGCGCTCAGAAGCGCGTCCGTCCTATCGCACCGAATAGGGGGGGATGTCACAGTCGCCGAGTTCAAGCGAAAGAGGTGAGGTATGCGGTTAGTCAGCTACTGGGCCGGATCGAGCCTGGAGGCGGGTTTCGAGGAGGGCGGGCGGGTCCTGTCGACGGCTGCGTTGGGCGTTAGATCGGGTGGTGCCACCACCGTTAGAACTCTGCTGGCACAGGGCGTCGATCTGCAGGAGATGACGGAACTGGCGGGCAGGCTGATGGCAGACGATGGGCTGCTGGCGGGAAGGGTGGGGGAGCTTCGACTCGGGCCTCCGATCCCGGATCCCGACAAGATCATCTGCCTGGGACAGAACTACGCGGACCACGTGGCGGAGATGGCAAATACACGGCCGGACGTGCCTAATCTCTTCCCCAAGTTCCGCAATTGTCTGATCGGGACTGGGGACGCGATCAGGCTGCCTCGATCCAGCCAGCAGGTCGACTACGAGGGGGAGCTGGCGGTCGTGATCGGAAGGAGGTGTCACCAGGTGGCAGAGAAGGACGCCCTCGCGCACGTCGGGGGCTACACCGTTATGAACGACGTCAGTGCCCGCGATCTCCAGTTCAGGACTGGCCAGTACACGGTGGGCAAGGCCGCCGACACCTTCTGTCCGATGGGTCCAGGCCTCGTGCCCGCTTTCGAGATCCCTGACCCCCAGGTTCTGGAACTGGCGACCTATCTGAACGGCGAGCAGATGCAATTGGGGAACACCGCCGCCATGCTCTTTTCGGTGGCGGAGGCGATCAGCTTCATCAGTGAGGTGATCACCCTGGAGCCGGGCGACGTAATCGCGACCGGCACGCCTTCCGGGGTCGGCTACAAAAGGGTTCCACCGCGCTTCTTACTCCCCGGGGATCTGATTGAGGTGGAAGTTGAGCGGATCGGCAGACTCTCCAATTCCGTGGTCCAAGGCTGAGATGCCTGTGCAGCGCGGGTTCTTCAAGCTGGGCTCCAAGGGCGGTCGGGTGAGCGTGGTCGATAACCGACCCGCTGTTCTGGAATGGATGAAGGGCTCTCGCCGGTAGCGGCGACCCTCAGTCTGCTGCAGGCACACCGGCTGCTTGAGGTCTCACTCGACCGTCGTCTGAGCGCGGCCACCGGGCTGTCGCTCTCGGCAGCTGAGGTGTTGGTGCGTCTCGGTGCCGCCGCGGGTGGCCGGATGGGGATGCTCGAACTGGCATATGCAACCTGCTACAGCAAGAGCGGCGTCAGCCGAATCGTCGACCGCTTGGAGAGGCGCCGTCTGGTGGCCCGCCGGGTGTCCCCGGAGGATCGGCGGATGACCTGGGTCGAGGTCACCGAGGAGGGCCGAGACCTGATGTGGGAGCTGCTCGCGGCTCTTCAGGTGGCTGTCGAGGAGGATTTCGCGCGGTACCTGAGTGATGACGATGTCACGGGCCTGGCGGATCGGCTGGACAAGCTGGTGGCCGGGATCCGCGGCGCGGAGGAGGAGGCTGCCGCTGAGGCGCAGTCAGAGCGGTAGGGACGGGGCGCCAGGCGGAAGTCGCCACGGCCCGCCGCTCCTTCAGGCCCCAGATTGCGGCAAGGTCCAGAGGTCACGATTGGTTTGGGCCTGGCCGCGGCCGGGTCCGACCTGCGAACCTATCAAAGGCGTGCGAGTCGGTCACCCGCGGCCGATTTGCTGGGCCAAGCCGTGACCGGCCGAGGTCCAGAGGTCACGAAGCAGGAGTTTGAGTTTGAGTGGCGACTTGAGGAGACGGAGGCTCGGCGCCGCTGGCCCTGAGGTTTCAGAAATCGGGATTGGCACCAACAACTTCGGCAGGAGGCTGGACAAAAAGGGCGCTGAAGAGGTGGTGTCGGCTGCTCTTGAGCACGGGATCAACCTTTTCGACACGGCCGACAGCTACGGAGCGGGAGAGAGTGAGCGCTTCCTAGGGGAGGCTCTGAGGGGCAGAAGGGGCGACGCCTTCGTCGCCACGAAGTTCGGTGTGTCCATGCCCGGTCTGGAGCCCTCTGACCGCAGAGGGTCCAGGGAGTACATCCGAGCTGCGATCGACGGCAGCCTTGGTCGGCTGCAGGTCGACTGCATAGACCTCTACCAGATGCACCAGCCAGATCCGGCTACCCCAATCGCGGAGACGCTGGGAGCGATGCACGAGCTGGTCGAACAAGGGAAGGTCAGATGGATCGGGGTCTCGAACTTCGCCGGGTGGCAGCTGTTAGACGCCCAGGGGATCGCGCGCACCGAGCATCTGACAGAGTTGATCTCCTCCCAGGACGAGTACAGCTTGCTGAACCGGGGCATCGAGCAGGAGGTGCTTCCGGCGATTGAGCACCTGGGGCTCGGGCTGCTGCCGTACTTTCCCCTGGCGAGTGGGCTGCTGACCGGCAAGTACCGCCGCGGTCAGCCGGCCCCGGCAGGAACGCGCCTGGCAGGAGGTCCCCATGCTGCGGAGTTGGCAGATCAGAGCCGGTTCGACATCCTGGAGAAGCTGGAGGAGTTCGCTGGCGAGCGTGGAATCTCTCTGTTGCAGGTCGCGATCGGTAGTCTCCTCGGTCGCGCCACGGTCTCATCTGTGATTGCCGGCGCGATGAGCCCCGCCCAAGTCACCGCCAATGTGGCGGCGGCAAGCTGGGTTGCCTCCGCAGAGGACTGGCGCGCCCTCGACCTGATCACCGGCTCCAGCCGGTCGTGCGGAATAGTCGGCCCGCCGAGTTCGCCTGCTCCGGGATGAAGATCTACATCTCCTGCGACATGGAAGGAGTGGCTGGGATCAGCGACTGGCAGCAGGTCTCTCCCGGGTCGGAGTTCGAACTAGGGCGCCGATTGCTACTCGAGGAGGTGAACGCCGCGATTGACGGCGCGATGGAGGCCGGCGCGAGCGCGTTCGTGGTGAATGACTCCCACGGCTCTATGCATAATCTCCCCCCCGACGAGCTGCACGGCAGAGCCGAGTACCTATCGGGGCGGCACAAGCCGATGTACATGATGGAGGGACTGGACGAAAGCTTCGATGCCGTGTTCTTCATCGGCTACCATGGCGCCGTTGACGGCCCTGCTTCCGCGCTCTCGCACACCTACAATCCAGCTGCGGTGGCCGCTGCCACCATCAACGGGGCCAGGGTCGGCGAGGGGGGGATAAACGCTCTGGTGGCGGCCCACTTTCGGGTTCCGGTGGCCCTGGTGACCGGAGACCGGCACACCGCCGCGCAGACCGCCCCCTTCTGTCCTGGGGCGACGCTGGTGGTGGTCAAGGAATCCATCACTAGATTTGCCGCCCAGAGCTTGCACCCTAAGACAGCTCGAGAGCGGATCCACGCGGCAGCGACCGGGTGCCTCACCGGGCTTGGGGCAGTCTCCTACCCTAAGTTTCCCACTGGCGTTCACCTTCGGCTGACGTTGCGCAACGCTGATCTGGCGGAGCTGGCGGCAGCGGTAAGGGGGGTCACCCGCGACGGCGACACCACGGTCTTAGTGGAGGGAGAGACCACTCTGACCGTCTTCCGTAGCTTTGTGGCCGTTCTTCAGATCACAAGAGGCCTTGCTCAGGAGCATTAGGCGAGGTTTGCCAGCTTCCCTACTCGGAGTGCTATCCTCGCCGCACCTCTCAGCTACGGCGCTCCGCGACTATGAAAAAGCGCTCCTCTTCGAAGGACAGCGGTTCCTTCGTGGAGATTTGGTGGAGCTCCCGGAGCCTTGGTGCGTATTTGGCGACTGAGAAATCTGGTACGACCCAGGGGACCATCCGCAGATACCAGATCAGCGCGGCCACATCTAGGACCCTGGTGGCGACTCTCGTCTCATGGGCCACCGCGATTCGCAGCCCGGCCGATCTGAGCTGATCCAAAGCCAGGTCAAGTGTCCAAGCCAAGGGGTTCGCAGAGGCCGGCTCAGGGGCCTCCATAAGTCGAGAGAGGGATTCGAAGGACCCTACCTGCTGGGTGAGGAAGCTGCCCCCTGGGACGAGCACTCGGGACACCTCAGAGGCAACGAAGGATTCGTGCCGGTCCGCCACGAGGTGAAAGGAATCGGCCGGAAAGGGCAGGGAAGGCTCGTCTGACCGCTGGTCGACGTTGTCGCGGGGGCTTTCGTACGCGACCACTTTGACTCCCAGTGGTTCCAGTCTCCCCCGAGCCACCGCTACGTTTGGAGGCCACCCTTCGGCTCCTACGGTCTGAGGCGGACGTATTGGCAGCGCCGCCAGCCACTCTCCGCCGCCGGTTCCGAGGTCCAGGAGGTCAGGCGAGTGGCGGGCCAGGTCCAAGACTGCGTCGGTGTAGTCCCACGGCGGGGGATCTTCCTCAAGGCGGTGGCCGAGCCAGGAGAAGTCCCACCCTGTGAGCGGACGCTGACTTCCCTCAGCGACCATCTGGTCAAAGCGGCCCACGCCATCATGGTCCCACATCTCGTGCGGCTGGCCCGGTGGCGCTCCGTGGACGAAAGATTGATACTGCTTGCCGTGACAGGCGCCCAAATACCCGTCCCGGGCTCCGCCGCCGCCATGGCCACCAGTGAGGCGGTGATAGAGGTGTCTTTGATCCTGCGCCCCCGTCAGGACGTCCAGTGCCCTTCACCTGACGAAGTAGGGGGCCAGCCGGTAGCTGAGGGCCATCACATCGACCGAGCTCTGCTGGGGAGCCTGCGGGGGGCGCACCCCGATGAGGTCGCAGCCGTCATCAGGTGGGCCACCGGCCGGGGCCTGGCGGTGATCGGCTCGGCCCCGGAACGGCGCGCAATCCGGATAACGGGCGCTCTGACGGGCATTGCCGCGGCTTTCAACGCCGATCTCAGAGTGGACTCCGGGGTGAGTCCTCAGAATCGGAGATTGGCAGCCACGCCCGAACTGCCAGACGAGCTCCGCAACATCGTGGTGGCTGTGCTTGGGCTGGAAACCGGCCCCTTTGTTCCGCCCAGACTGCGACGGCTGCCCCTTCCCGACCCGTCGATACCACTCTCTCAGGCGGCTCCCCTCAGCTTTGAGCCACCCACCATTGCCCAGCTGTACCGGTATCCCGACAGCACCAGCGCCCGGGGTCGGAGCATCGGTCTCCTGGAACTCGGTGGAGGATACAACCAGCAGGATCTCGCAAGCTATTTCGCAGCCCTGGGCATGGCACCGCCCGAGCTGGTTGCCATCCCCGTGGATGGGGGCTCCAACCAGCCAACTGGGGACCCCAATGGGCCGGATGGGGAGGTCACACTGGATATCGAGGTCGCCGGCTCCATCGCCCCCGGGGCGCGAATAGCAGTCTATTTCGCGCCCAACACCGACCAGGGCTTCCTGGCGGCGATCTTGGAGGCCGTCCACGACCGGATCAACTCCCCGTGCGTGCTCTCGATCAGCTGGGGGGGTCCGGAGGCCAACTGGCCCGCGCCGACCATTGCAGCTTTCGAGCAGGCATTCCAAGATGCCGCTCTGGTGGGAATGACCGTTTGTGTGGCGGCAGGCGACAACGGTTCATCCGATGGCCTCAGTGACGGCCTGGCCCACGTAGACTTCCCAGCTGCCAGCCCCCACGTGCTCGCCTGCGGCGGCACTCGGCTCCAGGCCTCTGGGGGGGAGATCAGCAGTGAGGCGGCTTGGAATGACCAGCCCTTGGACGGAGCGACCGGCGGCGGGGTCAGCGCTCTGTTCCCCATCCCGTCATGGCAGCCGCCCGCTACCGTTCCCTCATCCGTGAATCCCGGGCACTTTCGAGGTCGGGGCGTCCCGGACGTCGGCGGAGACGCGGATCCGGCGACCGGGTATCGAATCCTGGTCGACGGCGAGGCCGCGGTTTTCGGCGGCACCAGCGCTGTTGCTCCTCTCTGGGCAGCCCTAATCGCGATCTGTGTCGGTGCTCTCGGCAAGGAGATCGGGTATCTCAACCCTCTCCTGTACCAGACTTTGGTCGCCAAGGGGATCACCAGAGACATCACTCAGGGGACCAACGGCGCCTACTCCGCTGGACCGGGATGGGACCCGTGCACGGGCTGGGGCAGCCCCGTGGGAGAGTCGCTCTTGAGCAGTCTGCAGGGATGACGCGGCTGTGACGGCCCGACCCCACCCGGTGGCCGTATGAACGTGGAGGGTCTTCACTGGATCGGAGTGAAGACGGCCGACGTTCGGACGATGGCCGAATTCTTCGAACGGGTGCTGGGATTGAGGCGTCGGCGTGCGGAGGACGACTTCGCGGTTCTGGACCTTCCTGGAGGTGGGGAGCTCGACGTGTTCGGTCCGGGGGGACCCGACCCCGATTTCCAGTTCGCCAGCAACCAGGTTGAGGTTGGCTTCGATGTGAGCGACTTCGACTCCGCCATAGCGGAGCTGATGGACAAGGGGGTGGAGCTGCTGGGAGAGGTGAGAGGCGATCGGGTGTCGGGTCGCTGGCAACACTTCCGGGGCCCGGATGGCAAGGTTTTCGAGATCACCGAGCATCCTTCACACCAGCCTGGAGGCTGATCAGCCTCCAGCGCCCCGGCAGACCTCTGTGGCAAGCTGAGACCGTGACACTCGGGGAAATTGCGCCCGCCTCCTCCCCCCACGGTACCGAGGTCGCCGTTTTGGCTGACGGACTTCGCAAGAGCTATCGTGAGTTGGAGGCTGTCAAAGGGGTCGATTTCCAGGTGATGGCGGGGGAGACATTCGGGTTTCTCGGCCCCAACGGTGCGGGCAAGTCGACGACGATCTCGATGCTGTGCACCATCACCCGTCCCACCGGGGGGTTGGCTCGTGTGGCCGGCTTCGACGTCGTCCGAGAGCAGGCCCAGGTGCGTAGGCACATCGGGCTGGTCTTCCAGGACACCACCCTCGACGATTACCTGACTGCCACTGAGAACCTGGGCTTTCACGCCGAGCTATATGGGGTGCCCAAGCAGCAGGTCAAAGAACGCCTCCAGCAGGTGATGGAGATGGTTGGGCTTTGGGATCGGAAAGACAGTTTGGTGAGAACTTTCTCCGGCGGGATGAAGCGACGCCTGGAGATCGCCCGAGGGCTGCTGCACTCACCGCGGGTGCTGTTCCTGGACGAGCCGACAGTCGGCCTCGACCCGCAGACTCGCTCCCATATCTGGGGCTACATCACCGAGCTCAAGAAGCGTGAGAACGTGACCATCTTCCTAACCACTCACTACATGGATGAGGCCGAGTACTGCGACCGGATCGCGATAATCGACGATGGCGTCATCGTCGCCAGCGACACCCCGGAGGCACTCAAGGCCAGCGTCGGCCAGGATCGAGTCGAGCTACACACCGCCGACGATCAGGCCACGATTGCCAGCTTGCGGGAGCACTTTCAAATAGAGGCGAAGGTGAGCGAAGGGGCCGTGGCCTTCTTCGTCGCCGATGGCGAGGAGTTCGTCCCTCGCCTATTCGCCGAGCTGAGGATCTCAATTCACTCGGTCCGAGTGGCCCGGCCAACCCTGGATGATGTCTTCATGAACTACACGGGACGCACGATCAGGGACGCGGAGGCGACCGGCTCCGACAAGATGCGCCAGAATCCCTGGATGCGGGCGAGGACCCGCTGAGGTGGCGACTTCCAACCCGGCCGCGCTGCCCACATTCGCGCCGGTGCGAATAGCTGGCAATGGGCTGGCGGACGACCTTCGCGCCATCATGGTGGTGTGGAAGCGGGAGTTGATCCGCTTCTCGCGCAACCGCTTGCGGATACTCACCTCCTTGGCCCAGCCGGTGCTCTTTCTCTACATCCTGGGCACCGGGTTGTCTCCTCTGATCAGCCAGTCCTCCCACTTCAACTTTCGCACCTTCATGTTCCCCGGAGTGCTGGGGATGACCATCCTCTTCACCTCGATCTTCTCCGCGATGTCGATAGTGTGGGACCGGGAGTTCGGCTTCCTGCGAGAGATGCTGGTCGCGCCGGTACACCGCTGGAACCTGGTTCTCGGCAAGTGCCTGGGCGGTGCCACGGTGGCCAGCATTCAGGGGGCGATCATCCTCGCCCTCGCGGGAACAGTTGGGGTTCCCTACAACCCGATCATGATCCTGACCCTGCTCGGCGAGATGATGCTGACTGCCTTCGCCCTCACCGCCTTCGGGGTGATGCTGGCCGCCAGGATCTCGCAGGTGGAGTCGTTCCAGATGGTGACCCAGTTCTTCGTGCTGCCGATGTTCTTCCTCTCCGGCGCGATCTTTCCGCTGAGTGACCTGCCCGCCTGGCTGGCCGTGCTGAGCAAGCTCGACCCGCTCTCATATGCAGTGGCGCCTTTCCGAGAGGCGGTGTTCAGTGAGATTCATCTTCCCCCAGCCTTGACTCTGAGCCTCGACCCGGGTATCAGCTGGGGCGGCTGGCATCTGCCGGTTTGGTTCGAGATCGCCATGATCGCGGCGGCCTCCCTGGTGATGCTCACGGCAGCCATAAAGCAGTTCTCCAAGACCGACTGAGCGTGCCCCTGGCCGCCTAAGATGGGCGGGTGGCGGGAGGTCCTGAGCGGGTGTTCGAGGCGGTGAATCTGCTCGCCGACCCCATCTACGAGTACTGCCAGATCACCAAGCAACTGGATGACGGGGCAAGTTCAGAGCAGGCACTTCTGGATCACCCCTGGCTGCAACGGCAGCGGCGGGTCCATCAGCTGCAGTCCGCCTGGTGGGTCTTCCACACCGCAGAGCACTCCCGGTTCCAGCACGCAGTCGGAGCGATGCACCTCACCGGGCTTTTCACCTCGCATCTCTATCGCAGCCTCAAGGAGAGCTTCCCCGGGCTCCCGTCCGAGCCCTTGGTAGTCGAGACCATGCGGATTGCGGGGCTGCTCCACGATGTGGGGCACGGCCCCTTTGGGCACTTCTTCGACTCGCAGGTCTTGAAGCAGTACGGGATCGATCACGAGGACATCGGGCGGGCACTGGTCTTGGGGCCCCTCGCCGACCTCATCTCCACCCTCCGCCGCAGTCCCGAAGGGACCTTCGGTCAAGATGAGGCCATAGATCCCCGTTGGGTCGCCTTCGTCATGGCGCCTGCAGCACTGCCGGGCTTCGCCCCCCCGCTGTGGCTCGCGGCGCTCAAGCCGGTGCTCTGCGGGGCCATCAGCACCGACAACATGGACTACGTGCCGCGCGACGCCTACATGTGCGGGGTGGCGGTGGGTCCGGTCGACCTCCCGCGGTTGCGCCACTACATGTTCATCAAAGACGGTGCCCTGGTGTTGCACCAGCACGGGGCACCAGCGCTTGAGATGTTCCTCTCAGCGCGCCTCTACATGTACAACCATGTCTACTTCCATCGGACCGTACGCCGGATTGACCTGCATCTGCGGCCCGTCTTCGCGCCGACCTGCGAGGGCCTGCTCCCGCCGGGCAACCCCCTGGACCACTTGGAAGAGTACCTGCGCCTGACGGACTGGTCGCTGATGGCGGAGGTCGAGCGGCTGCAACTTCACCCTCGATCCCAGGCGGAGCGGGAGTTGGGCGACGGCTGGCGTGCCGTGACGCAGCGGCGGCTGCCCTGGCGGCTGGTCTTTGAGGCTTTCCACGAGCTCAGCGTGGTGGACGAGCGGCCGGACCTCCGCAACCGCGAGGCGATTGAGGCCAGCATCCGGGCCGAGCTTCCATCCGAATGGTCCGGGATTGGGTTGGAGGTGGACCTCGCCAGCACCGCTCCCCGTCCCGAGAACCCAGCCATTGACGGCCAGCAGCTGAGCATCTTCGACCCGATCACCGAGCGGGTCGAGGTGGAGGCAGCCCCTGAACTGATGGCGAGGCTGCTGCCGCTGCGGACGGTTTGGTTGCGGGTTTACAGCGATGACTCAGCCGCCAGGGCTGCGGTCCGCGCCGCTTCTCAGCGGGCCCTTGCCCAGGTCGCCCGCGGCATCCTCTGACCGTTCAGCCTACCGGCAGCCGGGGCCCCGACGGCATCAACGGAGCGGCCTGAGCCTCGAAGTTCACCTGACTTATCTGTCCTGCGAGCGAGGCGGAGATCTCCTTGAACACCGCGGCCTGAGCCGATTCCGGCTGAGATAGCATGAGCGGCAGGCCCGCTCCACCTCCGATCCTGACCGCGGGATCCAGAGGGATCTCCCCCAGGAACGGAATTCCTCTGGCTTTCGCGAGCTCACGGCCTCCGCCTTTGCTGAAGACCTCGGTCACCTCGCCGCAGTGCGGGCAGACGAACCCGCTCATGTTCTCGATCACACCCAGCAACGGCACCCTGAGCTGCTCAAACATGGCTATCCCGCGGCCGACATCGGCCAGGGAAACGTCCTGTGGGGTGGTGACGATCACCGCCCCGGTGAGCGGGATTGACTGCGCCAAGGTGAGCTGGACATCGCCGGTCCCGGGTGGCAGGTCGCAGACGAGGTAGTCCAACTCGCCCCAGTTCACCTCAAAGAGGAACTGCCGGAGCGCTCCTGCAAGCATCGGCCCTCGCCAGATGATGGGCTTGTCCGGGTCGATTATGGTCCCGATGGACACCACCTCAAGCCCGCTCTTGTGGAGCGGGATCATGCGCCCATCCTGGGCCGCCGGCTTCTCATCGAGCCCGAGCATGATGGGCACGTTGGGACCGTAGATATCGGCGTCCAAGAGCCCCACTCGAGCCCCGGTGCGGAGCAGGGCAAAGGCCAGGTTGACAGCGACGGTGGTCTTGCCGACCCCCCCTTTGCCGGCGCTGACGGCAATCGTGTTGCGGACTCCGGGAATGTCCTGCCGTCCGGTCACCCCCTTGGTCCTTGAGACGTCCGCGTCCCACTCCAACTCAACTCGCTCAACCCCTTCGACCCGTCCCACGACGGCGGCGGAGATCTCACTCTCAATCCGGTCCTTAAGCGGGCAAGCAGGGGTGGTCAGCACCACTCGCAGCTTGACCGTTGCCCCCTCGACCCGGAGGTTCTTGAGCATCCCCAGCTGCATCATCGGCCGATGGAGCTCGGGATCCTGGACCTTGGCGAGGGCGTCCTCCAGCGCGGCCAGACGCTTCCTGTCATTCATCTGCTGCCCACTTCTCATCGATCATAACCGAGCAGGACCGTGAGAACCCGCGGTGCGGCTTGTTGCAATAGTGGACAACAGCTATCATCGTGACGCACATGGACGGTTTGGAAGCGCTGCGCGAGCAGGGAAAGCGGCTGACGCCCCAGAGGCGGCTGGTCTTCAGCGCGCTGCTGGAAAGCCCCGGGCACGCCACTGCCGATGAGCTCTGCACCAGCATCTCGCACAAGGTGCCGGGGTTCCAGCGGACCACGGTCTATCGGACGTTGGATTTGCTGGTCGAGCTGGGGCTGGCCCGCAAGGTCCAGCTTGGGCATGTGAATGCCTACGAGGCCGTCCAGGCGGGTAATGAGTCCCACCAGCACCTGCTTTGCGACCGCTGCGGGGCCACCTTCGATGTCAGCGCGCCCGAGGTCCCTGAGTGGGTTGAGCGGGCAGCCGCCAAGATCGGGTTCAACGTCGAGAGGGTGGAGCTGGTGGGGCACGGCAGCTGCTCCGGGTGCGGTCGGCCGTACCCGGGTCTTGGCGCACCTTCGCTGGCCGGATGACCAGGGCGAGAAATGGCCTCGCGGGAATCAGCTCAATCGCTGGACGCCAAGCCGGCGTCCAGCTCCAGCAGCTGATGCCGGAGTCGACTGTGGCTCTCCGGGCCCAGCAGGGTCACCATGCGGCGCTCCTGCTCACCCGCCCTGAGTCCGATCTCTGCAATGAGCTGCTGCCCTTGGGCGGTCACCACAACCATTCTCAGCCTTGCGTCCGAGTTCGAGGTCCTGAGCTCCACCAGGCCAAGACGCTCCAACCTCAGCACTAGGCGGCGGACATTCATAGGGTCGGTTCCCAAGACCCTCGCCAGCGCGCGCAGGCCGGTGCCGGGCCGGCTCCCGGCCGCGCGCAGAACCGACGCCTGGGGGGCCGAAAGGCCGAGGTCGGCCAGGCTCAGCTCCCACCTTGAGCGCAGGGCGCGATGCACCCTGCCCAACAGGAACCCAGTGCCGTTCTCCATAGCGCGCTCCGAAGATTGCGCCGATGCGAGCCTATCTGCAGCCATCGGATCAGGTGGACCTCCCAGCTTCATCGGCCTGGGTCGCCCTCGCCTCCGCAACCAGCGCCGAGAGCACCTCCACCCTCAGTGAGTACGCTGGAATCCCCGCGCTGACCAGAGCGAGCTCCGCCAATCCCGTCAGCTCCTCCAGCATCGCCTCAGCTCGCCGGGCGGCGCCGGCGTGAACTCGGCGGGGCCGCCCTTCCCCCGCGCGATCAGCTGGGAGAAGTGGACGATTTGGCCCAACTCCACCCGGACGGGGTTGTCCACTATCAAGGCTCGCGCATAGCCTCCACCGCAACGACAGAGCCCATTCTTCCGGCGGCCTCTGCCAGCTCCAGGCGGCTCTCTATCCCGGCAGGGACGGAGCTGGTCAGGTCGCGATAGGACTGCCGAATGATCTCGGCCTGGTGCGTGGCCGATGCGGTCACGACCTCACCCGAGCCATCGCGGCGCGGACCTCGTCCAGCGCGCCCGACGGGAACTCCACCGCTCCCCCTAGCGGTGAAGCGGCCAATTCGCCTTCGGCAGCTTCCTCGAGCACTGTCACCAGCGCCGCTGCCGCTTGGGGACTCCTCCCGAACACCAAGACCCCATGGTTTGCCAGAATTACCGCGTGAGTGGCGGGATGCTCCCGCAGCGCCTCCACGATTCCTCCGACCGAGCGCTCCGAACCTCGAGGCGCCCAAGGCACTACTGGCACCTCCTCTGCCTGGCCGAACCGGAGCAGAGCCTCGTAACGGCACGGAAGGGGACTGTTGGCCATGGCGAACGCCAGCAGGTTGGGGGAGTGAGTGTGAATGATCCCACCAACCTCTGGACGCGCCCGGTAGACCTCGCTGTGCATCGCCACGATCTCGGCATTGGTGGGATCTAGCGTTCCCGCCAACACAGTCCCATCGAAGCGGACCCGGGCCAAGCGGTCCGGGCTGAGATCCCGGACCATCCCGTCAACGGTCAAGAGCATCTCGTCGCTTGCAACCCGCCCCGAAAGGTTGGCGTGTCCGGTGTGGGACATCACCTGGTTCCTGAAAAGAGACCTGGCCGCCTCTACGACTGCGGCGCGGATTTCACTCTCTCTGCTCTGCTCATCAGTCATAAGTCACCTCCAGGGCCAGAGCGGTGCCGCGCCTCGGCACCGTCTACCCACTCATCTTGTAGCTATGACTACAGTATGGCGGCCTCGTCAAATAGGTGGGGGCTGTGAGATGACACAGCCCGTCCGCGAGCCGTTTCTGTAAGGGTCTAGCCGCAAGTGCGTGGGAAGGTGTGGTAAGGGGAGGATTCGCGATAGCTTCCATTTGTGCCGGCGAAGGAGGTGCCAGCGCTGTCAGCGGGTTGGACCCGGTGCCGTCCCAAGATCTCTACCTGCAGCACGGCAGGACAGTTCACAGATACTGCCTTGCGCGGCTTCTCGCTCACGCCTACGGCGCGTACGTTCGCGCCCAGCCTTCAGAGGTGGAGGCGAGGGCGTGGTTGCTGCGAATCGCCCGCAACGTGGTGAATGACCACTTCCGCAGTAAGCTGCGCCATCGGCGGCTGGTCGGGAGCATCTGGCGCAATAGCGCCCCGCCGATCGACCCGCAGCATCAGGCGGTTGTCAACCGTCAGCGGGAGGAGGTGCTGAGGGCGCTGGGAACGCTTTCGAGGCGGGAGCGCGAGCAGATAGGGGTACGCGCTGCGGCGGCGCTTTCCTATTCGGAGATATCCCAGCAGCTGGGCCCGAGCGAGAACGCCGTCACAGTCGCGACCTACCGCGCCATCTCCAAGCTACGGCGGTACGTTGCGATGCCAGCTTGAGCGGAAATTGGACTCCCGAGGAGAGCTAGCGCCCGAGCCTGTCCCGCCGAAGACCGGCTTTGGCAGCCGTCTCAGGATAGGAGCGGCGATCGTAGCCGTGGCGGCACTGGTGGTCGGCTCCATCCTGCTGCCGCGGCTGGTTGGTAGGAAGGAGGCTCAGAGTGTCACCGGGTTTCTATACACCCGCGCCTGCCAGGTGAGCCTGCCCCAGAGCTGGCGGAACGCACTCCACCAGCAAGTTCACACGTCTGAGCCGGGACTGGGTCCCCAGCCGTTCGCGGTTTCACCCGACGGCGCAGAGTACTTTGCGGAGGACGAGGCAAAGTCATGGGCGGGCGTTGTGGCGGTAAATATCGTGACCGGGTACGAGCGGCGGATCGAGCAGTTTCCTGGTCCCAGCGTGTCGAAGAATGCCTCCAGCCCCGGGACCGTAACGACCCCGGTCACGCAGGTGTTCGAAGGGTTCTCGACCGGCCGTTGGTTGGTCTGGGAACAGTCGGCTGGCCCCGCGGGCAAGCCCCTCACTCAGACGATCTTTACCTGGGACGCCGCCACCGGTCATCTCCACACGGTCGCTTCAACACCCACCGGGTCCCTCACCTTGGCCCAGAACTCAGTGGGCGGGTTGATCGCCTGGGGGCTCAGCAACGGCAACTCCTATGCCCTGTCGACCGCCCACTTGTCAGACAGCTCGACACGGCAAGTCGCCAGCAGCCGTTACCCGGGGCGATTCGGCAGTGCCTTCTTCTGGGGGGGAAGGCTGCTTTTTAGCGCGACCGGCAGCAGCTTCGGGCCCAGCGTCCGTTGGCGGCTGGAGGCACTGTCGACCACGACTCTCCGGCAGGTGGTCGTTCCGCATCAGCTCGTGGGACTCGCCGGCATGGAGGGGTTCGACGCTAACTCCGAGTATGTCGCCGGATGGTCCGAGCCCGTCGGCAACGACTTTTCCCAGATCCACAACTCCATTCGGATTATGGCCCGTGGATCCGACCGCGCGATCAACTTTTTCTCCGGGAGGGGTCCCCTGTTCGGCCCGAACTTTCCCGGGGTGTCAGTATTTGGGAAGTACCTGACTTGGACCGAGTTCCCCACTAAAAGGACGATCGCTGCCTATATTGCCGACCTTACAACAGGTGCCTATGTGAAGCTCCCTGCTTTCTCCAGCGGGCCAGGATCCACCGCGCCGAACTTCTCCCAAGCCTTCGGGGGGGGCGGCACCATAATCGCCATGGGCGACTTTCCAGGCAACTTTCCACGCAACTTTGGCTTCTCAGTGCTCAGATTGGGGCGGGTCGTTCCTCTCCCGGGATGTGGCCGGTAGCCGCCTTCGGAGTAGCCACCGTCGACCGGTCCCGGCCGCTGATCTCCTCTGCCCCAGTCACGCTCTTGGGGTCCCCGTGTCCGTGAATGCCGGCTCAGCTGCTCAGAAGGCCGACGAAGTCAGTCTCGCTGACCGCGCGCGCCAGCTCTCGCCCGCCTAGCTCTATCTCCATCGCGCTGTCGTAGACGAACGCATACACCTCCTTGAAGCTGTGGGGGGAGAAGCCGCGCGCCGAAAGCCCCTCGCCCAGCTCGGAGTCGAGCCGAAGTTGCTGCTGCACCTCCCGGGCCGCCAAAAGGAGCGCCTCCAGGATCCTCAGCTCGACTGTGAACTCGTCGATGAGGACGGGGTCGCCACCCTCTTCCACCAGCCTGGCCAGTCGGGAGCGGAGGTCAGCTATCTCCTCGAGATACTCCGCCTGCTCGTTTTCGTCCATGGTGTCTCCCCGGCCGCAGCCTGCCGGTCCCTGGGGACCGACAGGCCAGCGGGTCAGTGGATCAGGTAGTGGGTGGCGATGATGGGGGCAATCAGGATCGCGATGATGTTCACCACCTTGATCATCGGGTTGATCGCGGGGCCGGCAGTGTCCTTGTAGGGGTCGCCGACCGTGTCCCCGGTGACCGCGGCGGCATGTGCCTCGGTCCCCTTGCCGCCGTAGTTGCCCTCTTCGATGTATTTCTTCGCGTTATCCCAGGCACCGCCTCCGGAGGTCATCTGCAGGGCTACGAAGAGTCCCACCACGATGGTTCCGATCAGCATCCCTCCGAGCGCCACCGGGCCCAGGATGAAGCCCACCAGCAACGGCGCGACCACCGGGATCAACCCGGGGATGATCATCTCCCGCTGCGCGGCCCTGGTCACGATCGCAACGCACCGGCCATAGAGCGGGCGATCGGTGCCGTCCATGATCCCCGGGATCTCCCGGAACTGGCGTCGAACCTCGTCGACCACCCCCCCAGCAGCCCGCCCCACCGCCTGCATCGAGAGCGACGCGAACAGCATGGGCAGGATGCCTCCAAAGAGAAGGCCGACGATGACTGTTGGGTTGCCCAGTCCGAAGTTGTAGTGGTGGTTGCCCAAGGTGAGGGTGTAGCCGGCGAACAGGACCAGGGCAGCCAGCGCCGCCGACCCAATCGCGTAGCCCTTGGTGACCGCCTTGGTAGTGTTGCCAACCGCGTCCAGGGGATCGGTGATCTTGCGCACGGAGTCTGGCAGGTTGGCCATCTCCGCGATCCCGCCCGCGTTGTCGGTGATGGGGCCGTAGGCGTCGATCGCGACCACGATCCCGACCATGCTGAGCAGCGCCATCGCCGCGATGGCGATGCCGTAGAGACCGGCCAGGGCGTAGGCGCCCAAGATTCCGACTCCGATGACGAAAACTGGGGGCGCAGCGGCTTCAAGCCCAACCGCCAGCCCGGCGATGATGTTGGTGGCGTGGCCGGTCTGGGAGGCGCGGGCGATGCCTCGGACCGGGCTGAACTGAGCCCCAGTGAAGTACTCGGTGATGGCCACGATCAGGATCGTGATCACAATCCCGATCACGCCCGCGTAGAAGAGGTTGATGACAGGGTGCCCGAGAACCTTGGCGGAGAGGGCGCCACTCGAGTTGAGCGCAATCGTCAGGATGGCAAAGCCGATGATCGCGATCACCCCGGCCCCCACCAGCCCCCGGTAGAGCGCACCCATGATCCAGCCACCCTTGCCGATGCGGACGAACATCGTCCCCACGATCGAGGCCACTATGCTGATCGCTCCCAGGAGAAGCGGGTAGACGGTGAGCCCGAAGTTGTGGAATTCCAGACCCCCGAGCAGCATCGCGGCGATCGCGGTCACGGCGTAGGTCTCGAAGAGGTCCGCCGCCATGCCGGCACAGTCGCCGACATTGTCGCCAACGTTGTCGGCGATGACCGCCGGGTTGCGCGGATCGTCTTCGGGTATTCCGGCCTCGATCTTCCCAACCAGGTCAGCGCCGACATCCGCCGCCTTGGTGTAGATGCCACCTCCAAGGCGGGCGAAGACGGAGATCAGGGACGCCCCGAAGGCCAACCCCACGATCGCCTGGGGCTTGTCCATGATCCAAAAGGCGATCGTCACTCCCAGCAGGCCGAAGCCCACCACGAAGAAGCCGGTGACCGCTCCGCCGTTGAAGGCCACCTTCAGAGCCGGTGCGAGCCCGCCCCTGGCGGCCTCTGCGGTCCGGTAGTTGCTGCGGACCGAGACATTCATGCCCACGTAGCCCGCGCTGGCCGATAGGGCAGCGCCGAAGAGGAAGAGCAGCGCCGTCTGCCATCCCAGCGCGCTGTTGATCAGGCCCCCCAGAGCGAGCAGGACCGCCAGCACGACCCCGATCACGGCGATGATCGTGTACTGCCGGTTCAGATAGGCCGACGCCCCCTCCCTAATCGCCTGGCCGATCTCCTGCATCCGTTCGTTCCCGGGTGATCGTCGCAGGACCCAACGGGTTAAGAACCCACCATAGGCGAGGGCTAGGATTCCAGCCAGAAGTACCGGGATCAAGACGGATCGATTCATGAGCGCGATGACCTCCCAGCCGCGCGGCAAAATTAATGTGAAACTGTTGGAGTGGGCACCAGCCCAGTCGTTGCCAGCGCAGGCAGCCGAAGCTGCCGGATTATATCTCCGTCGACTAGTGCTCCACCATCTTCCCAGATCAAGGGTGCCTGGAGGGGAGAATTATGAAAGGAAGCCAGTCCGTTGACCCAAAGCAGCTGGATCGTGGCGATCGGAGACGAGGTTCTCTCGGGGCACACGTTGGACACCAACTCCCACTGGCTGGCTGAACAGCTACGTCAGACGCCCTTTCCGGTCGGGCGCATCGTGGTAGTGTCCGACTCCCGCGAGGAGATCGCGGAGGTGGTGGGGGAGGGCCAGCGCAAAGGCATAGCGCGGATCTTCTGCTGCGGCGGCCTGGGGCCAACGCCAGACGACCGCACGGTGGCTGCGCTGGGGTGGTTCCTGGGAGCTCCTTTGATCCTAGATCCCGGGACCCTGGAGCGGGTCCGGACTCGGGTGCAGCGCATGTTTGACGACGGCAGGATCTCTAGCCCTGAGCCCAACCAAGGCAATCTCAAAATGGCCCTCGTTCCCGCGGGGGCGCTGGTGCTGCGCAACCCGGTAGGCATGGCCCCACCGTTGGCGATCCCGCTGCCGGGAGAGCCCCTGGATCGGTGGCTGCTGGTGCTTCCGGGCGTGCCGCGAGAGCTACGTGCGGCCGTCGCGGAGGAGGTGATCCCGGTCTTCTGCCGGGGCCAGAGTACGACTCTGTACGACGAGCAGCACTACTCGGGAGTCCCCGAGTCGCAGTTCTATCCGGTGCTGACCAGGCTAGCCGAAGCGCACCCGGGGGTGCGCTTCGGCTCCTACCCCCAGGGACAGCCGGGAGAGGTGATCATCCGGGCCTGCGCCGGTGACGGTGAGGCACTGGAAAGGGCGATGCGGGCGCTGCGTGAGCAGTCGCCCGTCATCCCCTCCTGATCAGCGCGCGACCCGATGGTTCTCAAAGCAGGCGCTGCAGTAGACCGGACGGTCGTACTTGGGCTCGAAAGGCACTTGAGTCAATGTCCCGCAATCGGCGCACACGACCTCGTGCATTTGCCGCGGGGCCCTAGGTCCCGAGGAGCCGTAACCGCCGCCACCGCCGCCCTGTCGCGAGGCCTTCGCCAGCTGCCTGCACGGCTGGCAGCGAGTGGGCTGGTTGACCAGCCCCTTTGACTGATAAAACTGTTGTTCCCCGGCCGTAAAGATGAATTCCGACCCACACTCCCGGCAGGTCAGGGTAACGTCGACGAGGCTCAATCCGAGCATCCTCCAACACCTAGCTAGCCAGGACCACTCGGTCGTGCCTTGTATCGCCGCCCGGAACTGTCTGGCGGCCGGTACTATAGCAGGGAAGGGGTAAAGATGCGACTTTCAGTCGGGAATATATATTGGTTCAGTTTCAATTAGCCGGATTCCGGACCTCGCGCCGGGTCCCCTGGCCGCCACCGTGAGGCACGCTCCGATCCGATTTATTTGGCATGGCCGACTTCGTCGAGCAACTCCGGCTCGGGCTGGCGGGATGGGATGACGGTAGGGTGCCGCGCAACTCCCTAACCTCCCAGCAAGTCCTAAAGCAACTCGCGGAGACCGTGCCGCGGATCGAGGCCGCCACCTCAGGGCTGACGCCACCTCAGCTGATCACCACCCCAAGCCCGGGGGAGTGGTCCCTGGGCGAAGTGGTCGCTCATCTCCCTGCCTGTGCGGATGTTTGGGGCGGATGCATGCTGGCGATCGGCGTCGAGGGCGAACGGACCATCCGGGCGATCAACCCCCTCACCTGGATCAAGAGCACGGACTACCTCGAGCTTGGGTTTCGCTCCTCGTTCGGAGCCTTTGCGGACCAGCGAGAGGATCTCCTGTTGCGCCTCGAGCGGCTTCCGCCGCACGAATGGCGGAGCGCCTCCACCATCACCGGCGCCGGCAAAATGCTGGAGCGCACCGTGCTGTTCTACGGGCGGTGGCTAGCCGGTCACGAGCGCTCGCACATGAGGCAGATCCAGCACACAGTCGAGGCCGTCCGCCGCAAGGGGCCGCAGGATCCCGGGCCGACCGCTCCCCAAGCTTGAAGGGGATACCGGTTGAGGTGGGTGACAAGAACCCATTGGGCCCAAGGCGTTTATCCCGGCTTCGGCAGTCAGGACCGGTGTCCGCACGAGCCGCCCCACTGCCTGGAGCCGACCCCGCCTCAAAAGGTGAAGAGGTCGATGCCCCCAGCCACTGGGAGTTCGACTCCCGTGACATATCCCGCCTCCTGACTGACCAGGTAGCAGACCGCCGCAGCCACGTCGGCGGGCTGGCCCGGCGCTCGAAGGGCTGTGCGCAGGACCATCCGATCAACCATCTCCGGCGGCGTTGTCCGGAAGGATTCGGTGGCGATGATGCCGGCCACCACCGCGTTGCTGGTGATCCCATGTCGGGCCCCCTCCAGGGCTAGCGACCTCATCAGCCCCAGCACCCCAGCGGAGGTGGTTGAGGCGCTGGCCTGCCCGAACCCACCACCAACGCCAGTGATCGAGGACATGAAGATGAGACGTCCGTAATTCTGCGCGCGCATGTGTGGCCAGACCGCCTGGCAGCAGTTGTAGGCTCCGGTCAGATTCACCTTCAGGTCGCGCTCCCAGAGCTCCGGGGACTGGTCCATGAGCTGCCCGACGTGGTCGTGGCAGCCGGCGTTGTTCACCAGGATGTCAAGGTGCCCGAACTCCGCTACCACCTGATCGATCGCCTCTCTCGCCTGCTGGAAGTCAGTCACGTCCATCTGCACGGCCTTGGACCGGCGTCCCATCTGAGCTATTTCCGCGGCGGTGCGCTCGGTGTAGACGACCATGTCGGCGGCCATCACTTGGGCCATCACACTACCGCTGGCGGCGGCTACCTCCTGGAGGTTGGGGTCCGATTCGACCAGTAAGTCCGCCACTACCACGTCACATCCGGCTCGCGCCAGGGCCAGGGCGTCTGCCCGACCCAACCCACGCGACCCACCGGTGACGAGAGCTACGCGCCCGGTCAGATCGAACATTGCCATACTGGCACTTGAGTGTAGCCGCCTTGACAGGCACCGGCCCCCGCGGCGGGGGGGGGACGGGGGCCGCATTTCACGGCCTTGGGTTCCGGGAGAGTGATTGTGACGACGCCGCAGATGGCCGAACCAACCGGTCTGCGACTGAGGCGGCCCCTGGTAGGAGGCTTGGCGACCGTTGTGGCGGGTCTGCTGCTGGCCGCCTGCGGACAGAACGGCGAGGCTACCAAGTCTGGCCCGCAGATCATCAAGGACACGGCGGCAGCCCTGGGGACCGCCAAGTCGTACCGTCTCCAAGGGGTCGTACCCGTGTCTGGAAGCTCCGGCTCCTTCACCTTCGACGTGGCCGGAGCCGCCGTGGGCGCGGGCACCTTTCACCTAGGCGGCCTGACCTTTCAACTGGACGAGATCCATGGGACGGACTACGTCAAGAGCAAGACGCTGTGGCAGGGGGTCGACGGCGGTGCCTTGCAGCCGCTCCTGGCCAACCGGTGGGTTTCGATTCCCGCTAACAACCCCCTGGCCCAGCAACTGACCGCCGGATTGGCCTCTCTGACCTCCGCGAGACAGGAGGCCCAGGCGATTCTGAAAGGGGTCGAGAGCGCCAAGCGTGGGCACACGGGAACCGCAGGTGGCCAGGGTGTTGTTCAGGTGTCCGAGGGGTCTGGCAGCACCGCGGCCGTGGTTTATGTCGCCACCAGCGGCTCGCCTTTTCCCATGCGTGTGGTTGGGCAGGGTCACGACTACCTCAACCTGTCTGACTTCAACCAGAGATTCGACGTTACCGCCCCCCACGGCGCCGTCAGCCTGTTAGACGTCATTGCCGGACTCGGGGCCGGGTTCGGCTCGGGGGCGCGCTCCTAGGTCGGTCTCGTGGGTGGGAAGGCGCGCAGCTCCAGGCTCGCCCGGCTGAGCACCCGGTCCCCTGATTCGCTCACGGCGTCCAACTCGACTGTCACTAAGTCCGCGTCCACCGGAATGACCCTGGGCGTCCCGGAGACGATCTGTCCCGATGGCAGGGGGGCAGAGAAACGGCAGCTGACTCGCGAGGTCCACGCCTGACCCTGGGCCCATCGCTCCACCTGGGCACAGGCCACCCCCAAAGTGAGGAGCCCATGCGCGATGGTGGAGGGGAGGCCGGCCGCTCTGGCGAAGTCCGCATCCAGGTGAATTGGGTTGTGATCACCTGAAGCCGCCGCGTACCCGTTAATGCGCTCTTGGGTGAGGCGCTGGCGCAGCGGTGCGGGAGCCGCTCCCTCGGGCGGGGGGAAATCTTCCAGGGAAGGGTGCTCGCTCATGGAGCTCCTCGGACGAGAAAGAGGCTCCGTGAGTGGGCGATCGTATGCCCGGCGCCGTCCTCGCCATGGCAGGTGAGTTCCAGGAACACCATTCCCCGTCGCTCCTCCGCTCTTGAGATGATCCCGGTCGGCTTCACCCGCTCTCCGAACTCCATCGGCCGATCGAACCAGAACTCCTGCTCGCCATGGAGGAGCCGCGTAAGGTCGAGACCGACATTCGGATCCGAGAAGAGCAGCGGCACGATCGGCCACAGCAGGTAAACGGCTGCGAAGCAGGCCAGCGGACGCTCCGCGTCGAATCGCTGTTGCTCACCGGTGACGGCCAGGAGATATGCGAGATGACGCTGGCGGTCCAGCTCCTGCCAGTCTGCGCCGTAGGTCCTGCCCAGGCAGGCGGTGTTGAACGCCATGTTGCACCCAGAATACTCAGCTGACTGATAAAGACGCCAGGTGCCGAGCAGCCCCGGCGGGGCGAACGCTGTTCCCGGCTTTGACACGTCGGTCCGGCCTCTGCTAGGGTGGCCCAAACAGCCGCCACGAGGGAGTTGAGACGGCTGTCGAATCCGCAGGGAGCTTGGGGAGAAGCTACTTGCCCCGTCCGAATCTGCGCCTGACACACGCCACCGTGATCTTGGTCGCCTGTGGCGTGCTCTTCGTTGGCCTCCTCTCGGGAGCTCCGGCGGGAATCCAGGCAGCTGCCCAGTCGGCTGGCTACTGGCCCGCCCCAGCCTCCTTCCAGGCTGGGCAGTACTACGACAAGCCCGCCGCCGTCCCGGGCAGCATCCCGGTCCTTCCTGCTCCCATGGTCACTGCCTCCGCGGGAGCCACGCTGGCGACGTTCGCGGCTCGCTACCAGACCACCACTGAGGAGTTGGCGTGGGCGAACGGGATCAGCGCCGGACAGACTGTCAAATCGGGCCAGACCCTGCTCGTGCCGCCCGCCGGTCCAACCGTGCTGGTGCGAGTGCTGCCCGGTGAGACGCTGACCTCTTTCGCCGCTCGCTTCCGGGTCCGCACAGGAGTCGTTCTGAACTACAACAACCTCAGCACCGTCGGCCAGCTGGCTGCCAACAGCTTCCTCTTGATGCCGAAGGCGGTCTCTCCGTCCTCCCTCCCCTCGGCCGACTTTTTGCCGACGGGAGTGGGATTGCCCGAGGTCATCCCCTCCAAGCCGAGTGCTGTCAATCCTTTCCCCTGGGGTCAATGCACATACTGGGTCGCGAGCCACCGCTACGTCCCTTGGAACGGAAACGCCATTCAATGGTGGTCCGCTGCCCAGCGATATGGCCAGCCCGAGGGCCAGGTCCCGGTGGTGGGAGCGATCGCGGTCTATGGCGGTACCTACTACGGCCACGTTGCGTTAGTCACCCAGGTTCTTCCCAATGGGAGCTGGCAACAGAGTGAGATGAACGTCTATGGGCTGGGAGTCTTGGACACGCGGACCATGTCGCTGGGCCAGGACACCGTAATCGGCTTTATTTACTGACCTCCGGCACGCGGTCCAGCGCGTCATCGATCAAGCGCGCCAGCTCTCCGCGCCAGCGACTGTCGCTTCGCCAACCTTCCGGCTACAGCCCAGGCAGCGCCGGAACCACACCTGGTCTCAGCGCGTTCGAACTGGGTGGAATGTCAGCAGTCTCTCCTCAGGCGTGCTAGGTAAGCGGTCGCTTCGGCTTCGGCTGATCGTGCCGGTCGTTGTGACCTTGGCGTTGGCAGGAGCGGCGGGTCAGTACCTGCGCCCCATCCCCGCTACCCAGCTGCTGTCCACAGTTTCATCCTCGATCCGGATTCCTGGAAAGGCGCCCCGTCTACCTTGGCCGACCGCCGGTGAGGCAGCAGTAGATGTGGACGGGGTCGGCACTATTGGGTCCTTCGGCGGCAACCAGCCAGAGCCGATCGGCTCGGTGGCCAAGATCATGACCGCGCTGTTGGTTGTGAAAACGCACCCCGTCGGAGTGGGGCTGCCTGGGCCCGAGCTCACGATCACCCCGCAGGATGTGGCGACCTATCTAGCCGACCTGGCGGGACAGCAGTCCGTGGTCCCGGTGGTAGCCGGAGAGCAGTTGAGTGAGTTGCAGGCGCTGCAGGCGTTGCTCATCCCGTCCGGGAACAACATCGCGACCCTTCTGGCCGACTGGGATGCCGGCAGCGAGGCGACATTCGTTGCGCAGATGAACCAGGAGGCGGCCAGGTTGGGGATGCACCACACCCATTACGCAGACGCCAGCGGGCTCTCGGCCGAGACGGTGAGCACCGCCGTCGACCAAACTGCACTTGCCGAGGCAGCCATGGCCGACAGCACCTTTTCCAGCATTGTGGCGCTGGCCCAGGCGACTCTTCCGATCGCGGGGGTCGTCTACAACGTCAACGCCGAGGTGACCCACGACGGTTTCGTGGGGGTCAAGACCGGGTCCACTCCGGAGGCGGGAGGCTGCTTTGTCTTTGCCGCGCAGCGGGGCGTCGCCGGCCACGTGGTAACGGTGGTCGGGGCAGTCCTCGGCCAGGGCGGCGTGAGCGAGCTGGACACCGCTTTGGGTGAGGGCAAGGCGCTGGTCGATGCCTCTTTCTCCGACCTGACCGAGTACACGGTGGTGCCCCGGGGCGGTCAGCTGGCGAGTCTGAGTCAGCCGTGGACGAAGGCGGTTTCGATCGGGGCTCCCAGCGCCATCGGGATCGTCGGATGGCCTGGGTTGGTTGTCCGCACCGAAGTGACTTCCAACCGGCTGACGGACAGGGTTGCACCCAAGCAGCTCGTGGGCGACTTTCACCTTGAGGTGGGTCAGGCCTCTCTGGTTGTCCCTCTTCGGGCGCCAGTCGCTCTCATGCCGCCGACGTTGCGCTGGCGTTTGACCCGGCTCTGAGGCGACGCTGGCGGCAGCTCAGACGACGGTCACCCGGCGAAGCGGTACCCGATTCCAGGCACCGAGTGAATGTAGGTAGGGTGCTCGGCGCTGGGCTCGATCTTGCGCCGGAGCCGGTAGACGTGGGCGTCGACCGTGCGGGTCTCGATCTCGACCTCATATCCCCAGACTCTCCGCAGTAGCTCCGCCCGACTCATCACCTGTCCTGGCCTGCTTGCCAAGAGCGCCAGCAGGTTGAACTCGGTGAGGGTGAGCTGAACCTCCTGGTCGTCGTGGTAGACCTGTCTACGCCTAAGGTCGATGCTGAGCCCGGGGAACTCGAATCGCTCCTTGACTGGGTCTCCAGGAACTGATTCGGACCGCCTGAGGTGTGCCCCGATACGTGCCACCAACTCGCGCACTTCGAACGGTTTGACCACGTAGTCGTCCGCGCCAAGTTCAAGCCCGACCACGACATCGATGGTGTCGCTCTTGGCGGTGAGCATGATGATCGGGATCTTGTGTCCGTCGGCGCGGAGCTTCCGGCAGACATCGAGCCCGCTCATACCGGGCAGGTTGATGTCCAGCAGAACCAGGTCGGGCGAGTTGTGCTGGACAGATTCGAGACCCTCCGGTCCGGTGGCCGCCTCCAGGACGTTGTAGTGCTGGGGCTCGCAGGCAAGCCTGATGATCTCGCGCGTGGCCGGGTCGTCCTCGACTGTGAGGATGGTCTTATTGCCGCCGCTCATGCCCCCTGTGCCTCCAGGTATTCGGTCACCGTGTTCAGGAAACTCTTCACGTCGATCGGTTTGGTGATGTAACCGGAGCATCCGGCCTCCATCGCCTCCCGCTCGTCGCCGAGCATAGCCCTTGCGCTGAGTGCCACTATCGTCGTTCGAGAGGTTCGCGGGTCCGCCTTCAGCAGTCGGGTGACCGTGAGCCCATCGATGCCGGGAAGCTGAATGTCCATCAAGATCAGGTCGTAAGGATGCGCCTTCGCCTTCTGCAAACCCTCCTGTCCGTCAGTTGCAGTGTCCACCTTAAACCCCTGTCCACGCAAAACCAGCGTGGACAACTCAAGGCTGGAGGGATTGTCCTCGATGACCAGGATCCTGTTCCGCATCTGGCCGTCAGGCCGCAGGCCCCGTAGGGGAAGGGTGACGGTGAAGTTGGCCCCTCGGCCCAGCTGACTGTCCACTTTTATGGTGCCGCCATGCAGGCCAACGAGCCTTTTCACCAGCGCCAGCCCCAGACCGGTGCCCTCGAATTGGCGGTCAGCTGAGGCTTGAACCTGGAAGAACTCGCTGAAGATCTGGTCGTGATGGTCGGGGTCAATGCCGATCCCGCTGTCCTTAACCTGGACCACCAATTGGCCGGCGCGCGGTTTGGTGCGGGTCTTCACGATCGCCTGCCCGCCCTCGGGGGTGAACTTGATCGCGTTCGAGAGCAGGTTGTAGAGGATCTGCTTGAACTTGCCCTTGTCCGCCCGCAGCAGCGCGGTCTCGTTGTCCACCTCCACTAGAAGCGAGACCCCGGCTCGCTCGGCGAGGGGGCGGACCACCGTCAGAACCTCTGAGATGCAGGTGCCCAGCTGGAACTCCTCGTATTGAAGTTCAAGCCGTCCCGCCTCGATCTTGCTGAGGTCGAGCACATCGTTGACCAGATTCAGGAGATGACGACCGCTGGAGTGGATGTTCTCGAGGCATTCCTGCTCCTGCTGAGCGCTCATCTTGCCAGCCAGGTTGTCCTTCAGGATCTCACTGAAACCGAGGATGGAGTTGAGGGGAGTGCGAAGCTCGTGGCTCATGTTGGCCAGGAACTCGCTCTTCAAGCGGCTGTTCTCGCGAATTTGAGCGTTGGCCACCTCCAGTTCGTGCTTCTGGAGGGCGATCTCCTGCAGCTGGCGCTGCGCCGACGCATGCAGTGAGGCGTTGTCGACGCTGATGGCGGCCTGGTTGGCGATGACGCGGACCAGCGCCTGCTCCAGATCGGTGAACGGTTTGACGGTCTTTCGGCCCAGCGTCAGCGCACCCACGACTCGGTTCGGGGACTCCAGCGGCATCACCATCACGCTCTTGGGCGTGGTCCCCGACGAGAGCGTCTTGAAGCGGGGGTCGGTGGTTGCGTCTGAGACTCTTACCGCCTTGCGCTCCGCCACCGACCAACCCACAATGCCTTCACCCAGACCAAAGGAGGCGACGCTGGCCACCTGTTCGGTATATGGGTAGGTCACCATCGCGGTGAGCCGGGTCTCTTCGTCGTCGAGGAGGAAAACGGTCTCGGAATCACACTCGACCAGCTGCGACAGCGCCCGCAGAGTAAAGTCGATGTTGACCTTGAGATCCAAGCTGGACGTGAAGAGATTGCCCACCCGCTCAAGCAGGTCGACCATCGCCTTATCGTCCATTGGTCTCGGATTATAGGTTGTGATCGGCGCCTGAACTGGGTCGACGACAGGTGCATTCCTGCTGGGAGCGCCCATCACCTCTGCTGTGGTGCCTCTCCGCCCAGCTCTCGGGGAGGTGGTCAGCAGCTCCAGCTCCCCGTGACGATGAAGGAGTCCCCCGTCCGGTTCATGAATCGAATTGCCATCCGTCCTTGGGTCAATCCGGGGTCCAGTCGAAAATCGCCCCCAACCGCGGCCCAAATCGAACTCGGGATCTTTCCGGTCGCTGCCGGCTGCGGGTAGCGAATGACCTCCGCTGTCGCCCAGTTGGTCGCGATCGGGAGGCTCTGAGTGGTGAAGCTGGGGTAGTACATGCCGGCCCCTTGATATTGTTGGAGCTGAACCTCAAGGATATACGGCTGACCTTGCCAGGTAACCACCATCGAGAGATTGAATTTAGATCCAGCACCACTGCCGTAGGCAGAGCAGTTCGGAGTGCCCGCCACCAGTTGGCCTGAGGGGACGGCCGCCCGGTCAACATAGCCCTGGAAGGCGCCGCTAACCGTCAAGCTCTCGTTCGCATTGCTGCTCGGAGGCGCCACCGAGGCTCCTGCCCCGGCCCCTGGGGTGGCACAACTCCAACTTCCGGAGAGCGAATCCTGATGTCCGGAGTGCCCGCTGCCGCGGAATCCGAATTCGACGTTCATGGTGCCGCCCCTCCCGCCGGCTGCCACCGTCACAGTGCCGGTCTTGGCAGGGTTCATGCCGGTGAGGCTAGCCAGCGCCAAGTCGGTTGAGTCCCTAGTCCCGATCCGGTAGACCCCCGGCCCTTTGTATGTCGGGAACTGCACGCTGAGGGTGGCGACTCGTCCCGGTAGGGGCAGGTGCAGACTCGCGGCGTAGCCAACGCCGGGGTACACACCGCAGAGTAGCGGGTATCCCTCCTTGATAGCCCCCGCACTGTTCCCCCTCCAGAGCAGCGCTTCTGGAACGGATGGGCCTCGGGCGGGGGCCGCGACCGGCTGGAATTCCGGCGCAGTAGTGGGAGTGACGGCGTGGTCAACCGCGTTCGCGTGCCTGCGCCGGGCCACCAAGTGACTCGTTGTTCCACCGCATCCCGTGAGTGCCGCCAGGCAGAGCGCACCCGAGACGAGGTAGACCGCAACGCCGTGAAGTCGGCGCGACATCACCATCGGGTCGAACCGCCCTTGGGGGGACGTGGAGAAATTGAGGGCATGACCTATCAGCCAAGGTACGCCAATCGCCAACCCAATTTCAAGCTTCCCTCCCGGATCCTAGTCCGCCCGACTCCGCCTAACATGGATTCGGGAGTGCATGGGTCCAGGTGGGCCCCTCGATCTTCAAAATCGATGGGGGGCGCGACATCGCGTCCCCGGAGGGATCGTTCCCCTCGCCTCCCGCCAATTCGAATTAGCCTGTTTCTGGCGAAATGGGGTGCGAATCTGGTCAGATGTTCTGGCCCTTGTGGAGCAGCAGTGGAGCAACGCGGATCACGGCGGGCCTTCAGTTGGCTGAGGAAGCAGTAGGGCGTCGAGCGTGTCGGCGGCCGAGCGATGCATGGCAGCTGTGACGTGAGAGTAGGTGTCTAGGGTGATCGCCACCGTAGAGTGCCCCAGCATCTCGGAGACGATCTTGGGGTGAATCCCTTCACCCAGTAGCAGCGTCGCCGCCGAGTGGCGTAGATCGTGGAAGCGGACTCGGGGGAGCCCCGTGGCAGCCAGGAGACGGTCGAAGATCGGCCGCACTTCGTGGGCGTCAACCGGCCGACCGATGGCCTGTTTCAGGACCGGTCTGGGGGAGAGTGGAAGTCTCACGCCAGCTGTGCCGGCAGTGCGGCCCCATCTCCCATGGCGCTGTCCAGCACCGAGAGGAAGACTTCGATATCGATCGGCTTGGTGAGGTACCCGGTGGCGCCTGCCGCCAGGAGACGTTCCTTCTGGCCCGGGGACGCATCGGCGGTGAGGATGTAGATCGCACTCTTAGCCGTGGCCGGGTGCGTCCGCAGGCGGCGTAGGACTTCCGCGCCGTCGATGTCCGGGAGGTGCCGGTCGAGAAGCACCAGCTGGGGCGCGTGCTCAGCCGCCAGATCGAGTCCGAGCCGACCCTGCATGGCTGGCACTAGGCGCACCTGCGGCCGCTGTCGGAGCAGGCGCTCGACCAGTGTCAGGTTGGAGAGGTTGTCCTCTATGTAGACGAGTGTCCCCTGTGCCTCCGGCCGCCGGTCGGTCCCGCCGGACACGGCTGGGCTGGTTAGCCCGCCGGCGCTCGAACCGGCCGGGACGCCGCCGAGCTCCACGGTGAAGCTGGTTCCCACCCCCGTGGTGCTGGCAACCCGAATCTCACCGTCCATGGCTTCGGTCAGGGATCTCGAGAGTGCCAATCCCAGTCCCGTGCCCCCGACAGAGGTGCCCTCAAGGCCAAGTCGGTCAAAGGGGCTGAATAGTCTTGGGATCATCTCGGGAGTGATGCCGATGCCGGTGTCCGACACGTCGATCACGACCCGCCCCGCTGCGCCCACCCCAGAGCGAGCGACCACCGAGCCTCCGGGACGGTTGTACTTGATGGAGTTGGACAGCAGGTTCAGCAGGACCTGCTTCAGTCGCTGCCGGTCAGCCATGACCATCAGGGGCGACTCGGCCAATTCGAGGCGGAGGGCGCAGTGAGCATGATCGGCCATGGGGCTCAGGAGGTGCACGGACTCCGTGATCACGTCTCTGGTGTCCACCGGCTCCATCGACAGCGCCAGGTGCCCGGACTCTATGCGTGACAGGTCGAGCACCTCGTTGATCAGCTCCAGCAGATGCCGGCCGGCCTTGAGGATCTGCTCGATGCTCTCCCCATCCTCCTCCGAGCGCGGCTCGAGTTCAAGCAGCTGCCCGAAGCCGAGGATGGCATTGAGAGGGGTCCGCAGCTCATGGCTCATGCGCGAGAGAAACTCGGTCTTGGCCCGATTGGCATCCTGGGCGGTGAGTGCCGCCGCGTTGACCTCAGCCTCCCGCGTGGCCAGCAATCGCCCGGCCTCCGCGACAGCTCGAGCCAGCTGTCCCACCTCGTCGGCGTCAGCAGGAGCGGGGACAAGTGCGGCCCCCGACGCCAGGTTTCGGGCGCTCCTTTGCACCGCGGCAATCCGCCGTCCAATGCCGCGTGTGAACAACCACATCGCCAGCGCTCCACCCGCAATGCCCAGAGGAACCGTTGCGATGAGCACCACCAGGATTCCCGCCCCCGCCGCCGCCAGCGCGCGGTCCTGAGCAGCCACCCTGGTTGCCTCCACTGCCGTGATCGCTTCGATCTCGACGCGAGCCGCGTCCATGGTGGTCTTCCCCGCCAGGAGATAGGAGTTGAGCGCGCTCGCAGGGGCGCTGCGGCTGGCTCTGAGCAAGCCCAGGGTGGACAGCTCGTTGTGAGCCAGGGCGGTCAGCCGCGCCACGTCCTTGCTGACCGCAGCTGGGCTTCCCGTAGCTTGGGCGGGCAGAGCTCTCAGCAGACCTGGAAGCCTCTGCAGGGCGCTCTGATAGGGCTGCAGGAAACTCGGGTCGCCGGAGAGGAGATACCCGCGCACTCCAGTTTCAGCGTCGAGCAGTTCCGCGAGCACCTGCTGTCCCGACTGCGTCACCCGGGCCGCCTGATTGGCAGCCTGGCGGTCCGACTGTTCGGTCCCGGTCAGATAGAGCAACGAGCCCCAGTTGATGGTCAGCACCAGCAGCGGGATTGCCACCACCACAGCGCCTTTCCAGGTCAGGGGCAGGTCCGCCCAGCGGGGGATGCCGGAGCGCGCCTTGCCAGCGACCCGGGCGGCACCACCTAGGGTGCCAAACAGGCGCAAGCTCACTCTTGGGCGCCAGGCCAGCGCTCGTCTCGTCCCACTTCCAAGGCTGCGCCAGCCGGTTTCTCAGGCGTGCCGGCAGGCTCGATCTCAGGGCGACCGAGCAAGTAGCCCTGTCCCTGCGGTACGCCCAGGGCCTGCAGCGCCACCAGCTCCTCCCTGGTTTCGATCCCTTCGGCCACAACCTTGGCGCCAATCGACTGGCTGAGAGCCAGCAAGGAGGTGGTCAGGGCGCGTCGGGCGGGGTCCTGGTCGAGGCTCTGGATGAGTGATCGATCTAGCTTGATCACGTCCGGATGCAGTTGCAGTACGTGTTGGAAGCTGGAGATGCCCGCTCCCGTGTCGTCGATGGCGAGCCGCACCCCGAGCGCCCGCAGCTTGTCCCGCACCCCCAGCAGCTGAGCGTAATCCGCCACCGCCGTGTGCTCCGTCAGCTCGAGCACCAGACGCTCGGGAGGGACGGAGCCAACCAGATCGAACAGCATCGCGGAGCAGAGCGCTTCGGGGGACAGGTTCAAGGCCAGGTAGCCCGTCCGCGACCGGGATCGCCACCTGGCCAGGGCCTGCTTGGCGGCGAAGAACTCCAAGTCAATGCCCAGGCCAACCGCGGTCGCCTCCGCGAACCAGGCGTCGGGCCCGCGCTCCGGGTGTTCTTGGAAGCGGGCCAGCGCCTCCACGCCAACGACCACTCCAGAGCCCAGTTCGACGATCCGCTGAAACGCCACCTGGAAGCCTCTGCCCTGGAGAACGCGGTGGATGCCAGCCAGGATGTCGCTTCTCTGCCGCTCAGCGAGGTGACGGCTCTCTTCTTCCAGC
>DATLQZ010000027.1:0-4880 GCA_035534915.1 Candidatus Dormiibacterota bacterium
GCGAGGCCGACGTTGACAGGGGGATGACGTGCAGCTAGCATCCTCGCAACCGGTTGCGGGCGCCAGGGGAGGGAGACCGTGGAGCGCGGACACGACACCACGATCTATGACATCGCGCGGTCTGCCGGGGTGTCCCCATCCACCGTCTCGCGGGCACTTCGCGGCAGCGGGCAGTTGAACTCCGCGACCATCCAGCGGGTCCGCGCTGCGGCTCAGTCGATGGGGTACCGCCCCAATGCGGTGGCCCGAAGTCTCACCGCGGGCCGCAGCGACTCGATTGCCCTCATGCTTCCCGACATAGCCAATCCGTTCTTCCCAGCGCTGGTCAAGGAAGTTCAGCTCCGGGCCCACTACCACGGCTTCACCGTTTTGCTCTGCAACACCAGCGCTGACGCAGGAGTTGAGATTGAGTACCTGGAGATGCTCGCCAGTCGGAGGATTGAGGGAGTCCTGGCCATGGGGCTTTCGGCCTCGACGGAGGTCCTCCGTCGGTACTTGGGATACGGGATGCGATTTGTGACTTTGGACCGTTCCTCGGCGCTTGACGAGATCCTCTCAGTTCAATCCGATCATCTCCAGGGTGGACTGCTGGCCACCGAGCATCTGCTGGAGCTGGGTCACAGAGACATCGGCTACATCTCCGGTCCACTTTCGGTCTCCGTCGCCGCTGAGAGAAGGGCTGGCCACCGGGCAGCGTTGCAGACTGCAGGGATCTTGCCCAGGCAGGAGCTTGACCTGGAGGGCGACTTCAGTGAGGGGTCTGGGTATCGGGCGGTCGAAGCGTTGCTGTCGCGCCGGGTCGCCTTCACGGCGCTCGCGGTTGGCAACGATCTGATGGCTCTGGGTGCGATTGCGGCGTTGCGGGAGGCCAAGGTGGCTACGCCCGAGGCGGTATCGGTGATTGGGTTCGACGACATCTCCATCGGTCGGTATGCCGTTCCGCCCCTCACCACGGTTCGGCAGCCGCTGGCGAAGCTGGCCACAGCGGCCGTCGACCTGCTGGTTGAGGGACGTTCTGCGGGAGACGATTCGCCCGCTCGCCTGCCGGTTGAGCTGGTGGTTAGGGGCAGCACGCGCGCCATCGGGGCCACCGGAGAACCGAAGGCAATGTGAGGTTGAGAGGTTGACGGTCGCGTCGGCCGGATGACGGCCATCGGGCGCCCGAGCTCGTTTCCAATGGCCCCGCGATATCCATCCGGGTGGGAAGCAGGAAAGCGTGGCGAACCAGCCCTTGACAGCCCCGGCGCACGTCGCCTAGCATCGGCGCAACCGGTTGCGGTGATTGGAGAAGAGGTTCTTTGGAGGGGAGGAGTTGGATTCAGCGATGGGTGTCGCGCGGGCGACGGATTCGACCGACGAGCACTGGCTACCGACGGATACCTGGAACTTCACCTCCTTCGTCCTCGGGATGATCCTTGAGGCCTACATCTTCGGGATGGCTGCGATCGCGACCGGGTGGGTGACGATGCCCACAACGTTTCGCTCTCTCCTCCTGTCATGGGCGCCGCTCTGGCTCATCGTCGGGATCGCGGTCGCGGGACCACTCTCGGACAGGGTCGGAAGGAAGACAACCTTCTACATCACCATGGCTCTCTATGGGGTGGGAGCGGTGGGACTGGTCTTCAGCTTCACCTACTGGCTGATCCTGATCTTCCTGGCGCTGATGCTGTTCGCGGCAGGAGGCGAGATGAACACGATCATGACCGCCTCCCATGAGGTGATGCCCGCCCGGCACCGCAGCAAGACGATGATGCTGGAGATCAACGGGATCAACCTGGGGAGCCTGATCCTGGCAGCGGTCGCACTCCTCAGCGCGTACAAGGGCATCACCTTCGAGCGCGGCATGATCGCCTCAACGTTCATCATCGTGCTCGCCGTCCTCTTCTTCGCCAGGACCAGGACGCCGGAATCGATACGGTGGCTGCGCTCCACGGGCCAGACGGCCCGGGCGGATGCCGAGATCGTCCGCTTTTACGGGGTGGAGGAATATCGGGCCAGAGATGCCGCCGCGGCGGCTGAGACCGCGTCCGCGAGGGCCAAGGGCTCCGTGAAGACGGTCTCTATCGGCCTGCGTCTGGTTGTCATCAGCTGCCTTGCATTCGCTGGCACCACAGGGTTCGGTCTGCTCACCTACGTGCTGGGGCCGGCTCATTTCCCCAAGCTCACCGCTGCCATCTTGCTGGTGGCCAGCCTGACCGGATTCATCTCCGGCTTCTACGCGCTATGGGCCGAGCGCTGGAGTCGCAAGCGGATGCTGCTAGTCGGCTATTGCGGGACTTTTCTGGCGACTCTGATCATCGCGGTCACCACCAACGCCTGGGCGGCCTCCGCCGGACTCTTCTTCTTCCTGCTTATCGTGCTGAACGTCTTCAGCAACGTCAGCTACCTGAGTCAGGACACGCTGAAGGGAGAGGTCTGGCCCACGGAGCGTCGCGGAACCTACACCGCAGTCGTCCGCTTTGTCGGAATTGGCCTGTACATACCTACCATTTATCTAACCCAGAGCTACAGCCTCAGTAACTTCGTGCTTTTCAGCTTGGGGGTCTGGGGCGTCGGCGCACTGGCATCCATCGTATGGGCCGCCAGAGGAGTTGAGACCGGCAGCGGCGTCAGCCTCGACGTGGCGTCGGGGACAGCGGGAGCCGGCTGAAAGAAGTGGTGCTCTGGGTGATCGGGATCATCGTCGGCGGTTGGCTTGCTGGTGCTGACGTGGTCAATGCGGAGGGGAGTACCAGGTAACGATGTCGGCTTTTGGCACTCGTAGAATCGGGCTGGGCGGCAGCTGACGCCCGGTCTCCGGTGACGGGACTCCAGAGTTTGAGGGAGCGGAATGCGTCTGTACATGGCGGGGCCTCTGTTCACCCCCTACGAGCGCGGATTCATCGCGGAGAACGTCGTTCACCTGAGGAGCCTGGGCTTCGAGTGCTTTGTCCCTCATGAGCAGCAGATCGTCACCCCCGAGGTGCGGGTAGGCGCCACTCCCGACCAGCTTGGCCAGTACCAGCAGCAGGAGATGGCAGATCTAATCTTCACCAAGGACAACAGCGGTCTGCTGAACGCGCACGCGGTTGTCGCCCTCTTGGATGGGCCCACTGTCGACGACGGCACGGCCTGCGAGATCGGGCTGTTCTACGGACTGATGCAGCACGATCCCAGCAAGCTGGGGATCGTCGGCATCCTCACGGACACCAGGGCCAGTGTGGGCTTCGAGGGACGGGGCCTCAACCTTTATGTCCTTGGCTGCATTCAGCGGGTTGGAGCTGTCTACACCTCTTTGGGGGGTTGCCTGGAGCCCCTCGAGCGCTGGCGCACCCAACTCACTTCCGGGGATGAGCAGAAGTCGACCCTGGGCGGGGCGGTGGAATGACCGGCTCCAGGGGCAGGCGGCCGGTTGTCGTCGACTGCGATACCGGGATAGATGACGCGCTGGCCCTGCTCTATCTCGCAGCCGACCCTACGGTGGAGCTGATCGCCGTCGGCACCGTCGATGGCAACGTGCCGCCGGATGTGGGAGCCGCAAACTCCTTGCGGGTACTGGATGTCGCCGGGCTGGATACCGTACCGGTCGCCGTGGGGGCCCGAGGGCCACTCCTTCAGGAGCCGAGGCATGCCGAATACTTCCATGGCAAGGACGGGATGGGAGACTCGAAGCTGCCTCCATCTCCCAGGCGGCCCGACCAAGAGGGGGCGGTCGAGCAGCTGATCCGACTTGCCAGGAGCCGGCCGGGGGAGCTCACCTTGCTGGCCATTGGACCGCTCACCAATGTGGCGCTCGCTCTGTCGATCGAGCCCGAGCTTCCCAATCTGCTGGCGGAGGTGGTGGTCATGGGCGGGGCGGTGACCTGCCCGGGAAACGAGAGCGCGTGGGCGGAGTTCAATATCGCTCACGACCCGGAGGCTGCTGAGATCGTCCTGCGGGCTGGGTGGGGCCGTCTGGTCTTGGTAGCCCTGGAGGCGACCGGGCGGGCGATCATGGGGGAGCATGAGAGCCTTCGGCTGGCGGCGAGTACGAGCGCCAGCGCTGTGTTCGCGACTCGCATCCTCCAGCAACAGATGAAAAAGTACGGCAGATTCGAGCTGTGCGATCCGCTGGCTGCGGCGCTGCTGGTGGACAGCTCCTTGGCAAAATACCGGCAACTGCCCGTGCGGATTGAGCTGGAGGGGCGCTATACCCGAGGGGCGACGGTGGCCGACCGCCGGGTCACGATCGGTGGCAGCCCCGAGACGCGGCCGCTGGTTGAGGTGGCGATTGAGGTCCGAGCTGAGCGCTTCATGGAGGGCTTTCTTGCCCGGCTCGGAGTGGAGCGCTGAGCCATGCTGCCAGACGAGCTAGATTCCCCGCAGCCGGCAGCTCCGGGCAGGGCGCGGGTGGTGGTGGTGGGGTCGCTGACGATGGATCTGACCGCTGGCAGCGACCGACTTCCAGTGGCCGGGGAGACCGTCTTGGGCAACCGCTTCGCGATGGTCCCCGGAGGTAAGGGCAACAACCAAGCGATCGCGACCGCTCGACAGGGCGCCGCCACCGCCATCGTGGGTCGGATCGGGCGGGACCCCTTCGGGGATCAGGTGCTGGCTCAGCTGAGAGCGGATGGGGTAAACGCTCGCGGTGTCGAGAGGCACCCTGAGCTGACAACCGGGATTGCGCACATCAGGGTGGACGCGCAAGGTCAGAACAGCATCATCATGGTCCCGATCGCCAACGCCAGCATGGACGAGGAGGCGGTGGTGGCCGCGGGATCCGTGATCGCCGCGGCACAGGTCCTGCTCACCCAGCTGGAGATTCCCGTTCCGGCGACGAGGGCGGCCCTGCGGATAGCGCGCGAACACGGGGTGCTCACCGTCCTCAACCCAGCCCCAGCCGCAGTCTTGGGAGCCGACAC
>DATLQZ010000028.1:0-13541 GCA_035534915.1 Candidatus Dormiibacterota bacterium
CCGGGAGCGGTGTCCGTTGCGGTGGCCCACCCGGCTCTCCGTCCGCTCATGGGGCTGGGCTCCCAGGACTACCGCCGCCTCCGCCTCGATGAGCGCCTGCAGCGTGTGCTCCAGGATCTCTCGCAGGCTGTCCTGGTCTGAGTTCGAGATGTAGCCAAGCAGGGCGTCAAGTGGCATGCTGTTGGGGGTCATCGTGTCTCCCGGTCTGTGAAGAGGGTTGGTTGCACGGTGGCCTTTTTCGTGCCCGCTCCCAGCACGATCTCGACCACGCTACTTACACCAATGTATGGGACATGACCCTCGCATCACGCCGGGCGTACGGATCTGTGCGGGCAGCCAGTCCGACTATTGCGGTTCGGCGCAGATGAGCCCTCTTATCGGCGGCCCCTGGCCTGGCAGTGCCTTGGGAACAGCCATCACTCCCGACGATCGTCGACCGGCACCGCAGGACATCCGGGTACCATGCTGCCCGTGAAGAGAGCTCGCGGCAGTTGTGACATACAGGCTCGGGAGCCACGAGCGGCAGGTTGCGACCCGCGCCGGTGCTGAAAGGGTCCTTTTGGACAACGCGGCTACTGCGGATTCTTTGGCTTCCGCTCCTGGTCTTGACGCTTGTGCCCCTGGTCCCAACTGAACTCGGCTGGCTATCGCCCTTTGATCAGGTCGTCAGCACGCTACCGGACGTCCTCTATTTTCAGCATGGGGCTCTGGGGCTGATTGCAGGGCACGTCCCGTATGCGCCGGGGTTCATGACCGCTCCTTACCACGGGGTGACCTACGTCTATCCGCCTCTGACCTTGCTGCTCACCCTACCTGCTCTGCTCGCCGGCTCGGGGTACCTGAGCGCGTTCGCGATGGAGATGCTGGCTTTGGCGCTGGCAGGCACCTTTCTCCTGGGCCGATCAAGCTGGCGCCGGGGCTTGCGCCAGCCGCTGGGCCTGGCCGTGCTGGTGCTGATGCTCTGCCTGGGACCGCTTCTCATCACTCGGGTTGACGCCGTGCTGGGGCTTCTCGTCGCAGGCTCGGCACTTGCCCTGATGCGAGGGCGTGAGGCCCTGGCGGTGGCGATGGTGGGCTTGGCCGTGCTGATCAAGGAGACCGCTTTATTGGCCGCCGTTCCGGTTATCCTCTTCTGCCTTTTCCCGGACAAGGACCGATCGCTGAGCCTCGGTCGCCGGCTCGGGTCGGTTGGCTATGGGCTGCTCCCCGCGCTTCTGATCTTCGCGGGGTTCGCAGTCTGGTCTAAGGGCGGCGAGCTGAGCTCAGTGCTGGCCAGCGTCCGTCGAGGGCTGGAGATCGAGAGTCTGCCCGCCAGCGTCGCGATTGTGCTGTCCCACTTCTCTCCCATACACACCTACCAGGGGCACTTAGGCTCTGAGCAATTTGCCGGTAGTGACGTGGGACTTTTGGCGTTGGCCGCCTCGTTTTTTGGGGCTGCGGTCTTGGCGGTCGGCGCCCTTTGGTTCGCCTTCAGAAGGCGGCAGCCGGCCACCGCGATGGCGTTCTGCGTCGCGGTTGGGCTTTGTTCGACCCCGGTGCTTTCGCCCCAGTATCTCTTGGAGCTTCTGCCGGTCCTGGCGGTTGCCGCGTACCTCGAGCAGCCGGCCAAGCAGGCCAGCTGGCTGCTTGCTCTGGGGCTCACAGCAGCGCTGTTGACCCAACTTGAATACCCCTACCTTTTCGACTCCTTGATTCACTTGCAGCCACTGGGAATCGTGCTGATCTTCGCGCGCAATATCACGCTCCTAGCCATCGCTGTCGTGCTGGGGTGCTCGGCTCGGCAAGACCAGGCACCGCATGGCCTCCAGGTCCAGACCCTGTTTTCGAGCGGTTAGGCCGACGTCCAGGCCGAAGGGAGGGGATCGCGGCTGACGGTTGGGCGTCGGACCAAGATCGCGGGGGCGGGCCCCATTCGAGGACTTGGCCAAGGCTGGACGGCCACACCTGGTCGCGCTCACCGATGAAGCGCCGCCCTGCGTGTGGCGTCCGCACCCCAAGATGCGAGCGGACGCCGCACCGCGCGGGACCGGGTACGATGGGGAGGTGGAGACAAGTTCGCCGGGGCGGCAGCCGGTTCCCAGGGTGGCCCTGCCGGTGGTGGAGGACCGGCGCCCCACGGTCGTCCCGGGGAAGGGCCCGATGGGCGACGGCCGACCGATGTGGCAGCAGCTGATGCCGGAAGGAGTGGAGCGGCGGCCCAGCTGGCTCACTGTCAGGATGCCGCAGGGCGAGCGCTACTCCCAGCTCGATCAGTTGATGCGTGGACAGCGACTGCACACCGTCTGCGAAGAGGCCCGCTGCCCCAACATCGGCGAGTGTTGGAGTTACGGCACCGCAACCTTCATGATCCTGGGGGAGATCTGCACCCGTGCCTGCGCCTTCTGCGCGGTCACTTCTGGTAGGCCCCGTGGCCTCGACACCGATGAACCCCAGCGGGTCGCCACGGCGGTCAAGTCCATGGGCCTGCGGTATGCGGTCATCACCTCCGTAGATCGGGATGATGTGGCAGACGGGGGGGCGGGCATCTTCGCATCGACGATCGAGGCGATCCACCAGGCTGTCCCGGGCTGCCAGGTGGAGGTGCTCACGCCTGATTTCCAGGGGATGGAAACCAGTCTGCGCGCAGTCATGGCAGCGCGCCCGGAGGTCTTCAACCACAACATAGAGACCGTGCCGCGGCTGTTTTCCCGCGTTCGGCCCAAGTCCCTCTACCGGCGGTCCTTGGAGGTGCTGCGCAAGGCTGGTGAGCTTGGCCCTGGGTCGCAGACCAAATCCGGCTTCATGGTGGGACTGGGCGAGACTATGGATGAGGTGAAAGAGGTGCTCCGCGACCTCCGCGAGCAGGACGTCAAGCTGGTCACGATCGGGCAGTACCTGCGCCCTTCTCTCAAGCACATCCGCTGTGAGCGCTACTGGCACCCGGACGAGTTCCTCGAGGCGAAGGCGTACGGGGACTCGCTGGGCTTTGCTCACGTTGAGTCGGGTCCTTTGGTGCGCAGCTCCTACCACGCCCATCAGCAGGTGGAAGCGGCTTCTGCCGCCACGGGCTGAAAGTGGCCGGGATCTGGCGGCCACCTCTGAAGGTGGTCTGGTGCGGGACGGTTCCATACCAGCAGGCGTGGGGATGGCAGAGAAGTCTCGCGGCGGCTCGAGCCACAGGCGCAGTCGAGGAGGACCTGCTGCTGCTGCTCGAGCATCCCCCGGTCTACACGATGGGCCGGGGAGGTCAGCCTGAGCACCTGTTGCGCGGGAAATGCGGCCTGACCCAGTCTGGCGCGGAGTTTTTTGAGGTGGACCGAGGGGGATCCGTGACCTACCACGGCCCGGGCCAGCTGGTTGGCTACCCGATCGTGAACTTGGAACAGACAGGGATGGACGCCATCGCCTACCTTCGAGCGCTGGAAGACGCGCTCATTGACTCCTGCCAACTGCTAGGCGTCGAGGCCTGGCGGGATTCCCCGTACACAGGGGTGTGGGCCAAGCCCGGCAAACTGGCGGCGATTGGGGTGAAGCTCAGCGGGCGCAAGGTGACGTACCACGGCTTCGCGCTCAACGGCACGATTGATCTCTCAGCGTTTGACCTCATCGTTCCCTGTGGAATCGAGGGCAGGACGGCCGCCTCCCTACAGCAATGCGGCGCTCGTGGGGATCTCCGTTCAGAGGCGCTCGGGGAGCTCGTGGCTCCCTTCGTGGCCCACGCCCTCGGCCTTAGGCCGGAGGTGGGTACACTGGAGTCACTGCAGCTGGGGATTGCCACCTCCTGATGCTCTGGACTTCGGGGGGGCTAGGAGCGCATCATTGCAAGCTACCGGAAAGTGGTCACCTCAAGAGACCGAGGGCGGGGGGAGCGGCTAAGGGCAGCGGCTCAACTGAGCTGGGAGGACGAGCCTGGACAGGTCAGGGCTAGCCGTCGGTCCCGCTTGGTTGAACTGGATCGTGCCTTGGAGATTCTCGAGGAGCTGAACCTCCGCGGAGAGAGACTGGTGCCGGAAGCGCTGAGGGGCCGTCTTCAAGCGCTGGGAGTGGTGATTCTGCCCAGAGAAAGTCCGACCGCGGTGCTGGAGAAAGTCTTGCTGGTCCAAGAGGTGTATCTTCTCCATCCGGAGCCACCCAAGCCGCTGGCCAGTAGGCGCTCCTCGCCGGGAGACCGGCTCCAGGGCGAATAGCTCAGCGGTAGAGCGCCTCGCTTACACCGAGGAAGTCGCAGGTTCGAACCCTGCTTCGCCCACGCTCGGAGCGGGCGAACCGACTAAGGGGTTGTCGCAGCGAAGTCGTCCCTGGTTGCCGAGGCAGTCACGATCCTCGGTATGACTCACCAGGGCTGGGCGCTGTTCATACTCACCAGCGGAATGGTGCGGAATATGTCGGGTGCGGGCGGTCCGTGGGCTAGGACGTCCCTGGCTGCCCGCTTCGGCCCATTGAGGGGCTTGTGAAGAGGGTCCTGCCTGAGGAGCTCCTTTCACGGTCCGGTCCACTCGTACGCTGGTTCCGGATCATCTGGCTGCCGCTGGCGCTGCTTGCCGTCGCGCCACTGCTTGTCACCGAGCTGGGCCACATCTCAATCGGGAATCTGGTGGCCTACGTGATCGGGGATGTCGTCTACTTCAGCCACGGCGCCTTCGGCTTGGCTCACGGACACCTGCCCTATTCCTCGCACTTCATGACCTATCCCGACCAGAATCTGCGCTACCTCTACCCGCCGCTCACTCTGCTGATCGCCTTGCCGCCGGTACTGGCCGGGTCGAACTACGTCACCGCCTTCTCGCTTGAGGTCCTCTTGTTTGTCCTCGGCGGCGCCTGGCTTTTGGGCGTCGCCTCGCGGCGACTGGGCGGCTCGGTTCCATTGGGGCTTCTCGCCGTGGTCCCGCTGCTGGCCGCGGGCCCCGTTCTGCTGACTCGCCTCGACGCCATCCAGGGCCTCATGGTCGCGGCGGCGGCACTCTCGCTGATGGACCGTCGTCGCGTGTTGGCGGTCGTGCTGGTGTCGCTGGCAGTCCTGATCAAGGAGACAGCGGTTCTGGCTGCTGTCCCGGTGGGTCTATGGTGTCTCTTCCCGGACACGGAGCACCCCAGGCCTTTGGGCAGGAGGGTGGGCGACCTCAGCTTGGGCCTCCTGCCCGCGCTCACGATCTTCGCGGCCTTTGCCGTGTGGTCCAGAGGCGGCGAGATCGTCTCCGCGCTCTCCAGCGTTCATCGCGGTCTGGAAGTTGAGAGCCTGGCCGCGAGCCTGGCGATCGTCTTCAGCCACCTGTGGCCGGTGCACGGCTACCTCGGGCATCTGGCCTCTTGGCAGTTGAGCGGAGCGGACGTTGGATTTTTAGCTAGCTTCACCACCGCGTTGGGGGCGGCAGCGGTGATTGCAGGCTCGGTTCTGTTCGCTCGCCGTCAGCACAACCCTGCGACCGCGATCGCCTTTTCAGTGGCGGCCGGACTCTGCGCGACCCCGGTACTCTCGCCTCAGTACATTTTGGACCTGCTGCCGGTTCTCGCTGTCGCCGCGTGCTTCGAGTTCCCTGCCCGGCGGGCCGCAGAGTTGCTGTTGCTGGGGTTGATCATGGCGCTGCTGACCCAGGCGATCTTCCCGTACTTCTTTGTCTCCTTAATCCGCATGCAGCCGCTGGGGCTCGCCCTGATCCTGAGCCGCAACGCCATGCTGCTGGTCCTGGGGGCACTCCTCGCCCCACAGCTACACCGGACACGCCGCAGGACGGAGCCAGCACCAGGTGCCTCCACCACGTAGGCCCTCGCGCCTCGACCGGAAAGATCCACAGCGATCATCTGCATCGCTCAGGCGTTCTTAAGGTGTGCAGAGGATCGACGCCGTCCGCGGGTCTAATGCTTTGGCGCGGGCTCGCAACGGCGACCGGGCGCCGCTCTCGACTTTGTTGGACCCTCTCCTCAACCCCGGGTACCGGCTTGCGGTGAGAATCTTCGGACGGCCGGATCAGGCGGAGGATGTGGTATAGGGACCCTGCTTCAACGCAATCCGGGCGATCGGCCGGGTCGAGGATCCGTGTAACCGACTGCGGCCATGGGTCTTGACGATCATCGGCAACCGGTGTCGGTGCCAGCGGCGGCGTCCCAACTTCCATCTCGGCCTCGTCCCGGATGGGTACCGCGGCGGGGCGACTCTAGTTGGGGACCAGGTCCTGGACCCACCTGGAGCGCACTCACCTGCACTGCTGTGTCAGCGCGGATGAGTGGCGGTGGTACGGTCTTGTGCCGTGGCTCAAGGGAACTCCGATGGACGAGCTCGATAGCCCAAACGCGCCCGACCGGGCGTCGCGGGGGTTCCGCGGCCACTGGCTGCTGCCGGCAGGAGCTGGCGTGCTCCTGTTGGTCCTGCTGGTCTTGGTCGCGATCGGCACCCAGGCGCACTATTCCCAGCAGCTGATCCCCCCGGCCGCCAAGGCCGCGCTACAGAATCCCTTGACCGAGGCCTTCGGGCAGCTCGCGGTGATCGGGCTGATGGTCGCTGTCGGGCTGATCGTGGTCGCCATCCTCGTGATGTTTCCTTGGTCGGACATCACCACCCTCAACCGACCGGCACCGCCGAAGGCCGCGATCAGGAGGCGGGACACGCTCGGGATGGTGGGGCTGGCGTTCACCATGCTGATCGCGCTCATCGTCCTGATCATCTTCGGCCTGAAGCGGCGCAGGAAGCCGTTCTCAGCCGGAATAGTCCGCTCTCCCAGTGCCTCGCACGCCCGCTCCCTGGGTGGGACTGGGTCGGTACCCGTGGGCACCGATCTCCTCATCGCGCTGGTCATCGTGCTGACGGTGGTAATTGTCGCCTTCTTGGGGCATCTGAGCAGACGCCGAAACAGCCACTGGAAGTCGGCGATGGAGGGCGTCCCTCCCTTGACCGAGCTCCCTGAGGAGTTGGCCGCGGCGATGCAGGTTGGGTTGGAGGAGCTCTCTGTGGGCGGCGACCCGAGGTCGGCGGTCATCCTTGCCTACCTGCGGATGGAACAGGCGCTCGGCGAGCACGGTCTGGTGCGGCGGCAGTTCGAGACCCCAGGCGAATACCTGAGGCGCGCCACAGCTGGGCTAAGCGCCACCTCGCAGGCGCTGGCCCGGCTCACGGACCTCTATCAGCGAGCTCGCTACTCGGACCAACCCGTCGGCCCGCGGATGCGCATGGATGCGGAGTCCGCGCTCTCCAGCTTGCGCGATGAGCTGCTGGCCACGAGCTGACGAGGGCGGAGACACTCGGCCCGCTCTGCCTCGCTATCCTGGCCGGGTGAGTTGCCTACCCGCGACCTCCATAGTGGCGACGGCAGGTTGATGACCCTCGCGCCGGCGGGAGTCGCCTGATTGCGGCGCCACCTGATCGGTCTGGGAGAGCTCCTCGCGCTGGCGACCCTGGTGGCTTTCGGCTTTTACATCCATGGCGGGATCCCCGATCAGGCGCTCTACCGGGCCTACATCCTCTTTGTGTGCTCACTTTTGGCTTTCCTCATGATCCAGCTCACCCGCCACAGCGGAGACGCTCGACCGGTCGCGCTGGTCCGGGCTACAGCCGCCGGAGCTCCGGAATTGCCCAAGGAGCTGGCGACCGTGGCCGACCTGCTGCGCGCTGGTAGTGCTAGCCGCCCTGACTTCGACCGCTCGGTGCGACCGCTGCTGCGGGAGATAGCGGTGGACCGGCTGATGGTAGCCGGGGTGGACCTGAGGCGGGACCCGGAGCGGGCCCGCGAGCTGCTGGGGGCAGATGAGGCCGAACTTGTGCTCTTCGAGGGGCCGTCGCACGCCACAGTCCAAGAGCGCGGTCCGCGCCCCTCTGAGATCGCCAAACTCATCGACCGGCTGGAGGCGGTGGGCCGATGAGCGAGCTGCGGGAGCTGCGCGAGCGGTCCGCTGCGATTCTCGACGAGGTGGAGTTGGCGGTGGTCGGCAAGAGGGGCGTGCTTGAGCTGGTGCTCCTGGGGCTGCTGGCGGATGGCCACGTGCTCTTGGAGGACTTTCCGGGGCTGGCCAAGACCCTCATCGCTCGCTCCTTCGCAATGGCGACCGACCTCTCCTTCTCGCGCATCCAGTTCACCCCCGACCTGATGCCCTCCGACATCACCGGCTCTTCGATCTTCAATCAGAGAAGCGGTGACTTCGAGATGCGCCGCGGGCCGATCTTCGCCAACCTGGTGTTGGGAGACGAGATCAACCGCTCTCCTCCAAAGACTCAGGCGGCGCTCCTGGAGGCGATGCAGGAGAGGCAGGTGACCATCGAAGGCACCAGCACCGCCCTGCCCCGCCCATTTTTGGTCCTCGCCACTCAGAACCCCATTGAATACGAGGGGACATATCCCCTCCCGGAGGCGCAGCTCGACCGCTTTCTGCTGAGGATCGGGGTCGGCTACCCCACTAGGGAGCAGGAGCAGGGCATGCTCGAAAGCCGCCGCCGCAGGCAGCAGGACGAGGTCCAGCTGCGGCCGGTCGTGGACCGGGAGCAGCTGCTGCGGATGCAGCATGCACTGGAGGAGATCCACGTAGACCCGGACCTGGAGTTCTACATGGTGGACCTGGTCGCCGCCACCAGGAGCCACCCTGGTGTGCAGGTGGGGGCCAGCCCGCGGGGGACGCTCGCTCTGCTGAAGCTGTCCCGGGGTAAGGCCGCGCTCGAGGGGCGGGATTACGTGACCCCAGATGATGTCAAAGCGGTCGCCATACCCGCCCTATGCCACAGGATCAGCCTTCGCCCGGAGCTCTGGGTCCAGCGGGTCAGAGCCGAGGACGTGGTTGCGGAGTGTCTGGGGAAGGTGCCCACTCCCCCTACCGTGAGCAGCTCGTCCAACGTGTCGGCCGAGCCGGGATGACCGCTCGCCCGACCGCCCGACTGCTTGGGTACACCACTCTGGTAGCGATCACCCTGGTGGCGGCTTTGGTGCTCGCCAGCCCGGCGTTGGTGGCGCTCGCAGCCCCCTTCGCGCTCTGGCTGGTCGTGGGGGCTGCCATGGTGCAGCGGCCCCATCTGCAGGGGAGGTTGACCATGCCGGATCAGCGGGCGGTTGAGGGAGAGCCGTTCCTTTTGGACCTCGACCTTGATCTGCAAGGCCGTGTGGGCAGGCTGGAGCTGGCGCTGGTCTTGCCGACAGGGGTAGAGGAGGGCGTGCCCGGGGCGTTCATCAAGCTGGCGCTGAAACCGGGAGAGCGAATTGAGCGTCAGATTGGGCTGAGGCCAGTCCGGTGGGGCGTCTACCTACTTCCGCCTCTTCTGGTGACGGCTGAGGACCCGCTCTCTCTATTTCACTTCACTCAGCTCCTAGGCGCTCCCCAGCGCCTTAGGGTCTACCCGAAGTGGGAACGACTCCGCCGCCTCATCCCGCCGCGAAAGACCCAGGTCTTTGCCGGCAACCGGATCGCCCGGCAACATGGCGAGGGGTTGGAGTTCGCGGAGATCCGGGAGTTCATGCCCGGCGACCGGGTCCGGCGTATCAACTGGCGGGTCACTGCCCGCACCGGCATCCCATTTGTGAACGACTTCCATCTTGAGCGCAACTCCGACGTCGTGCTCTTCGTGGACAGCTTCACCGAGGTGAGCTCCGGCCGCGACTCGATCTTGAGCCTGGCGGTCAGAGCGGCCACATCCCTCGCCCAGGGGCATCTCGCGGAGCGCGATCGGGTGGGGGTCGTCGGGTTCGGCGGGCTGCTGCGGTGGCTGTTGCCGGGCATGGGCCAGCAGCATCTCTACCGGGTTGTGGAGGCATTGCTGGATACCGAGGTCGTGATGAGCTACGCCTGGCGCGCTATCGACGTGATCCCACCCAGAATGCTGCCGCCGGCTGCCACCGTGATCGCCCTGAGCCCACTGTTGGACCCGCGGAGCGTCGGCGCTTTGGCGGATCTACACCACCGGGGTTTTGACCTGGTGGTGCTGGAGATCTCGCCCGAGAGCCTGCTCGGACCGGCCGCCGCCACGGTGGATCCGCTCGCGCTTCGGGTCTGGACTTTGTTGCGCCAGGCCCGCCGCCACCGCCTCGCCTTGGCGGGAATACCCATCACCGAGTGGCTGCCGGACCAGCCGCTCGAGGTCGTGCTGGCCGACGCTAGGGAGTACCGCCGATTCGCGCCCAGAGCCATCGCCTGATCACCGGGCTTCTAGCCCTGCTGCTCGCCGGAGTCGGGAGCTGGTACACGGCTGCTTCCGGCATCCGCCTGCCCCTGGCCGCCCTACTCTCGGTGGAGGGAGCAGGAGTCCTCATATTTGTGGCTGCTCTGCTGACCGGCTGGCGCTTCCTGATCGCCCTGGCACTGCCGCCGTTGCTTGCCCCCCAGGCGGTGGTGTTGCTCGAGAGAGGCCCGCTCCTCCTGGCGCCGGTGCTGGGAGCCACTCTCCTGGCCGCCTCCGAGCTCGCTTTTTGGTCGATAGGAGCGAGGCCCCCCGGTAAGCATTCCGGACGGCTTCTCGTGACCTTGGTGATCCGAGTTTGGGGATTGTCGGTCGGCGGCGCGGTGTTGGGCTGGCTGGTGCTGGCAATCTCCGGCCTGAAGACGGCGGGCAGCCTGGATCTCACCTTCATCGGGTCGGTCGCCGTGGTGGCGTTGCTTGCGGCGATGACCTGGCTGGTGCGAGCGGGCCTCAGGGAGCGCTCGCCGTCAGCAGACTGAGATGCCTCAGCTGGTGACCATCGCCGTCAGCTCGAACAGCCGATCTGGCAAGGCGCATGCCGGTTGGTCCTGGGAGCAGGAGGGGACCATAGTGGAGCTGATCACGGCGGTCCCCAAAGATTCGGCGATACAGAAGCCGACCACCGGCGAATCGCTGCCGACAGGCGGCAGCGGGCCTTGGCTCGCCCTGAGCACCAGTGGTTGGAGTCCTCCACGGCCCCACCTGCAGTCCGGGCAGGTCGATCTCCAATCTCTGGTGGACGGTCAACTTCACTTTGGTGCCCGACAAGGAGAGCCCGTACCCCCCGAAACCGGCCACAGACGCGGTTGAGGGGGTTGAAGATGGAGAACTCGTTGGGCTGGGTCCTTAGGTTATAAACCCCGCGGGGCCGTCCGCTGGCGGCGGACTGGAGCCAGCGCGTCGAGTCCGTCAGCGGCCGCTGGGTCGCCAACCATCACCGTTGTCACCGCGGTAGGCGCGAGGTAGCGGGTGGCCGCATTGCGCACCTGTGCTGCGGTCGTCGTCAGCAGCTGCTTTGAGTACTGCTCGAGGTAGCGATGGTCCAGGCCATGCGCCCGCAACTGGGCCAGGGCGCTGGCGAGGCCGGCCTGGGTCTGCAACAGGATCACCCGGGAACCGGCGAGGTAGCTCTTGGTTGTCTGCAACTCCGTCTCGGGCACCTCGGTGGTGCATAGCCGGGACAGCTCATACAGGAGCTCCCCATAGGCGGCTGCCGTCACCTCGTTGCGGACCTCCATGCTGGCGACCGCGAGGCTGTCGCGCAGGTGGTTCTCGAGCCGGGCATGGGGGCTGTACGTGTATCCCTTGTCCTCGCGCAGGTTGTTCATCATTCGCGAGCTGAATCCGCCCCCGAGCACGGCCGTCGCAAGGGTGAGAGCGATGTGATCGGGGTGCCCATGACTGGGGCCGCTGTTGGCCGTCATGACCACGGTCTGGACCGAACCGGGCCGGGCGATGAACAGCAGCTCGTCGGACCCAAACGCGCGCACCGCCGGAACCCGGGGCACGCGCTTCGGTCCTGCCCAGGTCGAGAACGCCCGGCGGATCCTGGCTATGGTGCGGCGCGGCTCAACCTGGCCGACGACCGTGATCTGCGCCCCCCATGGGGTGAAGGTCTCCTGGTGGAAGTCGAGCAGAGCAGCTCTTCCGGTCCGGCGCACCGCGGTCTCGCCGGGCTCAGAACGACCATACGGGTGGTCTCCGTAGATCGCTCTCTGGAGCGACTCAGTGGCCGGGAAATGTGGCGTGGCCTTGGCCATCCGCAATCCCTCCAGCAGCTTGGCTCGCTCCGTCGCCAGGTCTGCGGCTGGGAACTCCGGCTCGGTGACCAATTCGGCAAGGATGGCGTAGAGGTCCTCTTCCGCCTCCGCCAACGCGGCGGCCTGAATGAACAGTCGGTCGTGGTCCTGGTGGACCTGCAAGGATCCGCCGAGGTCCTGCACGCGCTCGGAGAGTTGGCTCTGGTTCATGGTCCTGGTCCCGAGCGGAAGGCCCATCGCCAGGAGCTCGGAGATGGCCGCCGACCCTCCTAGGGCGGCGCCTGCTGGGACGGTCAGCCGAAACTCCAACCGAGGGACGCTCGGTCGCGGCACCACCATCACCGTCAGCCCGTTGGAGAGCTGCGCCTGCGAGACGCCAGTGATCTTGACCGGGGGCACGGACCCGGGCCGGGGTACGTCCTCGAGCAGCTCTCCGCTCGTGGCCCTGGAGTCCTTCACCTTCGTCCCTTCCCCTTTGACGGATCCCAGTGCAGCACGCTGGATCGGTCCTGCCTCAGCCAAGTCCGCGTCGCTCTGGAGACATCGGCCGGGGTCACCGAGTTGAATAGCTCTGGGAGCTCGTCGACTAGCTGTGGCCTCCGATGTACGGCGGCCATGACTCCGAGCTCTCTTAAGCGACCCAGCCGACTGTCGTTGTTGGCGTGGTATGCGCTCAGCTCTCTTCTCTTGGCGCGCTCGACCTCAATCTCCGACGGCCCATCCGCCCCAAGCCTCTCCAGCTCCTCGTCCAGCGCCGCCACCGCCTCGCCGGTCGAGGTCCCCGGCCTGGGCGTAGCCTCCAGCGTGAACAGGGCGGGTCCCCGGAATTCGAAGGAGTCTCCAATTGGGTAGTGTGGGCCACCTCCCACGTGCAGCAGGAGCTGCCGCTCCTGAACTAGCGCCCGCTGGAGCCGCGATGACCGGCCGTCCGTGAGGATCCGCGCCGCCAGCGCCAGGGGGAGGTGGTCCTCGTGGCCAAAGGCGGCGGTGGGGTACCCGACCGCCACCTGGGGGGTCGGCGCCAAAGGATCCTCTCGGTGAAACTCTCGGCGCTGGGTCGGCAGTGGCTCTTCGAGGACCGGGTCCGGCGGCTCCTGACGGCTCTTCACCTTGCCCAGATGACGGTCGACGATGGCCTTGGCTCCCGCTAGGTCGAAGTCCCCGACCAAAACCAGGGTGGCGTTCCCCGGGCCGTACCAGGTCCGGTAGAACTCCTGGGCATCTTCCACCGTGGCCGCCTCGAGATCGGCGAACTCACCGTAGTAGTTGTGGGCGTTGGGGTAGGTGGAGTAGGCGTACTGGGAGAGCCAGAGCCAGGAGAAGCCTCCGTAGGGCTGGTTCAGGACGTTGACCCGGACCTCCTCCTTGACCACGTCCACCTGATTCCGCAGCGTCTCCTGATTCAGGTCCAGGAAGCGCATGCGGTCGCCCTCGAGGTAGCAGGCCATCTCGAGGGCGGAGGAGGGCAACACCTCGAAGTAGGCGGTGTAGTCGTGGCGGGTGAAGCCATTCAGCAGCCCGCCCGCCGAGTTGATCAGGTTGCCGAAGTGGGGCTTGGGCACTTTGGTGGTGCCCTGGAACATCAGGTGCTCGAATAGGTGGGCGAAGCCGGTCTTCCCCTCGGGCTCCAGCCGGAAGCCAGCTCGATAAAAGAC
>DATLQZ010000029.1:0-18670 GCA_035534915.1 Candidatus Dormiibacterota bacterium
CGGGGGAAGAGTGTCCGACCCCTTCTCCGCCAGACCCATGATGTGGTCGCTGATTCCCTCGCGACCCAGAACCGCCCAGCCCTCCTCGAGTGGAAGTGCAGTCAAGACCACCACCAGGTCCCCTTCGGTATGGACATCCCAGCCGATGTTCTCCAGCCGTCGCAGGACATCGCTCAGAATCGAAAGGCGCTCGTGGATGAGCTTGCCGACCGCCGCCAGCCGCACGGACACGGGGAGGTTCGCCGCCGTCGGGCGGTCCGGAAAGCCGAAGGAGTGGACCTCCAAGTAGGTCTCCATCGTCCTGGAGATCGGCGGCCTGGTGACCTCCGCAAACTCGTCGGTGGGCTTGTGGACCGGTCTGAAGACCAACTTCAAGGGTGCAACTCAGTGGGCAGGATTATGGAGACACCCGCATTGCTCGCAGGGCCGTTCAGGGCGGGCCCATTGGTGGACGGGGGGCTGAAGTTCTGCTGCTGGTTGATCAACATGTGGTTGGTGATGAGGAACGGTCCGCGGCTGCTCTCCCGAATGAACCCCATCAGAGCCATGATCAACGAGACCGAGATCCCAACTGCGATCAGGGAGAATGCCTGTCCGCGGCCGGCGTCCCCCCAGCGCAACTTGCCTCTGCTGGCGTACTTCAGATAGATCGTGAGCGCCACGATGGTGACCCCGGTGAACGCAACCAGGGCGGTCAGCTTCCAAGGGATCATCGCTCCCCACGGAATGAGCAGGCCCCCCTGCCAGATGGGCACGTTGGCGTTGGCTGCAAAGACACTCTCGTAGCTCCATGCCAGCGAGGAAGGGGTCGCGATCAGCAGCCAAGCTGCAAATGAGAGCACGGTGCAAACCGCCAACGCAGGAGACCGAAATCCACTGGCGCGAACCCGGCGCCACAGATAGAAGATGCCGACCGTGAAGATCGAGCCCAGCAGAAAGACCTGAAACAAGAAGGCTACGCTGAGCCCCCCCAACATCATGTCGTACCAAGAGGCGTAGGAGTGAAGTTGGATCTCCTTGGCGTACTCCCAGCCCACCAACGGCTGGGCGATCGTGAACCCGATTGCATAGATCAGGCCGTAGTGACCCATCCAGTCCAGATAGGGCCGAAGGTCGGGCCGGCGGCCGCTGCGCAGGAGCAACCGGATTCCAGCCACCAGCGCGATCACCGCCCCGGCCCAGGCGATGTTGCCCACGAAGCGGTGGATCTCCAAAGGAATCTCGGTCGGGTTGAGCAGTATCGCCGGGAGGTCGAACGCTGGCCTGGGAGTGAGCATGTAAGAGGCCACCACGTTGATCAATAGCATCTGCAGGGAGGCGTTGATGAAAAGCAGGAGCTCCAGCCCCACCCTCAGCCCGCGGACGTGGCCGAGCCGGTCCCACCTGGCGTACAGCGGGTAGAGACAGGCTATCTCCCCGATAAAGGCCGCCGCCTCAGCTACGAAGGGCCAGAAGAGAACCTTCTGCAGGTCCACGAAGAAATGCCCCCAGAGGCCCAGGAACAGGATCATCACCGCGAAGATGGCGAGCGAACCACCGATCGCAAAGGTGGCTCCCAGAGCGGTGACTAGCCCTTTGGAGAAACGGTCGTAGTGGGCGCTCTTGCGCTTCCACCCGACAAAGTCGCTAACCGCCAGGATGATGTAGCCACCCTGCTGCCAGGCTGCGAACTGGATATGCGTAAGCATGAGCAGAGCCACAAGGGCGGTAGCTACTCCGGTCGAGATCGGGACCTGGGTGAGCTGAGGGGTGGTGGAGGCTAGCAGTGACATATCAGAGGTTGAAGAGCCGGTTCACGGCCAAGAGAGCCTCGAAGACCAAGAACAGGACTACAAAGAGCGCCGGCACCATGACCTCAGGTCGCCGCCACGGCTCCCGACCAGGGGTGCGATCCAGGAAGGGTACCAGCATGAGCAGGGTGGTCCCGATCCCGGGAATGATGAAGACCCCGACGGGGATCATCCAGGCCTGCGGGAATTGCACCAGCAGCTGGTCCAGCGGTAGGAAGAACCACTCCGGCGTGGGCACGTAGTTCAGCGCCGCCGGGTTGGCCGCACGCTCCAGAGGAGCCCCGATCACGACCGCCATGACGAATATCAGGAGAACCAGGCCGAAGCTGACCACGGCGTCCTTGAACACCTGCGAGGGGAAGAACTCGTCCAAATCCATGGGCACGGCGTACCCTGGGTCACTGGGGAGCGCTGGGTAGGGCGCCTCCGCGTGAGCCATCCGCTGGGCCCTTTCGGCCTCGGTCTCCTCCTCCACCCCTTCGTAGTTGACCCAGGAGCCGTGCTCGCCGTGGCGGCGCAGCAGGATGAGATGGAGCCCGATCATCGGCACCAGGAGCGCCGGCAGGAGCCAGATGTGAATCGCGAAGAACCGGGTTAGCGTGGCCGGCCCCATCTGGGGGCCCCCGCGCAGAATCTCCTGCACCTGGGTGCCAAAGATGGGGAGGTAACTGACCACGTGGGTCACCACCACAGCCGTCCAGTAGGCGGCCTGGTCCCAGGGCAGCATCGCCCCGGTGATGCCCAACCCCAAAACCAAGAGGAAGAGGACGACCCCTATGATCCAGTTCAACTCGCGAGGCTTCTTGTAGGAGCCGCTGACAAAGGTGCGGACCATGTGCAGCCCGATCACCACGAAGAGCACATAGGCGCCCCAGAGATGCATGCCCCGCACGATGGCGGCGAACTCGTCGTGGTACTCGATGAAGTTGAGGCTCTGCCACGCCTCGGTCGTCGACGGGACATAGGTCCATAGCAGAAATATCCCGGTGGTGATCTGCAGGACTATGAGGATCAAGGTGGCGCTGCCTAGCGAGTAGGCCCAGGCCCCTCGCCTCGGCACCGCCTCATACAGGAGCTGGTGGACCAGGTCGGTGACGCCGAGGCGCTCGTCCACCCACCGGTACGTGGTGGCCATCAGACCGGATACGGGGCGGGTGAGCTTGCCCAGCAGCGCGCTGCGTTGCAATTCGTCCGCCAACTCAGCTTCCCCCGACCAGAACATCGCGGATGAACAAGGTGTTGCCTACCAGCTTGTGCTGATACCGGAAGAGCGGCTGGGGCGGCGGTCCCCCGATGTTGGTGCCGTTCATGCTGTATTCGCCGCCATGACAAGGGCAGAAGAAGATGTTGAGGTTGATGTCCCAGTGGACGTCGCACTGCATATGGGTGCAGACGTTCGAGAGCGCGATCAGCTGGACTTGATTGATGAGGTTCAACTTCACCACGTACACCGTGCGCGGAACCTTGGGCACCTGCCAGGAATCCCCCCCCTGATCGACCATCACGACATAGGCGGTCGGAACGCCGACCGGCACATGCTGGATGTCCGCCACCATGACCCAGGGGTACTTGCTCTTGTAAAAGACGGGGCTCAGGATGGAGCCGACGATCGGAGCCGCGATCAGCAGTCCGGTTCCCGCACCGGCGGCGTTGATGCCGAGGATCATGAACTTGCGGCGCGAGATCCGCTTCTGGGCGATCGACATTTCCTTATCAGCCACTGCCCTGCACCACTATGAGAATCAGCAGGGCCATGCAGAGCCCTAAGAAGAACAGCAGCGTGAAGGCGCTGGCCCCTATGGTCATCCAGGCCGACATCTGGTCACCTTCGGCGAAGAGCTGCCGGGTCCGCTTCAGAGAGATCCAGGAGCCCATCAGAGCGATGACGAAAAATCCGGTGATGATGAGTCCCAGATACCAGGCCGACTCGAAGTCCTGATAGTTCACGGCAGCACACCTGGGGCGGCGTCGAAGTTCTGGGTCGACTGATGCAGGCTGAGCAGGCAGGCACTCTGGCCGGTGGTCTGGTCAATCCCACATGGCAGCTTGGAGTTCTCCTTGATCACTCCCATGTAGATCGAAAGCACAGCGGCTGCCAGTCCCACCATCACGATCGCCCGGCCCGCGGCAGGAGTGAGTCTGGGGGTGGTGAGCCCAGATCCCCGCAGCGATCGTATGTAGAGAACCAGGTTGGCGGCGGTCGCCAGGAAGGCGATGAGCAGGGCGACGTAGCGGAGCAGCACCACCTGCGGTGGAATGATCGAGGCGGGCAGTGCCGTTCCTGCCATGCCCAGGAGGGCCACCACCGTCAGCGTCGCCGCCAGGCCGCCCTCCGGGTTCTCCTGGTTATGCAGCCAGAAGACCAGGTTCGAGCCCAGGACGACCACCGCCAGCAGTACCACCTGGCCGATGAACATGGACCCCGACCCAAAGATGAAGAGGTTGTCGAAGACCCCGGGGGCGCTGGTCTTGATGGTCCCCGCCAGCAGGAAGCCGGTGATGGGCTGCGCCAGCAGGAATATCGACCCGATCGCGAAGTTGACCCGGGCGGCCCACCGCTGGAAGACAACCTCGGCGTCGGACTTTGCTCGACGTCCTCTCCAGACCGCGACCGCGGCCAGGAACAGCGCCGACCATGACAGCGTGCCTCCCGCGTAGTGCAGCAGCAGCCACGGATAGCTCGGGGAGAACATCGCGTGAGCGGCACTGACGGCCGTTCCGGGAGTCAGGGCGTAGCTATCCAGCTGCACGATCATGAAAAGGAAGAGGAACTGGATGGCCGCGAAGGCAAAGCCTACCGCCAGGTGCAGCCGGGGGGGCATCTTGTCCCACCTGTAGACGTAGACGAGCAGCAGCGGCACCCCTACAAAGAAGCTGGCAAAGGCGATCGTCAGGGGCAACAGCAGCAGGTTCAACAGAGTGCCGATCAGGCGGCCGTACAGCCCGGTCAGGAGGACCACGGCGAAGACGGCCCAGGTGGCACCGAAGCTGTACAGATACAGGATGGAATGAGACAGGCTTCGGGCGTAGCGCAAACATCTCTCATCGCCGCCTCGCCGTCTGCCGGCCAGCTCCATGAATGGGGTGATGCCAGCCGCGCCCAGGATGAAGCCGACGACCACGATGTGAATCAGGAAGGTTGCCCCAATAGCAATCTCAGCCCCAAGGGTACCAAAGGGCAGTCGTGGTTGTGGAACCGGGAAAGCTGACAGCAGCACTGCGCCCCAATGCTGACGGGATGAGGCCCCCTATGGCAACTTCCCATCGTGATCGACCCTCCGCCGCTGATAATCGACTGATGCTGGAGCCACTCTTGCTCATCCACGGCGACGACCCCTTTCTGGTGACGACGGAAGCCCAGGGCATGCGGGATGGGCTCTGCGCAGATCTGGTCTCCGAACTCGGACTGGAGGAATTCAAGGAATCTTTTGATCTCGATGCGATCCACCAGAGCCTTGCCACCCCGCCCTTCCTGGCGATTCGTCGAGTTGTCCTGCTTTGGGACCCGCCGCATTTCAAACCGGCGCGGCGGGCCGCCCAGCCAAAGGAGAGTGGCAAAAGGGAGAATGACGCGTCGAGGCTGCTGTCGGTGCTGAAGCTGCGGGCCGAGACGACCGCTGTGGTCGTCGTCCTGCGAGCGGCACTCCCCTCAACCTCGGTAGTCCTCAAGGGGATCCGAGCTCTGGGTGGCGAGATCCGCCTGGTCTCGAGGCCGAGGGGCAGGGAGTTGAGGCGGCAGGTCGAGGAGCGGGCCGCCGCCAGAGGGCTCACGCTACCAGCATTGGCGCTACAGCTCCTGACCGAAGTGGCCACAGCGGACATGGGGTGTCTCGAGATGGAACTGGACAAGCTCGACCTCTACTCGAGGGACGGGTCTCGGATCACGGGAGAGGTGGCCAACCTGCTGATAACCTCAGCCCCGACGACCGAGTTGTACCGGCTCACCGACGCCTTGTTCAGTCGACCTGGCAGCGTGGGGGCCAAACTGGAGCAGCTGATGGGTCGACCAGAGATTCAGACGCCACTGATCATGGGCGCGCTGGCGCGAGTGCTGCGCGACCTGGTCTCATTCTCCGATCCCGCCGAGAAGGAGAGCTGGCGATCGGCCACCAGCTGGCGTCTGGAGCGGCTGGGCGCACAACTGTCCAGGGCCGGAGCTACAAGGCTCAGGCGATGGTTGATCGAACTTTCCGAGCTCGACTGGAGGGTGAGGGCTGGATTGGTCGACGACCGTCAGGGATTGGAGACCCTGATCGCGAGCATGGCCACTGAGCTGCAGGCGCAACCAGGGGCTCGGGGCCTGGGTTAGGAGCGCTCGGCTCCGGAAGTGCCGGCGGTGCGCCGTGTCCGTGCCGCTGTCCGCTCGGTCTTGGTCCTGGCCTTGGTACCAGAGGCTGACTTCTTCGCTCCCGCCGCGGCCTTGCTGATGCGCGCCGCAGGAGCCTTCCGCTTGGGCGCGGCCTCAGCTGCTGCCGCGCCCTGTTCCGCTGTCGCCTTGGCGGCCATGAGCATGAGGCGCGACTTGCGCCTACTGGCGTTGCGACGATGCAGGATACCGTGCTCAGCCGCCTTGTCCAGCGCTGACGTGGCCAGACTAATCAGCGCCTGACTCTCATCCGGCGATTCCTGGCCCACGGCTCGGCGCGCCTTGGCAACCGCCGTGCGCACCGCCGAGCGAACCCCTCGGTTTTGCTCGTGCTTGCGCTGGGACGACCGGATGCGCTTACGCGCCGAACTGCTGTTGGCCAATTTCTCCTCGCGGACCGTTGACGCCGGTGGGCGCAACCTGAGAATCCTGATCCCACAACCAGGCAGGACTCGAAGTATAGCAAGCTCACTTGGGTCCGCCGCTCCGCACGTTAGAGTAGGTCCGGTGTTGCGCCTTGGTCGCGCCCCCGCGAAATTGAATCTGACCCTCGAGCTGACGGGGCGTAGGGCTGATGGATATCACGAGTTGGCCGCGGTCTCTCAGACGATCGGCTGGAGCGACGTTGTCGGGGTCGAGGTCGAAGGTACCGATTGGCTCAATCCGTGCCGCCTCACCGTGGCGGGACCCCATGGTGCTCAGGTTCCCCACGGCGAGCAGAACATCCTGATGCGCGCCGTCTCGCTGCTCCGGTCATCCGGAAGGGCGGACCCGATCTCCCGGCTCGTCTTGGAGAAGCGGATCCCCACTAAGAGCGGGCTGGGCGGAGGCTCAGCCGACGCCGCAGCCTTGATCAGGTTGGCCGCGCGGGGGCCCACCGACGATGTGCTGCTCAAGATTGCGCTCCAATGCGGAGCCGACGTCCCGTTTGCGCTGGTCGGCGGGGCCGCAGTGGTGGGCGGAGTGGGAGATGTCCTCGCTCCCCTAGCGCCCCTGACCAAAGGGGTGTTCTTGGTCGCCATCCTAGGGGAGGTCTCGACCGCTGCTGCGTACGGCGCCGTGCGCCCCGAGGACTTCAGCTCCGGCGACCGCACTGCGGCGGTGGTGCGATCCATGGACGCCGGTGAGCTGCCCGATCCAGCGCTTCTGGGCAGTGCCCTACTTCCCGCGGCCCTAAGGGTCTCCTCCACCCTCGCCGAGCGGTTTGGCTGTCTGAGGTCGGCGACCCCTGGGGTGAGTTGGTCCATGACCGGCAGCGGTGGCGCCTTCTTCACCCTTCTGGACGGCCCCGAGGAGGCCGCCAGGGAGGCCAGAGCTGTCGCGCTGGGGTGCCCAGGGGTTCCCCTGAGAGCGGTCCTGCCAGAGCCGGGATGGCTGGCCCAGACCTGAGGCTCATGGCCGCAGTCGGCGCGAGCCGAGCGGTCGGAGCGACTTCAAGAAAGCTGCGCCTGGGAGGTGGTACCACCCTCCCCGGTGACTTCGCCCGTGCTCTCGATCCTGGCGTGCTCCGAAAGCTCGCCTCGTCGGTCAGAGCCGGAGTTGTGCTCGTGACCGGTACCAACGGAAAGACCACCACCTCCGCTTTGCTAAGGACACTGGTGCAAGGCAGCGGGCTCAGGGTGGGCGGCAATCCGAGCGGCTCGAACCTTCTGTACGGGCTCACGGCGGCCGCTCTCAAGTGGGCCGATGTCCGGGGTAGGGTTGACCTCGATTGGCTCGTCCTGGAGGTGGATGAGCTCAGTGCCCCACAGGCGGTGGCTGAGGTCTGCCCCCGGGGGCTCGTGATTCTCAACGCTTTCCGGGATCAGCTGGACCGGTCATTCGAGATCGACCAGGTGGCTGCGCGCTTGCAGGAGGCTGTCCTGGGACTCTCGCCTGGTGCGTTCTGGGTCGGTAACGCTGACGACCCCCGCGTCGCCTCGTTCGAGAGCCGCGGCACGGCGGCTGGGGTCACCAGAACCCTCTTCGGCCTGAATGATCCCGGAATCGGCCACACCATGCTCCCAGCTGTGGTCGACTCACGGAGCTGTCCTCGCTGCCGCGCCGAGCTTGAGTTCAGCCTGGTCTACTACGCTCATTGCGGTCTGTATCACTGCCCTCAGTGCGGCTTCAGCCGCCCGGAGCCACAGGTTGGGGCTGAGACTGTCCAGATGAAGGGTCCCGACGGCCTCGACATGGACGTCGTCGGACAGGCTGGATGGCGAGCCGCAGTTTCGGTGCCGCTCGGTGGGCTCTACAATGCCGCCAATGTTGCCGCCGCCATGGCCGCTGCAACGGCGATGGGAGTCGATCCGGCGCTGGCGAACACCTCGCTGGCCCAGTTTCAGCCCAGCTTCGGGCGGTCACAACTGGCAACTTGGAGGGGCGCGCGGTTCCGTTTGATGTTAGCCAAGAACCCCGCTGGACTTGATGAGAACCTGACTGCGGTCTTGGCCTTGGACAAGAGTCCGGTGATAGCGATAGCGCTGAACGACGGCGTCGCTGACGGCCGGGACATCTCCTGGATCTGGGATGTGGATATGGAACGTCTCGGAACCACGCCGCGTCTGAGTTTTGTCGTCTCTGGGACGAGGGCCAGTGAGCTGGCCCTGAGACTCGGCTACGCCGGGGTCTCCAGCGACAGGATATCGGTAAGACCGCTGCCGGCGGAGGCGCTGTCGGAGCTCGCCGGGAGGGCCCTTCCCGGGGTACCAGTGCCTTGCCTTTTGACCTATACCGCGATGCTGGCCTGGCACAGCCTGCTGGTTCGATCCGGCTCCGGGACACCATTTTTCCAGGCGACATGAGGGTGGAGCAGACGCTCCGATTGGGCCATCTCTACCCGAAGGAGATGAATCTTTACGGAGACCGGGGGAACATTCTGGCCATGGTGCGCAGAGCGCAGCGCCGGGGTATCGGCCTTGAGGTCATTCAAATCCAGATGGGGGCAGACGGCGCCGATCTGGCCGCCTCCTGCTCCGGCTTTTTCATCGGTGGCGGTCAGGACCTGGACCAGGGCGCGGTCGCGGAGGATCTCATCCACCTCAAGGGTCCGGTGCTGCGTCAGAAGGTGGCGGCGGGCGCGCCCTTGCTGGCGGTGTGCGCCGGCTTCCAGCTGTTGGGGATGCACTACCTAACGGCTTCCGGAACCAGAATCCCGGGCCTTGGGCTCCTGCCCATCCACACCGAGGCTGGAAGCAGGCGGTTGGTCGGCAACCTAATGGTTTCGGCGGACCCCAGCCTCCGCCTTCGGGATCCGGTCCTGATCGGATTCGAGAACCACAGCGGGAAGACCTACCTCCACGAGGACCTCGCCCCACTCGGCAAGGTGGTGCGCGGTAAGGGCAACACCGGGCAGAGTCGCGAGGAGGGGGCCTGGCGGGGAAGTGTTCTGGGAACCTATCTGCACGGCCCCCTTCTACCCAAGAATCCAGAGCTGTCGGACTGGTGGCTGAGAGTCGCCCTGCACTTGGAGTCCTTGCCGGCCCTAGATGACTCACTCGAGCAGGCAGCTCGACTCGAAGCGATGGCCGTGGCACAGCGAACCGACAGCTTCTCCCGCTTCCGCCTCCTCGGCCGAGGACTCTCGACTAAGAGAGGGCGCTGAGTCCCGACTGGGGGGTTGGGAGTGGGCCTGCGACCACGTCCGCTGGCTTCGCGATCGAGAAGCGTGACCCATAATCGCCGTACGAAACACTGAATCCGAAAGCGAACGACAAGGTCCCCCTGATGGGGGCGCCTTGACCACCGGCCAGCAGGGAGAGGGCTGCCAGATTGAAGCTCATCCCGCCGCTGGCGCTCTCCTGCTCAGGAAGGTTGGTGCTGGTCGAGATGTAAGTGTCCGCCTGCGCAGAATCAAAATGGATCAACTGGGCCAACACCGTTGCTTCGCTGCCGAGGCTTGAGGACCCGGTTCCGCTGCTCAAGGCGCTGAGCGCCCCGCTGAAGATCTTGTCCAGGCCCGCTGCGGACACCACGGACCGCAGATGGTCGACCGCAACCCCGTTGACAGTGGTCGCCCCGATGTTGGTGATGGTCGTAGCGCCGTTGGCGTTGAGCCCCAGCGACTTGAGCTGCGAGGGGAGATTGGCGAACTGTGAGGGCAGCTGGCCGCTGCCCCCGACCGCAGCCGAACTCACCGAGTGCCACTGGGTGCCATTGACCGAGGCGTACTCCGCGCCTGCCACGTCGATCACCTGCAGCGGCTGACTGAGCACCGGCGGAAAGCTGTAACTGACCTCGAAAGTGGTCGGACTCTGATACTCGATGGTGCCACGAATCCTGGCTGAGTTGAGTTCAAACTGGGCTCGCTGCAGCTGCGACGCGGAGCTGGCGGGCAGTCCGCTCACCCCTGTGGTGGTCAGATGCAGGGTGCCCTCGAACTGGGCCTTGAAGCTGGTGGCCAACGCTGTGGTGTTGGCGTTTGAGAGCAAGTTGGCAGCCACATCCGGACTGGCGTGGCTGCTCCCGCACCCCGCCAACACCAGAATGCCCGCCACCGCCGCGACCCCGCCCGCTGCCTGAGCTTTTGAGGTCATCTTCCCATCGTAGTGCACGCGCGCGACCGAGTAACGGTCGCAACGGCTTTGTCACCGGTCCCATCGGTCCGGGCGGCCCTCTGCCGTAGTAGCGTACGCAAAGTGGCGGAGCACCCTCGACGCACCGGTAGGCGCACGACCTCGCGTTCCGCGCGCCAACGACCGCCCCTCAAAGCGCTCAAGGGCGGCGAGGACGAGCTGTCCGACCCTCTGCGCGACCCCTCGTGCTACATCAATCGGGAGCTGAGCTGGCTTAACTTCGACCTAAGAGTTCTGGCGGAGGCTAGAGATGCCCGGGTGCCGCTGCTCGAGCGGCTGAGGTTTCTGGCGATCACTGCCAACAACCTCGACGAGTTCTACATGATCCGGGTGGCCTCGTTGAAGCGACAGCAGGGAGAGCACTTCCAGGCCACCCACCCCGACCGCATGACCCCTACTGCTCAGCTCCAAGCGATCGCGGAGCTCAGCGGTCAATTGGTGGCGACTCAGCTCCGGTGCTTGGTCGATGAGGTGGCGCCGGCGTTGGCCGCCCAGGGGGTGCGACTGGTGCTGAGCGGCGAGGCCCTCACCCGCGAGGAGATAGCGGCCTGCGACAGCTTCTTCGAACGCCAGCTCTATCCACTCCTCACGCCGCTGGCGATCGACCCCGCCCACCCATTCCCCTACCTGAGCAACCTCTCCCTTTCGATAGCGGTCATCCTCGGGGACCCAGGCGATCGAGCACCTCGCGTCGCTCGGGTCAAGGTCCCATCGTCGGTACCTCGCTTCTTCCAAGCCGGCGCAGCGGGACCCTTCGTGCCCATCGAGCGCATCATCTCGGAACGGCTCGATCGCCTATTCCCAGGGATGGAGATCGTCGACCATGGCGTCTTCCGGGTCACCAGAGATGCGGACTTCGACGTCGACGAGGACGAGCCCGACCTGCTCTCGGCGATCGAGGAGGAGCTGCGAGACCGCCGCTTCGGAGCGGTGGTGAGGGTGGAGACCGTTCGCCAGCTCCCCGGCGAGTTGGCGAACATGCTCGAGAGCGAGCTCGGGGTTAGGACGGACGAGATCCAGGCAGTTGACGGACCGCTGGATCTGACTGGCCTGTTCGGAGTGGTGGACGCGATCGACCGGCCGGACCTGTGCTACCCCCTGTTCAGCGGTACCACTCCTCCTCGCCTGCTCAGCGTCCAGGACCAGGAGCCCGACTTCTTCTCCCTGCTCCGGCGCGGCGACATCCTGGTGCAGCACCCCTACGACTCCTTCGCCGCCACCACCGAGCGATTCATCGAGCAGGCTGCCCGCGATCCCCGCGTGGTTGCGATCAAGCAGACCCTTTATCGCACGAGTGGTGACACGCCGCTCATCGGAGCGCTCACCAGGGCGGCGGAAGATGGCAAACAGGTCGTGGTGCTCGTCGAGATCAAGGCCCGGTTCGACGAGCAAAACAACATTCGCTGGGCACGACAGCTGGAGCAGGTTGGAGCGCACGTGGCCTATGGGGTCCCCGGCCTGAAGACCCATGCCAAACTGGTTCTGGTCGTGCGCCAGGAGGAGAACGGGGTCCGGTACTACGCCCACATCGGCACCGGCAACTACAACGCCGTGACCGCGCGCAGCTATACCGACTTCGGGCTCCTGACCGCCAGGAGCGAAGTGACCGAGGAGGTGGCGGACCTCTTCAACTACCTCACCGGCTACTCGCGAAAGCGCGACTACCAGTGCCTCTGGGTCGCCCCGATCAACGCGATCGAACGGTTCGAGGAATTGCTGGAGCGCGAACTTGAGCACCTGCGCCAAGGGCGCCCGGCCGGAGTGCTGCTGAAGGTCAACGGCCTTACCGATGAGCGGGCCATCCGGGCGGTCTACCGCGCAGCGCGCGAGGGGCTTCGGTTCCGCCTGCTGGTGCGGGGCATCTGTTCACTTCGACCAGGGGTCCCGGGGCTCAGCGAAACCGTCTCGGTCCACAGCGTCATCGGTCGATTCCTTGAGCACGGCAGGGTCTTCTGCTTTGAGAACGGTGGCACCCCGGAGGCGTACCTCGGATCCGCCGACCTGATGGGGCGAAACCTGTACCGCAGAGTGGAGTGCATCGTGCCACTGCGCGATGCCCAGGCACGCAGAGAGGCGCTGGAAGTGATGGAGCTGATGTGGCACGACCGGCGACAGAGTTGGGAGCTGACCTCCGACGGGTCCTGGGCCCGGTCAGAGCCCGGGTCCTCGGCTCTAGGAATCCAAGAACGACTCATCGAGCGCGCCAGGGCCAGGCCACTTCGCTGGGAGAGCCAGAAGCGCCGAGGAGGAGGTTCGTGAACGAGGACGAGGTTCGAGAATTCCTGGGCGGCAACCACCGCGCCGTGCTGGCCACCTACCGCAGGGACCAGACGGTGCAGATGTCCCCTGTCACCTGCGGCGTGGACCTCGAGGGGCGGGTGGTGGTCAGCACCAGGGAAACCGCCGTGAAGATAGCCAACCTCCGTCGCGACCCCAGAGCGGCGCTGGTCGGGTTCACAGACAGGTTCTTCGGGCGCTGGGCAATGCTTTGGGGCACAGCGGAGGTCGTTTCCCTCCCGGAGGCAATGCCCCTGCTCGAGGATTACTACCGACTGGTCGCCGGCGAGCATCCGGACTGGGAGGAGTACCGCCAGGCGATGACCGACGAGCGACGAGTCCTGCTGCGCATCCAGATCGAGGAGTCGGGACCCCGGCAGCTCGGGTGAGCGAGACCAGCAGCCCATTTGAAGTCGCGGTTCGGCAGGTCGGCGCCTACGCAGCGACCTTGATCCGCCCGGGGATGCGACTGGGTCTGGGCACGGGGCGCACCGCCTCCGCCTTTCTGGGGGAGCTCTCCAAGCGTCTGGACGAGGACCTGAACCTCGTCGCCGTCTGCACTTCGCGGAACACCGAAGAACGCGCCCGCGCCATGGGGATCGAGATTGTGGAATCGACCGAAGAGCCCCTTGACCTGGATCTGGACGGCGCTGACGAGATTGATCCCGATCTCAACCTGATCAAGGGCGGGGGGGGCGCCATGGTACGGGAGAAGGTGGTTGCCGAACGGAGTCGACGCTTCTGGGTGCTGGCGGATGAGAACAAGCTGGTCCCGAAGTTGGGTGAGCGTCACCCGGTCCCGCTCGAGATTCTGCCCTTCGACTGGCGCGGCACCGCCCAGCGGGTCCGTACCACCTGTGATTGCCGGCTTACCCTGCGGGGTGGTGACCGCCCGTTCGTGACCGACAACGGCAACCTCATCTTCGATCTTGAGTTCACACCGGGCGGCCTAAACCCCACCCAGCTTGCTTTGGAGCTGTCCCAGATACCGGGGGTTCTGGGGCACGGTCTCTTCTTGGGCACGGCGACCGCGGCTCTGATATCGGATGGCGCGACCGTCCGGGTCATCGGGGACCTCGACAGACTCCGGGACCCCGTCTGACAGGGGCCCGGAGTCAGCGCCCCTGTGACCGGCGTCTGTTGAGGCCGATGATCAGGCCGAGGGGGATCACCACTCCGACGAAACCGGTGACGACGGCGATCCCGTTGGGTAGATCCTTGGGATTGGCCATCCCTACGTATGAGAAGAGGGCCGAGAGGATGGCGATGATGATCACCAGGGCAATCGCTCCCAGGAGCACCACGTTCTCGTGCTCGACTCGGCTGATGATGAACTCTGGCCAGCGGTTGCGGATGTACCGATAGACGTTGATTGCGCTCAAACTGTTGAGGATCAGTGCACTGATCAGCGCACTGACCGCCACACCCCACCGGAAGGCGCCAAGTTGGGAGGTGACCCAGGCTGAGAAGTTCACCATCAGCAGCCCGATCGGAGTTGCTAGCCCAATCACCGGCAGGATGCAGGAGCGCCAATCCTCGGGCAATGGAATGAAGATCCCATTCTGGACCGGGCCGCCATTGCGCCTCAGACGGCCCATGCGTCCCCTCTCCGCTCTATCGGCTTTCACGTTCTGGCTTGCATCCCTGGGGCTGACCCCAGCATTGTGGACCCGACCAACGGCCCGTGGAGCGGTCGGCGCGACCAGCGCATGATGGCAGGAGACGCATGAACCTAGTCGATCTCGTGATCATCTTGGCCCTCTGTTACGCCGCGGTGATGGGCTACCGCCGAGGTCTCACATACTCATTGTTCTCGCTGCTTGGACTGGCCGTGGGCCTGGCGGCCGGCTCGTGGGTGGCAGCGACGGTCCCTCCCCTAATCCATGGCTACTCCGATACTGTCCGGGCGGCAATCGCTATCGCGCTGGTGCTGGCCTTTGCCTTCTTGGGCGACGCCCTCGGCGGGGTCATCGGCGCCCGGCTGAGAGTGACTACCCTGCGGAGCCGTCTGGGCAAACTCGACTCTGTAGCGGGAGTCGGCTGGGGAATGGTGGTCGTTCTAGCGGTGACTTGGTACTTGGGGCTGCTGTTCGACCAAGGACCGATCCAGCCGCTGGCTGCCCAGATTCAAAGCTCCACAATCCTGCGGAGCTTGGACCGTGATCTGCCCCAGGGCCCAGCCTGGCTCGGCGACCTCCAGCATCTCTTCACTGCCCTACCCTTCCCGCAGGTCTTCGCCAACCTGGTCCCACCCCTGCCCGGGCCCGTGAGTCTGCCCGGAAACCTCGCCGGAGATGCCGCCATCTCTCAGGTCGCCCGCGAGACCGTCAAGGTGGTCAGCTCGGGCTGTGGTGGCCTGATTGAAGGGAGCGGCTTCCCGGTCACCTCCGACGTGATTGCAACCAACGCTCACGTGGTTGCGGGGGGACAGGGCACGACCATACAAGTCCCCGGGAAGATGGTGGCCCTGCCCGCCAGGGTCATCCTATTTGACCCGCAGACCGATCTGGCGCTGCTGCTAGTGCCGGGTCTCAACCTGACTCCTCTGTCTTTCTCGGGCTCTGGACCAAGGGGGACTCAGGGAGCTGTCGTCGGCTATCCCGGCGGCGGCTCTGAGCAGGTCGTACCGGGAGCTATCCGAGGGCAGATCCAGGCGGTGGGCCGCAACATCTACTCCCAGGGGCTGGTCAGTCGACAGATATACGTCCTCCAGGCCAGCGTCATTCCCGGCAACTCCGGTGGCCCGTTCGTGAACCTCCAGGGGCAGGTCCTAGGGATCGTATTCGCCAAGTCCACGGCCACACCAGGTGAGGGCTATGCGCTGACCACCGGACAGGTGGCCGGAGAGATCGCCCACAGCGAGAGCGCCACCGCGGCGGTCTCCACTCAGAGCTGCGTGCAGTAGCCCGCCACTACCTCGGATGTTATTAGGCTATCTAATTAGGTATCCTAATAACATGAAAGCTGAAGAGACTCCCGGGGACCCCGCCCAAGCCGCCCCGGACACCGTTCCTTCTGAGCTGGGTCAGCGGCTGCCGCTGGTCATGTCCCGGCTGGGGCGCAGCCTCCGCCACGCCTACGCGCCCATCGGCGTCAACCTGGGACAGTTCCCCGTCCTCACCTCCCTCCTGGATAGGCCGGGAGCTACCGTCTCGGAGCTGGCGACCAGGGAAAAGGTGAAGTTGCCATCCATGACCGCGGTCATCACCCAGATGGAGACGGACGGCTTGGTCGTCAAGGGTCCCGACCCCGAGGACCGGCGCTGCGTTCGGGTGACTCTCACCCAGCACGGTACGGACGTGGCGCAGGCTGCGCGCGCCGCTCGTATCGCCTGGTTCGCGACCCGGCTCAACCACCTCAGCCGCTCCGAGGTCGCCGCGGTCAGCCGGGCTCTCGCGGCGCTCGAGCACCTGGTCGAGATCGACCGGTGAGACTGAGTGCGCGGGGGGTGACGGCGCGGACCTTTCAGGCTCTCTCCACCCGCAACTATCGCTACTTCTTCAGCGGACAGTTGGTATCGGTCACCGGCAGTTGGCTGCAGAGCACCGCGCAAGCCTGGCTCATCTTGGAGCTCACCCACTCGGCGTTCATGCTCGGCCTTCTGGTAATGGTCCAGTTCCTGCCCAACCTCCTCCTGCAGCCGTTCGGGGGTGTCATTGCCGACCGCTTCCCCAAACGGACCCTGCTGCTGTTCACCCAGAGCTCCTTCGCCCTGGTGGCTGGCGTGCTGGGGGTGACGGTGGGCCTAGGGATAGTCCGGGTCTGGGAAGTCTTTCTGGTCGTCGCCATCTTCGGGTTGATCAACGTGATCGACGGCCCGACCCGCCAGGCCTTCATCCCTGAGATGGTTGAGGAGGGCCAGCTCCCCAACGCTGTGGCGCTCAACTCCACGGTATTCAACGCTGCCAGGGTTGTCGGGCCTGCGGTGGGAGGGGTGTTAATCGCGACCGTTGGCACCGCCTTGTGCTTCGACCTCAACGCGATCTCGTACCTGGCGGTCCTCGGCGCCCTCTACCTCATGCACCCGGAGGAGCTGCACCTGCTGCAACGGACCACCAGACGGGTCGCGGGGACCATGGCCCAGATCCGCGAGGGCGCCAGCTACGCGATGAAGACCCCTGAGGTCGCTCTCGTCATGATCCTGATGCTGATGGTCGGCACCTTCTCCTACAACTTCTCGGTCCTCATCCCGGCCCTCGCCAAGGAAGGGCTGCACTCCGGAGCCACCACCTTCGGGCTACTGAGCGCCTCCTTGGGCGTCGGAGCTTTGTTGGGGGCCCTCGGGGTCGCCTATGCCGGCAGGGCCGCGGTGCCCGCGCTATTGGCTGGCTGTGCTGTCTTTGGTACCTTCCTGGCGCTATCAGGGCAGGCCGCGAGCCTGGTCCCGGCGATGGGACTCCTGACCGTGACCGGGGCAGGAATGATCGTCTACTCGTCGATGTCCAACAGCATCATCCAGCTGTACACCCCGGCTGCGCTGCGGGGCCGAGTGATGGCTCTCTACCTCTGGGTCTTCATGGGCACCACTCCGATCGGCAGCCCCTTGACCGGGATGATCGAGCAGGCCTGGGGCAGCCGAGTCGCGCTGGCGATCAGCGGTTTTGCGGCGCTCGCGACCGCGGTGGGCGGCACCGTTTGGTGGTCCCGGCGAGGACATCGCCACGGGAACTACGCTGGTTCCTCGGGCCCCCTGGCGGACGCTCCCACCGCGTGAAAGCCGCCATCCACGTGAATGAGCTCACCGGTGGTGGCAGGAAAGTAGTCTGAGAGCAGAGCGACCACGGTCTTGCCGACCGGACTGGAGTCCCGAGCATCCCATCCCAGCGGGGCCTGCTGGGCAAACACCTCGGGGAAACGGCTGAACCCCGGGATGCCCTTGGCGGCCGTGGTGTAGGTCGGGCCAGCGGAGACGGCGTTGACCCTGATCCCACGGCGGCCCAGGTACTGCGCCAGGTAGCGGACCACTGACTCCAGAGCCGCCTTGGAAACCCCCATCCAATCGTACCCAGGCCAGGCCTGAGTGGCATCAAAGTCCAAGGTGACCACGCTGCCCCCCTCTGCGGGCATGAGCGGCTCCAGCGCCACCACCAACTGCTTGAGGGAATAGGCGCTGATCCGCAGCGCCGTCGCGGCTGAGTCCCAGGGAGTGGACAGAAAACTACCCCCCAGCGCATCGGTCGGGGCGAAGGCCACCCCGTGGACGATCCCGTCGATTCGCTGACCCCTGGCGCCGATCGTCGCTGCCAACTCCTCAAAGTCGGAGTCCTGGCCGACGTCGAGCTTCAAAACCTCGGGGCGCGGGGAGAGGCGGCCGGCGCTGCGCTCGGTGAGGCGCGCCGCCCGGCCGAAGGAGGTGAGGATCACCTCCGCCCCGTCTTCTTGGGCCTGGCGCGCGACCGCGAACGGTAAGGACGCCGGGGTGAGGACTCCGGTCACGAGGATCCGCTTGCCGCTGAGGAGCATGACTGGGAAGGTTAGCGACTCTGAGCCCCGGACGAAGGCCGACCTCGACCCGACCCCTCCCAGGTCGGTGGGTTAGAATCCGCAGACATGGCTGCCGGGACCAAGCCACGGCGGCGCCGCGCCGGGCTATCGACCCACCGCTCGTCCTTCTCATGGGGCCGGCACCGGACGCTTCTGGCGTTCCTGGTGGTCCTTGGTTTTTTTGTGTCCGGGACCAG
>DATLQZ010000030.1:0-35281 GCA_035534915.1 Candidatus Dormiibacterota bacterium
AGCTTCCCTACCGATCTCCCCGATCGGACCAGGGCGACTGCCCGTCGGCGGAACTCTGCCGCGTATACCTTGGGCATGACCATCTCCCTTCTGAACTGCTCGATTCTCACAAACCGAGTCCAGAAAAAGGGGGCCAGATCAAGCGCGGGTGAGAGTTTCTGGTTGTTGAAGGCCGCCGCGAAGACCGCAGGCGGCTGGTTGTTCAAGGCTCGGTGCGGTCGGTGAAGATTGTAGGTGTGACGCCAGTCTTCGTAGAGAACCCGGGCCTCGAGGATGGAGTCGAAGATCTCCCTGGCAAATAGCTCGTCACGGGCCTTGCCGTTGAAGCTCTCCACGAAGGGGTTCTGCCAGGGCGATCCAGGGTCAATGTAGCTGGTGCCGGTGCCACAGAAACGGCACCAGTCACGCAAGGCGGCAGCGACGAACTCCGGGCCGTTGTCGCAGCGGATGTACTCAGGCGCCCCCCGGACCAGCCGCAGCTGGTCCAACACCGTGACCACAGCGTCAGCCGTAATCGAGCGGCCCACCATTCCGCCAACGCTCTCCCGCGTGAACTCGTCGCACATCGAGAGCACCTTGAAGGGCCTGCCGTTGGACGTCGTGTCGAACATGAAGTCCAGGGCCCACACCTGGTTGGGTCGCTCCGCCTGCAGCCTCCTCGCCGGCACCGTGCTGTTGCCCAGGCGCCTCCGCTTGGGGGAATGCTGCGGCACTCTCAGCCCTTCTTCCCGCCAGAGCCGCTGCACCCGCTTGTGGTTCACCTTCCACCCCTCCATCCGCAACACCGCCCCGGCCCGCCTAAAACCCCACCTCGGCCACTTCCTGGAGATCTCTCGCAGGCGCTGCCGCAGCAGCGCCTCCGGGGCCGCCACCGGCCGCGGTGGCAGCCTCTGAGTGGCTCTGGGCTGACTTGCCGCCCGGCACGCCTGGCGCTCGCTCACTCCACGGGTCTCGATCAGGTGCAGTACTGCTGCCCGGCGCCGAGCCGGGCTCAGAAGTTTCCCCGGGATATCTCCTTGAGCAGCTCGATCTGCAACTCTCGGTCCGCCACCATCCGCTTCAGCCGTAGGTTCTCGTCCCGCAGCTGCCGCAGCTCTTTGGCGTCGTTGGCTTTCATCCCCCCGTACTGGGCCCGCCAGCGGTGGAACGTGGCCTCACTGATCTCCAGCTGCTTGGCCACGTCCGCAATCTCCTGACCCTCGCCCAGCAGCCGGTCGGCCTCCCGGAGCTTGCGCACGATCTGCTCCGGCGTATGTCTCCTGCCCTTCATCTGAGTTCCTCCTGGCCCGGGTGGGCCGTTGAGAAACTCTCACATATCGTGGCTCAACTGGGAGGGGTCCGGTCAAGTTACTCCAAACTGACGCCGCAGGGGATCCGTCAACTGGGTACTGGCGACTTCGCTGTGGGCACTCTTTGTCCAGCCTGAACTCGGCCGAAGCGTCGACTCGGCTGGGAGCTATGGACAAAGCTAGCTGCGAGGCGCAGACTCAATCACCTTAGGGTGTAGCTCACTGTCAAGTGGCCCGGACTAGTGCGAGGAAGCAGGAATGGCTCCCGACCGAGACCAACCCGATCCCGCGATTACCAGCGTCACCCGCCAGACAGCTCGATCAGGCGTTGGCTACTCCACCAAGGACGTAGAACTCCATGCCACCGCCCGTCGGCGGATTCTCTTGCGCCCATGGTATATCCCGCACAAGACCAGAGATCATACTCTGGAGTGCAAGATCCTGGATCAAGAATGGCACGGAGGCTCCTAGCGGGACAAGGTGGAGGTCAACCTGCCCGAGGATGCAACCCAGGAACTACGGAACGCTCTTGATCAGCACAGCGCTGTAGCTCGGAGCGGAGAGCCTGGAAAGCTCCTTCTGATTCGGAGCACAGGTATCGTCCCATCGAATGAGGCCGAAGCAGGAGAGCTGATGCGTGCGGTTATAGGGCTACTTGGTCGCACTGAGGTGCTCTCCCAGTTCGCACATGAAGATCTTGCCGAGGAGATAGCGACTGCCCTGCAAGGGTCGCTGCGGCTTCAGCAGCTGAATCGCGCGATCGCTCAGCTCCGTGACATGCTGGAGCAAGACGTCGTGGCTGAGAGCGAATACCAAGAATGGTGTCAACGGCATGCTTGGGCTTTTGGGAACGCTCACACGGTCCCAGACGATATTCGTCGCGTAGCACGCACCGACGACGTTGACCTTCTGCTTCCGCGGGTGCTCACGGGATTTCGAGATATTATCGAGTTGAAGCGACCTGACCACCCGGTCTTGATGCGAGACCGAGGGCGCAATACCGCCTTCTGGTCTACCGAGGTAAGTCAGGCGATCGGCCAATGCCACAAATATATGGATAACCTCCATGAGGATGCCCAGGCCGGACTTCGCGGGCGGCCTGAAATTGTTGCATACCATCCTCGTGCCACGATCGTAATTGGCCGCTCTCAGGGTTGGCCGGAGGCCGCCTACCGCACTCTCGCCGGCCTGAACCAGCGATTAGTAGGAATCTCGATCATGACCTACGACCAACTGCTGGCCCAGGGAGATGAGCTGATAAGAGTCTTTACGGCCGAGGTTGAGGCCGAGAATGGATGACGCTCAAGCCCCTGCTTCCGTGGTTGTGCTAGGCGCTGGGGTCGACGTTCCGATGGGACTGCCCACGGTAGACAACCTTGCTCGCTCGCTGATCGCGTTCACTTCCGGGGACGGTCGGAGTGTCAACGATGCGCTCCGGGACAAGATCAAGAATGTCCACCTCAATCTCAAGGCTATCGGAGGTGACGCAGGCGAACACCTCCTTCAGCGCCTGTTCGAGAATCCGGGAGACGTTTCCGTCAAACTCAAGGGGATCAAGGCCAAAATATCCGCTGCCGACCAGGTCGGCCCAATTGGGCAGGTGATCGACCGGCTCTGTGATATGGCAGAGCAAAACGAGGCGCCGCCTAGTCTAATCGCCGACCTGGCCAAGATCATCGACCGAGATGTCCCGTCAAAATTGGGTGGCAACATCGTCGATCCTAGGCGGATTGCGCTCGATCCAATCGTGCGAGATGCGGTTCGCATGACTTTCGAGCAAGTCCTGCTAACGGGGGAGCTTTCGTCATCGGAGCGTCAATTCGTCGGTGAGCTGGTTGCAGCGACCAGCAACCTGGAGGAATTATTGGCTTCACAGTTCCTCAGATTCTCGCGGACGAGCATCCTGGCGGAGAGGCGCAATTACCTTTATCTTGCCTGGCTACTATGGGCATACGTTAAATGGACGGCAACCAACGCAACTCAACAAGGACGTCCGTCGATCTGCCATTTGCTCTCTAACGTGGACGCCGCGGTGATCACCTTCAATTACACGAACTTCTTCTCCCGCGACTTCGGATCTGCGGTTTGTCATTTCCACGGCAGTATTCGAGAGTATCTCCGGTTGGAAGATCGGACCATCGTCGCCAATGACGAGTTGCTCAACTCTGCAGGGTCAATCAAGGAGATCGCCAACCTCTTTGCGAATCATCTCCGACTGGAGGTTGAGTCCTACCCCGAGTTAGATCTTCCAGGCATTGTTCCTCCGCTCTCCTTCAAGCCAATCATGTCACCCGATCAGCTCACGCGGTGGGCAAGCGCTCAGGAGCGCATTCAGAGCGCGTCCCACATCGTCATCATCGGGTATTCGTTCTCACGAGCCGATGATCACTTCAACGCACTGCTTCGACGCGCCCGATCTGACGTTCGGGTCACCATCGTCAACCCAGACCTACTCGGCGTGACCCGAGCAGCCCTCGGAGCGCTGGGCGATTCTGTTCCGAATGACCTAAGCGTTGACGACGCGGGTCGAATCGAGACTGGCCGAGTCGTGGGGGTCCGGTCTCGGGCCGAAGACGTAGAGGCAGACCAGTTGCGGGGTTGGCTGGGGATATCTGCGTCATAGTCGGTGACCCTTCATCGATCCAGGTCAGTTGAGTCAGGCCCTGCCAGGGCGCTCAGGGAGATGATATGGCAGAACGAGCCCTGATGACCGTCAAGGAAGTGGCAGCGGCGCTCCGCGTCAGCCATGGCACCGCCTACGCCCTGGTGGCCTCAGGACAGCTTCCGTCGATCCGCATCGGCAGGCTTATCCGAGTCACCCCGCAGGCACTGGAGCAGTTCATCGAGGCCAGCCAGTTCAAGCCCGGCTGGTAGGTGATAGGTGCAAGATCGATACGCCGGTGACCTGGGGGACTTCTTGAAGTTCGGCTTACTCCGTCAGCTCTGCGCTGGGGACGACAATGGGGCCGCCTTGCGGTTAGGGGTGGTCTGGTATCTGGTCCGGGACGAATCTCACAACGACGATGGCAAGCACACCGCCTACTTGCGAGCTGACAGCCGGCATGCCGTCTATCTTCGCTCCCTGGACAGGCAACTCTATGACCAGCTTGCCGGAGTCGTCCACTCGGGGGAGAGGAGCACTGCGGCACTTGAGGCGGCAGGAGTCCTGCCCCCTGGCACCAAGACCTTCGGTAGACCACTGGACTTCAGCCCGCTGGCGGCTCGTAGCCAATCTGATCGTCTCAGCTACCGGAAGGCTTGGATCGTAGATGCTCTGGCCGCCACGGCTGGCTGTGATCTCGTCTTCGCCGACCCCGACAATGGAATTCGACGGTCATCGCACAGCACCAGCAGGACGCGCACAAAGGCCGTCAAGCACGCCTACCTTGACGAGCTAGCTGAGTTCGCAGCCCGGGGTCAGTCGCTGGTGATTTACCACCACGCCGATCGCTCACTTACCGTCCCTGAGCAGGCCACTCGGCGATTGGCTGACCTCGCCGACGAAGTCCCTGGGGTTGCCCCTTTGGCCGCAGTCCGTGCCTCTCGTGGAACCACCAGGCTCTTCCTGGTAGCAGCGGCACCAAGGCACCTAGGGCACCTCACCTCGAGACTTAGCGGACTGGCGTCTAGTGCCTGGTCCAAGGAGTTCGCCGTCTATTGGTGGAACGAGGCCGCTCTGGGCGAGTAGGATCGGCTCAGAAGGCTCCTGGACCAAAGGAGGCAGCCTACATGTTCAGCAAGCGCGAGGAGGCAGCCGCCCGGCTCCTGCGCCAGGCCGATCATCGCCGCCAGATGGTGGCCGGGATCATAGCCACCTGGCCCAAGGATCCAAAGCGGCGCACCAAACAGGAGTGGGAGTCGCTGGAGTTGGTGCTGCCGGACGGAGCGAGCAAGGCCGAGGTGCGCAACCGCAGCCGCCAGGTGCTGGCCTTCGCGGCAGCCCAGGGCCACCTGCCCCAGGGGCTGGAGGAGCTGGAGGACCAGCCCCAGGTCTTCCCCCAAGTGCTCCTGTCCGCCTGCGACCGCCAGGCGGTGACGCTCACCCGGACGACCGGCTCCTCGGCCACCCTTCGGGTCCAGCTGCCGAAGTCGGGAAAGCCCCGGTCACGAAAGGACTGGTCTTGGGTCTCAATCCCGGTGCGGCTGCCCCCGACCGTCCCGGAGGCAGCCGAGCGGCACACCCCGACCCTGCGGGTCAAAGCCGGGCGGGTCCTGGTCGATCTGCCCTTCACCGTGGAAGCTCCAGTCATACCCAGAGCCGGGCATCAGGTCGGGATACCCCTGCGCTTCGGGGCTCCGGAGCCATTGCCAAGTGGCATAACCTGCGCAAGGAGGGCGAGTTCCTGCGCCGGAAGATCTCCCACCTGGAGAGGTTGCGTGGCGAGTGGGGACCACATCCCCTGGATGCCAAGCTCGCCCTCCTGCGCGCTCACCACCAGAACCTGTGTGCCCGGCAGCGCCAGCTGGGACATGGGATCGCCTGGGCGGCCGCGCGCTGGGCTGTAGACCAGGCGATCTGCGTGGGTGCCAGCGTCATCTATGTGGAGGAGCTGGCCACCCTGGAGCCAGCCCTGGGCCGCAAGGTCAACGCCCGCATCTCAGCTTCCGTTCGCGGCCAGTTCCAGGACGCCCTGCGCCACCTCGGCGCCAAGGCCGGCTGTGCGGTGGTCACAGTCCCTGCCCGGGGAACCTCCTCCATCTGCCCGCGGTGTCTGCGTCTACTGCGGCACTACACCTCCCCTGAGCGACTGCGGAGCGGCCACCCCTGGGCGCACTGCTCGCACTGCGGACTCTCCACGGACCGGGACCATGCCGCCGCTCAGCGCATCTGCTCCAGGGGCCTCAGCTCCCAGCCAGCTGTCCACCAGGATCCCCACACCGGGCATCTGGCGATCCGCAAATCCCAGGACTCTCAGGTGGCACGCTGCCGGCGCCGCCGGCCCAGCCTGGGACCGACGACAAAACCACACACCCACCCGGGTGCCCTTGCGACGCCGGGTCCTCTCCCCGCCCGCGGTAGTCGCGGTCAGCGGCCAGCGTCCCAAGGGGGGTGCCCCCCCAGGCCCGTGTCACCTCGGCACCCGGCCAGGACACCAGTGCGCAACCCTGCCCGACCCCACCCCGGCACCGTCCCAAGTGGGTGCCACTCGGCCGGGGCTTCCACCGCAACGCCCATGCCACCGCGGTCGTCCCTCGTGACGACTTCGGTCCCAAGGCGCTCGCCTACGCCCCGCTTAGTGTTGCAGAGACGCTCTGGCCCCGGCCAGACTGCCATTCCGATAGACCTTCGTCATTTCGGAACGCTGGCGGGATTCCGGAACGACGCGCAAACCGCCGACGAGCGTGGCCCGTCGAGAAGTCGCATCTCTGCTTGGGATCACGTTCTGTTCGCGCCTCGCACGGGGACAATGTGGCAGTCGACGGGCGGCGATTCTGCCGAGTGACGACCCGCTCAGCTAGGCTTTGAAAGTGCCGAGTCGCCGTGAACTTCTGACCACCGTCCAGTACGTACGACGTCGGCTCGCTGAGGTAGGCCCGGAACACATCCGAGCGAACGGCGACTTCGAGCGCGTGTCGCTTCCCAACCTGGACTGTGATGCTCTTCGCGACCTGCTTGTCGCAGAGAACGCTCAGGTGGTGATCGAGATCGGTCTCGCCTATGGCAGCTCGGCGCTGGCGATCGGAGAGGCCCTGATTTCGCAGGGTCACCATGGGACGAAGCATGTGATCATCGACGCCTACCAGCATCGGTTCCAGAACGCTGGTTGGGAAGCGATCGCCTCCGCCGGTCTCAGCAACCTTTGCATGCTGCTGCCCGAACGATCTCAGCTAGCGCTACCGCGGCTGGTGACCGAGGACTTCGTCGCCGATGCCGCGTTCGTGGATGGCAGCCACCTTTTCCACAATGTCTTCGTCGACCTCTACTTCCTGCGCGAACTCATTCGTCCCGGCGGGTTGATCATTCTCGACGACTGCCAATGGCCGTCCGTTGCCACCGCGGTGCGCTACTTCGAGTTCAACGCCGGGTGGCGGTCCCAAGCGATCAGCCAGCCAACGCGACTTCGCGCTTTCCGATTGCCCGACCCTGGTGTAGAACCCACCTTCGAGAGCTTCAAGCCCTTCGAGATTGATTCGACACCTTAACCCGCCATCATGTCCCTGGCCCGCTCGTGGGCAGTAGGCACACGGCTGCCAGCGTCAGGCTCTGACGTCAGCCGCGAACTCCTCTGTCACTGAGGTAGGCAGTCGCCGGAGTGCATGGGCGACCAGCTCGGCCTTGGTTATGCGCACCCCCCGCACCCGGAGCTGGACGACCAGATCCGCTGTACGGTGGTCGAACTGACTTCCTGCGCTTTGGCCATGGTTCGGCAGCTCCAGTGGGTCTCCCCAGGAGGGGTTTCATGGAGCGTGGCCTCAACGATCGCTTCTACCTTCGCCGCTGGAATCGACGGCTCGCGCCCGCGGCCCTTGGCACCTCACCAAACTTCGCTAGCCCTTAACCCAAGGAAACAGAAGGAGGTCCATCTTGAGGAGGAGGCCCAGGGTGCGCTGGGGAGTGGCAGCCAGGCAGTCCTTCCAGGTTCGGTGCCCCACGGCCCTGTGAGAAGCGAGGTTCGCGCCGGCCCGGACCATGCGAGCGCCACCTGGCACAGCGAGGAGGCGAGCAGCAAGGTGGGAGGCCACTCGTCGCCAGAGTGACTAGCCGTTTGCCCGGTGGGCGTCGCTCATTGGATGGTCACCGGCGTGCATCGGGACCGCCCCGGGCGGAGCAACAGGTTCTCTATCGCTGATTGAGCTTTCGGCCAACTACGGTGGCGGATCCATAGGCAGCCACAAAGCCCTGCCGCCAGCTGGGGTAGCGCAGTGTCCAGCCTAGCTCACGCTTGGACTTGGCGTTGGAGGCGCCGCGAGCCTGCGTTCCCATCCTCACCACGCCTTCGCCCGCCATGAGCCTGGCGAGCCATGAGGGGAGGTGGCGGGGCGGCTTGGCGCCCAGCACGGCTGCTAGCACGGGGAGCCATTCGCGGAGCGGGGCGGGATCGTCGTCGACGATGTTGTAGATGCCGGCCGAGCCCAGTTCCAGCGCAAGGACTGTGGCCGTGGCGGCGTCGTCGAGGTGAATGTACGGGGTGACGCCTTCGCCGTTGCCGATGATGGGGAATAGCCGTTTGCGTACAGGCCTGAGCAGGGCGTCGTCGGCATTGCCGTAGAAGCCGCCGTACCTGAGCGCGATCCCGCCGGCGTCGGAAATCACCTTGTCGAGGTAGGCCATCGCGGCGAACGTCCTTTCCGATCCCGCTGCCGGGTTGGGATCGAGTTGGTCGTCCTCGGTCTTGACCATCCCACCCTCCCGGGCATAGCGGTAGGGGGCGAAGCTCTGGGCGACGATCCTGCTCACGCCTGCCTCGCGCGCCACAGCTAGGAGGGCATCGGTTCCCTCAGTCCGGAGCCGGTTGGTCTGGGCGAAGGTCTTGTCGAGTTTCCTGGAAAAGCCGCCACCGGCGAGCGCGGTCGCCTGGTGGATGATGGCATCGGGCGTGGCATCGAGCACGGCCTTGCGCACCGCTGAGGCATCCAGTAAGTCGAGGGCGATCGCCTCCGCCCCGAGTGCCCGGAGGTGCTCCGCCTTCTCGGGCGATGATCTGTAGGTGCCGATCACCTCGTGGCCCCGGTCGATCAAGTGGGGAACGAGCCGGGTGCCGATCGCACCGCTCGCCCCTGCAACGAAGACTCGCATGGTGGGCTCCTTTTCGAATTCCCCTGTCACATCCCTCGCGTGTGGGGGGTCACCTGTATGACACTTGGCAACAGGAGGATGTGACCGGTGGATGAGAACGCCTGGCTGGCGGATCGCTTCGAGGAACATCGGGCCCAGCTGCGGGGGGTGGCCTACCGGATGCTCGGCTCGCTCGCCGAGGCCGACGATGCGGTTCAGGACTCCTGGATTCGGCTCAGCAGGTCAGGAGTGAGCGAGGTGGAGAACCTCAGTGGGTGGTTGACGACGATCGTCGCCCGCGTGTGCCTGAACATGCTGCGTTCGCGCAACGTTCGACGCGAGGACTTCTTCGGCGTGCATCTCCCCGACCCCGTCATCAGCCCAGACGGGGAGCTCCAACCGGAGGAAGAGGCGTTGTTGGCCGACTCTGTCGGCCTTGCGCTCCTCGTCGTGCTCGATACCCTGTCCCCTGCGGAGCGCTTGGCGTTCGTCCTCCACGACATGTTCGAGTTGCCCTTTGAGGAGATCGCTCCCATGGTTGGTCGAACCCCCTCGGCGGCGAGGCAGCTAGCCAGTAGGGCGCGTCGCCGCGTAAAGGGTGCCGAGGTGCCGGCCCCGGACGCCGATCTCGCCCGTCAGCGAGAGGTGGTCAATGCCTTCTTCCTGGCTGCGCGAGCCGGCGATTTCGTAGCCCTTGTCGCTGTGCTCGACCCAGACGTCGTGCTGAGAATCGACGCCGGCACCAAGCGCCGCGCAGCCTCCATGGTGATCCGAGGGGCAGAGGCCGTTGCCAGGCAGACCCTCACGGGCCTTTCGGCGGTGATCGCGCACCCTGCTGCTCAGCTACGCCCAGCCCTGGTGAACGGGGCAGCCGGAGTGATCTTCACCCTGGGTGGACGGCCCATGACCGTGATGGGTTTCACCGTCGCCAAGGGCAAGATCGCTGAGATCGACGCAATCGCCGATCCCGACCGTGTGCGCCGGATGGCATCGGCGGTCCTGGCCGACGACTAGTCGGCCGGCAGAACCACGATCGCCGGCTTGGGACTAGCGTCCTCGCGAAGTGCCCAGTCCCGCTCAGAGTCACCAAGGAGCGGTTGACGATCCGCGACGGCCTCAATACGGTCACCGACGGTCCTGATCACGCCATTGGCCAGGATGTCGGCGCGCGTGCCGAATCTAGGAACGCTAGCCGAGGGTGCTGTCCCCGACGCCTGGTGCGACTGCCTGGCGGACCATGGTCTGGCTGTGCCCTGCTCCTTCCGTAAGCCTCCTGAGTGGTCCCCCTGGAACCGAGTCTGCTGAGCGCGGCCTTGCCACCCTCGGCGGGGCCGGCGGACGAGTCACTCCGGCGGCGGTCCGTCCTCCCCGCCAGCCCAAGTGCCTGCGGCGGGCGCCTAATCCTTACGCCCGGCTATTCCCCGACTCACTCCGATGCCGATCAGGGTGATGCCACCGGCACCGCCAACCGCTTCGAGGCTGCGGGGCGATCAAGCGAACCACGACCGGGCCGCACCGGCGCCCAAATGCAGTGGGCGACGAGGGACAGCACAAGGAGTATCGCGCCGAGCGCGAGCAGTTGGAGAGGGACGTGCCCCGCCGAGCGGTCGATGAATTGCGGAAAGACAGCGCCAAAGAAGACGACTCCTTGGGGATTGGAGACTCCCACCAGGAAGGCGTCCCACAGACCGCGCCCCGTCTTGCGAGGCTCGACCAGGGTGGTGAACCCTGGGGCTGGCCACCCGTCGGAGGCTGACCAACAGCGGGACTCTCAGATCGCGCGACCTTCTGTCTCCGGCTCTGCTCCGCGTCGTACGCTGCCAGTGGGTTGCACCGTGCTCCACGTGGAGAAACTCCGCTCGCGCAGCGGTACGTCGACTTCCGAGTTTTCGCCACCTAGCTTCAGGATCAGGACATCCCACCAGCCACCTGCCGGTACGCCCACGGCTGGCTGGTCCACCAACAGGATGCCGCCGACTGGTGGGCCGTGGGCGTGCCCGCCCTGGAGCGGACCTGGGAGCTCTGCCTCGGTGGCGGAGGCTGGCACCCCCCGCCGGACGCTCCCTGGGACGACCTCGTCCCCATTCCGGAGGTCGGCGCCTTCGTCCAGGCCGCCGTGCGCCATCGGACGGAACATCCGCCACCAGCACAACGGGCACGTCCCGCTCGGACAATCCCGCCGTGAGCGCCCTTGGCAGCCGCTGGGGACCGGTGATCACCAGAGCCATCCGAGGCTGCTGATCATCGCCTGGCTGGCCCTGCTCGGCTGGGGGATCCACACCATCTACATCTCCGAGATCATCACCTGGATCATCCTGACCCTGATCGGCTGGCGGCTACGCCCTCTCGCCCGCCGGCTCTGGTGGAGGTACGGCTGGCACTGGCCGCTGCCTCCGGCCCCTCCGCCTGAGCCTTTGCCTCCCTTCCGGATCTGCTACGGCAAGGCCTATGGGGACTGGATCACCGACCCGCGTCAGGTGGCGACCATGGTCCTGGCCCTCCCCGCAGCGGCAAGAGCCGCGGCCGGATCAGCCCTCTGGCACTTCGACGGCATCCTTCAAGGGAGTGCGGCGTAGGCATGCCTTGGCGATCGCCTCCTCCCATTCCGAAAGGAACTGTGGGTATTGAGCGGCGAATTGGGCGAGGTCTGTGGCAGCAGTGGTGGAAAGAGCTGTCAGTTCATATTCGATGGTGGCAATCGACCCAGAGGGGGTTGCAGTCAAATGGACGATGATTGTTCCTGCGTTCTTACCAGGTATGAAGCGTGCGTAGTGGATGAGCTGACCTGGCTCGCGTCGGCAGACGACCCACGCTGAGCGTATGGCGTCGTGCTGGTCAATTTCGAAGACGGTGCCCGGCTGACTGTCGTCTTCGACCGGCGTGGGAAACAGTGGGTCCCAGTCCTGGGCCCAGACCTTTTCTCCAATGGGGGTGAAGAGGCGAAAAGCGTCGGGCCCAGCCAGAGGGACCTCCACGGTTCCAACGAGGAGGGCGTGGTAAAGGGGGGCAACAGACTGTAAGTCGTCAGTGGCGTGGTCAATCGACATGAAGTTTCCCTTTTGGTTCAGAGATGCTGTGGTATCATGTTACCATGGTACCAGTACGACGAATACAAACTGGCGTGCGCATCGAGCGGCAGCTGCTGAAGGTACTCAAAGGCTTGGCCGAGTATCTCGACGTGTCGCTGGGCGATCTGATCGAAGGTATCACCTTGCATGCCTTTGAGGGTAAGACACCTTTTGAGCAAACAACGATCGACGTCATTGGCGATCTAAAAAGGGTCTACGGGTTGACGTTGACCGCGGCGGATAGCCACAAGTTGACCGAATCATCCACGCCTGTGGACGTTACTTCCCCTCACTGAGATCAAGAGGCACAACCATGTACATCAGACCATTCGCGATCTCCGACCTTCCTACGGTCGTCGACCTCACCATTGAAACGTTTCGACCTTTCTACGAGGGTTACGTTCGCACGCTACTGGGAGAAGAGATTTTCAGGCATCAGCACGGTGAGTGGGAACAGGACTACCGCGATGACGTGCCAACCCTCAATGAACCAGATGCAGGACGCTACGTCGCCGTTGGTGAGATCGACGGGACCGTAGCCGGCTATGTGTCGTGGAAGGTTGAAGGCCGACCCAATCACGGCCAGATCTACCTACTCGCCGTAGCGGCGCCGTACCGAGGGCAGAAGCTAGGTCATCAACTGTGCAGCCACGCGCTCATGCAGATGAAGCTTGAAGGCGTTGAGGTCGTCGGGATAGGGACTGGAGACGATGCCTTCCACGCCGCTGCCCGCGCACTCTACGAAGACCTTGGATTCACAAAGATTCCAATTGCGGGCTATCTGAAAAGACTCTGAGGAGTAACCACGTGACCAACAGGATCGTCATCTTCAACCCGGTCGACTAATACGTGTTCGCTGGAGAAGGGCCACCACAGGTACGGCCATCCGTTTAACTTCAGAACACGTGCGGCAATCTCGATACAGATCGCTCGGAAGAACTAGCTCTCGCCCGCCTTGTTCCGTAGCAACGCAACGGACCGCATCTCCGAGCTGTTCTCGACGGCATTCGTCTGTGAGGGCCGATCGTAGTGGAGAAACCCCTCCCGGCCAGTGGCTTTCGTCGGTAGAGACCCCAGTCAGCCGTTCGCCGGACATTGCGGGAGCCTGGCGCCCGGTCCCTGTACCTACTGCCTGCAGGTGACCCAAAACGACCGCTGATCGGACGAGCAGCCTTCGGCACCCTGCTCGCTTCCGCGGTCTTCCAGTCTTCATCGTGGCGAAGCATACCGAGCCGGTCTGCCTCCTCGCCCCGTGATTCAACGAACCGTACGACTCTGTGTTCTCCTTCAGCAAGTCCTTCGTTCCGGCGGTGGCTGCTCCCGTCCTCATCCAAACCTCCCTCTGCCGGAACGCCGAGTCGCCGCGTCCCCTCACTCAGCTTCGCAGCGCTGTTTGAGACCCTCGGCCTCCATCGTCAGGTATCGCCGGGTTGTCCTCGATGTAAGAAGACCGATGACAGGCGCAAGTGCTCCGGACTGGTGAATACCAAGGGTGACGGTCACGCGATTGTTTGCAGTCGCCTTGACCATGTGGCTTCCTACCGTTGTGACGCCAGTGCTATCGCTTTGCCACGAGAACGACTGTCCTGGATCAAGTTCGGTGACCTGCCAAACCAGCGTGGGCATGCGTGGTTGTTTGATCCGCACCCTGGCTCCGAGTGCCAGGAGTTCTCCGTTCAGACGTTCGACGTGGGCCATCGAAGCAGTCCACTCCGGCCACCGCTGCACGTCGGCCAAAGTGGCCCACACCTTGTCGGGAGTGGCCTCAATCTCAACTGTCGTCTCGAACTGCACTGCCCCCTCCATAGGGTTTGTCGCCTGTGGTCCCCACGGTACGAGAATTGCTTATGAGAGTGCACTCTGACCTTGAAGAACGAGCGGATGACATAGAGATCGGTTCTCAGAGTGCGGGCAACGATTCGACCAATTCGGCAAGTCGAAGGTACTGGTCGGCAAGTCCAGCCTCCATCATGCCATTCTCTATCTGCTGGTTCCGAGCTTCGATGGAGTGATGGCGGTCAATCCCGTGCAGAAGTGTTCCACCGTCGACGTCCTCGAAGGTGAACGATTGAGCAATCTCATTGTCTGGAGCGACATCAAGAGTGAAGGTTGAAGCAAGTCGATGCGGAGCAGTGATCTCCTGATAGATGCCGTTCATGGCGAATTGCTGACCGTCTGGAGCACGGAGGACGAACGTGTAGCTACCACCCACCCGTAGATCGATTTCGCACGTGACTAGCTCAAGCACGCGGGGCCCCCACCACTGGCGAACATGGTCGGAGTCAGTGAACATTTGGAAGATGAGTGATGGCGGTGCCTTAAAAACGCGCCGGAATTCAATGACCGGCTCATCGGGCGGCGTTGCGAAAGCAAATGTGTCAGGGGTCATTGTGCATCTCCTTTGTTTTGCAGTTTGTCCAAGTACGAGTCGAGTCGATCGAAGCTGTCCTCCAAGGAGTGCTTGTAAGAACCGACCCAGTCAGAAATGGCCTTGAGCCGCTCAGGCTCCAGCCGAGACAGGTGTTGGCGTGCTTCTCGACGACGGGAGATCAGCCCGGCCCCTTCAAGAACCTTGAGATGCTTTGTGATCGCAGGCTGAGTCATCGGAAACGGCTCCGCGACCTCAAGAACTCCCGCTTCCCCCTTTGCCAGGCGAGCAAGGATCGCCCTCCGTGTCGGGTCAGCGAGGGCACCGAAGGCTCGGTTTAATTCGGCCTCGGAAAGTGCTGCGAGGCCCATAACCAGATGGTAATACATAGTGGTTCGGACAGTCAAGTGCCTTGAGCGACGTCGCAGAGCGAGTGCCATTCGGGCGTGGAAGGCCACCACAACATCTGGACGACCCTCCCGAAGCATCTGACGGTTGCGGATAGGCCCAGCTCGTCGCCGTGCCGAGTCCAGTCGGGCGGGTACACCTCGCAGTCAAGCCCCGCGTCCCGCTCCGACACCTTGCTGCTTGAGCGGCAGATCCATGGCAGCCGTAGAAGACTACTCCATGGCCTCCGCGGAGCTGCTGAACCCAGGTCTGAGGCGTCGGGCGACGCCAGGCAGAGCGGGACCACGCCCGACTGGCGACTAACCTCACCTAGCCCGATAGTGGACGGCCCACCCCACAGGAACCGTGGCGGCGCTTGCACCTTGGCTGAAGCCCCCCAGGCGTCACCGGTCCCTCTCTGACTCCCTCCGGCAGTCAGGAGCTTCCGTCTCGCCGTAGCGGAGGCGGTGCGCGTCACTGCTCTCCGTCGTCGGCCCGTCGCTCAACGCACCCTGCAGTCCAGCCCGGTTCAGCCCGGTAGGTGCCACGTAGTGGGGCGACCTTCAACGCCCCGTCGCCCTCAAGTCGGCCCCGCGGCGTTACTGCTGGCGCGCGGCTACTGCAACGGCGTTCTCTTATTGACGCGCGGCACCAATGTGGTTGCCGCCTGTGAACAACCGTCAGCGACGGACAGCTGTCGAACTCGAATGCGATGGTAATTCGATAAGGCAGGCGCTTCAGTGAACTCGTGCCCCGCTCCTGACGTAGGGGGCCAAGCTTCGGATTCAACCTGCTCTGGGTCGCTCCTCGATACCTTGCCGCCTCGTCCACCAGGTTCGGACGAAGTCGCCATAGGCGACCGCCATCGATGGTGGGAGTAGCGGTGGGGTCCGCCTCCGTATGACAAGATGGCACGCCTCGACCCTCGGTAGCGGCTTGAAGGCGGTGGACGGAATCCGATCGCCTAACTCGAACTCCCACCAAGGGGCCCACGTCGTGCCAAGCAGCGTCTCGGGCGGTATGGCTGCCCGCTTCCGGGCGACCTCCCACTGAACAATAAGGTCCGCTCGCTGCAATGGGATCCTAGGGTCTGCCAGTAGACGCCGAAGGGTTGCCGTCGTCGCCCCGAACGGTAAGTTACCCAGCACTCTGAAGGGGCGCGACGGTAGCGGGAACGTCAGCACATCTGCGCGCACGACGCGGACTTGACTGACGCCGCCTCCGCGGACCACTCCCGCTAGCTTCCGAGCCCACACGGGATCCAACTCGAGTGCGATCACTTCCACGTGACGACGCGCGAGCGCGAACGTCATGACTCCAGACCCTGCGCCGACCTCAAGGACCAACTGCCCGGATCGAAAGTCGGCAGACTCGACTAAGCGCTCAGCCCAATCCGGGTGTAGGAAGTTCTGACTGAGACACCGCCGCCAGTCGTCCCGCGCAGTCCTCTGCCGGGCGGGCACGGAACATCACCACGATCATCATGGTCATAAGACTACTCGATATCAGCCCCCGCCACTCGCGGGGCTCAGCCACCCCAGGGGCGGCCAGGAGCAGTCGATGGCGGCCGCTCGTGAGTTCCAGGCGGACGCTGGCGGACGTCGGCGGTACCCCTGGCCGCATCTGAAAAGCCCGGTATCGGCGGTTCGGACCGCCCCTCCGCACTCGATGTTGAGTTTGAAGTAGCTACCGCTGCCGCCATGCGATCTCGATTCTGATGGCTACCCGAGCAGCGCCACCGATCGGCCGACGAGGTCGCCGCAGGCTGTGGTGCCATGCCGGTTGACCTCGTGGGCCGCACGGCCGCATCGGTGATCTACGCTTTTGAGGATGCCTAGTCACAAGCGCGCCAACGGGGAAGGCTCGGTCTACCAGCGGACCGACGGACGCTGGGTCGCCCAAGTCGCTTGGCCCAACGGTCACCGCCAGTTCGGATATACCCGGACCCGGACGGAGGCCTCTCGCAAGCTTCGAGAGCCGCTCCAGTCTCAAGATCACGGGGCCGTGCGCCCCGCTTGGCGGGAGCCACCCAGGCCTATGTCCTGGAATGGCTGGAACCCGTCGGGCCCCAGCTTCGGCCTCGAACCTGGCAACGCTATGAGGAACTCATCCGCCTCCATGCACTGCCCATACTCAGCCGGGTTCGGGTCGCCCAACTCGGCCCTGAGCGTATCCAGCTTTGCTTGACAGAAGCCCTCCAGCCTGTCCACCACCACCGTGAGTCACCTCCGCGCGGTCCTTCACAGGGCCTTAGCGCAGGCCGAGGGGCGGGGAGTCATTGCCCGGAACCCAGCGGCCTTGGTGGACCCACCACGGATGGTGCGCCGTGAGATGCAGACCTTCAGCCCGGCACAAGTTCGCACCCTGCTGGCCACGGCACACGGGGACCGCCTCGAGGCGGTGTGGGTGCTCGCGGTGACCACAGGCATGCGCCAAGGCGAACTTCCCTTCAGTGGCACCTTCTCAGACCAAGTGGATATGGCGATGGGACGGTGACGTATGGGTATACCCCGACGTGACGTCGGGGTGCTATTTCTCACCGTTCTCTTCTCGTTTAGCCTCAATCCGGTCGCGTCCCGTATGTTGGTGTAAATAGTGGGACCCGATCTGGCGCAAGCCCCAGAGGGCCTCAGGGTACGGGGAAGCCCCGGCATTCACGCCGTCATGGATGAGGCCTGGTCAGGCCATCGGCGAACCCGTTCTGGTTCGGAGCCGGACTTCCTGACATGGATGGTGGCGAAAGAGATTCTCACCACCCACAGGGAAGCACTTCACTCATCCTGGCTGCAAAGCGCAAGGCTCGCGGTTACCGGAACGAGGGAACCATGATCACCATCATCTGTCTTGTCGCTGGCCGGCTTACCTTGCCTTCTCCCACTGAATTCAGCGGAGAGCCTCACCTGAGCGCACGTAGCGCGGGAATCACATTGGTCGCGATCTGCTGGATCTGCTCTGCCCAATCTGGCCCGACGAGCATGAAGTTGAACGCCGAGAAGCCGGCCGCGACGAAGGCGTTCAGTTCACTGGCGACCTGTTCGGCAGGTCCGGAGATGCCATCGGGTAGCGGGTCTGGGCGATCATCGATCCGGGCTTGCAGGTTGAGGGCGCAAGTGATCTCTCCGGGGTCGCGACCTGCAGCGGCGGCGGCGGTCAGCACCCGGTCGCGCATTGCGGGCAGGGCCTCCGTCGGGGCATAGCCAAGAGAGGGGATCCAGCCATCGGCCACCTGCCCCGTCACCTGCAGAGCGCGGCTCCCGAAGGTGCCAAGCCAGATGGGGATGTGGTGACTCGGCTTGGGCTCGAGCTCGGCGCCCTCGGTGTGGTAGCGCTGGCCATGGAAGCTGAAGTTAGAATCGGACCAGAGTCCCCGGATGACATGGACAGCCTCCTTGAGCCCGGTGACCTTCTCAGCTGGAGACGGCACCCCGAGACCGAAGGCGGCGAACTCCTTGTCGGAGTAGCCACCTCCCAGCCCCAAGATGAGACGTCCACCCGCGAGCCGGTCCAGCGTCTCGGCCATCTTTGCCACCATCGCGGGGTGCCGGTAGGGCACACCGAGCACCCGGGTGGCTACCCGGATCCGGGAGGTCCTGGCGGCAATCCAGGCGAGCAGCGTCCAGGTCTCATAGCTCGGCTGACTTCCGCACGGATGGTCAGAGGACGACACGAAATCGAACCCCAGTTCCTCAGCCGCTTGCGCCTGGGCCACCGGTTCGGAACCAGCGCCTACTGAGGTGGGGATGCTCACTCCGAAGGTCAGGGGTCTCATTGCTCTCCCCTTGGCTGGTGAATCGGCGCTGGCGCGGGTCGGTTTTGCACGTGGGGTAGAAAGAAGTGCACGAGTGGGCCGATCGCCAGGGCGTAAGCAACGGTCCCCATCCCAACCGAGCCGCCCAGGATCACCCCTACGCCGAGCACAGAGATCTCGATGCCGGTGCGCACCGCGCGGAGCGAGTGCCCTCTGGCCGCGATGCCGGTCATGAGACCGTCTCGGGCTCCCGGCCCGAGCCCGGCCCCGATGTAGCAAGCGGTGGAGACTCCGTTGATCAAGATTGCGGCACAGAGCATCGCGGCCCGAACCGCTAGGTCCGCCGGGGAAGGAGTCAGGCCGAGGGTGGCATTGACTACCAAGCCCACCACCACGACGTTGCTGATGGTCCCGAACCCTGGTCGCTGCCGCAGGGGAATCCATCCCAGGAGCACCAGCCCGCTCACAGCGATAACGACCCAGCCGATCGGGACACCCAGATGGCGCGCGATGCCTTGGTGCAGCACGTCCCAGGGGTCGAGGCCCAAGCGAGCTCTCACCATCAACGCCAGGCTGACACCGAAACCTACCAGCCCGGCATACAGTCGAGCCAGGCGCCACCCAAGGTCTCCAAGGTCCGCGCGCCGTCGCAGCCCAGGGCGAGCGGGGCTGTGGCGGTCTAGTAGAGTTGTTGACATGTCAGCAGTTTATCGAGAATGTGCCTGACATGTCAACTCGAGAGAGTTAAGATGAAGCGATGGGCGATGTTGGGTGGCTGAGCGCAGTCGAGGAGCGGGCATGGCGTGGTTACCGGCGAATGAAAGGCCATCTCGACCTCCAAATCAGCCGAGACTTGGCTGCCGACTCCGGTCTGTCCGACTCCGACTACGATGTGCTCTCAACCCTGACTGAGGCGCCCGACCCGGTCTGGCGTGCCCGCGATCTGGCGGCGCGGCTCTTGTGGTCGAGCAGCCGCCTCGCTCACCATGTCGGGCGTATGGAGCGCCGAGGCCTGGTCGCACGCGGCGGGTGCAGCGACGACGGTCGGGGCGCAACGGTAGAGCTCACGGAGGAAGGGTGGAGACAGCTCCGGGACGCTGCACCGCTACACGTCGCTTCGGTGCGTCGGCACTTCATTGACCTTCTCACACCGGTGGAGATCGAGGTCCTCGCGGCCATTTCGGCCAAAGTGCTGGTGCACCTCGAACCCCTGGGTGCCGCCGACGCTCACAGTGACACCGGCGGCCCTGCAACGCAGCGCGCGGTGAAAATCGAGTCCGCCGCCTTCCCCTTGCGCTCGGCTGATGACCAATGACGCTCGGCGGTCCTGAAGGCCAATTCCGTGCGCGAGTCGCAGGCGTGGCAGGGGTGCGCTGTGGACATGCTTCCGGGCGGGCTGCCGGGCGTGTTTCAGGTAAAACCGGGCGGCCGGGTGATCACCCAGGGAGCAGTGGGGAGATCTGACGTGACCACCGGTGAGTAGTCAGCAGGTCAGAATCCGGTCGCATCACAGAGCGATTCGGGGTAAACGATTTAGGCTGCTGAGGATCCAGGCCTCGAACTGGTGAAGGACTCGCCCTCGGGGCAATGAGCGTGCTTGGGCACGACTTGGTCGATCGCGCTGCCATCGGGGTGCAGCTGGTGCTGAGAGTCCACCGCCTGCAGGGAAGACGGCTCGACGCTTTCCCTGCTTGGGGGAGCGGCCGCGTGGCTTCCGCGGTCGGCGAAGCTGCGTAGCTGCGTAGCTGAGGTATCGGAATCTGGGGCGTGGGGTCTAGTGTCCTTCCTGCTCAGGAGGGGCGGGTCGTCGTCGGGACGGCGTAGGCGGCCCATCAGCACCAGGTCGACGTAAGCGCCGTCGCTCCACACATGCTCCCTCAGGCGGCCCTCCTCGATGAAGCCGGCGGCGGTGTAGGAGCGAATGGCTCTGGTGTTGTTGGCGTGGACGGACAGGTGGACCTTGCGCACGTTGCGCAGCCGGAAGGCGTAGTCGACGAGGAGAGCCACCGCTTCGCGGCCATAGCCCCGCCCCCAGTACTCCCTGACGCCGATGGTGATGCCCAGCTCGACGGTCCGACCGAGTTGGTCGTGACGCCACAGTCCGCACTGGCCGATCAGCTTCCCAGCTGCTTCGTTGGCGGTGATGGCGAAGTTGATCGAGTCGGGGTTCTCACGGAGCTGTTCGTAGGCTGCGGCGACTGATGCCTGAGGTGTGGGGGTGGGCGGATCACCGCCTCCCAGCAGCTCCAGCTCGACATCGTTGGCGAACACCGCCAGTGCCGGGTAGTCGTCAGGCTCGATGGGGCGAAGCGTTACGAGTTCACCGGCTAGCACGGAGACGGAGTCTGCACGCTCGGGCAAGGCCAGCGCAAGCAAACAGGCGTTCAGCGGCCACGTGCCATGGATCGGCAACAATGGTTCGCGGACGCGCTCGCCCGGCGAGGCGTTTCCCTAGAGTGCACCTGTAACGCAGGCCGTGTAGGCATCTATGTAACTACCTCCTCCGTTTGACATACGATTGGGCCATGCGCATCGGCTACGGGCGGGTGTCCACCACCGACCAGAACCTCGACGCTCAACGCGACGCGCTGCACGCCGCGGGCTGCGACCAGGTCCTCGTCGACAAGGCCAGTGGGAAGCCGGCCCGCCGCCCCGGGCTGGATAAGGCACTCCTGGTCGCCCGGGAAGGCGACCAGTTGGTCGTCACTAAGCTCGACTGGCTCGGACGGTCCTCGAGCATCTGATAGTCCTGCCCAACGACCTGCATGCCCGGGGCGTCGACTTGGCGGTGATCGACCAGGGGATCGACACCTCCACCGCCGTTGGCCGGATGTTCTTCCAGATCCTCGGTGCCATAGCCGAGTTCGAGCACGCCTTGATGGCCACGGGCCCGGGGGGCAGCGGCCCAAGCTCAGACCCCTCCAGATTAGGACCGCCCAGGACATGTACGACGCGCGATCTCGCTGACGGCTGGCTGGCTCACACCGTCAGCGAGATCGCCTCCGAGTTCGGCGCCTCGCGCCCCACCATCTACCGCCACCTCCGGCTCCCGGGCCGATGACCGCCACTCAGTGGATCTGGGACACTATGAGACGCTGATTGTGGGCAGGCTCCACGGCTGATCAGAGCGTGGGTCAGCGGTTGGGCTGGACAGTGAACTCGCTGGGCGTGTCGCCGGTGTTCACCGTCGCACTTGGCTCGATCAGCAAGACCTCCGCGCCCTGAACTGAGACCGGCTGGTGACGGACCCCGCGAGGGACCACGTGCAGCTGGCCGGAGTTCAGTGCAACGTCATCGGCCTCCAGGCGGATGGTCATCGACCCGTTCAACACAAGGAAGGCCTCATCAGTCTCGGGGTGACTGTGCCAACTGAACTCGCCCTTGATCTTGACCACTCTGAGGTCGTAGTCGTTGAGCACAGCCACCGTCTGCGGCACCCACGGCTTGTCGATCAGCGACAGCACAGCGGCTAGATCAACGGGTTCGATCATGGGCACAGTATGCTACGGAAGTACGTGAGGTGCTGGCCACGAGACCGGCGGCCGGCGTGGGCGCCCGGGCTGGCGGGGTGCTCAAGCGCGGCCGGCTAGCTAGTGTCCCGCGCGCTAAATAGCTTGCATATAGTCTGAGAGACGATCATGATCGCCAGATACCATCCCGTCGCATGGGTCACCGCTCTGGACCCCGACAAGTCTCCCACGGCCACCTTGCTCGAGCGGGTCATGGAAGAGGGCCTTTCCGCCGTACCGCAGCTTGCATACGAGGCTGTCACGGACGCCCCATGCCTTGTCGCTCCTGCGCCGTGATGGGATGGCCGGGCGGGTGAGGGAAGCCGTCCTTATCGCGTCACTACGACTCGGATGGTCATCCCATCTTTCTCTCCACTTAGGTCGTCTTCGAGAGCTTTCGGATTGCCGATGCGGCGGTCAGGGTCGTATACAAGCGCGACGAAGGCGTCGCAGTCGGGGTGGGACTGATAGCGCTCTATGTCGACGATTAGCTCATCTGATACTTTCCGAAGAGTCAGCCCGACTCTGGTCATCTTAGCTTCCACCGCTATGCGCTCAGCTTTCAAAATGAAGTCGATTCGCGACGCTGATCCCCCACGTTGCGGGCTAACGTCCTCAGATCGGACATCGGCGAAGAAGATGCTTAGCAGACCGTGCAGGACATCCTGGACATCGTATTCGTCTTCGACTATCCAAGAGGGCCTGCCCCGCTGCCGATTCCGAAGGGGGATTAGGAACTCCCCGAATCCACGGCAGAGTCGCTCGACAAGCGCGATCTCCTCTCCATGGCCTTCTCCCAGCAACTGCTGCCGGGCCTCCTGCAGGACCTGGCGCTGAGCGAGGAGCGGATTCCGGAAGCTGGTGTCATAGGGTTGTAGCCAATACGGGAATAGGGACACATCAGCCTGAGGGTCCGCAGAGCGATGCACCACGCTGACGGCCCCTGGGGCCTCAAGGAATGCCTTGATCTTGTTCGAGTGCCAGTTGCCCTCATATTCCTGCCTGAGCCGAAGGCGAGGCTCCTCGGGTACGACAGTGAGAGCGGTCGCCAGCCACTCTTGATAGAGATTCACCAGGTCTTCAATCTGCCCTGCGGCCGCAACGATCACTTTGTCTCCTTGAACCGCCTGCGCCAGCGTTTCAAGGTCTCTACTCTGTTCGATCAGGCTTGTGATGGTATCGATCTTTCGGGCCATTCCATCCATCGTAATCATGCCGGGGCCCAGCGGAGAGGACCTCGGAGGTAGTCGGAGTAGAAGGAAGCGTCCAAGGCCGCAGCTTTGGCTAGCCGCTCTTTTGCCAGCGAGCGGGAGGTCGCTCAGAAAGTCGCCGTATGATTGCAATTAGGATGGCGGCCAGGTGGAATTGGGAGGTGCCCGCGGGGACAATCCCGACCACCTTCACCCCCCGATGGACCTGGGCAATGACCCGGTCCAAGACTTTGGCGGAGCCGGTGGTCGGCAGCGCTTCCGCTGGCGCTCGGGCTAGGAGTCAGTGTGGGAAAGGTCGGGTGAACGGACCGGATTGGTGAGGGCGGATCCTCCGCTCCTGGGAGGAGGGCCGAGAAGGGTGCTGGATCCCGGGGAAGCGGCCCCTTGGGGCTGCGGGTCAGGGGGAATGAGGCGCTGGCGTCCACCCGCTGGCGTGGAGGCGGCGCAGGTTGTAGGCAGTGGTCACGAGCTGCCATTCACCCTGCACCTTGGTCAGGCCTCGCAGGTGAACTGGCGGAAACCCATCGCCTGTTTGATCACCCCGAAAGGTAGTTCGGCCACGTGTTTGCGGCGCTTGTAGACTGCGCGTCCCGCTTGGGTGCGCAACTTGCGCGCCATCCGGGGCCCAATCGCCATGGCTTGGGGGATTCGTCCTCGAGGAGCAGAGGCGGCAACCGTGTCTCGCTCGCGGCGTTGGGCGATGTAGGCGTCGATCCCCAGCACCGCCAACGCTTCCAGGTTGGCGGCGGCGCCATAGCCGGCATCAGCGCTGAACCTACACGGCTTGCCGCCTGTGTTCCGCATCACCGCCCGCACCATCGGCACCAGATGGGGATTGTCGGCGGCTTGGTTGCTTACCTCGGCGGCGAGCACGATGTGGTGGGGGGTGTCGTCGACCGCTGCTTGACAGTTGTAGCCCTGGATGAACGCCTTGTCGCCGTTCACCATGATCCGCGACTCGGGTCGGTGAAGTTGTACTGGTCTTTGTCCTTGGGCAGTGACTGCCCCTTCTCTTTGGCTCTCCGCTCCAGCGCCGCTTTAGCCTCCTGGAGCTTGCGCAGGCGGCTCTCCGTCTGCTGGAACTCTGCCGGCAGCTCATCGCCGCGCCGATCCCCGAACTCCTTGTCCTCGGCTTGGTCGATCGCCTCCGCCTGCTTCAGCCACCCCGCCACGATGCGGGCGTACTCCGCCTCCCGGTCCCGCATCCGGGCGTAGCTCATCGCCTTGAGTTTGCTGGCATTGGCCTTGATCTTGGTCCCGTCCAGAGCCACATGCCCCAGTTGCACCAGCCCCGCCTCCTGACACAGCTGCAGCACCTGCCGGAACAGTCCCTGCAGCGCTGGCAAGTGTCGGCGACGGAACTCGCTGATGGTCCAGTGGTCAGGTTGCTGGTCCGCCGTCAGGTACCGGCATGGCACCAACTCCTGGGCTGCCTTCTCCAGCCGCCGCGAGCTGTAGATCCCGGTCGCATATCCGTACAGCAGCAGCTTGCTCAGCAGCCGCGGATGGTACGGCGGGGCTCCACGCTCTTCCGTGTACGCCGCGTATATCGCGCTCAAGTCGAGCACGTTGTCCACCAGCTCGCTCACCAGCCGGGCCAGATGACCCGCCGGCACCCACGCCGCCAGGTCCGGCGGCAACAGCAACTGCTGATTCTGGTCGTACGGCCTGAAGGTCTTCCGCGGTAGAGCCATGGGCGTCATCCTCATCCTTGGGAGCTGGCCAGACCTATCCCTATTCTCTCAGCTCCCACACCCCTTTCCCACACAGACTCCTAGCCCTCCGCCCTTCGGACCGTCCCGCTATCAATTCGGCCCACAGGGGCGGCCAGGATGCCACAATCTGCCGATGCTCGGCCAGATCCTGATCGGCACTGCCTCCTGGACGGACCACGAGCCGTTCTACCCGGCCGATGTAACCGGGACCGAGCGGCTAAGTTGGTACGCCGAGCGCTTCCCCTACGTGGAGATCGACTCCAGCTTCTACAGAGTTCCCGGCTCCAGGATGACTGCTGGCTGGGTCCAGAGAACCCCGGACCACTTCGTAATGGGGATCAAAGCCCACAGGTCCATGACCCTCCATGAGCGCCAGGATGGGGTGCCAGTGCCTCCCTCCGAGGCGACGCTCCGAGACTTCGAGAACGCCCTCTACCCCCTCCGGGAGAGCGGCAAGCTCGGCGCGATCCTCTACCAGTGGCCGCCATGGTTCAAGCCGACCGAGGCCAGCTTCGACGAACTGCTGAAGACGCGGGAGCGCCACCCTGACGATCAAGTTGCCATGGAGTTCCGGAACCGCGCCTGGGGAGAGCCGGATACCTGGGAGCGGGTGGTCGACCTGCTCTCGGAGGCGAGCCTCACCTACTGCTGCGTCGACGAGCCCCAGCATGGTTCGGGGACCATGAGCCGGGTGATCGCCGAGACGACTCCTAAGCTGGCCATGATCCGTCTACACGGCCGGAACGCTGGCACCTGGTACAAGCGGGTGGAGAAGACAGGTCACCGGTTCGACTACGTCTACCCACCCAACGAGCTGCAGGAGATCCCCAGAACGTTCGGCTCCTAGCTCAGCTCGCAGAATCCGTGCACGTCGCCATCAACACCAACAACAACTCCCAAGGGCCGATCAACGCCTTGGCTTTGGCAGAGATTCTGGGGCTGGAGTACTCCAACGGGCCTCTGTTAGCGGATCTACGCCAGGCGGTCGGGTTGGAAAGCTGATCGCGCCGCTCCACCAGCTCTCTAGCAGGGGACACTCGATCCCGTTGGGGTCCAATCGGTGGGGAGCAAAGAGGTCCCACCTGACGGAGGAGAGGCGCCCCGCGGACACCCAGGAAGCCGTCAGCCCCTTGCGGCGTCCGAGCGCCCATCCAATGTGGATCTCCATCAGACCATCTCGGGGTTCTGTCGGTGTCGCGTCCAGCAGGATCAGCTCAAGGCTCACCCCGAGGTATGGCTGGATGACCTCCGACCCGCATTGGCACCTCCGGACCCGGACCCGAATGCTCCCGGGGAGGATCCGGGTCCGCTCCGCCCGCTCGACCGGAAGCTCCTCCACGAAGGGAAGCATAGCGAACAGGTGTTTGTGGCCAGTCTGTCCACCGCCAGTCGCCGGGCTTGGGGATGCTGGGCAAACTGAACCCGCCACCACCTGGGCCAACGCCCAAGCCACTCTGAACCGCCTGGCCGCCAGCCAGAGCACCGAGCAGGCTGCCCGGACCAAGGGCCTGAGCCAGAGCTTTGCCGTAGCTCAGAGGCGACTACTTAGTTCTATGCCTTCAACCCAATTCCCGTCTCGATAGAGCCGCAACGGTGGCACAATGATGTTCACCATGTGCGGTAAGTCATGAGCGAATGCCAATGAAAGCCTCTCTCCGTTTAAGCGAGGACGCGCAGCGGGCGCTCGCGCGAGCCGCAGAGGAGTCGAGCCGCTTAGGGCATTCGGAGACGTGGACAACAGACCTCTTGGTCGGACTGCTGAGTGCTGATCAGGGCACGGGTGGGCAGATCCTGAAGTCACTGGGCGTGGAGATTGACAGCGTTAAGAATGCTGTGCCACACGCGCCGGTTGGGTCAAACGAACCAGCTCGGAATCTCCCTCCACCTCCGCCGTCCCCAATTGCCCAGGCTCTTAGCGCGGCGCGTGCCAACGCAGACTCGTTGTCAGCAGATCAGATAGATACGGTGCATCTTCTCCTCGGCTTGCTAGAGGTGAACCAAGGCATTGCCGCAGCAATCCTCCGCGACCAGGGCGTTGATGAGAAGCGCGTGATTTCGGCCATGGATCGGCCGGATGACTCCGAAACTCACGACGGCTAGCAGCGCGTCGTGGCAGGAGTCTCCTACGCCACGCACTCCGTGGAGAACAGCACCGGGTCGGATGCAGTTGGCGGCGGTGTTAGTCACTAGGACCGTCCTAGCCCGTTAACCCGGTCGCGGCCACCGATTTTGGTGGTTACATCTTGTGGCTGCCAACAACCTCGACAGCTCCCACGAGACATGAGCCAACGACGGGCTCCCGCACCACCTATACTTCGGGCCGCCATGACCTCAGCCAGCTCGGCGACCAGCCGCGCGATCTACGACGATGCCATGGTCGCGTACGAAGATGAAGGTCATCCTTGCCATGTCTTCAAGGATCTACAGCCCGTATTCCACCCAGGCGACGACCCAAAGTGGATACTGCCGGTCCCTTTCCTCGGGGCCACCGCAGCCAAGGGCCTGGTCTTCCTGGGACTGAACCCCAACTACGACAACTCCCCCGGGGACACGGATCCCCGCATTGGAACCGCCTTCGAAGCCTGGGACGAGTGGGCTAGGAACTACTTCGAAGCGACGCGTCGTCCGTGGGCGCGCCTGTACCGGCTCTACCAAGCAATTGGAGAGGCGGCCTTCGATTCCGACTTCCGGCTCGGACGAGATGCCCTGGTCTTGGAGTGCATTAGATTCCGCAGCACGGCCGGCCAAGGGACCACCGGACGTGAATCGATCCCGGTCTGGGGACACGAAATGCCGATCACTAAGCACCTCATCGAGGACATCCAGCCCTCTGTGATCGTGACCATTGGAACCGCCCCCTTCGGAGCGTTGCACGGGATGTTGCCCACTCTGAAGCCGCGTCTGACGGGAGTATTCCGCCTTCGCAGTTACGAGTTTCACGTGTTCGCGACCGACTCAGCCTGGGGACCGCTGGCAGTGATCCCTAGTCGCCATCTCACCGGCGTCTGGGGGAATCCCGCAGTTCCGATCGCTCGGCTCGGCGCCGCCATTCGAGAGGTCGTCAGCGATCGCGGCTGGGCTGTATAGGGTGGTCAAGCGCAGTCGGTGGACCTTGGCGACCACGCTCTTCGCGTACTCGGTCGCGGACGCTCGCACCTAGAAGTTCCTTGGCAACCTTTCCCGGAAGTTGGACAGGGAGCATCACATACGACCCCGAGTCCCTCTCTGGCTTCCTAAACCGGCCCACGTTGACAGACCCCGATCCGATGATGTTCCTCGATGGCCGGAGCAAAGGACATATCAACATCACTCACCACCACAGAGCTTGGTCTCCAAGCAGCAGCCTGTGTGTGCCGAAGGCCTCGGCCTGCGGTTCGTCCCGCGCTCGCACGAGAAAGCTGACGCACGCGAACGAGGCCACCGGAATGGCTCAACTGGCAGCGCCGCCCCCTGTAGGCTGGCTAGAGGCGCTGCGCCGGACCACTTGCGACCCGCCAAAAGCCCTGTCGCCTCGCCCATCCGCAGATGGGCCGCCGGGAGAGCTTGTCACTGACGGTACGCATCGCTATTCCTGATCTGACCCATCCTTAATGGGTGGATCGGCCGACCCTAACTGGGCTCGGAGGTAGCGCTTTAGGTCGGTCGCAAATGCATACTTGTTGGCCAACTTATATTGCATTTGCCGGTCCACCCGGAGGTCAAACGGCCAATATGGCGAAGGGGACTGGTTTAGTAGAATCGGTTCCTTGTCTACGCCGTGCGCGAATCCAACTTCGTAGAACACGTTCTGGTTGCTGTCTGTCAGGTCAGCGACTATGATCCCTGCTCGCATGATCTCCTCTCTGATCTGGTTTGGGACCATGCCCGGCATGTAGTAATTGTCAGCCCGACGCCAGTTCAGTCCTGGATAGTCGATTGCGAGCTCCCGGAAGGCGTCGATCATCCACCCGTAGACTTCGTCCGACCAAGGGGCAACCTCCTTGAACGGCATAAGAACGAACACGTACCGTCCATCGACCAAATGTATTGGCTCTTCATCGGGCGCCAGTTGGCCCTCCCCGCCCCCCATCCAGGCTGCTGGGAGCGGCTGCTGTGGGATACTCGCCAGCATCGTTCGCCGCCGCCCTTCTTCTTCGGCATCGAACTTCAGGAAATCATCAAGCGACGTGATGGCTCGTCGGCGCAGAACCTCCCATAGGTCGAGCGTGACATTCCAGGGCGAGCCTGGGTCATTGCCAAAGCTTCCTCCGCGTGAGATTCCTCCCCGGCTCATCATTAGGTTGCCGAGGTGCCCAAGCGTGGCTTGGTCGATGTCCATACCTGCCCCATGCAGCCCCTCGAGCATCTGCTCGGAAGCGACCGAGACGTTCCCCTCTCCTATTCCCATCTCGGGTGCAGCGGTCTCAGCAACCTTCCAGCAGATGTGGATGGCCCGGGCCAGAAGTTCGAGGTCGCTTCTGCCCTGGGCGATGGCACACATACCATCGAGAGTGAGGCTGAGCTGACCCCTACCCTGCTCGCCATAAATCTGGGGGCGGGTTAGTAACGTCTCGGGAACGTCCCCAACCTCCAGCTCTACATCCAGACCCTCCTTGACCAAGGCATACCCCATCTCCATCATCGTTGGCCAGCGCCGGGTCCGGCGGTAGGTGGCGTAGGTCAATTCCAGAATGTGGCGGGCTCTGTCAGAAAGGTTTGAGCCGTCGCCGTTATCTCCGCCTCCGATGTCATGGTGCTTGGTCATTAGGCCCATCTCCCTTGTTCCGGAGTTCCTGTGGGGCCCCATTAACCAGTCGAGTGTCTGTGCGGTTCACCCGATGATAGTGACGGGACCCTAAGCAGGGTACTGAGGCGTGGTGGCGTGGGGCTTGGACACCGGCCGCCGCGATCACGTCGTCGCGCTTCACGGGCCTGTGGGTGCCGGAAACCCCATCCGTCGGTCGGAGCTGGCCACACGCCGTCATTACTGGTCGCAGTCTTTCAGATCTTCCCCTGGATATTGGCACGCGCCGTGCCCTTCTCTCTAGTCGGCGACCCTGTGGGTGCCGAAACGGTCATCTGCCCCCCTCAAGTTCGACGGGCGCAGTCCCGGGTGGGGTTGAGCAGACCCACCATCCAGTAGCGCCGCCGAGTCCTTCCGTAAGCACGGGGCCCGCTGAGGGCACCCCGATCCGGCACTGTTCACAAGGATCCGGCCCCTCGACCATCTGCCCGATCCCCTTCGGTAAACTCGGTGCCTCAAGGTGTGTGGTAAATGGCACACACCGCCTACCTTCGGGGGCGTGCTGGGAGAAACGTTGTCTGGACCAAGGCCAACAGAGAAGGGCCGTTTCGTTAACGGTGACAACCCGCCGTGCCCAAACCCAGCCCATCGCGACGCCACAGTTCTTTCGAGCGCGTCGAAGCACTGCGTCGAGCCCACGGCGTGTGTGAAGAAGGCCTCGAGTCCATCGATGACGCTTCGAGCGGGGGGACCGTGTCGAAGCTAGTAGGGGTCGGCTCGCTCGGAGTATCGAGAAGAGCGAGGCCAAGCCCTTCACCAACCCGTATAACCAACGACCAGCGCACCCCACGCGCTTCGTTCGCCCGTGACTGAGTCGCATTCGGCACTCACACGAGAGGCTCAAATACGGTTGTGGGTAGGGCGTCCCGACACTGTACGGGTGATGCCCGCCCGCCGGCGGAGTAGACCCCAACAAGAAGAGGCTCAGTAGTGGCGAGAGGAAGCCGTAATGAGTAAATGGAGCACTCAAGAGATACTGGGAGCCCTCACATCACTTGATGAAACCGCTCTATCGGATGAGTTCATTGACGTTCGGACAGGGGAATACAGGCTTCTTCGTTATCCAGAGCGTTTACTTTCACCGACGCTGCCGGCGGCTCAGGTTGTGTGGTCAAATACGTTGAGATCACTCGACACCGTGTTCGCCGAGGTTGCATCCAAGATTGAGGGGTGGGGACTCGATGCGATCCATTGGTGGGTGTCGAGCGCAACGCGTCCCCTCGATACCGAGTCGTATTTACGAGCTCGTGGCGGAGTTTTGAGCGACTCCTATCAGATCTTGGCCCGTGAACTTGGAGACGACGCCGCAGAGGGTTCTCCCTCAACGGAGATAAGCGTCGAACTGGTCCGTGATGAGCGTTCCCTCCGAGATGCCATTGCCGTCGAAACTCAGGGTTGGGGTAGATCGTTGCCAGACGAGCAGGCAATGGGTGTTCGACTCACTGAGACCCTCCATAATCTCGAAACGTCCAACGAGTTTCAGTTCGTAGCATATGTAGGCGAACAGCCGGCTTCGACTGGCTATTGCAGAATCAACGGCGAAATGGGAAGGCTATACGGGGCGGTCACTTTACCAGAGTTTCGATCACGTGGCTGTTATCAAGCCGTGCTCTCCTCCCGTTTACGTCAGGCCCGGGATTTTGGTGCGACAATCGCGGTGACTCGAGGGCGACCTCTTACGTCCGGTCGCACCTTGGTGAAAGCTGGCTTCACGGTTCACGACTTGGAAAACTGTTACCGCCTGTCCATCGGTTGAGTGCGTTTCTGCCGACCCCATCGTGTCTGAACGTGGGAGACTCGGCGACACTTGTAGATTCCAAAGGGTCCGTGTGAACAACTAGGGAGCCCTGCCGAAGATAGACTTGTTCCTCGACTGCGCCCCATTACCCACCGGCCTTCACCAGCAGTAGTTCTGTGGTTGTCATGACCCCCGAGAAGTGAGCCAGGCTCTGAGAGACTTTCACTGTCCGAGAGGACCCAGGAGGAGCTCACATGAAGGGCAGGAAACACTCGCCGGAGCAGATCATCCGGAAGCTGCGGGAGGCGGACCGGCTGGCGGGAGAAGGGGCCGTAGGTATGGACCATCTCAGCGGCTGGTCGTAGCACTTGGAGAGAAATCATGCCTCGCGACCTTCCTAACGAAGAAGATCTCTGCCCGGGTGCAAGTATTCAAACACGGCCCGGCTGAGTTCATCGGGCGTCATGCCGCGGCGCGTCAGATCGGCGGTGAACCGGGCTTGAAGGGACTGAAGCTCGGCCATAGTGGCTTCGCGGCCGGCCTCACTGGGCCCAGCGTCGATGATCGCCCTGAGATCTCTCCGGAGTTCTGGCGAGAACGACGCGAGTTCTTCATCATCACAGGGGTCCGACACGAAGAGGAGTCTAGCGGAGCCGCCCCTACCTAAGTTCAGGTCCAAGTCCGTCTCAGCGAGCCCCTCCTCCCTTGGCCGCCTCACTGATCACGATGATCCCCAGGGCCGCGGCACCCGCAGCCAGTACCGCCTTGGCGAGACCATCTCGCGTCGCTGAGCCGGTTCCTCGCTTGTAGTCGTCGTGGGTCAGGTCATACCAGTTCCGATCCCAAGCCTGGATCCTTACCCGGCTCTGAACGGTCCCATCGGTCATCGGCTGCGGGAACGGCCCGGTCACCCGCCGGACGACTACCCCGGCAGTGAAAACTACGGGCTCCTGATCCAGAGCTCGCCATCCGGGAGTCTGATTTTGAACGAACTCGGCCACGCCACCCAGCCGCCCCGTGGCAGCCGCCCAAGTTTCGATCGTGCTCCACCGCCAGCACGGAGCACCGCTGACGGTCCCCTCTTCCTCCGGCAACAGCCCTCGGACCCGCCACGCGGCCGCCGTTTGGGGCTTGACGCCGAGCCGCTGGGCGATCTCGCGGATCCCGACCACGTCAAGAGACTCGTTCACGGTCTCATCATCTCACATTGACAAGTGGCAGTTGTCTATTAATACTTGACAGCCGACTCACGACCGGGTATTCTCAGAGTCCTGACAGGGTCGAACCCGGCCCGACATTTGAGGACCCGATCGTGAACTCTACCGAAAGGCTCTCCGACTTCGTAGCCAGGCACGTTACCATCGGCCGCGTCCAGCCAGGCGCCAGTTACCACTACCTCTACGCCCCCTACTACTTGGCCCCTCAGTCCCTGCCGACCAAAGAGGAGTTGGCTCAGAGCCTCCTTGCGGACGCAGAGTTCCAGAGCCTGAAGCTCGGCAACTGGCTGAATAGCCCCAGTGGTGAGGCGATCGCCGAGGTCGTCGCAGAAGTGGTCCCCTCCACTCTCCAGCCCGAATTCGGGCTAATCGTTGACGGACTCAAGCTAGCAGCCGACCTGCAGAAGACCAATGGACGCGCCCAGATCGGCGTCGGGAGCCTGGTCCTTCTTTTCGCAGGACTCGTCGTGAGGGAGGGGCTCAAGGCTGCGGCGTAGTTGGCCGGTGGCCACCACAGACTCCTGGTCCGCGACCGCACCGCTCCTTGTCCAAACAGAGCAGAGGTCAAGATGATGAGGGTCGTCGACTCGCTCAACCCTGTTGGTGCTGGAAAGGTCATCCTCAAAAGGCACCATCCTGTGGGCGCCGAGAAGTCCATCTGCGACTTGAACCCATGCCTGGACACCATGCCGACGGAGTTCAGCGTTCAGATTGAAGTGGACGGCAGGGGACGACCGGCCATCGGCACACTCCGAGGAATGTCGTCGGCGTGTGCTACAGAGAGGGCGGGGACGGGTCTTGTCGAGGATATTGGGGCCACGCTGTGCTGAAAGACGAGTTCACCCACGTCACTCAGTGGGAACGCCCGTGCGCTTAGTCCAAGCGCCAAATCCCATCCTCGCTGCACCGCCCACAGCGGCACCGAACCGACATTCACCCTCCACCAAGGCACAGATAGACTTCAGGCCCCATCACTACCCGATGGGGCCTGAAGCTAGCTGGGATAGCTCGACCCCTCGCGGAATCGGCGTCCTCACCGCCCGAGTACGAGCGGCCTCATGACGGATGATACCACAGGCCTTGGAGAATTGCACCCAAGGCTTCTCAGCTGACCTATGACCACTGTGCCCGGCGCGTTACCATTACATTGGCTGCGTAATGAATGCCCAGCCTTCGGCCAGCGATAGCGCTATCCAGAAGATTTGCGATCTCCTCGGGCTCGAGGATTCCTACAAGCCGAAGGTGGCTAAATACCTTCGCTGCAACGGGACGGAGACCACCCTTCAGGCTGCGGCGGAGACCCGATCGGCGTCCAAGTCGATCTCGATAGACGATCCCTGGGCATACTGTATCCAAGTCGACAACGAACGCTGGTGGAGAAACCACCAGTTGTACCTCCACCTAGCCCTATACGAACATTCCCTCCGGAGCCACGTGAACACTCTCATGACCACGTACCTCGGGAGAGCGCACTGGTGGGATCCGTTGCAAGACTGCATTGGCAGCGACCATGCGGCTTGGCTCGTGTGCCACAATGCCGCCCTTGCAGCACATAAACCCACAGACTCGTCACCGATTCCTCCGATCAGGCAGTTCAGAAGGGCCCACGCGTTCATGGAAGCCCTGAGCCTTCATGACCTGCACATGATAGTCGTCTACAACTGGCACGCCGTCTTCGAGTCCGCGTTGTTAGACCCAAACGAGCACCGGCCATTCGAACAGACCTGGCGCGATTCCGCGTTCGAAAGTATCGAAGTAACGCGCAACGACGTAATGCATTGTCGCTTCGTTCCAAAGAGCGCCTTTTCTAAGAAACTGACTCGGATTCGCACCTGGCTAATTGCAATGGAGTGGGACATTGACAAGGCGATCGGCGGCATCAAGCACGTCGAGTCCTCTGAGCACGACGGGCTCATTTGAGCCCTCAACAGGGAGATCCGATGGAGCATCGATGTGGGGGGCGTCTCGCCCCACCGCCAAGCGGTGATGCTGTCCGGACCCCTTTGAGCTGATCCAAGGTATGGGACAGTTTCTCAGACGCTAAGCAGGGCCCAGAGGAACTCGCAGTAGGGGCAGGAGACGATGCGGTCAGTCTCATCTGCGCCGAGTTGAGCCCCGGCTGGACCCTGTGGGTGCCGAATAGGTCATCCTGTGGGTGTCGGAAAGGCCAACCGTCAAACCCTCGAGCTCGAACGGCGCAGTCTCCGGTGGGGCCAAACTGCCTACTCTCCAGCAGCGGCCGGGAGTGGTTCACCGGCGTGGGACCTACTGGGGCCTCCACGATCCGGCACCGTTCCAAGGATCCGCCCCCCTCGACACTGGACCCGACTGTCCCTAGGATCACCGAAGGTGGCAGATGAGGTTCCCGGCACCCACACGGTCCCGCGTTTGGTCGTGTCCCATACATTGGTGTAAGTAGCGTGGTCGAGATCGTGCCGAGAGTGGGCACGAAAAAGGCCACCGTGCAACCAACCCTCTTCACAGACCGGGAGACACGATGACCCCCAACAGCATGCCACTTGACGCCCTGC
>DATLQZ010000031.1:0-1132 GCA_035534915.1 Candidatus Dormiibacterota bacterium
CAAGTCCTGGAGCAAAGGAGGGGGTGTCGGACCGGGCGCCCTCGAATACCGGTGCAGCCAGCTGAGGAAGGGGATGATCTTCTGGTAGCGGCCGGCGATCGCGAACCCGAACCCGCCCACGATCGCCGCGTAGCCATAGGCCACGAACCAGTTCGCGGACACGCCTTTCTCCATGGTCAGGGTGATGCCGATCCCGCACGCTAGCAGCAGGGAGAGGAGGCTCATGGCGATGTGGCCCTGCTCGACTGAGATCCGCCGCCGTCGTCGATGGGTCCACATCCGAGCCAGGTCGAAGGCGAACCAGAGCACGGTCGCGCCCAGAGCGATGGCTGCGCCGGTAACCTCCCAGCCGCCCGGCCAGAGCAGCAGGCTGAGGATCAGGGCCACCAGGGCCGCGTTCCAAACGGCAAGGATGAGATAGGCTGACCTCCAGGTGCGCCGGTGGGCCAGTGCGAACAGCTCCATCAGCTTGTACGAGACGCCCATCAGCGTGCATCCGAGCCATCCCACCAGGCCCGCGTGGACGTGTGCTGCCAGCAGGTTCGGGGTGATGTTGAACCACCGGAACTGCCAGTCCAGCGCCCAGGTGAGGCCGAAGCCGATGACCACCACCAGCCAACCCAGGCCGCAGAGCACGAACAGGCCCATGGGATGCCGCGCCCGCACGCTGGGGTAGCTCAGCAGCAGGGTGATGCCGAAGATGACGATGCCGGCCACCGCCAGGCTGCCGAAGATGGCCACTCCCGGCGCCCAGTCGAAATAGAAGCTGGGCACGAAGCCGGCAACCCCGGCGGCGTACAAGATGAAGTTCCAGCGTCCGACGGCGGGTGCCGCCAGTGGGGCCTGGAGCGCAACCGGGAAGAGCTGGTAGAGCGCCCCCATGATGGTCATGGTCACCCACCCCAGCACCACCAGGTGGGTGAGCGCGAAGATCTTCGGATCATCGAAGCCGGCGACTAGATGAGCAGCTAGCAGGGGCACCCCAGCCGCCGCCAGCAGCCAAGCCAGCATGCCGGTTGCGAGATACCTCAGAGGCAACCACATCTCTGGAGAGCGCTGGGGCCTGATCACAGGCCAAGCTTTAGCACGAGTTCCATCGTGTAATTATCCCACGGTCCGTCCGTGCCCAGAC
>DATLQZ010000032.1:0-2591 GCA_035534915.1 Candidatus Dormiibacterota bacterium
GATCAGCCTGTTATCCCCGGGGTAGCTTTTATCCGTTAAGCCACGGCCCTTCCACGCGGTACCGTGGGATCACTACGTCCGCCTTTCGGCCCTGCTCGGCCTGTTCGCCTCGCAGTCAAGCGCCCTTGCTGCCGTTGCACGCTCCGGCCGGTTTCCATTCGGCCTGAGGGCACCTTTGAACGCCTCCGTTACTCTTTAGGAGGCGACCGCCCCAGTCAAACTCCCCACCAGCCACGGTCCCCCGCCCGGCTCACGGGTCGGGGTGAGCGCGCCAACCGGACCAGAGTGGTATTTCACCGTCGGCTCCCCCCGGCCTAGCGGCCCGGGTTCCCCGCCTCCCACCTATCCTACACAAGTCCGGTCCACGCGCCATGGCAAGCTAGAGTAAAGCTCCACGGGGTCTTTTTGTCCTGCCGCGGGTCACCCGCATCTGCACGGGTACTTCAATTTCGCCGGGTCCCTCGTTGAGACAGCGCCCAGATCGTTATGCCTTTCGTGCGGGTCGGAACTTACCCGACAAGGAATTTCGCTACCTTAGGACCGTTATAGTTACGGCCGCCGTTTACCGGGGCTTCCGTTCGGAGCTCAGCACCCCTCCCGTTAACCTTCCGGCACTGGGCAGGCATCAGCCCCTATACGTCGGCTTGCGCCTTGGCAGAGACCTGTGTTTTTGGTAAACAGTCGCCTGGGCCTGCTCTCTGCGGCCCCCGCGGGCTCCGGACCGCGCGGGTCCTTCACCCGTCCGGGGCGCCCCTTCTCCCGAAGTTACGGGGCCATGTTGCCGAGTTCCTTAACGAGGGGTCGCCCGTCCACCTCGGTATGCTCTACCTGTCGACCAGTGTCGGTTTGCGGTACGGGCACGGTGGCGCTGGCTAGAGGCTTTTCTCGGCAGTCCGGGCTCAACCCACTTGGCCGGTCACCCGACCTGACCATCGCGCCTCAGGGTGTCGCGGACCACGGGATTTGCCGCGCGGTCCCCCCTACACGCTTGGACGGTGGTTGCCCACCGCTGGGCCTACCCCCCTGCGTCCCCCCATCGCTCGTAACGCGCCACCGTGGTACGGGAATGTTGACCCGTTGTCCATCGCCTACGGCTCGCGCCCTCGGCTTAGGCCCGACTCACCCGCAGCTGACGAGCATGGCTGCGGAACCCTGCGACGTTCGGTGGGAGGGGTTCGCACCCTCCACTACGCTACTCATACCGGCATTCGCACTCGTCGCCGCTCCAGGGCCCCTTGCAGGTACCCCTTCGCCGCTGACGACGACGCTCCCCTACCGTCCCAGCCGTAGCTGGAACCCGCGGCGTCGGTGGTGGGCTTAGCCCCGGGACATTGTCGGCGCCCGGGCACACTCGACCAGTGAGCTATTACGCACTCTTTCAAGGGTGGCTGCTTCTAAGCCAACCTCCTGGTTGTCTGAGCGCCCGCACTTCCTTGCCCACTGAGCCCACACTTAGGGACCTTAGCCGGCGGTCTGGGCTGTTTCCCTCTCGACGACGAAACTTAGCTCCCGCCGTCTCACTCCGGCGGCATCCCCCACGGGCATTCGGAGTTTGGTTCGGGTTGGTAAGCGGTAAGCCCCCGCGCCGATCCAGTGCTCTACCTCCCGTGGCTGCCCCGCCAGGCTGCACCTCAATGCATTTCGGGGAGAACCAGCTATCTCCCGGTTCGCTTGGCATTTCACCCCTACCCACAGCTCATCCGCGCCTTTTGCAACAGACGTCGGTGCGGCCCTCCACGCGCTCTTACCCGCGCTTCAGCCTGGCCATGGGTAGCTCACCGGGTTTCGGGTCGACCGCCCGCGACTCGTGTCGCCCTGTTCAGACTCGCTTTCGCTCCGGCTCCGGGTGCTTGGCTCCCTTAGCCTGGCCACGAACGGTCACTCGCCGGTTCATTCTCCAATAGGCACGCCATCACAGGCTCGCGCCTGCTCTGACAGGCTGGGGGCACACGGTTTCAGGCGCTATTTCACTCCCCTCGCCGGGGTGCTTTTCACCCGTCCCTCACGGTACTCGTGCACTATCGGTCGCCTGGGGTATTTAGCCTTGGAGGGTGGTCCCCCCGGCTTCCCACGGGATACCACGTGTCCCGCGGTACTCACGGTCCCGTGCGGAGCCCCCGCGTCGTCGCCTACCGGACTCTCACCGTCTCTGGTCGCCCGTTCCAGCGGCGTTCGGCTGACGTGGGGGTTGCTACACTCCGTGGCGGGTCGACCGCCCCGCCTCACGGCCCGTCCAACCCCGCCGCGACATAGGCCGGTCGGCCACTCAGTCGCCGCGGTTTGGGCTCCTCCCCGTTCGCTCGCCGCTACTAGGGGAATGCTCTCTTGTCCTCGGGGTACTGAGATGTTTCAGTTCCCCCGGTTCCCTCCACACCCCCTATGTGTTCAGGGGTGGGTCAGCGGGCATCACCCCGCTGGGGTTGCCCCATTCGGAGACCCTCGGATCACGGCCTGCCCGCGGCTCCCCGAGGCGTTTCGTCGCCTGGCCACGTCCTTCGTCGGCCCCAGACGCCAAGGCATCCACCGTGTGCCCATGCTGTGGATCGCTCCCGCTCGGTCCCGGTCCGGCTCGCCTGCCCCGCGCGCCCTGG
>DATLQZ010000033.1:0-69652 GCA_035534915.1 Candidatus Dormiibacterota bacterium
CCAAGCCGAGCTTTTACGGATAGGCCGAATGCTGGGACGCCGCACCGTCCTCGATCAGGACCTGCTGCTGCTGGTGCAGGGGGCTGCCGACCTTGACCACGCGCTTCAGTCCAAGATCAGAAGACGGCCGCCGGCCGCCTCCAGTCGGTCCTCCCGGCGGAGATGACCTCAGGGTCAGCCCAGACATTGCGCCGGGAGGGCCCATGGGCTCTGGCCAGCGCGGTGGTGTTCGCGCTGGTCGCGGCACTGCTGCGCTGGCCGGTGAGTCCTCCGGTGGCGGTTCTCATGGCAGCCTCGGTCTGGGGCGTGTCGCTGCTCCTGCGTCACCAGCGCGGCCTCACGGGCATCGACGGTGTTGACTGCGTCATAGCTGGAGTCCTGATCGCCGCCGCGCTGGCAGTGCGCTTGGCCAGTCCCATCTACTTCGACTTCCTTCAGGGTAATTTCAGTCCTGTCAGCACGGTGCAAGCCCCCGCTGGTGTCCATCGACCGCCGACACACGACATCTTCGGAGTGGGCGCCTGGGGGTTGGGGTATCCGTTCAACGCGACCGGTTGCACCGACGCGCCGGTGGGAACGCACAGCCAGGAGAAGTACACCTGCGGATTTGTCTTCGACGAGGTCTACTTTCCAGTCGATGCCCTGAAGGATCTGAAGGGGATCGACTTCTTCGACCCTGAGCCTCCCCTGACCAAGCTGATCATCGCCGGGGGTATCAGTTGGCTGGGCTTCAATCCTTGGGGCTGGCGGATCATGTCGGCGATCCTGGGCAGCCTGGTGATCGGGGTGCTCTATTTCATGGCGAGGCGGCTGTGGCGCCGCAGCCGGGTCTTCCCCACTCTGGCCGCTCTTTTCCTCAGTCTAGACGGCCTCGAGCTGGTGGAGTCCAGGACTGGGGTCATCGATGTCATCGCGGTCTTCTTCGTGATGCTCGCCTATTGGATGTTCCTGCTCCACTGGCATGCCAGGACGCAACGGCAATGGCGCGCGACCCTTTATCTGACCGCTGCCGCGTCGGGCCTGGGTCTGGCGTGCAAGGCGGACATGGTTCCCGCGGTCTTGGTGATGTTGGTGCTGCTGGTGGGGCGTTACGTTCGCCCCCACCTGAGGCTTCGCCTCGGCAGCGGCGGTTCCTCGAGATGGCTGATACCGCCGGCTCCCGACGACCCTGTGGAGGCAGCCCGCAGGACCATGGTTTCGGCGTTGCGGTGGGTGGGGCACTATCTGGCGGCAGGTGCGCTGATCCTGCTCATCTTCTATCTGTCCTTCTTCCGCTACTGGACGATCTCGCACAGCCTCTATGTGAACTTTGCGAACACCAGAGGCCCTAGCGTCACCTGCACCGGCTTTGTGGCCAAGGCCTCGGTCTGCGAGCTGCCCGTCGCCATGCCGCTTCAGGAATATCACATTGCTTCCTGGGGCTTCTGGCTCCCCTCCGGGTTCAACGTGGTCCAGTCGATCGCGGATGTCGAGTGGAACAGCCTGGGCAGCCTCAGCTACCAGGCGACTCTCAAGGCGACCCATCCGTTCGCATCGCCCTTCTACTCCTGGCCGTTGGATGCACACCCGGTGCTCTTCTACGCGACCTACACCGGAAATGGGGTGAGCACTGTCAACGGGCAGACCGTTTCCAACTACGCCTGGATCTCCGACATGGGCAACCCCGCCATCTTCTGGCTGGGGTTGCTGGCGCTCGCATGGTGTCTCTATCTGGTCCTGCGGCGCCGTGATCGAGTGGCGCTCTTCATCCTGATGGGCTTCCTCTTCGATTGGCTGGTTTTGTGGTCATGGCCGTCGCGGATCCTGTTCTTTTACGAGTTCATCGGGGCTTTGCCATTCGTCTGCCTGGCGTTGGCATACTGCTGCACTCGGCTCATCGACCGCCGTGCCGTGGTGCAGCTGGCCCGGGTGCGGCTCGGGACCCACAGCCTCGCGCCCTTGGCGGGAGCGGTGGTCCTGGCGGTGATCCTCTGCTTCGCCTACTTCTACCCGTTGTGGACTGGACAGCCAATTCCGTCGTCGGACTTCTTCCAGCACATCTGGATCCCCGGCTGGTACTGACAGGCCGCCAGCTTTGTTGGGAATAGCCGCGTACTGGCTGTTGATCGTGCTGGCCGGGTTGGCGATCGTTGAGTTCTTTGCGCTGGCCTGGAAGCCGGTGGAGCGGTTGGCTGCGGCGGTGGCGATCGGGCTGGTCGCCTCCACAGTGGTCAGCTTCCTCATGGCCCTCGCCTTCGGTGTGGGGCCGGCCACGGCACTCGGCGCACCGGCGATTCTCCTGCTGGTCTTCGCCACCGCCAGAGGGGGCGTTTGGCTCCGGCGACTCCAGCCGAGGAGGCTCCCCATCCATCTGTCAGGGTTGCGACGATCGTCCGCAGAGACCAGGTGGGCGGCTGGCGTCGCTCTCGTACTGGCCCTCGCCTTTTGGCTGCTGTTCAGGGGAGCTCTGTATCCGGGTCCGGCCGGCTCGCTGCTCGCCAACTCCCATGTGTGGGCTGACTGGGCGGTGCACTCCAGCTATGTCCAGAGCTTCTTCTACGGTCACAATCTGCCGCCGACCGACATCTTGGAGTCGGCCACGGCGATGCGATATCCGTTCTTGGTGGACTTCCAGCCGGCGCTGCTTGAGTCCCTCGGTCAGAACCTGTACGGCAGCCTGGACATCTCTTCATGGCTGATCGCATGGGCCGCCACCACCCTTATCTGGCACCTCGCACTGCGGGTGACCAACGGGCCCGGAGCGGCCTCCGTCGCGCTCGCGCTGGTCTTGTTGGGCGGTGGGCTCGGCTTTGCGGGCGCCTACCCTGACGGGTGCCAGCAGGTGGCTAGCGCGAATGCTGGCTTCAGCGCGGCCTCCTGCACCCACCTGAGCGCCGCGACCCCGGTGGCGGTTGTCAAGTTCCTCGCACATCTTCCGACCGAACTCACCCACCTACCTAGGTCGTACGACGGAGAGGGGCCCAGTGCCTCCGCGCTCCCGAACCTGCAGTGGTACGAGCCCCTTCTGGTCTACTGGATGCCCCAGCGAGACTTCGCCTTCGGGATGGCGCTGGTGGCGCTGGTGGCGATCATCCTGTGGGAGGCCCTCAAACGGAGGTCGCGCCTCCTGCTGGTGACGGGTGGCGCCGTCGGTGCCCTCCTGCCATTCTTCAACCCGTTTGGGTACCTGCTACTGGGACTGGTGGGGGTCTGGTGGCTCGGGAGACGACTCTGGCTGGGCGGTCTGGCCGCCTATCTCGTGCCGCTTCTGGTCATCGGTGCGCCTCAGCTCTGGTTCGTGGTCTCTGGGCCGCATGGGCAGCTGGGCGGCCCGGTCGGGACCAACCTCTTCCCCCAACTGGACCTGGGGTGGCTGGCGCACGCCGGCAGCGCCTGTACGGCTGCTCAGTTTCAGGCCAAAACCCCGTGTGACAGCCTCTATCTCGCCGGCACCTCCCCGGGCACTCTGTTGGCCTTTGCGATCCACACTCTGGGGCAGACCTCCTTCTATGGAGAGTTCCTGGGGTTCTGGATCTCGAACACCGGAATCTTCACTCTCCTGGCCCTGGCCCTGGTGGTCGTGTCGGTGATCCCCGGAAGGCTGCGGGGTCAGCTGCGAGCACTGGAGCTCACGAATTTCTGGGCGCCTTTCTGGTTGGTATTTTTGCTGGCGAACTTGGTGATCACTCAGCCCTGGAACTGGGACAACACCAAGCTGCTCAGCTACTGGTACCTGGGAGCGGCCATTCCGGTTGCCTGGCTGCTCACCGCCGGCCGCAGGCTATGGGTAAAGCTGCTGGCCGGAGTCGCGGTGGCTTCGCTGGTGCTTACCGGTGTGCTGAGCCTAGACGCGGCATTCTTGGGCCAGAGCAATCTTGCGGGCGCTCCCACCAGTGGCGCCAGCGCCACCTTTGCGTCTGCCCAGGCGGAGCAGGTGGGCGCGGTCGTCAGAGCTCGCACCAAACCAGATGCCGTCTTTCTGACCGAGGGCCAACCCGACGACCCGGTGACCACCTTGGCGGGGAGACCGGTGGTCCTGGCCTACGACGGCTGGCTCTGGAGCTACGGTCAGCCGCTGGCCCAGCGCTTCCAGGCGGTGGAGGAGATGTACGCCGGTTGTGCCGCCCACGGCAGCTGCCAGATGGGGGCGCTCCTGCGTCGATACCGAGTCAGCTACGTCGAATTTGAGCCTGGCGACTACAACAATATTGTGGCGAACCTGAGCTGGTTTAGAGCCCAGCACCTCCCCATCTTGGTCCAGAGCGGCGGGTACGTGATCTTCCAAGTGACCAGGCTCTGGTAGCCAGCTGGAGCTTTGGGTGGGACGGCAAGAGTGGGACGGTAAGTGAGACCGGAGGAGGGGTGAACGGCTACCCTTGCTCTGTGACCGGCGATCTAGCGGAGTTTCCCCTCGCCAGCTGCCTAAGAGACCGAGGGAGGGAGTCGGTGGGTAGCTGTCGGCAGGGTCGCACATGGGTCCGCCTACCTACCCGGGATCTGGCGGGTATCCCGTGATCGACGGTCATTGCCATCTGCTGCCGCCCCACCTCCGCGAGCCCTCCTCTGCCGCGTGGAAGGACCGCTGGTTTGCGGAGTGCCACGGTGGGGAGGGCTCGCGCTTTGCCTCCGGCCAGGATGTGCTGGCGGCGCTCGACTCAGCGGGTCTGGAGCGGGCTGTGGTCTTCGGGTGGCCCTTCGCTGACCCGGGCCTTCTGCGAGAAGGGAACGACTACGTGGCGTCACAGGCCGCGAGCAGCGGCGGGCGCCTGTTGGGCTTCGCCACAGTCAACCCCGGAAAGCAGGGTGCCATCCAAGAGCTCAGGCGGTGCGAAGGGATGGGGCTGAGAGGGATTGGTGAGCTCAACTGTGATGCTCAGGGTTTCGGTCTCGCCTGGGAGGGTGGGCTCCGCGCCACCCTTCACAGCTGCCAAGAAGCTGGCTGGCCAGCCCTCCTTCACGCCAGCGAACCGGTGGGACACCCTTACGCTGGCAAGGGTTTGGCAACCCCCGGCAGGCTGTGGAAGTTGCTCCAACCGATGCTAGCTGACGTGCCCGCGCTCAGGCTCTGCCTCGCACACCTGGGTGGAGGGCTCCCGCTGTATGCACACATGCCGGAGGTAAGGCGGCTCTGTCGAACGATTTGGTTCGACACCGCAGCGGTGCCCTACCTCTATGACACCCAGGTCCTGCCCACCCTGGTGTCGTTGTTGGGGGTGGACCGGCTCTGCTTTGGCAGCGACTTCCCGCTCTTGGCGCCCAGCCGCTATGCGGCACATCTGGCCGCCATCAAACAGTCAGGAGAAGGGCAATGGCTCCAGCAGGGGACCGCTGGATGGCTGGGGGAAAGGTGAGCGCGGCAGCGAGATGGCTGTGCGTAGTCCCAGAATCATCCCCTTGACACACCTTCCTCTGGCCTTTGCCGTGATCTCCATGGAGGGTCCAGATCCCTATAGCCAGGCGGGCGGGCTGGGGGTACGGGTCGCCCATCTGAGTCGTGCGCTGGCCGCTGCCGGGTACCCCACCAGCCTCTTCTTCGTGGGGGATCCCGCGTTGCCCGCACATGAGGTGAGACAGGGAGTAGACCTATATCGGCTGGCTCAGGAGGTTTCTCGCTCCTACCCCAAAGGCATTTACGACGGCGAGGAGGTGAAGCGGGCGCATCTGGCGGGACACTTCCCCCAGGAGCTTGTCCACGGCTGGGCAGCCCCCGCCCTGGAAGCTGGGTTGACACCTATCCTGCTGTTTGAAGAGTGGCACACGGCAGCCTGGACCAAGTCGGTGTCGGACCTCCTATGGCGCAGTGGGGTGCGCGACCGTTGCCTGCTGGTGTGGAACGCGAACAATCAGTTTGGCTTCGACACCATAGATTGGCCGGCGCTGGCATACACGGCCGCCGTGACCACCGTGAGTCGGTACATGCGAGTGCTCCTGCAGACGCGCGGAATCGACCCGATCGTAATCCCCAACGGCATTCCGGAGGCGGCGTTGGAGCGTCCCAATTCGGAGCAGGTGGCGCGGATCCGCCGAGCGGCTGGCGGGAGGCCGATCGTTCTGAAGATCGGTCGCTTTCATCCGGACAAGCGGTGGCAACAGGCGATCAGATCGATGGCCTTGCTGCGCCGCGCGGGGGTCGCGGTCCGGATGGTGGCCCGGGGTGGAGGCGAGGAATACGGAAGGGAGTTGATGGCGGAGGCAACTTCCATCGGCCTCAATGTGTCCCGCTGGACCGGGTCGATTGGCGATCCCCATGAGCTCGCCCGGGCCATTTCGTCCGCGCCGGAAGCTGACGTTCTCGAGCTCGCCAGCTTTCTGCCCGAAGCTCTGCTGCCATACCTGTATGCCTCGTCGGTTGCTGTGCTCGCCAACTCCGGGTTTGAGCCGTTTGGTCTGGTCGGGCTGGAGACGATGGCAGCAGGTGGGGTGACGGTGGTGGGGGCGACGGGGGAGGACTATGCGCGCCACCTGCACAACTCCTTCGTGGTGCAGACGGACGACCCCGGGGAACTTGCCGGTGGCATCTCGCGGCTGGCCGGAGACGCGGCGCTGCGCAGCTCCATTCGGCGGAATGGGCGGAGCACCGCTAGAACGTACACCTGGCCAGAGGTGATCGGCTCGGACCTGGTGCCGAGGTTGCCGATCTTGGCTCGGCGTCAGATGGCGCGGTGGCCGGTGCGCGAGCTGGGCACTTGAGCAGTGTTCCCAGAAGGGACCAGGTCGACCGCTCCGCCGCAGCGCTGTTCATCATCACCTTCTGGGTGGGCTTCAACCTGCGGGCCGCGATCTTGGGTGTACCCCCGGTGCTGTCATTGGTTCAGCGCGGCCTTCACCTCAGCTATACCGAACTAGGCCTCCTGACCGGCATCCCGATCCTCGCTTTCGGAATCGTGGCACTACCTGCGGCTGGTCTGATCCGTCGGCTGGGAGGCTACGCGGTGGTGACGGCGGGGCTGTCGCTGGCGGCAGCGGGCGAAATGCTGCGCGCCATTCCTCTCGGCGGAGCCCTTGCCCTCTTCCTCGGGACTGCGCTCATGGGCGTGGGAATAGCGCTCGCCCAGCCCGGCTTGCCCGTTCTCTTTCAGCGCTGGTTCCAGGATCGGGTGCAAACGGCGTCGATCACCCTGACGCTAGGGATCACAGTGGGGGAGATGGTGGCGGCCAGCATCTCAAGGCCAGTCCTCTTTGGCGTGCTGCAGAGCTGGCAGGGGACGATGTCAATCTGGGCTCTCTGCGGCCTCAGCACGGTGGTGATCTGGCGGGTATTTGCGCCCCGGTGGCGGGTCGGGCTCGCCGCCGGGGCCAGTTGGGAGCTCGGGCCGCTTTTTAGAGCACCGCGGCTGTGGGCGGTGTACCTCTGCTTCGGCGGCCAGTCGCTGGTGTTCTTCGCAGCCAACACATGGATCCCCACTTCGGTTCCCGGTGGGCCGCACTCCTTGCTGTCAAGCCTGTCTCTGGCGGTGCTCAACGGGGTGATGATCCCCGTAGACATCGCCCTTATCCTGGCCCGGCGCCATTTTGCGACCAACCGCTGGTTTTACTTCGTCAGCAGCCTGATAACCGTCGCCGGAACCGCGGGATGGCTGCTCTTCAGCGCCTACCTGCCGTTGCTCTTCGCCGCCCTCATAGGCATCGGAGTCGCGATGAATTTCGCCGGCCTGCTGGCCTATCCGCCGCTGGTGGCGGAGTCCGGTAGGGTCGCCCCCCTGACCGCAGTCATGCTCACAGTGGGATATGGCTGTGCCTTCTGCGGGCCGTTTTTGGGGGGGCTGGCTCTCGACCTCGGTGCTGGCCGGCAATCCCCCTTCATCCCAATAGTTGCAGCATCCCTGATCATGGTGGTGGCGTCCCTGGGGATCCGCAGCCGCCTTCCAGATGGCTGGGCGGCGGGCACCCGTGCCAAGATCCCAACCGGTGCTATCGAGTGAACAGCCAACCGAAATCGGGAGGATCACAATGGGATCAAAGAACCTGGAGTGGGATCACGAAGGCGAGCTTCTGGTTCGTCGCCGGCGGGTTGGTCCGTACGACAACGCGGCATACGTGGTCGCCTGCCCAGACACCGGAGCTGCGGTGCTGATTGACGCCGCCAACGAGCCCGCCGTACTGGTTGGGGCCGTCGGCAGCCTCAACCTGGTAGCGATCCTGGAGACCCATGGTCACGCCGACCACTGGCAGGCCCTGGCGGCGATGCGGGTCGAATTCGGCTCGGCGTGGGTGGGGGCTCATCAGGCGGACCTGTCCATGTTCCCGCCACCTCCTCCTTCACATCACTTTCAGCATGGCGAGGAGGTCGTCTTCGGTAACTGCCACCTGCGCGTGGTCCACACCCCGGGCCACACCCCGGGCAGCGTTTGCTTCCTGGGTCCAGGAGTGGTCTTTACGGGAGACACCCTGTTCCCCGGCGGGCCCGGGGCAACCAGGCCGCCCCTGGGAGACTTTCCGACTATTTTGAAGAGCATTCGGAGCCAGCTGATGGACCTCGACCCGAGCACGATCGTGTATCCCGGTCATGGAGAGTCCACCACCATCGGGGCCGAGGTCGCGAGCTTTGAGGAATGGGAGAAGAGGGGCTATTAGGCCGGCTCCAATGGATCCGTCAGAAAGGGAGCGTCTCCAGGTTGTGAAGGAACGAGAGGCGGTGCTGTGGGGTCGTCCCCAGATCCCGGATCGCCGCCAGATGGACGGGGCTGCCGTAACCCTTGTTGGCCCGCCACTGGTATTCCGGGAAGGCCTCATCCATCTCCGCCATCAGGTTGTCCCGGTGCACCTTGGCGATTACGGAAGCGGCGGAGATGGCGGGTATCACATCGTCGCCCCCGATCACACTGCGATACGGCTTAAGAGATGTGAGGCGGAGGTTGCCGTCGACCAGGAACTGGTCTGCATGGGCCGCGGCGAGCAGGCTCTCGAAGGCGGTGCGATTGGCCCAGCCCACTCCGCGTCGGTCAATCTCAGATGCGCTCACCTCGATCACCAGGACCATGGTGGCCGCCGCCCGAATGAGGGGAGCGAGTTTTTCCCGCTGTGAGGGTGTGAGCCGTTTGCTGTCGCGGAGTTGGGGGTGGCTGAACTGCTCAGGGAGGACCACGGCCGCAGCCACCAGAGGGCCGGCCAGCGCACCCCGGCCGACCTCGTCCATGCCGCAAACCCGTACCGCTCCGGTCACTCTCGGCTCGGGGTCACTTCCGCTGATCACCTCGGGGAGTCTACCTGGCCCGTCCCTCTGGGTCGGCGACCTGGGGTCCTATACTCGAGATCAATATGAGTGACGAATCCTCTGGCGCGCGCCTCTCGCCGGCCGAGGATCGGGGGCGTAGGGCGGAGCTCAGGGGGCGGGAGGCGAAGGCTCGCATGGGCGGACCAGAGCGGTACCGAGTGAAGCTCCCGTCGCAACACAAACTTCCTGTGCGGACGAGACTTTCCATCCTCTTCGATCCGCAGACCAACTTCATGGAGGACGGCCTGCTGGCCAACACCGACAGTCCCGAGGAGATGGGATCTGACGGAGTGGTGACGGGGATTGGCACGGTGAACGGCCGCAGGGTAGCGGTGATGGCCAACGACCCGACTGTCAAGGCTGGTTCCTGGGGCCCCCGGACGGTGGAGAAGATCCTGCGCATCCAGGAGCGGGCTGAGCACTTGCAGATTCCGCTGTGCTATCTGGTCGACTCTGCAGGCGCGCGCATCACAGAGCAGTTGAACATGTTCCCGGGTCGGCGCCACGCCGGGCGCATCTTTCACAATCAGGTACGCCTCAGCGGCCAGGTCCCCCAGCCCTGCCTGCTGTTCGGGCCGAGCGCCGCCGGGGGAGCGTATATTCCCGCCTTCTGCGACGTTGTCTTCATGGTCGAGGGCAACGCCTCCATGTATCTCGGATCCCCACGGATGGCACAGGAGGTGGTCGGCGAAACCGTCACCCTGGAGGAGATGGGGGGTGCTCGCATGCACTGCAGCGTCTCCGGCTGTGGCGACATGCTGTGCTCAGATGAGCCGTCGGCGCTGGCCGCGCTGCGCCAATACCTGGGCTACTTCCCGTCGAACTGGAGCCAAGAGCCGCCTACTGCGGCTCCCCGACCTCCTGGAGCGCGTGCGGACATCGGCGAGCTGCTCCCAGTGGAGGCTGCTCGCGGATACGACGTCCACCTCGTTCTCGATGCGCTCTTGGACGCCGGCTCATGGCAGGAAATCAAGGCCCTGTACGCCAAGGAGCTGGTGTGCGGGCTGGCCCGACTGGGAGGCAGGGCTGTGGGTGTGATAGCTTCCCAACCACTCCACCAGGGCGGAGTGCTTTTCGTCGACTCCTCCGACAAGGCGGCTCGCTTCATTAGCCTCTGTGATGCATTCGGGATACCGCTGGTGTTCCTCGCTGACGTCCCCGGCTTCATGATCGGATCGGCGGTCGAGCGGGATGGCATCATCCGCCACGGGGCCAAGATGATCGCGGCTCTCAGCTCAGCCACGGTCCCCCGGGTCTGCGTTGTGCTCCGCAAGGCTTATGGAGCTGGCCTCTACGCCATGAGCGGTCCCGGCTTTGAGCCGGAAGCAACCCTGGTGCTGCCAAGTTCTGAGATCGCGGTTATGGGTCCGGAGGCTGCCGTGAACGCCGTATATGCCAACCGCATCGCTGCTATGCCGGAACCGGAGCGGGCTGAATTCATCGCCAGGATGCGCGCCGAGTACGCTCAGGACATCGACGTTTTTCGCCTCGCGGGGGAGCTGGTGGTTGATGCCGTTGTCGACCCCAACGACCTCCGGGAGGAGCTGATCGGAAGGCTCGCCGCGGCCGGTTCGCGTCGACGCCCACAACCGGCCCGACACCATGGTGTTTTTCCAGTTTGATGAGGTTTCTAAGTTGAGTTCCACTACTATCGCGCCGCTGCTCCTGATTCCCGGTCCAACCCCGGTCCCACAGCCGGTGCTGGAGGCGCTCGCCCGCCCCACGGAGGGCCACAGCAGCGAGACCACAGCCACGGCGCTGCGACGCATGCAGGAGGGGGTGGCCGAGGCCGTAGGCGCCGGCCCGATCACAGGAGCGGAGCGTTCCATGGTGTTGGTGATGGCGGGTAGCGGAACGCTTGCCCTGGAGGCTGGGATCGTCAATTTGGTGCCGCCTGGCGAGAAGCTTCTGGTGGTCAGTCATGGACTGTTCGGCGACCGGTATGGTGCCGTTGGCCGGGCGATCGGGGCCGAGGTCGAAGTTATTTCCGCGCCCTGGGGGGAGCAGGTTGGCCCCGATCGGGTGGAGGCAGCTCTGCGCGCCGGCGGGGCGCGCTTCATGACTGCGACCCACGTTGACACCGCCAATGGGGTGATGGCGCCCTTCCGCGAATACGCCGCCGTGGCGCGGGAGCTTGGCGTCACCATGGTGCTGGACGCGGTTGCGTCGGCCGGGGGGATGCCGGTGGACATGGCCGAGTCTGGGATCGACGTGGTGGTCACCGCATCACAGAAGGCGCTGGGGATGCCTCCGGGCCTCGGGATAGTCGTGATCTCGTCGAAGGCGATGGCGATCCGGCGGGCTTTGCCGTCCTGCCGAAGTTACTTCCTCGACTGGCTGAACTGGGAAGGCCCGATGGAGGATCCCACGGCCAGGTACTTCGCCACCCTGCCCACCAACATGGTGGTGGCCGGTGGAGTGGCGATGGAGATCGCCAGCGCGGAGGGATGGGAGAGGCGCTTCCGCCGGCACCGCAGGATGGCGCGGGCAACCCGCCGCGGCCTCAGGGCGATTGGGCTTACTGTCTTGGCCGCAGACGAGGTTCTCGGAGCGACGGTGACAGCGACCGGATTACCGGCAGGCGTCGGTGCAGCGGAGTTGCGCGCCGAGGTTGCCAAGGAGGGAGTAACGATCGCCGGTGGTATTGGAGAGTGGGCCCAAACCGCGGTCCGGTTCGGCCACATGGGTGCGCTTGGGCTCCCGGAGCTCCTCCAGGCGGTCTCAGCTCTGGAGTCCGCGATGCTCCGCCTTGGTGCTCCGGTCGAGCGTGGCGCCGGGGTCGCTGAGTTGGTATGTGGATGGGGCCAAGATCTGGACGCCTGATGACCTCAACGGCTGGGCGGTGCGGGCACGCTGCGGCCCGAGGGAGGTAGCCAGGTCGGCTCCCGGTCGCGGGCAACGTTACGGAAGGCGTGCTCGAACGTAGCACGGAGTTCTCCCGAGATGAACCGTGCCAGGCCTAGAATTCCGGTTCGAGCCATGCTGGACCCCACTTCAAACGCTCCTCCCAACGCCGCGTGGCGTCCGGATCCGCCAACGATCCTTTTCGCGTCAGTTCTCATCCTCGGATTGGCCGCGTTCACCACGCCGCAGTTCGACCCAGACTTTTGGTGGACCGCCCGGCTCGGATTGGAAATCTTGGCCAGAGGCGTCCCGTTGCACAACTACTTCACCTTCACGGCTTTCACGCATCCGTTCATAAGCCAGGAATGGGGCTCGGAGGTGATCGACGCCCTGTTGTACCGGCATTTCGGGATGACGGCGGTGATCCTGGTCTTCGCCGCGGTGACCTGGATGGGGTTCTTCCTGGGGGTGATCAGGGTCAATCGCCCCGGGCGCTCGCGATGGGTGCTGTCAATCGGGGCAGCGCTGGTGGTGGTGTCTGGGCTCCAGGTCTGGGGACCCAGCCCGCAGATGTTCTCGTTCGGACTTCTGGGGGTCCTGCTGACAATCCTCGATGCTTATCGGCGGCGCCCTCGCACGCGCTTGCTGCTGGGGCTGATCCCGGTCTTCGTCGTCTGGGGAAACCTTCACGGAGGCTTCCTGATCGGTCTCGGGGTCGTCGGAGTCTTCTTGGTGGGCGAGGCCTTGTCGGTCTATCTCCGCCAGCCGGGAGCCATCGGCTGGCATGCGTGCCGCGACCTGCTGGCCTTCCTGGTGTTGGCCGCGCTGGCACCCATGGTGAATCCCAATGGCACCGGCATTTATCTCTACCCGGCGAAGTTGCTGCTGAGCTCGGTGGCCCAAGGGAGCCTCAACGAATGGCAGCCGCCCGACTTCCACTCCGCCGCCAATATTCCGGTCTTGGTGTTACTTCTAAGCACCCTGCTGGCCGCTCGATGGGCCCGCCAGACCAGCACCTCCGATCACCTCCTGGCCGTAGCAGGTCTGCTGCTGATGCTGTATGCCGTTAGGGACATTCCGATCTTCGCCGTCCTCGTCCTGCCACTTTGGGCTGACGGCGTGCAAGGGCTCACCGAATTCCTCAGGCAGGCGCGGGAGCCACACCGATCGCGACGGGTGCGCCCCGCTCCTAGATGGTTCGTGGCGGTGGTGCTGTTGCTGGTGGCGGTCGCGTCAGGGGCTCGAATGATCGGCCAAGTCGCCAGCCCAGAGAACAGCCTGCAGAGTTCTGCTTACCCGGTTCAGGTGGGTCGTGTTATCTGCCACGGGCCGACCGCCCGGGTGTTCGCTCCCTATGCGAGCGGCGGGTGGTTGCTGTACCGAATCGACCACCGGGTCCCGGTCGGAATTGGTTGCGCCCCAGACAGGGTGTTCATTTTCGGGGAGGTGGTGCTTATGGGGCGCACCGTCCTCGCCGACTACTTGACCGCTGAGTCGGCCGGAGCGGGCAGCCTGGGCATCCTGCGGAGTTTTGCGGTCACCTTGGTCTGGCAGCCCCGCGACGCTCCCTTGGCTAACCTGCTGAGGCAGACCAGGGGATGGAGTTGCGTCTTTGCGACCTCCTCGAATGAGCTCTTCGCCCCGAGTTCCAGTGCCCACCGGTGGGACTCGACCCGCAGCGGCTGCGGCGCCGGGACCAGCTCGGCGAATTAACGATGGCGCCGAACGCCCCACGCGCCTAGCCGGGGCGCACCCGTGAGCGCGCGTCAATCTTCTGGGGAGCCGCTCCCTACCTTCTAGGGAGCGATCGCTGCTCCTAGCCGACTACGGATAGATCCCCCGCACCGCTGTCGCGTCCGCAACCCGTTTGACGGCCAGGCAGTAGGCTCCCATTCTCAGCGTTGTCCGGTGCTGTGTGGCCAGCTCGTCGACCTGCTGGTAGGCGCGCTGCATGATGCGGGTCAAACGAGCGTTGATTTCGCTCTCCTCCCAGAAGAAGGACTGCAGGTCCTGGACCCACTCAAAGTAGGAGACTGTCACGCCACCGGCGTTCGCCAGGATGTCGGGGACCACGACGACGCCGCGTTGCTGAAAGATGTCGTCGGCCTCCGGCGTCGTGGGCCCGTTGGCCGCCTCCACGATGAGCTTGGCCTGAATCCGTCCCGCGTTTTCCAGACTGAACTGGTTCTCGAGGGCGGCCGGCACCAGGATCGTTACCGGTAGCTCCAGCAGCGCTGTGTTCGAAATCTCCTGAGTCGCCCCCGCGAAGCCGGAGACGCGGCCGACCTTGGCCTGGTGCGCCAGCAGGGCCGGGACGTCCAGTCCTTGTGGGTTGTAGATGCCTCCGAAGACGTCGGAGACGGCCACGACCTTGAACCCCTCGGAGTTGAGCAGATCTGCGCTCACGCTGCCGACGTTGCCAAACCCCTGGATCGCGACGCTGCACTCCGCAGGGTCCCAGCCCAGCCGACCGCAGGCTTCGAGGGTGATCACCATCACGCCTCGCCCGGTAGCGGCCGGGCGGCCCTGTGATCCTCCGATGGAAAGGGGCTTGCCGGTGACCGTGGCCGGCACTGAGTAGCCCTTCTCCATTGAGATGGTGTCCATGATCCAGGCCATGGTTTGCTGGTTGGTGTTGACGTCGGGAGCGGGGATGTCACTCTCGGGGCCGATCAGGAGGGAGATCTCGCTGGCAAAGCGCCTGGTCAGGTTCTCCAGCTCCCGTGGAGTGAGTAGGGCGGGGTCGCAAATGACCCCGCCCTTCGCACCTCCAAATGGCAGATTCGTTACCGCGCACTTCCATGTCATCCACATCGCCAGCGCCTTGACCTCATCGAGACTCACCTGGGGGTGGTACCGAATGCCACCCTTGGCGGGTCCGCGCGTGAGGTTGTGCTGGATCCGATATCCGGTGAACACTCGGATTCGACCGTCATCCATGCGGACCGGGAAATTGACGGTGAACTCCCGTCGCACCTCACGCAGCACTGCTCGAAGGCCGGGATCCAGCTCCAAGATGGAGGCCGCCTGGTCGAACTGACGCTGAGCTGTGATGTAGGGGTTGGCTGGCGCCGCCGCTGCGGACGGCTGTGCTAAGACGCTGCTGGCCATTGACCTGCGCCCTCCAAAGTGGCTGTTCTGGGCCAGAAATGAGGTGGCTGGCCCGGCGGCTAGGGTAGACCTCCTTAGCCATCCGCTGTCAAGTTCTGATTGCCCGCGCGCTGTTGACCGGCTTCCCGAGCTCTGAGTCTCCTTCCTGCGGTCGCGCCGGGAGAGCTTCACCCGGTCATGTTTGGACCAGCATCCGTGTGGCAGCATGGGTCGATGGTTACCGCCAGCCCGCGACCGTGTGATCCGCTGCTTGGGCCTCCCGCTCCGGTTGTGCTGGTGAGAGAATTCGGCGCCTTGGGGCAGCAGAGAAGCTGTGGCTGACCCTCGCTCCGGGGTGGCTGAGGCGCTGATCCAGGGCCCAACCTGGTTCCTGGCCCGAGGCGAGCCCGGCCTGGGCAGGCTGATGGAGACAATCAGCCTGGCTGGGATAGTGGCGGCCGCCCAAAGGTCGCGGCGAGTGAGGGTGGCCACCTCCTCCTCGGCGGTCGCGATAGCTGAGCGACTTGTGAAAGGGCGTGTCGATCGTCTCGACCTTGGGGGTGGGGACGACCTGCAGCAGGCCCTGATCGACTCAGAGGGAGTTCAGCGACTGCTTGAGCGGGTGAGCCGATGTCGTCCAGCGGCCATCGTGGTGGATGGATACCCAATTTTGCTGCCCCTTCTGAGGCAGGTCTCGGACGCTCGGTTGGTGGTCTTGGCCAATCTACATGATCTCCGCAATCCGGCCCATTCCCAGGGGGCCCGGCTGTTGCAGGAGGCCCTCCACGTCGCGGCCGACCTCATCGTCATCAGCGAGCTTCGACGCGGATGGACGCATGGGAGGGTTCAGCAGGTGCCGCTGTTGCGCATCCCGGCTCTGGTCCGAACTGACGCGTTACGAAAGTCCAGACCCGTCGGAGTTGCCCAACCGTATGTCGCTGTGCTGGGCGGCGGAAGCCGGGGGGATCTCCGACTTGCCCAATCCACTCAGGCCATCCTCGAAGCGCTGGACCGGGCGGTCGCTGCCCACGTCCTTCCCGGCTGCCATGTCTATGCCGGGACCGGTATCAACTTTGGTCCGGGCCGATATCGACACCTGGTCGCCGGCGACCCGGTAGAAGGGATCCGGGCTCTAACCGCGGCGAGACTGGTGGTGGTCCGAGCTGGCCGAAGCACTCTGGCAGAGATCCTGGCATCCCAGCGGGCGGCGGTGGTGGTGGCGGCGGAGTCCGACACGCTGCGAGGAGCAGAGCAGGTATCGAATGCGGCGGCGGCAGCGGCGCTGTCCCCAGCTGTTGTGCCGATGAGCACGGAGAACCTCGGCGACCTGGGAGCGCGGTGTCGGCAGGCCTTGAGTGCGACCCCCGCGGCTTGGCGGCCAGGCAACGACAGCTGGTGGCGGGCGCTGCAGGCAATCGGCGTCTGAGGGAGGCGGGTGATCTACTTCGGTGTTGCGGGTGCGGCTCGCGGCAAGCCGCAGTCGACCAAGGTGGTGGGAGGCCGGGAGGCCGCCGGAGATGTCGAGCGGCGGTGAGTTCCACCCCGGTTCCCTGATAATCATGGTCGTGTTTCTGCAACTGCCCCTGGAGTTGGACGTCGACCGGGCGCGATCCTGGATCGGTCGCGGAGCCACCTTGCTGGACGTCCGAGATTCTGGGGAACGAGAGGCTCTTCGCATCCCCAACTCCGTCTGGATACCGGTCACCGAGCTCGTCCGCCGATGGCGGGAGCTGCCGGTGCAGGTTCCGGTTGTCGTGTACTGCTCAGCTGGCTCCCGAAGCTTTAGGGCCAGCAAGTACCTGCGGGAGCACGGTCGTGACGCGGCGGCGCTGGTAGGTGGTCTGAGTGTGTGGGCGGCGAGCGGCGAAGCTGTGGAGTTGGGGCCCGAACGCGGAGCCGAACTGAGGTGAGCGCCGGGGCCGGGCCGAACTCCGTGAGAGCATGGAGCCAACCAACCCACGGGAATGTGAGGATCTCAACATGAGCCAACCGGGCGTACTGCTACCCAGAGCCGGCAGCGAGCTGGACAACCTCTGTATAAACACCATCCGCTGTCTGGCGATTGATGGGGTGGAGCAGGCGAACTCCGGACATCCTGGGCTGCCGATGGGAGCCGCTCCCATGGCCTACGTGCTCTGGACCCGGTTCCTGCGACATGATCCCAAGCACCCAGACTGGCCGAACCGAGACAGGTTTGTCCTGTCCGCGGGTCACGGCTCAATGCTGCTCTATTCACTGCTGCACCTCACCGGTTACGGCGTCTCGATGGGGGAGCTTGAGCACTTCCGCACCTGGGGTTCGATCACGCCTGGTCACCCTGAGCGGGGACTGACCCCGGGCGTGGAGGTCACCACTGGCCCCCTCGGTCAGGGGTTTGGCAACGGGGTGGGGATGGCGATGGCGGAGCGCGCGCTCGCCCACCGGTACAACCGACCGGGACATGAGATCGTGGACCATCGCACTTTTGTGCTCTGCGGGGACGGTGATCTGATGGAGGGGGTGTCCGCTGAAGCCGCATCGCTTGCGGGTCATCTGGGTCTTGGAAAGCTGATCTGTCTTTACGACGACAACCATGTCTCGCTGGACGGCCCCACATCGCTGTCCTTCACCGAGAATGTGTTGGAGCGTTTCGCCGCCTACGGGTGGCAGGTGCAGCGGGTGGAGGACGGCAACCTGGACCTGGATGGGATCCATGGCGCCCTGACCAGTGCGATCGCCGACGAGAGCAGGCCCTCCCTTATCGCCGTCAGGACTCACATCGGCTACGGCGCTCCCCACAAGCAGGACACCAACGCCGCTCACGGATCGCCCCTTGGGGCCGACGAGGCCGCCGCCGCCAAGCGTGCCTATGGCTGGGATCCGGATCGAACCTTCTACGTTCCTCAGGCGGCCACAGAGTACTTCGCCCAGGCCATTCCTCAAGGTGAGCGCGCACGCTCGGAGTGGAACGAGCAGCTGGACAGCTGGGCGGCGCAGAACCCCGAGCTCTGGGAGGAGTGGCAGCTGGCTCAGGCCGGTCTGCTTCCAGAGGGTTGGCGGGATGCTCTGCCGAGGTGGAAGGTGGGGGATAAGGAGCTGGCAACGAGGTCCTCAGGAGGGCAGGCCCTCAATGCCTTGGCGGAGGCAATTCCTTGGATTCTCGGCGGTGACGCTGACCTCTCTGAGTCCACCAAGACAGCAGTCGAGGGCGGGGGTGACTTCGACGGCCAGACCGGTCAGGGGCGGAACCTTCATTTTGGGGTGCGCGAACATGCCATGGGGGCTGCGTGTAACGGTATTGCGGCCCATGGGGGGCTGCGGCCGTACAGCGCCACCTTCTTCACCTTCTCCGACTACCAACGCCCTTCGGTCAGGCTCTCCGCGCTCTCCCATCTGCCGGTGGTCTGGGTCTACACCCACGACAGCATTGGCTTGGGCGAGGATGGGCCCACCCATCAACCGGTGGAGCAGTTGGCCGCTTTGAGAGTGATCCCAAACCTGGTGGTGATCAGGCCTGGAGACGCGAACGAGTCCAGCTTTGCTTGGGCAGTGGCGCTTGAGCGAACGCAAGCGCCAACAGCCCTGGTCCTATGCCGCCAGACTATTCCGGTTTTGGAGGGGACGTCCGAACTGGCTGAGGTGGGAGTCAAGCGGGGTGGATACGTTCTCCAGGAAGCCGTAGGAGGAGTGCCATCCGTGATTCTGATAGGGACTGGTTCAGAGCTCTCCATCTGCGCCGCTGCGCGGAAGCTGCTGGAGGCGGCGGGGCATCCTACCCGGCTCGTGAGCATGCCCTCGCTGGAGCTCTTCTACAGTCAATCCGCCGACTATCGTCACGAGGTCCTACCGGAGAGCGTGTGGGCCCGGGTCGCCGTGGAAGCCGGTGTCACCGAGCCTTGGCGTTCAGTGGTCGGCAGCCGAGGTGCCGTGGTCGGGGTGGACAGGTTCGGCGCCTCCGCTCCTTATCAGGTTATCTACGAACATTTGGGACTGACGCCGGAAGGGGTCGCCAAGCGAGCTGCCGAGGTTATCGGCGCTTGATGGATGCGCAATCCGCCTCCGGTAGTCAACTAGGGGGCATGTCCACTGGAGTGCGCTGCCAAAGCCCCGGGGCCACTTTCAGCGGCGGCGACCGGTGACGGAGCAGACCCATCTGTCCACTCCCAACGTGGTGGTGCAAAGTGATGCCGTCCACCTGGCCGAGTTCGCGGCGGGCAGGATGGCGGAAGAGATACGCCATGCGGTGCAATCTCGTGGAGAGGCCATCGTGGCCCTGCCGGGAGGGTCAACCCCCCGAACGGCGCTGGAGTTGCTGGCGCGCCAGCGTGGCATCGACTGGGCCAAGGTGGTAATCGTTCCTGGGGACGAGCGCATGGTCCCGGTAACTGATCCTGACTCCAATGAACGGATGATAAGAGAGGCTTTGGTATCGAGGATTTCGGGGCCAGCGCCCATTGTCGCTGGCTGGGGAGTGGAGTCTGGGCTCGGGCCCGAAACGGTCGTCCGCCGGTTCGAAGCCCGGCTGCTGGGACTACTACCCAAGGTAGATGGGATCTACCGACTTGACTGGCTTGGTCTGGGACTCGGCGAGGACGGACACACCGCGTCCTTGTTCCCAGGCCGGGACTACTCCGAGGCGGAGCTGGTCCTCTCCACAGTTCACCCATCTGGGCAAACGCGGCTAACGCTTGGACCGGCACTGCTCCGGTCGGCTAGGAGCGTGCGTTTCCTCTTGGCGGGACAGCAGAAAGCTGTGACGCTGGCAGCGGTGGTGGAAGGCCCGTACGACCCTGTTCGCTGGCCGGCCCAACTGGTGGCTCGTCGCGTGCCCGGTTGTGAGATATGGTGCGACCGTGCCGCCGCCCCGTCGGCCAACCCTTCCAGTCATGGCTGAACTGGCCCCCTCGATTCTCGCCGCCGACTTCGCCCGCCTAGGCGAGCAATTAGCCGCCTGTGAGCTGGCCGGAGCCGATCGGGTCCACATAGACGTCATGGACAACCACTTCGTGCCCAACCTCACCTTGGGGCCCGAGGTGGCGGCCGCCTGTCGACGAAGCACCAAGCTCCGGTTGGAGGCGCACCTGATGGTGGAGGAGCCGGACTCCATCATCCCGGCCTTCTTGGCGGCGGGCGTCGATTGGGTCACAGTGCATTTCGAGGCCTGCCGACAGCTGCACCGCACGATCAGGGTCATCCGCCAGGGCGGCGGTCACCCAGGGGTGGGGATCAATCCCGCCACGCCGGTACATTTTCTGAGCCAGCTGATCGAAGAAGTTGACCTGGCTTTGGTGATGGCGGTGGACCCTGGATTCGGAGGTCAGACTTTCCAACCTGCCGCTCTCGGTAAGCTGGCGGAGTTGAGACAGATGATCGACCGACGAGGGCTCACCTGCGACGTAGAGGTTGACGGTGGGGTCGACGCCGACAATGCAAGGGCCTGCGTTGCCGCGGGTGCCTCCGTCTTGGTCGCCGGCACCTCGGTCTTCAAAGCCACTGGCGGAGTCGCTGCCGGAATCGGTTGCCTCCTCGGTCAGATGGGGCGCTCCGTCCCGACAACCGCCACCAAGGAAACCGTCCACTAAGGGCGAAGCAAACTCGAGGAGGTCAATCCCCGCATGTCCCGTTCTCCGCTTGTCGTTCCTGAACACCCCGAGCTCCCGCCTGACGTTCGCCAGGTCTATGTGGAGGTTGATCGAAAGTTCGGTGTCTTCATATTTCCGCAGCTACAACAGCTGACGGCAGAGGCGGCGGTGGCGCGGCTGCTGTCGCGTGGGTCTGAATTAGCCGAGACCGCGGCCGAAGGCCGTCACGCGGGGTTGGCTGACGCCTATCGGGCGCTCCTGGCGGAAGCTCAACGCGAGCTGAGGGATGCCCGCACAGTCGAGGTCGAGCGGAGCAGCGCGAATCGGCAGGAGAGACAACATACCGCTCGACTCGATGCTGCCCTGGCGGCCGCCAAGACTCATCTGCCAGCAAGCCGCCTGGCCAGGCTCGAGTCGCGCTTGGCTGAGACGGATGGGCAAGCCGACGTAGACCAGAGGGTCGCCGTGATCGAGGGAGCGGTGCTGGAGTGGGACCGCCTCAGCCAGACCAGGCAGGCCAGAGAGGCCGATCGCCTGGCTGATCAGGCTCATCTGCCGGTTCGCCCGCGCCACACCGAGACGTCACGCAGTCGTAAGGCGCGGAGAGATCAGGCTAGGATCGTCGAGCTGGCGAGAGCCTTTGCGATGGACGAGCAGGCGGCGGTGCCGGCGGGGGCGGCGGGAGAGCGTCTCCACACCGCCCCAAGCGCCGCTCAGTGACGAGAGGCTTCCATCTCCAGGGCCTCGCCCTCCTCGGCCTCGATAGTCACCCAGTCGGGCTGGCCCAGCAGGCGACTAACCTCGACCATGATTCGTCCCTGTGCGTCGAAGACGGCATCTTGCACCCGATCGATGCTGGGCCGACTGGAGGCTACGACCTGAGCCAGATCGGGGTCAACCTGTGCGATCTCGGCGTGACGCAGCTCCTCGGTGATGGCCGGGGGGACAACCCGACGCTCCCTGATGCGGGCATCCTCCAGGTCCGCCAGAACGCGATCCAGATGCTCCAGATGGGAGCGGTACTTGCGGAGCGTTCTGGTTCTTGAGAGCCCCTCGTGCTGCCGACGCAGAATGTCTCGGCGGGTGACGCGGTATCGATTGTCTCGCTCTGTGGTCATCATCTTGGGGAGTCCTCTCGGCGCGTGAGTCCACGTGCTTCCTATTCCGGTGTGCCCCGCGTTGCTCGGGTACCCGATGTCCGACGGCGATAGACGCAACCGGGTTACCCGGTGCTCCCCATCACCTGGCAGCTCCGCTCACCGCGGCTGCTCTGGGAAAAGTATAACCCGAAGCGGCCAGTTTTCCAACCCCTAAACGCGACTAATTTCGTCTAGAGAGGTAGAGGAATTGATCTCTCGGGGCTGGTCCCGATGCAATTCGATGGCTCCGAAGCCCAAAGGTCATGCCCGGACCGCAGTCCTGCGCCAACAGCTGCCAAGGCGGTGTAACGCGGTCGTTTCGGAGTTGGGGCTATGGGCTGGGGCTGTAAACTAGAGCCGTGACAGCTACATCCCGAGTGACCAGGGCGCGTTCCAAGCCGACGGCGAAGAGGTCCTCTGCCGATCTCCCCTTGGGATTGAGTCCCCAAGAGTGCCGTGACATGTACCGGCGCATGGTCCAGATCCGCCACTTCGAGGATCATGCCGCCGAGGCCTACGCCCAGGCGAAGGTGGGGGGCTTCCTTCATCTGTATATCGGGGAAGAGGCGGTGGCCGTGGGAGCCCTTGCCGCCGCCCGACCCGACGACCACGTGCTGGGCCATTATCGAGATCACGGCTATGCTCTGGCCCGGGGCTGCGACCCCAAGAGGTGCATGGCGGAACTGTTCGGTCGGGAAACTGGGCTCTGCCACGGTCGCGGGGGCTCGATGCATCTTGCGGAGGCTTCTCGGAACTTCTGGGGCGGCTACGCCATAGTCGGCTCGCACATCCCCATCGGCGCCGGGATGGCCTACGCAATGCAGTACCTGCAGAGAGAGCAGGTCGTCTTGGACTTCTTCGGCGACGGCGCGACCGGCAATGGGATCTTTCATGAGGGGCTGAACATGGCTGCCCTCTGGAATCTTCCGGTTGTCTTCATCTGCGAGAACAACCTGTATGGGATGGGCGCCACGCTCGCGGAGGAGTCCCCCGTAAAGGACATGATCATTAAGGCGGAGGGATACACGATGCCGTCGCTGCAGTGCGATGGCATGGACGTGCTGTCGGTCTACCAAGCCGTCCAGACGGCCGCTGAGCACTGTCGCAGCGGCAAGGGGCCATATTTTGTGGAGGCTCTCACCTATCGCTTTCGTGGCCATTCGATGGCCGACCCGGAGCTGTATCGGGACAAGGAGGAGGTGAGGCGCTGGCGAGCGCTCGACCCGATCCCCCGTTTTGGGCAATTCTGCGTTGAGCACCGGATCTGCAGCGAGCGGGAGCTGGCACAGGTTTCCGAGGATGTTGAGGAGGAGATGTTGGAGGCGGTACGTTTCGCCGACAGCTCCCCGTGGCCGGATCCCGCCACTATCGACAAGTGGATTTATGCCAAGCCCATAGATACCGATGGCGACACCGCCACGGAGCAATCCTCCGCCTCGGGGCTGGAGGTAGTCCAGGGCGCCGAGGCGGCTAGGTGACGATGGCGGAGGTCACCTACCGAGACGCGGTCAGGAGCGCGCTGCGTGAGGAGATGGAGCGCGACGACCGGATCATCCTGATGGGGGAGAGCATCACCGGATACGGCGGTTCCTACGCAGTCACCAAGGGGCTGGTCGATGAGTTCGGCCCTAAGCGCGTCATGGAGACCCCGATCGCCGAGGCGGGCATCGTCGGCTTCGCCGTGGGAGCGGCCATGGGTGGACTCATTCCTGTGGCCGAGCTGATGACCGTCAACTTCGCCTTGCTGGCGCTCGACCAGATCGTTAACAGCGCAGCCAAATTCCACTACATGTTCGGGGGACAGTTCTCGGTGCCCCTGGTAGTGCGTACCGTGTCTGGCTTCGGGCAGCTGGGGCCAACCCACTCGCAGACCTTTGAGGGCTGGTTCGCCTCGGTCCCAGGTCTCAAGGTGGTGATGCCAGCGACACCGGCTGACGCCAAGGGCTTGCTCTTGGCATCCATGCGCGATCCTGACCCAGTGATTTTCATTGAGCACAGCCTTCTCTACAGCACCAGAGGCGAGGTTCCCGAAGGTCCCGCAAGCAGTGTGGAAGTTCCCATCGGCAAGGCGAGGGTGGCGCGCGAAGGGACTGACGTCACCGTGATTGGGTACTCAAGAATGCTGCTTCAGGCGCTGCACGCCGCAGAGGTGTTGGATCGGGAGGACGGGATCTCCTGTGAGGTCATCGACCTGCGCACGCTGCGCCCGCTGGACTACCCGACCTTGGTCAATTCGGTGCGGCGCACTCACCGACTGGTGCTGTGCGGAGAGGATTGGCGGACCGGAGGCTTCGGAGGCAGCCTGCTGAGCGAACTTCAGGATCGGTGTTTCGACGACCTTGACGCACCGATCCAGCGAGTCGCCATGCGGGACGTACCGCTGCCCTATTCGCGGGAGTTGGAGCGTACCCTCATCCCTTCCAGTGAACACATCGTGGAAGCCGTCAGGCGACTGAGCTGATGGCCTACCAGGTCACCATGCCTCAGATGGGGTACGACATGACCGAGGGGGCCATAAACCGCTGGCTGGTCGAGGAAGGCTCCCGGGTCGAGCGCGGAGATGTCATCGCTTCGATCGCGACGGAAAAGGCGGACATCGACATTGAGGCATATGCCAGCGGAATCCTCCGGAAGATTCTCGCTCAGCCCGGGGCGCGGATTGCGGTCGGCGGTGCGATCGCGATCATCGCGGAGGCGGATGAGGACATCTCCGCCGTCGAGACCACTGCTCCGCTTACCACCGAGGGTGCCGCAGCCGCTGCACTCCCGACCGGGGAGCCTCATCGGGAAGACCTCCAGATCTCAGATCTGCCTATGCCAGCCGCCGCCGGCTCGGAGGCGGTGCCACTGCCCGACTGGGCGCATCGACTCGAGCCGGACGCTGCCTTGCCGGAAGATCGGCCGGTGGTGGGGAGAGTCAAGGCCAGTCCACTGGCCCGCCGGCGGGCCAGAGAGCTCGGCATCGAAATCGCTCGGGTCAGAGGGAACGGCCCCGAGGGTCGGATCACTGCTGAGGACGTGGAGGCGGTAGCCAGGTCGGGTGGGGTAGCCGTGGTCGCCAGCACCCCTTCGGGCACGACTGCCCGGGTCGATCCGACTGACCCCAGTGAGCCGGTGAAGGTCAGCAGAATGCGTGAGGCGATCGCGCGCCGCATGGCAGAGGCCAACAGCACCATTCCCCACTTCTATCTCACGACCCAGGTAGCCATGGACCAGTTGATGCGCCTCCGCCAGGAGCTCAACGATCTGGGCGACCCCGGAGTGCCGCGGTTTTCGGTCACCGATTTCATAGTCCGGGCGATGGCGCTCACGCTCCAGCGCTACCCCCAGCTGAACGCCGCCTATGTCGGCGGGGAGCTGCGCCGCTTCTTCTCCAGCAATATCGCACTGGCGGTCGCGGTGCCAGATGGGTTGGTCGCGCCGACTCTCCGATCTTGCGAGTCGCTTTCGTTCGCGGAGCTGGCTCGGCGGGCGCACGATCTGGCGTCGAGGGCCAAGAGCAACCGGCTGCGACCCGAGGAGATGGCGGGAGCCCACACTGCGATCAGCAACCTTGGAATGTTCGGGATCAACCAGTTCGCTGCCATTGTTACCCCAGGTCAGGGCAGCGTCTTGGCGGTCGGCGAGGTCAGGGAGATGCCGGTTGTCAGAGATGGAGCTCTGGCGGTTGGGCGGGTGATGGAGATGACGCTGTCGATCGACCATCGGGTCACTGACGGAGCGCAGGGAGCGGAGGCGCTTGGGTACCTCCGCTGGTGTCTTGAGCACCCCGCCGCCTGCCTGGTCTGACCGGCCGCAGCGCCTTCAGAAGGCCATGAGGGAGTAGTCATGAAGGATCTGGCGATCATCGGCTCTGGCCCTGGTGGCTATGTGGCGGCCATTCGAGCGGCGCAACTGGGGATGGCCGTCGCGCTCATAGAGGAGAGCGAGACCCTTGGTGGCATCTGCCTTAATTGGGGGTGCATCCCCTCCAAGGCGTTGCTGCGCAACGCGGAGGTTCTCTGCCTGGTCCAGGAGGCGGATCGCTTCGGAATCTCCACAGCGGATGTGCGGGCGGACTTTGGAGCTGCGATCACGCGCAGCCGCGAGGTGGTCAGCAAGCTGGTGAACGGTGTCGCCTTCCTGATGCGAAAGAACGGTGTGGAGGTCATCCGCGGCCGGGGCCGTATCCTCTCTGAGCAAACGATAGGGATCGAGCCATCAGGACAGACGGTTGCCGCGTCACAGATCATCATCGCGACCGGCGCCCGTCCCAAAGTGCTTCCCGGCCTTGTCCCTGATGGGCGCAGTGTCTTCACGTATCGGGAAGCGTTGGAGCTGCGCCGGCTGCCTGCCAGTTGCGTGATCGTCGGTGGCGGAGCGATTGGAGCTGAGTTTGCCTACGTGTACTCCTCCTACGGCGTACAGGTGACGATTGTGGAGGCGTTGCCCAGGATCCTGCCTCAGGAGGAGGAGGAGATCTCCAAGGAGGTGACCCGACAGTTCGAGCGCCGGGGAATCACCATCAAGGCAGGCAGCTTGATCCAACGCTCCGAGCGGGGAGGGGTCGGGTGGCGCCTGCATCTCGAAAGCGGTGAGGTGGTGGAGGCCGAAATGGTGCTCACCGCCACTGGAGTGCAGTCAAACCTCGAGAACGTGGGGTTGGAGGAGATCGGGGTGGCCGTGGCAGGCGGAGTCATCGTAGTGGACTCTCACCTGCGCACTAATGTCCCCGGAGTTTTCGCCATCGGGGATGTCACGGGTCCGCCGCTGCTGGCGCACGCGGCGAGCGCGGAGGGTGTCATAGCGGTCGAGACCGCTGCGGGCAGGGATGTTGCGCCGTTGGACAAGGAACTCGTGCCGCGGTGCACCTACTGTCAGCCGCAGGTCGCATCCACTGGGCTGACGGAGCAGCAGGCGAAGGACCGGGGATACCAGGTGAGGATTGGGAAGTTTCCGTTCAGTGCCAGCGGTAAGGCGATAGCGATGGGCGACACCACGGGCTTCGTCAAGACTGTGGTGGACAGTGCCACCGGGAAGCTACTGGGGACCCATGCCGTGGGGGCGGAGGTGACCGAGTTGCTTCCGGAGATGGTGATGGCGGCCTGGTCCGGCGTTAGGGCAGACCAGTTCGAAGCGTTGGTGCACGCGCACCCAACCCTGAGCGAGGCCCTGAAGGAGGCGGCGCTAGCGGCTGAGGGGGTTGCGGTACACATCTGACTCGCCGGTGGCTTTAATGCAGCGCCTGCGCGTCGGGTCGCCGCGGTGGTAGCTGTCGAGCGGCTACCACCGGGTCACAGGCCGGTGATGCGGACGCCAGTGTGCGCACGGTGCAGACGGTTGAGTCGCAATAGCAAAGGGGTGATGGTCTCACACAGCCCAGCTGACTCCAGACCCCCAACGTCGACTGGTCTTAGCCCAGGGATGCGGCCGACCAGGGCATTGACCAGAGCCTTCGCCTCGAGGTCGTCGCCGCTTATCAGGACATCCTCGTTCATGGCTTCAGCCAGCCTCAATAGCCGGCTGGCAGAGACCGTATGGAGCGCCCCGACCACCCGGGCGTCAGGGCAAAGGAACGCCACCTCCGCGGTCGCCGAGCCAGCAGAGAGTGAGACCGCGGAGGCGAGGCCCGCGCGGAACTCCACGGGCACTGCAGTTGAGACAAGGACCTTGTCCTTCCCAAGACCATCCAATTGGGAGAGCTGATCGGCGATGGCCTCGTAGGGGACCGCGATGATGACTATTGGTGCCCGGGTGACCGCTTCCTGGTTGGATACGCCGATCACCTCGCCAGAGCCACCCGATAGATCCTTGGGCAAATCTCTGGCGACGCTTGCAGCTCGCTCTGGGTCCCGGGAGCCGAGCCAGACCCGAAGGCCCGCGCGCCCCAGGCGGGCAGCCAGCCCTCGGCCGAGCGGTCCCGTACCTCCGACTAGCGCGACCGTCCCGACCGAAAGATCTGTCACTCGTAAACTCCATTGGGATGGCTGGGCACCGTCGACCCCAACACCACCCTACGATATCGGGAGTGGTCAACCTCACTCCTATCGGCTCGCCCTCGTCGCCGCAGCTCGTCGAGATCGGGCCGCTGGGAGGCGCTGAGCTTCGTTGTCGGCTCGGGCCGGGCGTGGCCGCGAGTCTGATTGCTGCCGACCGATTGAAAGCGCTCCAAGGCGACTTCGCCGCGGCGGGCGGACAGGGGCTGTTGGCTCCCGGGAACATCGGCCTCATTCTCCTGTGGCGCGACCGCAGCCGACCTCAAGTCGAGGCCCCGCTGCCGCTGGTTGGACTCAGGCTGGAAAGCTCCAGCCACCGATGGGATCTGGTTCTGGTGCACGAGGCAGGCTGGGAAGATTCCGAGGCTGGCGGGGTAGCCCTGGTGAGAGCGAACGAGGCGGACAGCGGCTCGGTAGAGGTCTGGGAGAGGAATGGCCTGTTCCTTTGCAGCCCAGACGGCGACCAAGTCTTTCAGCTGCCCGACGACTGGCTGGAGATCCTCGCAGACGTCGAGCCTGAGCGCGAGGGCGAGTCCTGAGCAGCGGTCCCGGGGGCGCCGACCCGCTGTCTGGCGGAGCCTTCTCTGCCGTCATCGGGCAGGAACGGATGAAGCTTGCACTGCTCCTCGCAGCCGTCGACCCGGCGGTGGGCGGCGTCCTGATTCGAGGGGAGAGGGGTACCGCAAAGTCGACCATAGTGCGAGGGCTCGCTCGCGTCCTGCCCCCGCGCTGTGTGGTGGTGGGCTGCAGGTACGGATGCGCTCCTACCGACACCACGCTCTGCTCCGAGTGTCTCAGCCGCCAGCTCGCCACCGACCCGCTCCCAACTGAACCCAGATCTACTCGGGTCGTTGAGCTGCCGTTGGGCGCTTCCGAGGACCGGGTGGTCGGGAGCCTGGACATGGAAGCTGCTCTAAAGGCAGGTAGCCGAGCCTTTCAGCCTGGGCTGCTCGCGGAGGCCAACGGAGAGATTCTCTATGTGGATGAGGTGAACCTGCTGGATCATCATCTCGTCGATGTCTTGTTGGACGCCGCGGCGATGGGGGTTAATGTGGTTGAGCGGGAAGGCATCTCCGCGTGGCACCCGTCTCGGTTTCTCCTGGTGGGCACCATGAACCCAGAAGAGGGAGAGCTCCGGCCCCAACTTCTGGATCGATTCGGGTTGTGCGTCGACGTCATTGGCCTGCGGCACCCCGATGACCGTGTCGCGATCATGCAGCGACATCAGCAGCCCAGCCCGGTCGATGACCTGGCAGACCTGGAGATTGCCCACCAGGTGGTCGCCGCCAGAGGATTGCTTCCTCAGGTCACGGTGCCCCGGGCGGTCGTTCAGACGGCGGCGGCGATAGCTGTGGACCAGCGAGTGGTCGGTCACCGAGCTGATCTGGTCATGTTTCGCGCGGCCAGAGCCAGACGGGCGTTGCGCGCGGCTTCCGAGGTGTCGCCGGAGTCGCTCGAGGTGTCGTTGCAGGACCTGATCGAGGTCTCTGAGCTGGTGCTGGTTCACCGCCGTCGGTCGAGCGGCGGAACCGGGATCCCCTCGACCGCAGGTGACTCAGACGCTGCTCCCGGAAGCGCGGACCAAAGCCCCCCTGTGCCAACAGAGGGCGAATCAGGCGCTGCGGCCGCCGACCCGGGCGCCACCGGAGAGGAGGGCGGATCCGCCAGACAGTCCGATGAGAACGGGGGAGATGCTGAGCAGGCTGGGGCGGCCACGGCTGGCAGCCCGGGTCCAGCCGGGACAGTCGAGGTCGAGGTCGAGCAGACGGTACCGGTCGGCAGGATCCAATTGCCCAGGGAGCGGCTGCGCCGGCACGGCAGTGGTCGGCGCAGCCAGACGGCGTCCCGAGATCGGCGCGGGAGATATGTCGGGTCGACTGTGGTTGAGAAGACGACCGATCTGGCACTGGACGCCACCTTGCGTGCCGCCGCGCCCCATCAAAGGCACCGTCGAACCGGAGAAGAGAGCGAGGGCGCTTTGGCGATACGTCTGGAGCCGAGAGACCTCCGTCAGAAGGTGCGCCAGCGGCGCGTGGGCAACCTGATTGTCTTCTTGGTCGACGCTTCGGCCAGCATGGACGCTGAGCAGCGCATGGACGCGACCAGGTCGGCAATCCTAGCTCTGCTTAAGGACGCCTACGTGAGGCGAGATCGGGTCGCGATGATCTCATTCTCTGGGCGCTCTGCTCGCACCGTACTGCGTCCAACCGCCAGCGTCGACCTTGCCGAACGCCAGCTGACCCGGTTGGCGGCCGGGGGAACGACGCCCCTCACCCACGGCCTGGTCGCCGCTTTGGAGATGGTTCGCGCAGAGCGGATGCGGGACCCGGAGGTGCTGCCGTTGTTGGTGCTGATCAGCGACGGCAGGGGCAACATCAGCTTGCGGGGCGAGGAGCCGCTCATCGAGGCTCAGCAAGCCGGTGCCATGATCCGCACGGAGCAAGTCCGGGCGCTGGTGATCGACTCGGCTCACGATCATCTGCCGCCGCAGCCCCGAGCGTCGCACCCGAGTCGCGCCGCTGGAGCCCAGGTCGCCGGCTACGGCTTCAACGCCTGCGCCGACCTAGCTGACCGCATGGGAGCTCAGTACTTCGGCCTCTTCGACATCTCCGAACAGGGAATCTTGCAGCCGGTGGCGGCGGCTCTCAGGCGGTAGGGGCGACCGGCAGCGCTGGTGCTGGGCCGCCTCTGCGACAATCCCTGGGTGAGCGAATATCGGCAGGTCTACCCCTTCACCGCGCTGGTGGGGCAGGATCCCATGCGGCTGGCGCTGGAATTGAACGCGGTAAACCCAGCCATTGGCGGTGTCCTGATCCGGGGGGAGAAGGGCACTGCTAAGTCCACGGCAGTTCGGGCACTCGCCAGGCTTCTGCCCGAACTCGAGGTGGTCGCTGGCTGTCATTACAGCTGTGACCCGCGCTCGGACCGCCTCTGCGCCGACTGTCAGGGTCGACTCGAGGGGGGCGAGTCGCCTCTGCCTTCGGAGTGGCGGCGGATGCGGGTTGTGGAGCTACCGATCAACGCCTCAGAGGATCGAGTCGTCGGAAGCATTGATCTGGAGGCGGCGATCAAGTCCGGGCAACGCCGCTTCGAGCCCGGGGTCCTGGCGGAGGCGAACCGGCAGATCCTGTACGTCGACGAGGTGAACCTACTCGACGACCACATTGTGGACGTGCTCTTGGACGCGGCGGCAATGGGCGTCAATGTGGTCGAAAGGGAGGGGATCTCGGTCTGGCACCCTGCTCGTTTCATCCTGGTGGGCACCATGAATCCCGAGGAAGGCGACCTCAGGCCCCAGCTCCTTGATCGCTTTGGATTGTGCGTGGATGTCAGCGGCATCATCGATATCGGAGACCGCGTCGAGATCGTGCTCCGTCGGGAGAGATTTGAGGCCAACCCAGAGGAATTCATCCTGAGTTATGCGGGTCAGGAGGAGGAGGAGCGCGAGCGCATTCAGCGCGCCATCAGCGGGCTCAGATCCGTCGAGGTCTCGCGGCCGGTCTTGGAGGGTATCGCTCGAGTTGCGATTGCCTTGGAAGTTGACGGCCACCGCGCCGATTTGGTTGCGGGCAAGGCAGCACAAGCACTCAGCTCCCTGGAGGGACTTCCTCACGCCGGCCTGGCGGAGGTGGCGTCGGTGCTGCCGATGGTCATGGCGCACCGAGTTAGGAGCCAGCCGGGTCAGCGCCCGCATGACGTAGCGGAAGTGGCTAGGCGAGTTCTCGGGGAGGCTTGATGTGTCATCCCCTGTCGCGACCGGCTGCCGCCGCCGTCGCGGGCGGGTCACGGATGGGTGAATTCAGTTTTCGCGGTGATAGCGTGGGCCTGCCGGTCGTGGCGTGGGGACCGTCCTCCCACTTAGGTGGGACCTCCACTACGGCCGGTTTTTTCGTGGCTAAAACGGGGGGCAGGGCGGATGTCTGACCCAGAGGTTGACCTCTCCGACCTTCTTCCCAAGACCTCCTTTGAAGAGCTGATGATGCGCTCAGCACTCGGTCTCCCAGGGCAACCGCCGATCGAGGTCGGCCTCCGAAGGCCGCGCTTTGGGGAGGCTGGCGGTCGGCCCTGGAGTAATCGACAGATGGCGTTGCGTCGTGCTCTCGGGGGGGTACTCTACCCCCTCTCCGCAGCGGAACTTGTCACTCAGACAGAGCGCTGGCTGAGGCTCCATCCGTCTGTCTGGCAAGATCTGCACTCCCTGCCGGAAGGTGTGTACGGGAGCGAAATCGAGGTTCTGACCGCCCTAGAGCGGGGCTCAGGAGGCCAGGAGTCGAGCGATCACTCGACCGGCTCAGGGGTCCCGGGCGGTAGCAGCGCAAAGGAATAGGCGCCCGCCTTTCGGTCGTAGGCGACCGCGGCCAACCCTTTGGCAAATTCCGCTTCGAGCCCGACCCGAAGGGCCCGGTACCCCGCCTTGAGATCTCCTGCCACCGCTGGGTTCCGAAGCTGAGCCGGTACCGGCACTGAGACTGGGGGACTCGAGCAGCAGTGGTTCACGGCTTCCATCGCCCCGTCCTCGAGGAGCCACTCGACCACCATGCGGTCGCTGAGGCGGCCTCGATTGAGGGCATCCGATCGGGTTCCGTAGTAGTCGCGTCGGAAGCTCCTTGCTTTGGCACCCAGCCGATTGAGGTTGAAGTGGGCATTGCCAGTCTGAGCGGGATCAAAGGTCCAAACCATCACGGTCAGGCCCTGTTCCAGAGCCTTCTCTCGCTGGGCGAGCTTGAGGGCCCGCCCCACTCCGGCATTGCGGGCAGAATCCAAGACTCCGGCGGCGTGGGAGCGGTGGTACACACGCCCTGAGGGATCTCGCCCGGTGAAACCGTAGGCGAATCCCACGCCGCCGAGTTCGGACTCGGCGAGTAGAACAATGCCCCCAGCTGTGGACATGACCTTGAGCAGGGTCGCCGGCGCAGCGACCTCAGCCGAGCCCCATATTTCAGCCTGGAGATGAGCGACCTGGTCGAGGTCAGACATGGTGGTAGCCGGCCGGACGCGATAATCGAGAATCAGATGCCCTCCCACACGACCGAGCACATTCGCAACTTCTCAATCATCGCGCACATTGATCACGGTAAGTCGACCCTGGCCGACCGCCTCCTGGAGTTGACCGGCACCGTCAGCGAGCGGGACATGACTACCCAGGTGCTCGACACCATGGATCTCGAGCGCGAGCGTGGGATCACCATTAAGGCCCAGGCGGTTCGCATGTCCTACCGGGCCCGGGACGGTCAGGACTATGAGCTCAACCTGATCGACACTCCCGGGCACGTCGACTTCGCCTACGAAGTGTCTCGAGCCCTGGCGGCCTGCGAAGGTGCTCTCTTGGTGGTGGACGCAAGTCAGGGCATCGAGGCGCAGACGCTGGCCAATGTGTATAAGGCGTTGGAGCTCGGGCTGGAGATCGTTCCCGTGGTCAACAAGATTGATCTACCGCAGTCTGAGCCCGCCACGGTGGCGCAGGAGATCGAGGCTGTGATCGGGATCGCGGCGGATCAGTGCCTGCTTGTGTCTGCCCGCACCGGAGCGGGGGTGGCGGAGGTGCTGGAGGCCGTCGTCCGCTCCTTGCCACCGCCGACCGGCGAGCAGGGAGCGCCGCTGCGAGCGCTGATTTTCGACTGTAAGTACGACCCCTATCGAGGGGTGGTGGTGTACGTCCGGATGGTCGACGGAGTCCTCAGCGCCGGAAGCCAGATCCTGATGATGGCGGGGCAGGGAACCTTCACCGTGGACGAGGTTGGGGTGTTTCGCCCTGGGATGGAGTCGGTTACCGAGCTGACCGCAGGAGAGGTGGGATATCTCATCGCTTCGATTCGTAACGTCAGGGACAGCAAGGTCGGCGACACTATCACCGAGACTCGTCGTCCAGCGCAGGTCGCCCTGCCCGGGTATAGGCAGGCGAGCCCCATGGTCTGGGCAGGGGTCTTCCCGGTCGACAGCGATAGCTACCAGGACTTGAAGGAGGCGCTCGAGCGACTCCAGCTGAATGACGCGGCGCTCACCTTCGAGCCGGAGACATCTGCTGCGCTGGGATTCGGCTTTCGCTGTGGCTTCCTGGGACTGCTTCACATGGAAATCGTCCAGGAGCGACTGGAGCGAGAGTTCGACCTGCTCCTGATCACGACAGCACCTTCGGTCGCTTACCGAGTTCAACTCCGCGAGGGCACGGCTGTCGAGATCGACAACCCCGACCAGCTTCCCGACCCCGAGAAGGTGGAGTGGATTGAGGAGCCGCGTGTCAAGGTGGAGGTGGTGGCGCCGCGCGAGTATCTGGGGGGAATCATGGAGCTGTGTCAGGAGCGTCGCGGGGAGTTTGGTCACCTGGAGTACCAGCCGGGAGACCGTGCGCTCCTCACTTATGACCTGCCGCTCGGCGAGATCATTCACGACTTCTATGACCAGCTCAAGTCCCGCAGTCGTGGGTATGCCTCCATGGATTACCACCTCTCGGGTTATCGCCGCGAGCAGCTGGTGAAGTTGGACATCTTGGTAGCGGGGTCCAAAGTGGACGCCCTCTCCGCGATAGTGCACCGGCAGCAAGCCAGCAATCAGGGGCGCCGACTCGTTCAGCGGCTGAAGCAGGTAATCCCCAGGCAGCTCTTCGAAGTGGCCCTGCAGGCGGCTATCGGCGGCAAGGTGATCGCGAGGGAAACCGTTCCGGCGCTGCGGAAAGATGTCCTGGCGAAGTGCTACGGAGGGGATATCACGCGCAAGCGCAAGTTGCTGGAGAAGCAGCGTGAGGGCAAACAGCGAATGAAACGAATCGGCAGCGTGGAGATTCCCCAGGAGGCATTCATGGCGGTCCTGTCGCTTGACCGCTGAGACTCCGCCGCGCAGTCCGCGCTCGCTGTATCTGCACATACCCTTCTGCAGTCAGCGTTGTCCCTATTGCGATTTCGCCATCAACCTCAGCGGGGAGGCGCTGCAGGACCGGTATGTGGGGGCGCTTTTGGAAGAACTGAAGCTGCTCCGAGGTGGTACCAGGATCGAGCTGGATACGGTATATCTGGGCGGGGGGACTCCCACTCTGTTGCGGCCAGAGCTTTTGGAGCGCCTGCTCTCCTTCGTTTTTTCGCAGTTCTCACTTTCAGGCAGTCTGGAGGTGACCATCGAGGCGAACCCCGAGGGGATCACCCCGGAGATGGTGAGGCTGTGGCTGAGTCTCGGTATCAATCGGGTCTCGTTGGGGATCCAGAGCCTAGACGATGCCACTCTTAGATGGTTGGGGCGGGGCCACAGTGCCAGTTCGGCGGTGGATGCTATTCGCAGCTGCCGAGTGGCTGGATTAGAGAATCTGAGCTGCGACCTGATCTTCGCAGTGCCGGACCAGGACTCGGGCGGATTCGAGGCGAGCTTGCGCCGTCTTCTCCAGTTTCACCCAGAGCATGTGTCCTGCTACGAGCTGACGGTGGAGCAGGGTACGCCCCTGCAGCGCGAGGTCAAAGCCCAGCGCCGGACGGGCCCCAGCGTGGATGCCTATTTGCGTGAGCGCAGGCTGGCGGTGGAGCTTCTGGCCGGAGCAGGGCTCGACCAGTACGAGGTCTCGAACTATGCGCGGTCAGGCTTCCAGTCCCAGCACAACCTCACCTACTGGAAGGGCCTTCCCTACCTGGCCGCGGGGTCTGGGGCCCATGGCTTCTTGGCACCTGACGAGGGCTGGAGACTGGGAATTCAGGGCGGTGGGGGTGGTCTTCGCTACTGGCATCTCCGCGACGCGGCGACCTACATCCGTGCGATCGCGGCTGGAGGGCGTGGCATCCGGGGGCACGAGTGGCTGTCAGCAGCACAGGTTGAGCTTGAGCGCCTGGCTTGTGGCCTGAGGCTGTCAGAGGGAGTAGACCTTCAGTCGGCGAGTCAACTCGCTCGTGCGCGGGAGCTGGCGCTTATGGGACTGGTGGAGATCGCTGGAAGCACTGTCCGGGCGACGACTGGGGGAGTGGATGTTCTCGACCGGCTCACCTTGGAGCTTTCGGCCGCCTGAGATCGGCTCAGGCGGGCGGGAGCCGTAGCCCAAACAGGTGGGGGAGGAGGACACCGAGGACGTAGCCCGCGACGGCCGCGGCTGTTCCCACCGCTAGCACCTCAACTCCTCCAATCAGTATGCGCTGGCCGATGACTCGCGCCTTGCCAATTCCGACCAGGAGGAGGGCAAGCGCCGAAAGCGCCAGAGAGCCCATCACAGCGGGTAATCCCGTCAGCAGAATGAAGGGCACGATGGGAACCACGGCCCCGACCAGGAAGGTGCCCGCCATCACCAAGCCGTCCCTACCGGGAGAGTCTTGAGGATCGCTGGAGATTCCGAGCTCCTTCTCGATGTGGGTCTCCTCCCACAGGCGGGGGTACTGAGCGATGGCACGGGAAAGCTCATCCGCGGTCTCCTCAGGCACTCCTCGGTCCATCAGGATGGCGACCATCTCGGCGTGCTCCTCGACCGGTTGGCTCTTGAGCTCGCCTCGCTCCTTGTGGATTGCGGCGTGCTTGAGATCGCGCTCAGCGCAGCCGGCGAGATAGGCCCCTGTACCCATGGAGACCATCCCGGCCAGCGCCCCGGCGAGACCGGCGATAAGAATTGTGGTGTGAGCCACGGCAGCTCCAGCCGTGGCAGTGGCGACCCCGGTGGTGAGCCCCATGGTCGTCAGAATTCCGTCCTGAACCCCAAAGACAACCTCTCGGATGCCGGCTCGTCGGACCAGGTCCTCTCGCTCAGAAGTGATCGAGCCAGAGAATGGGTTAAGGACGGACATTCCTCCGCTAGCCCGCGGTTTACTGGTGGAAGCCACGAGCAGATCTTAGCGAAGTTTGGACCAAAGCCAGACTAGGATTGGCTAATCTGCGAGTTCGGCTCACTTGATCTTCGGCGTTCCAGAACCACCCTCAGGGAGTGAATGCGTCGTGGCTGTCGATGGTGGACCCGGGTCCGCCTGGGCACTCTCCGGACATCGACTCACGCCAATGCTTCCACCATTTCAGGTGAGTCCGGCGGATAATCCGGACCAATGCAATCAACGGGCGCTCCATCCCCAAGGTGACTGCTCTCACCGCTGCTGGGGGCGGCAGTCGCGTCTACCCCACCAGCGGACCTTTGGGTCTCGGGCTGCGAATTGGCCACAGACCCCAGAACGCCCGTGCTAAACTCGACTTAGCACTCTCGCCATCGGAGTGCTAATCAGGCACTGGAGTCAGCGGCATGGATTTGCGCAAGGAGAGGATCCTAGGGGCGGTCGTTTCGGATTACACCGAGACGGTAGTGCCCGTCGGGTCCCACGCACTCGCGGCTCGTTACTTCTTGGAGCTGAGCTCCGCCACGATCCGAAACGAGCTCTCCGAGTTGGTGGACGACGGATTCCTCACCCAGCCACACGCGTCGGCGGGCCGAATTCCAACTGATATGGGCTACCGCTACTTCGTCGACTTCCTGCTGGCGCAGGAGTTGGTCGAACCGCCTCTGCGGAGACAGGTCAGGCAGAGCTTCGACGAGGCTGCCCCGGATGTCGAGGCGATTCTCGAGCTGGCTGCCGCCACTCTCAGCAGACTGAGTGACAACGTTGCGCTGGTAACCGGCCCCAACAATTCCGTGGCCCGCTTGGTTCACGTTGAGTTGGTGGTGGCCAAGCCAGGCCAGGCGCTGCTTGTCGCAGTCGCCAACGGCAACTTCGTGTACCAGCGAGCCGTGGAGGTGAGTGCCGATCTGGACCAGGAGGCGTTGACCGAGACAGCCGCTCGTCTCAATCGGGCGTTCGCCGGCAGAACGGCGGTGGAGATCGACGAAGCGTTGGAGTCTCCGGGCCTGCCGCCGGCATTGGCTGCCGAGGTTGCCAGAGGGCTTCGTCAGGTGGAGACCAGGGCATCCCTTGTCATTCATGACGGGGTGCGTAACCTGGTACGGAATCCCGAGTTCGAGGACCCCCGGCGGCTGCGAACCGTCTTGGAGGTGCTCGAGGCGCAAAGGATTCTCGCGGCGGTTGTCAGCGAGCTTGCGCCCAGGGTGGGCATGCAGGTCGTAATCGGCCACGAAAATCGTCTTCAAGAATTGCGGGACTGCAGTTTGGTCCTGACTAGCTATCGAGCCGGTACCCACAGTTGGGGTACGCTGGGAGTGGTAGGACCCACCCGGATTCGCTACGGCCGGGTGGCCGCCCGGTTGCAGTTGGTCTCGCAGTTGACCGGCGAGGCTCTCAGCCGACTCCTAACTTGAGTTCATATTCCGGCCGGGAGGCTGACATGCCAGACGAGAATGAGGAGCGCGCAGAGCCAAGCCCCGAGACGGAGCCTGGGTTGCCGCCGGTGTCCCTATCGGAGAGCAACACCGAACTCCAGCGGGTGGAGGAGGAACTCGCCCAGACCAGGGCTTCGTATCAGCGGCTCGCGGCTGACTTCGAGAACTACAAGAGGCGGAAGCTTCAGGAGACCCAGGACCTAGCCCGATACGGCTCCGCAGCCCTGTTGACTGCGCTCCTGCCGGCTCTTGACAATCTGGAACGGGCCGCGTCTCACCTCGACGAGGAAGCCACGGATGGTCTGTCCGCGGGGCTGAGACTCACCCTGCGTCAACTGGAGGACGCGCTGGCCTCGCAGGGCGTCCAGCGTGTTCCGGCTGTTGGGGAGCCGTTTGATCCTCGTCTTCACGATGCGGTGACTACTGTCGAGGGCGTCGGCTTGGAGCGCGACACTGTGGTGGCCGAGTTCCTTCCCGGTTACCAGATCCACGACCGCGTGATCCGGCCCGCTCAGGTGAGTGTGGCGCAGGCGACAGGTTCCGGCCGCGCGGGGTCGGTATCTGCCTCCATCGACGGCGAGACCAAGGACTTACCGCCCCGGGAGCTGACACCTGAGTGATGCCGCAGACCAAGCGCGATTATTACGAAGTTCTAGGGGTGGACCGCAGTGCCAGCCCAGATGAGCTCAAGCGGGCCTACCGAAAGCTCGCCATGCAGTATCACCCTGATCGCAACGGCGGAGATAGAGAGGCGGAGCAGCATTTCAAGGAGGTTGGTGAGGCGTATCAGGTGCTCTCCGATCCCGCTAGGCGGCAGCGATACGACGCCTACGGCCAGGCTGGAGAGGGCCTCGGCGCCAGCGGAGCGTTCAATTTCCAGTCCGCATTCGACCTTTTCGACATGTTCTTCGGTGGCGGCGGATCTCAGCGGCAACGGACCGGGCCCCGGCGCGGATCCGATCTGCGCCTGCACGTGACCATCGATTTCCAGGAGGCGATCACCGGTGTGACGCGAACGTTCGAGGTATCCAAGCCCGCTGCATGCGAGGAGTGCCAGGGTTCGGGGGCGCAGCCCGGCACAGCAGCCACCCTCTGCCAGGAGTGCCAAGGGAGGGGTCAGGTGCAGCGGGTGCGCCAGTCCCTCCTGGGACAGATGGTGACAGTCGAGCCGTGTCCCCGGTGCCGGGGCGAAGGACAGGTCATCGATTCCCCATGCCCCGCCTGCCACGGGCAAGGTCTGGTAGACGCCAAGAAGTCCATCGAGGTACAGATCCCTGCTGGTGTGGACAACGAGATGCAGGTGCGGGTCCCCGGTGAGGGGGCCGCGGGACCTCGCGGAGGTCCTCCCGGCGACCTCTTCCTAGTCATCACGGTAAGGCCGCACGAGCAGCTAGTGCGGCGGGGCATGACGATCGTTTACGAATGCCCCATCTCCATATCACAGGCCGCCCTGGGTGACACCATCGAAGTCCCGACCGTCGACGGCCCCGCCACAATGACGGTCAAGCCCGGCACCCAGTACGGCGAGCAGGTGCGCCTAGCAGGCAAGGGGGCGCCCGACCCTCGTACCGGTCGCAGGGGGGACCAGGTGGTCCGACTCCGGGTGGTAATCCCGACTAAGTTGACCGATCGGCAGCGCCACCTGCTTCGCGAGCTCGCCCCCCCTGATGGCAAGCCTCATCCGGTCCGGCGCGGGTTCTTTGAACACATCAAGGAGGCTATCGGCATCTGACGGCGAGGCACCTCCTTAGGCTTGCCAGGGGGCGGGTATCACCGGCTTGGGATGACTCCATCCCCCCAGGGAAGCTGGGGGGAGTAATGAGTTTGGAGTTGATCCTGATGGCTCTTTGGGATCCATGGAGCGACCTGTTTAATCTGCAGTCGGAGACGGCCCGGTGGGCTGATGAGGCGCTGGAGACGGGGCCGCACCTCTCGTCGGCCTCTGACGGCGGCTTCGGCTTCAGGGTGCACCGGCAACTTACCTGCTCCTGGATACCCGTCAACGCGACTGAGCGTTTGTGGTCGGGGCCCAGTCCCCGGCCGCAGCACCGAGGAGGCGGAGATCACCGCCGGCCGGGGAGTCCTCACCATCAGAGGTCAGCGGAAGGTGCGCGACGACGAGCAGTCTGACGGCACCTGTATGCGGAGGGAGCGCAGCACTTACTCGGCGGTTCGGAAGCTGACTCTCCCTTCCGACGTCAAGGGGGACCAGATCAGCGCCAGCTTTCTAAACGGGGTTCTCAGGGCCCTCAGAGGGTTTGCTTGACAGCTATTGGGCCTGCTGAATCGGGCAGCGCTGAGCTCACTGGCTCTCGCAGCAGGGTCGCGAGCTGCTCGGGGCTCCGGACCATGAAGGGCTCTTCCAGCAGGTGATGCCAGGCGGTGGTGTCCGACCCCAGGATTGCCGGGTTGAAGTAGATTCTCGGAGAGAGCCGGGCGTGGAGCCGGAAATGGTCGTCAGACTCGCCGGCTGGGCTGGGATAAAGGGCGAGATTAAAGGAGACCACTCCATCGTCGGCCAAAGAGCGGAGTGCCGCGCACAGACCTGCGGCAAACTCATGGATGGCGTCTGCGGGCAGTTCTTCGAGCGAGCGATGCCGGGGAAAGATGACTAGGAGGTCTGAGACCACGCTCTTGGACACAAAGGCCGTCAACCAGGTGGTGTGGTGGGCCTCCGCTATGAACCGCTCTCCCAGCTTCTTCTCGCAGAATGGCAGCCGGTCCCAATACCGTTGGCCGTGCCGGTCATAGAAGGTACGACTGCTGCGAACCTCCTGCTCCAATAGGTTCCCTGGCCGATCGGTTGAAAAACCTTGCAGGTGGGCGTGTATCTGGGTGGCGCCTGCTAGTGGCATGTAGTTCCATGTCACCAGAGAAAAGCTGCCTGGCGAGGTTGGCTCGAGCGCCCGGAAGTACTCTTGCAGCGCCTCAAGACCGTTGGCGATCTGGGTGGGAGTGAACTGCTCGGGCGAGAGGAAGTGCTGCTCAGTCAGCACTACCACCACGCTGTGGCGATCGTAGGGGCTTAGATTCGGGAAGAGAGTCGCCTCGCCGCGGCTAATCCTGCCATCTACAGCCTGAGCGAGAGGCAGGAGTGGGGTGGCTTGCAGCACCAGTTCCGGACAAAACGGACATCCCTGTCGGCTCCGGAGCACCACCTCGGAGAGATCTGCCCGCTGCAGGTGGAAGCCTTGGAAATGGGCGAGACGCCCGCTCCTCGAGGTGAGCGGGTCACGCCTCAGCTCGACCGCCATCGTCACCTCCTCCACGGCGCCATCTGAATTGGGCACGAGGTAGGACGCTGTCCGTAGCTCTCTGGGGAACGCCAGGGTGACGCCGCTGGAGTCGTTGGTCAAATCGCCCTGGGGGCTATCTGTCAGCACCTGCGGCCTCCATGTCGCCGGACCGTGACAGTAGGGCCACGGCAGCTACGGTGGCGGCCAGGATGGTGCGTAGATTCCGTGGGCCCAGCGAGACCAGGGCCGCACCGCGCGCCGATAGGTACTTCAACTCCTCAGGACCAAGCCCTCCCTCGGGACCCACCACCAGCGCCGTCCCTTCAGCCGGGCTCCACGGGACTGAGGCGAGTGCCAGCTCACCGGAGCTGTCGCACGCCATCATTTGGGGCCGGTCTGGCGCGCTCAGGATGCGCTCCACCGCCTCTTCCAAGGAGCGAACTCCCTTGACCTCAGGCACCACGTGGCGACCGGCGAGCTGGGCAGCTTCCCTGGCGATTCGTTGCCACCTGTTCTGTCGGTGGGAGCGCTGGCCCTGATCCAAGCGCGGCACGGTCCTCTCAGTGACCACCGGCCAGATCGAGGCCACCCCGACCTCCGCCAGCCGCTCGCAGACTTCTCCCATTCCTTGACCCTTGGGGATGGCCTGGATCACGTGGAGTCGGGCGGCTGGTTCTCGTTTGACGTCGCGGGACGAGACCACGTTCCCGATCACTGTCTCTGCGGTCACGGTGCTCAGCTGAACCAGGTGCTCTCTACCCGGCTCGCAGACCACCGTGATCGTGTCTCCACGGCTCGCTCGCAACGAGCGAGCAAGGTGGCGGGCATCCTCGCCCACGATCTGAACAACCCCTTCGAGGCTCACCTGCCGCGGAGCGAGGAGAAAGGTGGGCACCGACCGAGTTTACTTCCCGATCGTGATCGAGTAGCGGTTCGCGGCTTACCCGCTTGGGTGGATACCATCGTTGTGTGGAGTGGCCTTCTTCCAGTCAACTGCGGGCGGTGGAGGTTGAGCCAGGGGTGCAGATCGCGGTGCACGAGGTAGGAGAGGGGCCGCCCCTACTCCTCATCCCTGGACTCGGTACCGACCATCACGCCTTCGTCTGGAACATTACCGAACTCGCCCAGCGTTGGCGGTGCCTGGTGGTCGACCAGCGCGGCATCGGCGCTTCCGACGCTACGCCGGGGCCTTACTCCATGGAGCAGCTGGCCGACGACGTCGGCCGAGTTCTCGAGCGCCTGGCCCCCGGTGGGGCCTTTGTGTTTGGAGTTTCGATGGGCGGGATGGTCGCTCAACATCTGGCGATTCGGCACCCCACCGCGGTGCGGTCGCTGATCCTCGGCTGTACCGGACCTGGAGGCCGGCTGGCGGTGCGAGCTGACCCGGCCGACACGAGGCTACTGTTGGGAGGCGACGCCAAGGAACCCGGACTGGCCTACCGGGTCGCGTGCCAAGTGCTGTACGAGCGGCGCTGGCGAGAGGCTCACTCTGAGGTCATCGAGGACGCCGTCCACTGGCGAGCAACACATCCAGTGCGGCCCGGAGTATTCGCCGCCCACTGGGCGGCCATCAGGCACCACGACACGGGCGACAGGCTCGCCCAGATCACCGCCTCAACTTTGGTGCTTCACGGCACGTCTGACGTTGTTATGCCCCCAGGCAACGGGGCCATGTTGGCAAGCAGGATTCCTGAATCGGCTCTGCACTGGCTGCCGGGCCGCGGGCACATGTTCTTCCAGGAAGACCCAGGCGGTACCCTGGCACTGCTTCAGGGTCACCTCACGCAGTAGCTTGGTCGGGTCCGGTTAGTGGTGCGGGCCAAGACGAACGCAGCCACTTTCCAAGGGGACGCCTCAGCTGATTCCGACGAGACCGGAACTGGCCGCCAGCCACGCTGGCGCTCGGAAAGTTACAATCCCAGTTCGGCATAGATCAGCTGGCCGGGAAGTCTCGGCATTGAACCTAATGGGCTTTAGGAGGTGAAATCCACTGTCGGAGGTAAAGCTGCGGGAAGGGGAGTCGTTCGAGAGCGCGCTTCGTCGCTTCAACAAGAAGATCAAGCAGAACGGCATTCTCACCGAGGTGCGTCGTCGGGAGTTCTACGAGAAGCCCAGCGTTCGCCGGAAGAAGAAGACCATGGCGGCTCGGAAGCGGCGGGCAAAGCAGGTTTAGGCCCAACTCAAGTCCCCGCATCTGGAGTAGCGGTCTCGTTCTCACGCGCTCTCAGTGTGTCGGAGCGTCGCTTTGCCCGCGATTGCGAGCTTTCCCAGTTGCTTGAGGAGGCGCTCGTCGATCTGGGGCTGAGCGGCTCCTCGGTGGCGTGTCGGCTGACCACGGCCCACGAGGTTCGACGGCTGAACCGGCGCTTTGCGGGAGTCGACGCCGCCACAGATGTGCTGTCCTTTCCGGCCACCGATCTGGGGGATAGCAGTGGCTTTCGCATCCCTCCGGGAGAGAGCGAACAGTTGGGAGACATCGTGATCTCCGTCCCGACAGCCGTCCGCCAGTCCGAAGAGGCAGGCGGCGATCCCACCGCGGAGCTCTGTCTCCTTGCGGTTCATGGTCTGCTGCATCTGCTGGGGCATGATCATTACCTGGCAGGCGAAGCATCGCGAATGACCGCAGCCACCCGCCAACTGCTCGCCAGGCACGCAGCCCGCCGCGGCGTCTTACCGCCTCAGGTTCCGCAGCTGCAGCCGTCCGCGTGAGCGTTTCACCCCTTCTCGTGATTGGACTTGGCAACCCCGGGCCGGACCACCGCCACCAGCGTCATAACGTAGGAGCCGAAGCGGTCCAGGCCCTGGGCGACAGGGTCGGAGCTAAGCGTGGTCGATATTCTGGGCCGGCCACCGTTGCCCGAGCGCAGTGGGGCCAAACGGAGTTGATCCTCGCGCAGCCACTTACCTTCATGAACTCATCTGGTCAGGCCGGCGCTCACCTGACCCGCACATTTGGTGTGGAGTTGGATCGAGTGGTGGTCGTCTATGACGACTTGGATCTAACCGTGGGGCGCCTACGGCTGAGGGCCGGGGGCAGCCCGGGAGGCCACAATGGCATCAAGTCCCTCCAGACTCATTGGCGCTCTCAGATGTTCGCCAGGGTGCGAATCGGCATCGGACGACCTCCCGAGGGAGTTGACCCAATCGACTACGTCCTGGGGCATCCGACGGGTGTTGAGCGAGAGCAATTGGCGGCCGCAAAGGAGCGGGCGGGGGACGCGGTCCTGAAGTTGGCGGACTGCGGGTTGGAGGAGGCAATGACGGAGTTCAACCGGATTGGGCGACACCCCGGTGGAGGGCCCCACGATGGCAACAAGAACTCTGACTGAGAGCGCGGTGAGACCAGCTCTCGGCAGCTCTCAGCGCACACTGCTGGCCCGGGTCGGTGAATCTCCTCTTGGGCAAGCCCTCAGCGGCTGGAGGGATCGCGGCCTGGGACGAGCCCAGATGGGCGGCGTCCTGCACGCGGGGACCCCTCTGATTGCGGTGCTGGTTCAGCGGCTTCTTGGGCGCACCGTCTGCCTCTTGGTGGCTGAGCCGGAGGCTGCCTGGCAGGAGGTCGCGACCTGGCTGGGCGGGGAAGAGGGAACCAGCCTTTTCCCGGCGGCCGACACCCTGCCGTTCGACCGGGTGGCTCCCGCATCGGCCATCGTGAGACACCGACTCCAGACCCTGCGGGACCTGACCTCCGGTCGGGGTGGGGTTGTGGTCACCTCGGCAGAGGCTGTCCTGCGTCCGACCCTGTCGAAGGAGTGGGTTGGAAGCTGGCTGGCGGAGCTCAAGCCCGAGCGAGAGCTGGCGCCTGAGCGAATGGCTCAGCTTCTTTTGGAATCGGGCTATCGGCAGGAATCGATTGTGGCTCGCCCCGGTGACTTCGCCAGGCGAGGAGGGATCATCGACTGCTTTCCTCTTGACAACCGCCCTTGGCGAGCGGAGTGGGAGGGCAATCGAGTGGCCGGTCTTTGGCGCCTAGACCCGGAGACGCAGGGATCCCGGGCCAAGCTCCATGCGGTGGAGCTGATGCCAGCTCGGGAGTTCCCCTTGGATCGCGAGACCCTGACGCTTGCTGCCCAGCGAATCGCCGATTGGGAACTTGGGGAGCTTCGACAGGATGTCAGGGAACGGTGGGCGGCTGACCTTGACATGATCTCGAGCGGTGGTCTACCAGATCCGATCGACGCCCTCGGGCCCCTCCTTGCCGACCCTACTCATACTCTGCTGGTCCACCTGCCGGAGGACACCGTCTTCATAACCGAAGACTGGGCCCGACTCGGGCGCCTTTGCTCCACCTGGCTTGAGGAGGTGGAGTCGATTCGGGCAGCGGAAGTCGCTCGGGGAGAGCTGCCCAAGGAGCTGCCCTTGGCCGTCGCCCAGCTGGAGGAACTGGGCGGGAGGATACGGTCATCTGACTGGCTGGACCTCACGCGTGAGGTAGGTGGTCAGGATCACCTCCTGAGCGACGCGGCGATGATCGCCGCACCAGCCTTCGCAGGCAGCATGGAAGCCTTTCAACGATGGGCGGACGAGTTTCGGGCAGGGGAAGGCACCGTCCTGGAGCTTGGGCTCCAGGAATCCAGGGTGACCGAGCTAGTCGAGGAGCGTGGCCTTCGGCCGACCGCCGTAGAGAGCTTCTCCGCCGCGGCGACCCCGCTCCCGACGGGAGGACTGGTAGTCGGTCCTGGTGATCTCAGATCAGGACTCATCCTGGGTGACGCCGGCGTCGCGGTGATTGCGGACTCGGACCTCTTCGGATCCCAGAAGCGGCGGCCCTCTGCTCTCCTGCGATCGGTTCACAGAGCTGAGTCCAGCGCCGCCGGCCGGCTGAGACACGCTCCAGGGTCCAGTGGTGACCCTTCGGTCTTTCGCTTCAAGCTTGAGCCAGGCGATGTGGTGGTCCATCGCGATCACGGGCTGGGCAGGTTCGTCGGCATGCGCCGCGTGAGTGACGGGCAGACCGAGCGCGAGTACATGCAACTCGAGTACGCGGATGGCAACAAGCTCTACGTCCCTGCCGAGCATCTGGACAGAGTCGAGCGCTATTCAGGCGGCGCAGATTCGTCACCAACCCTTTCGCGGCTCGGATCTGGTGACTGGGAGCGCACCAGGCGCTCGGTCCGTCGGCGCATCGATCAGATCGCCGAGGACCTCGTGGAGCTATACGCCCTGAGGCGCAAGGCGAAGGGGCACGCCTTTCCGGCTGACACTCACTGGCAGCAGGAGATGGAGGCATCCTTCCCTTATCAGGAGACCAGGGACCAGCTCATGGTTCTGGATGACATAAAGCGCGATATGGAGTCGGAGCGGCCGATGGACAGGTTGTTGTGTGGGGACGTCGGCTTCGGCAAGACTGAGATTGCGCTGCGGGCCGCTTTCAAGGCCGTGGAGGGTGGCCAGCAGGTAGCCGTGCTGGTCCCCACCACGGTGCTGGCGCAGCAGCACTTCCTCACTTTCCAGGACCGGTTGACCGCCTTTCCAATCTCCGTAGAACAACTTTCCCGGTTGCGTACCGAGGACGAGGCCAAGCAGGTGATGGCAGGGCTTGCCCAGGGCACGGTTGACATCGTCATCGGGACGCACCGGCTGCTTCAGAAGGACGTCCGGTTCAAGCGTCTCGGGCTGGTGGTGCTGGACGAGGAGCAGCGATTTGGGGTGCGCCAGAAGGAGCGCCTCAAGCAGCTGCGCACCTCCGTGGACATTCTCTCCTTGTCCGCCACTCCCATTCCCCGGACGCTGCACATGGCGCTGGCGGGAATACGCGACCTATCGGTGATTCGGACCCCGCCGGAGGGGCGTTTGCCAATTCGCACCTACGTGACCGCCAAAGAAGACGGCCTGATCCAGGATGTGATCCGACGGGAACTTGCTCGCCGCGGTCAGGTCTACTACGTCCATAACCGGGTGCACAGCATGCTGCGCGAGGTGGAGCGCCTTCGTGAATTGGTCCCCGAGGCCCGCTTGGCGATAGCTCATGGGCAGATGGATGAGCGGGAGCTGGCCAGGGTGATGGTGGCCTTTAGCCAGGGTGAGGTTGACGTCCTGTGCTGTACCACGATCATCGAGAACGGGCTGGACATTCCCAACGCCAACACGCTGGTGGTTGACGACGCCTCCCGTCTCGGACTGGCCCAGCTGTACCAGCTAAGGGGGCGTGTCGGGCGCTCGGGCCAGCGCGCCTACGCCTACTTTCTCTACGATCCAACCCGTTCGTTGACTGAGCAGGCGGACAAGCGACTCGACGTCGTCGCCGACCTGCAGGATTTGGGCTCCGGGTTCGCCCTGGCGCTCAAAGACCTGGAGATTCGGGGGGCCGGGAACGTGCTGGGGGAGGCGCAGCACGGCGACATCGCCGCCGTCGGCATGGAGATGTACAACCATCTGCTCCATCAGGCGGTCCTGGCGGCTCAGGGAGAGGAGCTGGTGGAGTCTCCCGCACAGGTCTCGGTAGCGCTGCCCCTGAGGAGCCTGCTGCCGCCGACATACATCCCCGACGAGAGGCTGCGGCTCAGGGTCTATCAGCAGTTGGCAGCAGCGACCAGCGAGGCGGAGTTGGAGGAAACTGCCCGGAACCTCCGCCAACGCTTCGGCCCACGGCCGAGCGAGGTCGAAAACCTGTTGGTCACACTTAGAGTCCGCCTAGTCGCGGCGGCGGCTGGCGCGGCAGCGGTTGAGACGGACCGTGATTGGATCTCGGTCCGATTCGAGCCGGGTCACGGCGTTCGTCTCGGTGAGCTCGTAGCCGAGATGCCCAGGATCGCGGAAGCAAGCACAAACCGCCTGCGGCTGAGCGTGGCGGCGGCGGGCTCAGCGTGGCTGGACCTGTTGATCGGCCTGCTGCGACGGGCAGGGGAATCTGGTGCGCCCACCGCGGTGACCCACGAGGCGACGCCGTGACCTCCGACACACCTTCTGAGTTGAGTCGGCTGTTCGCGGTGATGGCCCAACTTCGGGGTCCAGACGGGTGCCCATGGGATCGGGCCCAGGATCACCGCAGCCTGCTTCCCCACCTGTTGGAGGAGACGCACGAGCTGATCGCTGCAGTAGAGGCTGGCGATCTCCAGGAGATTGCGGAAGAACTGGGCGATCTGCTGGTCCAGGTGGCCATGCACACCGCGATCGCAGCCGAGCGGGGCGGGGTCGATCTAGCGGAGGTTGCCTCACTCGCCACCACCAAGATGATCTCCCGCCACCCCCACGTGTTCGAGGGCGCCGAGGTGTCAGGCGAGGAACAGTTGCTTAGGAGTTGGGAGCTGCTGAAGCGCCTCGAGAAGCCGCATCGCGCCTCCGCCCTGGACGGTATCCCGGAGTCTCTTCCGGCGCTCGCCCTGGCGTCATCCTTCCAGCGTCGAGCGATCCGGGCGAACTCTGCAGTCGGGCCGCCTGTGCCGGCCGGAGCGGAGACGATGCCCCGATTGCAGGCCGCGCTGGAGGATCACGCCGGAGCCTCTGACCAGTTGATTGGTGAGCTCCTGTGGTCTGTCGTGGGACTCGCCCGCGACCTGAAGGTCGATCCCGAGGGGGCTCTGCGGCGGTCTGCGTGGTCGTGGGCCTCCTCGTACCGTGAGGCGGAGGGGGCCGTGGGGAACTCCGAGCCTGAAGCCTGAGAACCGGTCCGGGCCACCGGCTGGAACAGGGCCGCTCCCGGGGGTCTATACTGCGTAGCCAACCAGCCAGAATCTTCCCTGCAACCGCCAAGCCGAGCACCCACCACACGTTCCACCACATCCGAGCTGATGGCGACGGGTCCTCATGGGGCCTCATCCGCGAAACTCGTGTTCGCTGGATTCTGTTCCGGCGCTCCCGCCGATTGGAACCGTGGCAGTTGCTGGTCGTCGTCGCTGCGTTGATGGCCTGCGGGATCGCTGTGGCCGCGTATTCCTCCTATCGAGGCGATCAGCGACTCCGCTTGGAGCTGGCCCAGCTACAAACCCAAACCACCGCTCTGGGGGGCCAAGTGCAGGCACAGCAGCAGGAGGTGGGGTACTCCACCTCGCCGGCGTGGCAGGCTGAGCTAGCGCGCGCACAGGGGCTGGCGTTGGCGGGCGAGCAGACCTATGCGATTGAGAGCGCAGCGGCAGCGGCCGGACCGGGGCCGGCTGAGCAGGGAGTCCAGAAAGTGGGGTCGGTGGTTGAGACGATGGCCCGGGCCGCCGTAGCGATGGGCTGACAGCAGAGTCCTGACAGCTGCCGGCGGTGGTCAGGACCGCGGTCGACGGCAACCGCTTTCCGTAGCCATAGGGGAGGCTGTACCGTTCACCTCTGCGTGCGAATCTTGAGAATTTGCTCCACCCTGGTCCTCTTGCCGGGACTTGTCCTGACCGGTTGTGGTGGATCCACGACCCAGGCAGCTGCCCACTCGTCTGTCAGGGCCGCTCCCTACCCTGGTAGCGGCATCTCCGGGTTCCAGGCCGCGGACCTGACCTGGATCAGCGATCAACAGGGGTGGGCGCTGGGTGTTGCACCAGGTTGCTCGGGGCAGCGTTGCGCAACGGTGCTTGAGACCACCGACGGTGGTCGGCAGTGGACAACGGTTACTGACCTTCACGCCTGCCTCGTGGAGGCCGCGCCGGTCGGGTGCCCGGCAGGAGTTCCTGAGGTGGGCCATATCCGGTTTGCAAACGCCGACGTCGGCTATGCCTACTCCGCCTCCGGGGGACCATACTCTCTGACCGCCAATGGCGGCCTCTCATGGACGCTCCAGACCGGACGAAATGTGAGCGCAATCAAGGTCGCGTCCGGGACTGCGGTGCGGGTGAGTTTTTCGCGTACGGGGTGCCCGGGTCCGTGCGACTGGTCGATTGACCAAGCGGCGCTGGGAGAGAACGTCTGGCAGACCCTCTACACGGCCCCGAGCTCGGTCAACCAAGCCAAGGTGCTCCTGCTGCGCCAGAGGCCCAACGACATCTACGTCGCCTCTGTGGGGATCGCCCAGTCGGGGGCTGCCGCACCGACGGCGCAGCTGGTGGCGTCCAGCGATGGAGGGGCCACCTGGCAAAGGCATGGAGATCCCTGTGCGGCTTCCGTTCCTACCTATCAGACCACCAATCTGGCCGTTGCCCCAGGCGGGGTCCTGGTGGCCCTCTGCGCCTCGACTCGATCATCACGCTCCGGGGTTGTGGTGTCGACTGACGGAGGAGACCACTTCGTCCAGCTTCAGCTCCTCCCAAGTACCATAAGGGGAGCTTTCACCGAGGTGGCCGCCACTGGCCCAGCGGATATCTTCGCCGCAGTCCCCGGGGTCGAGCTGGCGGAGTCGACCAACGGTGGGCGACGGTGGGCGGTGGCGATCACGATCAGGCCCGAACCCCAATCCAAGGGCCCGACGTCCTCATTCCTTGGGTTCGAAAGCCCCTTGGTCGGACGGTGGATCGGACCCCCTGACGTCCTTTGGACAACCACAAATGGGGGAGCCACCTGGTCGCCCCGGAAGTTTTGAGGGCACTCCTAGGCGGCGCAGCGGTGGCGGTACCTGGATTCGAACCAGGGACAACTCGGTTATGAGCCGAGCGCTCTAACCCCTGAGCTATACCGCCTGATGCCTGCGGCGCTCAGTCGGAGAGCGTTGCGGCGCCAAGATTCGAACTTGGGACCTTCGGGTTATGAGCCCGACGAGCTGCCACTGCTCCACGCCGCCCGCAGATTGTAACCCAGCTCGGGTGCCGCGTCAAAGTTGACCTATGGATTCTGAGGAACGGAGGGCACCAACAAACGCAAGCAAGCCCATGCGGATGATGTTTGGGGCGCTGGCGAGCCAGCCTCCTGACTCTCCCTGCCGAAGGAGACATGGCTAACCCGTTCGCCCCCTCATCGGGTCGAAGAACACAGGATCTGCCGCGGCGGCCAGCTCTCATCTCGGCAGAGATTGGGCCCAGCTCGTTGTGGATAGAATCACGGGGATGCCCGGACAGCGCCGCGCGGTCGCCTACGTCGTGATCTTCGCCGCCATACTGGCGATCGCCGTGATCGCGTGGCGCATGGCGCCGGGCCCCACCATTCCCACCCAACCCACGGGCACCCTCCAGCAGGCTCTCCAGAACTACCAGCTCAAGCTGGATGGCAAGCCGGTTCCGGCGGGAGCGATCATAATCAGCTCCAACCCCGCCCACCGGGCTCAGGTTCTCAACCAGAGTTCGCCGATCGACTGGTGGACCACCACGGGCAAGGAATATCAGACGGTGGTGGACGGCACCGACACCCAGACCTTCTTCAGCGACTACCGCTTCACCAATTACACAGTTCAAAATCCGAGTAACAACGTGTTTCTATTCACGCTCCTACCCCAGATAGTCATCGTGCTCGTGATTCTGGGCTTCCTCTGGTTCATGATGCGGCAGAGCCAGAGCGGTAACAGTCAGGCGATGTCCTTCGGGCGCAGCCGAGCCCGGCTGGTGGCGGGCGACAAGCCCCAGGTGACATTCGCCGACGTGGCCGGCGTCGATGAGGCCAAACAGGAGCTGGGCGAGATCGTGGAGTTTCTGAAGTACCCGGACCGGTTCACCTCTTTGGGGGCTCGCATACCCAAGGGGGTGCTCATGGTCGGACCCCCGGGCGCCGGCAAGACTCTGCTGAGCAAGGCGGTGGCGGGAGAGGCTGGCGTCCCCTTCTTCAGCATCTCGGGTTCTGAGTTCGTCGAGATGTTCGTGGGCGTTGGTGCCTCCCGTGTCCGTGACCTTTTCGACCAGGCGAAGAAGAACAGCCCCTGCATCGTCTTTGTAGATGAGATAGACGCCGTCGGCCGCCAGCGTGGCGCCGGCTTGGGCGGGGGCCATGATGAGCGTGAGCAGACCCTAAATCAGCTCCTGGTGGAGATGGACGGGTTCGAGACCAACACCCACGTTATCGTGATTGCCGCGACCAACCGGCCCGACGTGCTCGACCCGGCCCTGCTCCGGCCAGGGCGGTTCGATCGCCACGTCACCTTGGATAATCCTGACATTAGGGGACGGGAGGCGATTCTCAAGGTCCACGCCCGCAACAAGCCCTTGGACACGGCGGTGGACCTGATGGTCCTGGCTCGACAGACTGTTGGTTTCAGCGGTGCCGACCTGGCCAACTTGATCAACGAGGCCGCCATCCTTTCCGCCCGGCTGAGCAAAAAGGTGATCGGAATGCACGAGCTGGAGGAGTCCATTGCCCGGGTGATCGCGGGACCGGAGCGAAAGTCACGTCTAATCTCCGATCAGGAGAAGCTGGTAATCGCCTACCACGAAATGGGACATGCGCTGGTGATGCGCAGTCTTCCCCATTGCGATCCTCCCTACAAGATCAGCATCGTCAGCCGAGGCATGGCCTTGGGCTGGACCATGCAACTTCCTGAGCACGACAAGGTATTGGTGAGCAAGGCTGAGCTCACTGACCAGTTGGCGGGCATTCTGGGCGGCCGAGTCGCCGAGGAGATCCTGCTTGGCGACGCAAACATCACTACGGGTGCTTCGGACGACATCGGCAAGGCAACCAAGCTGGCTCGCCGCATGGTCACCGAGTGGGGCATGAGTGAGAAGCTGGGTCCGCTCGCTTTTGGAACCAAGGAAGAGCTGGTCTTCTTGGGGCGGGACCTAGGGGAGCACCGCAATTACTCGGAGGAGGTAGCCGGGGAGATCGACCAGGAGGTGCACTCGCTGGTCGACAATGCCTACCTCACGGCCAAAAAGGTGCTCACCCTTCGGCGCGGGACCCTCCAAGCGCTGGCAGACCATCTGATCGAAGTGGAATCGATGGACCGTGCCGAAATGGATGATCTGATCCAACAGGTGGAGGAGGGGACCCCAGCAGCTGCTGGGATGTAGCCCTAAACCCGTTCGGGGAGGGGTCGGGCCCAATCCGCGCAGCGTATTATTGATCCGGGCTGTGGCCCGTTGGCTCGTCCGCAATCCGCTTGGATCCCTGAGGTGACCGAGACGGAAGAAGGCATTGGCTTGGTTGGGGCTGGGCGCCTGGGAACGGCGCTGGGGCGACGCCTCATTTTGCGCGGCTACACAGTCAGCGCTGTGGCCTCCCGGTCTTCCGGCGGGGCTGCCCGGCTGGCCGCCGAACTCCACTGTGGAATGTTCGGGAGTGCCACAGAGGTCGTGGCAAACTCAGAGCTCACGGTTCTAACGGTTCCCGATAGCGCTGTAAGCAAGGTCTCAGGCGAGATCAGCGATAGCGCCGGACCAGAACTGACCGGCAAGGTCGTGGTTCACTGCGCTGGAGTCATGGGACTGGAAGTATTGTCCCGGTGCGCGGAACGAGGGGCTCATGTCGCGGTGGTGCACCCATTGGCCCCGGTCCCGGACGGGGACCCAGCCTGCCTCGAGGGCGCTTGGGCTACTGTCGAGGCTTCCCGGGGTGGTGGGAAGTTCGCCCTCCAGCTATGCCACCACCTGGGGTTAACGCCCCTGCTATGGAACGGCTATAACCGCAGTCTCTACCATGCGGCGGCGGTTATGGCCGGAGTGCTGCCCGTGGTCCTTGAGGGCCTCTCGGAGCGAGTGGCGAGGGACGCGGGGATGCCCTCCGAATCCGGGCCGGCTCTGCGCCAGCTGCTGGTGCTCGCCGCAGCCAACACGAAGCGGCTTGGCTCTGCAGGTGGCCTGACGGGCCCAGAGACGCGGCACGACTCGGAGACCAGTTCCCGTCATTTCCAGGCGTTGGCGAACGTGGATTCGCGGATGGCGGACGTATACCGGTTGCTACTGGAGCTGACGTCAGAGATGCAGGGCTTTCAAGCCCTGGGTGGAGGAAACCATGATGGCTGAGGCTCGGACGATACAGATCACGGACCTGTTGCGCTGGAAGCAGGAGGGCCGCACCTTCGCGATGCTGACGGCATACGACTTCACCACGGCCTCGCTCCTAGACCGGGCTGGGATCCCGGTGCTGCTCGTGGGGGATTCACTAGGAGGCACCATGCTCGGGCACCAGCTGCGCGACGGTGGTCCGGACACCCTCCCCGTCACGTTGGAAGACATGCTCTCCCACGCTCGCGCGGTCGCCCGTGGATCCCGCCATGCCCTGCTCGTGGGCGACCTGCCGTTCCTCTCCTACCACGTCGGACTGGACGCGGCGGTCATGGCGGCTGGACGTCTGCTCAAGGAGGCCGGTATGCAGGCGGTCAAGCTTGAGGGCGGAGGTGCGATGGTGGAGGTTGTCAGGCACCTGACGGAACGAAGCATTCCGGTCATGGGCCACCTGGGACTCACCCCCCAGAGCGTGCACTCTATGGGGGGCCTGCGGGTGCAGGGAAGAGAGCCTGCGGTCGCCGACAGGCTGCGCCGCGACATCCGGGCTCTCGAGGAGGCAGGTGCGTTTGCGGTGGTCTTAGAGGGGATGCCGAGCGAGCTAGCCGGCGAGCTCACGGCCTCCGTGGAGATCCCGACGGTAGGGATCGGGGCAGGGCCCGGCTGCGACGGTCAGGTCTTGGTTGTCCACGACATGCTTGGGCTCACCGTGGGTTCTGTGCCCAAGTTCGTCCGCCAATTCGCTCATCTCGGGGAAGACATAGTGGCAGCGGCGGTGGGCTTCAAGGAGGCCGTGGAGGGAGGCCTCTACCCCGACACCGAGCACAGCTACGGCTAGAGTCAGCCAGATGACAGCACTCGGGTCGAACGCGGCTTCCAGCCCCCCGGTTCTGAGCACCGCGACAGAGCTCCGGTCCATCACCTCGCAGTGGCGGTGCCACGGATTGGCGGTCGGGCTGGTGGCGACGATGGGGTCTCTTCACCGGGGACATCTGTCATTGGTCGCGGCCGCCCGCGCCCAATGTGACCGGGTGGTGGTGTCGATCTTCGTGAACCCGCTCCAGTTTGGGCCAGGGGACGACTTCCAGCGGTACCCTCGGGATGCTCGGCGGGACAGGGACCAACTGTCCGCGGCAGCTGTCGATGCGATCTACATGCCGGCGGTATCGGAGGTGTATCCGCCTGGATTCTCAACCATGGTTTCTGTGGCTCTCCCCGGTCTGGATCGGTTTGAGGGGGCGGCCCGACCGGGCCATTTCCAAGGGGTGGCGACCGTTGTCGCCAAGCTCTTCGCGGCCACCGGTCCCGCCCGGGCCTACTTCTCTGAGAAAGATGCGCAGCAGGCGGTAATGGTTTCCACCTTAGCTCGGGACCTCGATCTCGGAGTTGAGGTGGAGGTGTGCCCCATCGTTCGTGACCCGGACGGCCTGGCGCTGAGTTCTCGGAACGCCTACCTCCTTTCCGAGCAACGACCAGACTCCCGGCTCCTCAGCCGCTGGCTGCGTGAGGCGCAGGTTAGATTCGACAAAGGGCAGACGGATTCAGGATCGCTGCGAAGACTGGCTGGCGAGATTTTTCGGGAGGGGCGATGGATCAGTCTGGAGTATGCCGAGGTCGTCGACCCACTGACGTTTGTCCCCGTGGAACTCTGCACGGGTAGCTCGCGGCTGCTGATCGCGGCCCGGCTCGGCGGGATTCGCCTGATCGATGCCGCGACCCTGGGGGGCCAACGTGTTCCGTAATCGCCGCCGGAGGAGCCATGGGCGCGCGCTGCCGCGCTCCTGCGGCCAGCGCCGCGGAAACCCCTCTGGGTTGAGCTGATCCCAGCGCCCACCGGGGGTGGGATCAGTGGGCCTCGGGTCCTGAGAAGCCGGCGCGCCTGGCCTCCCCTGGCTCCTGAGTCCGTCGCACTATGTAGCGAATCCCTTCGGGAGTTGAAAGAGCCTGTAGGAGGTCGAAGCCATCCTCTCGGCAGACCCGATTGACCTCTTCCAGGGTCTCCAGCTGTTGGTACTCGTAGACGGTGCGGGGTGGGCTGGCTGCCAATGGCATACTCCTAACTGAGCGGCTCTTCGTCTCGCGGCTGTTGCGCGGACTTAAGTTTGGCAGCCCCGGCAGGGGGCGGTCGTTATCCGCTAACCTAGGGGTGACCGACGAGAGTTAGCGACGGAGCTCAGGTCCGGCGCTGCTATACTCTCGCCCGCACCGGAGCGCCTTTTATCGGCGCCGGCTTTCTGCTCTCGGAGGATCCATTAGCCCGTTGGCCCAGCTTGCTACTGACGCGCCCGTCGAGGAGTTGATCACCTTTAGCTCCATGGAGGAGTACCTCCGCACCAGTGCGGACTCGATTCGCACCTTGACCTACGGTGACATCGTCGACGGAACCGTGGTCAGAGTGGATCCGGATGAGGTGCTGGTTGATATCGGCGCCAAGTCTGAGGGCGTGATCTCGAATCGGGAACTGACAGGTAGGGCGGAGGAGCCCGTGATCCTGAACCCGGGAGATCGGATCAAGGTGTACGTCCTGCAGTCGGAGAACGAGGACGGCAACGTCGTCCTCAGCCTTCGCCGGGCACGAGCCGAGGGGATTTGGGCGAAGGCTGCGGAGAAAGAGAGCACTGGCGAGGGTGTAGAGGCCGAGGTCAAGGAGCAGAACAAGGGCGGGCTGATAGTCAACATCATGGGGCTGCGGGGATTCCTTCCCAGCTCTCAGGTGGCCAGGACCCATTCGGGGAACCTCGTGGATCTGGTCGGCGAGCGGATCATGGTCAAGATCCTGGAGGTCAACCGGAAGCGCAACCGCTTGATCGTCAGCCAGCGAGCTGCCCAGGACGAGGACCGAGCGCGCCAGCGCGAGGAGCTCTTCGAGCGACTCTCGGTCGGCGATGTGGTCAGCGGCCGCGTGAGCGGACTAACCTCCTATGGCGCTTTCATCAATCTGGGAGGCGCCGATGGCCTGATCCACATCAGCGAGCTCTCATGGGACCGGGTCAGCAATGTGTCGGACATGCTGGCCGTCGGAGATGAGGTCACTGTCAAGGTGATCAAATTGGACCCCGAGCTCTCCCGCATCTCGCTATCACTGCGGCAGATGAGTGACGACCCCTGGGACAGCATCGAGGCGCGGTTCCCGCAGGGCACAATCATCGAGGGCACCGTCACCAAGACCAAGAAGTACGGGGCGTTCCTTCAGATCGCAGACGGTGTCGAAGGACTGCTGCACATCAGCGAGCTGTCTTGGGAGCACGTGGAGCGAACCGAGGATGTTCTCCGAGTCGGAGACAACATTCGCGTGGTGGTGTTACAGGCTGATCGCACCCGTCGCCGCATCTCGCTCTCCTACAGGCAGCTGCTCCCCCGGCCGGACCACATCCCGGCAGACGATGACCAGGCCGAGGGAGTCTACTCGGCGGCCGCTGACTACGAGCCCGACGACCTGGATGATCACCAGACCGAGCCAGTATCTCCTGTGGCTACTGTCGAACCGGCCGTTTCTGAGTCAGCTGAGGCGCTTGCCCCAGCGGTCGCGGACGAGGCGTCGGAGCCTTCAGTCGACGAGAGCGAGGACACGGTGAGGGCAATTGAGGGTGGAGCTGAGGCGTCAGCCGAAGAGGAACCTGGGGCCAGCTCTGATCCGGTCCAGGAGACCGAGTAGCTCTACTTCTGGCCGGACCGACTGACAGCGCTCAGTCTTGGCGTATATAGACTTGACCCAGTCCGGTCACGGAGGTGGTTTCAAGAGGAGAGCGCCATCTGTCCCTTGGAACCTCTCTCAGAGGATCAGAAGAAGGTTCTGACTCTGGCCAGGATGAGTTGGAGAGGGTCCCACACTCCTGCATAGTCACTGAGCAGATCGTGCTCAGTCTGCTCCTAAACGTGGACTGACGAGCCAGCCTGGTGCTGAGCAAGCGGGGACTGGACATCGAGTCCGTCGATCGACAATTCACACTGTATTGGGACGTAACGAGCGCATCACGGTGCAGCAGATCATCCCCGCATCTCGGGTCAAGACGCCGATCGAGATCTCCTTCCAAGAGTCCCGGCGTATGAACAACCCTGACGTCGACACCGGGCACCTGCTGCTCGGGCTGGTCCGACAGGTGGAGCGGCTGCGGCCCAGAGGATTGCGGCCCTGGGGATCAACATCGAGGACCTTCGGGGGGTGACGGATTCTCGAGCGAGCTTCACCACTGTCTCGGACGTGAGCGACGTCCCGGAGTTGGGCAGGTCTAATCGCGGCGATCCAGCTGGCGCTGAGCCAGTCGGCGCCTGATGATAAGCGCTGGGTGGAGACCAGCGACCTGCTTGTGGCTGTATCTCAGCACGGGTTCGGAGGTGCGTCGATGGCCCTCGGTCGGCTCGGGATCGCCCGTGAGGGAGCATTCTCGCTGAGGTGTCATAGCGGATAGGGGAAGGAGAGCCGCCCGGTTGATCCAGACGACCTCCCTGCCTCTCCTGCGCTAGCTGGAGATCACCTCAAGCGCCTTCATACGTATCCGGCCAAGAGGTGGTTGGAACGGGTCGGAGGTTCGAGCGGTCCCGATTGGGCATAATGCGGAAGTGATCAAAGTCGCGGTCAGTCCCAGACCCGTCCCATTCCAGGTCCGCCGACCTCGGTCGACGGACGTTGCCCCTCCAGGGGTCGAGGAGATGACGCTTGTATCCCTTTGAGAGATTCACCGAGAAGGCGAAGAAGGTTCTGACGCTGGCGCAGGATGAGGCGGAGAAGTCCCATCACTCTTACATCGGAACCGAGCACCTGCTGCTGGGACTTCTGCGAGAGGGGGATGGCTTGGCGGCAAAGGTGCTAGCCAGTCTCGGAGTCGAGATCGAAAAGGTGCGCACCACGATCGAGTCGGTGTTGGGGCGTAACGAGCGCATCATTGTGCAGCAGATCATCCCCACATCCCGGGTCAAGAAGGTGATCGAGATCGCCTTCGAAGAGGCCAAGCGGATGAACAACACCTACGTCGGCACCGAGCATCTGCTGTTGGGGCTCCTGATCGAAGGGGAAGGGATTGCGGCGCACGTCCTGGAGGACTTGGGGGCCACCCTCGAGAAGGTGCGTTCGGAACTCGACTCTCAGCTCAAGGATCAGGGGTTGGAGGACGAGCCGCGCTCCGAACACAAGAAGACCACCAAGACTCCCCTCCTGGATCAGTTCTGCAGAGACCTGACCGAGCTCGCCGAGAAGAACCAGCTCGACCCGGTGATCGGGAGAGAGATGGAGATCGAGCGGGTGGTGCAGATCCTGTCGCGGCGTACGAAGAACAATCCTGCCCTGATTGGCGAGCCAGGAGTCGGCAAGACCGCCATCGCAGAGGGGCTCGCCCAAGCGATCGTGCACCAGGAGATCCCCGACTCGCTGGCCAACAAGCGGGTGCTCACCTTGGACATGGGTGCGCTCGTGGCCGGCACCAAGTATCGCGGAGAGTTCGAGGAGCGCTTGAAGAAAATCCTCGACGAGATTCGTTCCTCCAAGGAGGTGGTCCTCTTCATCGACGAGCTCCACACTCTGGTGGGGGCTGGTGCCGCCGAGGGGGCGATCGACGCCGCCAACATCCTGAAGCCGGCGCTCGCCAGAGGAGAGATCCAGTGCATCGGCGCAACCACGATCAACGAGTACCGCAAGTACATTGAGAAAGACGCCGCCCTGGAGCGCCGCTTCCAACCGGTCTATGTGGATGAGCCCAAGCTCGAAGAGACCGTGGAGATCCTCTCCGGAGTGCGCTCACTCTACGAACAGCATCATCGGGTAACGATCACGAACGACGCCCTTCGGGCCGCTGCAGAGCTGTCCGGTCGCTACGTGAGCGACCGGTCGTGGCCCGACAAGGCGATTGATCTGATTGATGAGGCGAGCGCCCGGGTGCGCATGAAGCTCACCACGACGCCTCCGGATCTGAGGGCAAAGCAGCGGCACATCCGGGCGCTGCAGGCCCGCAAGGAGGAATCGGTCGACGGCCACGACACGGACACCGCTGGCAAGATCGATATTGAGTTGAAGCAGCTCAAGGAGGAGTACGCCACCGAAGAGGCAGCGTGGCGGGACGAGCTGGGCAAGACGGTGGCTACGGTAACCGATCAGAACATTGCCGATATCGTCTCCTCATGGACTGGAATCCCAGTTAGTCGATTGGTCGAGGCGGAGACCAAACGGCTGCTGGCGATGGAAAGCGAAATTCACCAGCGTTTGATCGGCCAGGAGGAAGCCGTCAAGGTTATCTGTCAGGCGGTGCGCAGATCCCGCGCCGGCCTCAAGGATCCCAAGCGCCCAATTGGCTCCTTCATCTTCCTTGGCCCCACAGGAGTCGGCAAAACGGAGCTGGCCCGCAGTCTGGCCGCTTTCCTCTTCGATAGTGAGGACGCCCTGATCCGGCTGGACATGTCGGAGTTTGCAGAGCGCCACAGCACCGCCCGTCTGGTCGGATCGCCGCCGGGGTATGTCGGCTATGACGAAGGGGGGCAGCTCACGGAGGCGGTACGCCGTCGCCCCTACAGCGTGGTGCTGTTCGATGAGATCGAGAAGGCCCACCCGGACTTCTTCAACATGCTGCTGCAGATCCTTGAGGACGGGCGACTCACCGATGCCAAGGGCAAGGTCGTCAACTTCGCAAATACGATCGTGATCATGACCAGTAACCTCGGGATCCAGGGAGTCGGAACCAACATATCGATGGGTTTCCAGACGGGCGTACCGGGTGCCAATGGCGAAGACTATGAGCATTCCAAGATGCGTGAGCGCATCACCGACGAGTTGAAGAAGTCCTTCCGTCCCGAGTTCCTCAATCGTGTCGATTCGGTCATCGTCTTCCACCGACTGCGGCAGCAGGAGACCCGGCAGATCGTCGATCTCATGCTGGTTCGGGTGCGGGAGCACCTGAAGCGCCAGGGACTCAGCTTGCTGGTGACCGATGAGGCCAAGGACAAGCTCGTGGAGTTGGGCTTCGACAAGGTCTATGGGGCGCGACCGCTCCGCCGCACCATTCAGACTGAGATTGAGGATCCACTCAGCGAAGCTTTGCTGGAGACGCAGTATTCCCTGGGCGACCTTGTCACGATCGATGTCGAGGAGGGCAAGATCAGGACGCACGTGGTGCCGGGCCCTCCGCCCCCCGATGAGCCGGCCGCTACGCAAAGGTTGCCGTCCGCCGCAGAGCCAGCCGGAGCCGGTGCGTCCGGAGCCGGTGGCGGCGATGGCGGAAGCCCCGCCTGAGGCACCGGAGGAAGCCACCTCCGGCGCCGCTGAGAATCGACCGCTGACGCGGCTGCCAGCTGATCCTCACGCCCGCCCCGACCGCATCGCGAGTCTGGTGGGGATGTGCGTGGGGGCCAGCGGCGGCAGCCTCTATGGGGCGATCCTCATTCAGCGGATCGGGGGGCCCCTGGCGACTTGGCAGGGTGCGATCATCAGTCTCGGGGTTGGCCTTGGATTGGGCTGTGTGGTCGGGTACATCCTTGGGCCAAATCTCACCGTGCGGCCATATTTTTGGGCCGAGGAGCAGCTTGCCACGCTGCCTCCATCCGAGCTGTTGGGGGTCCTGGGGGGCGTCATAGTGGCTTTGGCGATGGCGGCGCTGGTGGCGCTGATCGCCAGCGGTCTGCCTTATGGGCTGGGCTGGGTCGTGGCGGTGTTGGTAGCGGTGGTGCTGGTGCCGCTGGGACTCACGGTCGGCCGCCGACGGCGTCGAGACTTCGCAATCATGGGCATACCGCTCTCCTCTTCTGGCCCGCCGTTGGCCAAGGTAGTCGTGGACACCAGCGCTGTCATTGACGGGCGACTGCTGGACCTCGCGCGAGGTGGGTTCTGCCTCTATCAGCTGATCATTCCTCAGTTTGTCCTCGAAGAGCTACAAGCGGTGGCGGACTCGGGAGACCCTATACGACGCTCCCGCGGTCGCCGTGGCATAGCGATGCTGGAGGAACTCAGAGCCCTTCCAGGTCTGGATCTCGGCTTTCCCCCGGTGGACTATCCGTCCATGAACGAAGTGGACGCTAGATTGGTCAGACTGGCCCGTGAGGAAGGGGCGTCGATTCTCACTGTTGACTTCAATCTGGACCGAGTGGCCCAGATTGCGGGACTTCGGGTCTTGAACTTGAACCAACTCGCCACAGCCCTTCGGCCGTCGTTGGTGGCCGGTGAACGGGTGCAGGTCGAGGTGGTCAAGGAGGGTCGGGAACCCGAGCAGGGGGTCGGCTACCTTGACGATGGCACCATGCTGGTTGTGGAGGGTGGCCGGGGATACCTCGGGGATACGGTGCCAGTGGTGGTACGCAGCGTAATCCAGACGGCGTCAGGACGGATGATCTTTGCTCAGGTTGACCCCGACCATAAGTTGGAAGCGCCGGCTCGACGCCCCGGGCGGCGGCCGCGGTCTGCCAGCGGAGGGCGCGATTGAGCGACGCGCGTCTGGAGTCCGGCGTCAGCGCAGTCGTGCCTGCGGCTGGGGCTGGGCTTCGGTTCGGGGGGGACAAGATCTGGGAGGACCTATGCGGCCAGCCCGTGCTCGGTTGGGTGCTGAGAGCGTTGGGCGATCCCTCCAGTGGCGTGTCTGAGCTGGTGGTGGTGATCGATGCCAAGGACCACCGCCGGGTGGTTGAACTCAGCGCCGCTCTGGCTCCGAGGCTCGGCTGCCGGTGTGTTGGAGGTGGACCCCGCCGCCAGGATTCAGTGGCCAATGGTCTCTCAGCTTGCTCCAGAGGAATGGTTGTGGTCCATGACGGCGCCAGGCCCGGGGTCTCCACCGAGCTCTTGGTCCGGGTTATAGGAGCGGCTCGACGAGTGGGAGCAGCCACTGCCTACGTCCCGGTAGTCGACAGCACCGCCCGGATCCTGGACGGCGAGTTGGAGCAGGTATTGCCCCGAGCCGAGCTCGGAGCCATCCAAACGCCCCAGGCCTTTGAACTTGCCCTGATCCGGCGAGCTCACGAGCATGCCAGGGTCAGCGGGTTGGAAGCGGATGATGACGCGGCACTGGTTCGCGCTATCGGGCGTCCGGTCGCCGCCGTGCTCGGGGAGCCCCGCAACCTGAAGGTAACAAAGGGGGAGGACATGGACGCGTTGCGCTCCTGGTTTGCTCACCTGGAGCGGGCGCGCTCGTGACCGTGAAGCGGTTTCCCGGGGTTGGACTCGGATTCGATGTTCATCGTTTCGGAGGCCCCGGGCCATTGAGGTTGGGGGGGGTCGAGATCGACCACACGGTTGGGCTTATTGGCCATTCCGACGCGGATGTCCTCTGCCATGCGGTGGCCGACGCGGTGCTCGGCGCAGCCGGGCTGGGTGATCTGGGCGACCACTTCCCCTCCGCGGACGAGAGATGGCGCGGAGCATCCTCCATTCACCTGCTGGAGATGGTGGCGGCTCTCTTGCCGCCACTTGGGCTGGTCGTCGCGGGTGCGGACGCCACCGTAGTGGCGGAGCAGCCTCGTCTCAGCCCTCACCGGGCAGCGATGATCCGCGCCATGAGCACGGCGCTGACAATCCCTGAGGAGGCCTTGTCGATCAAGGTGAAGTCCAGCGATGGATTGGGTCTAACCGGACGTGGAGAGGGGGTCGCAGCATTGGCCGTGGCTACCGTCGTTCGCGAGACCCGCTCTGGATCCCAATAACATAAGTGCTGTGACTTTTAAGCTCTACAACACGATCAGTGGCGAGATCGAGCCGCTCATGCCCCTACACCCTGGCCGTTTAGGCATGTACACCTGTGGTCCTACCGTCCACGACCAGGCGCACATCGGCAACCTACGGACCTACCTTGCCGAGGATCTGCTGCGTCGGCATCTGGAAGCGCGAGGTCTTCAGGTTACCCAGGTGATGAATATCACTGACGTCGATGACAAGATCATTCTTAAGGCCACGGCGGCGCACGTAGGTCTCCAGGACTTCACCGGCCCCTTTGCTGAGGCCTTCTTCACCGACCTGGGCCGGTTGGGAGTCCAGCCCGCGCACCACTACCCGCGGGCGACTGAATACATCGGCCCCATGATCGAGCTTGTGCAGCGGCTGCTAGAAAGTCATCATGCCTATCGCAGCGAGGGCTCGGTGTACTTCCGGATAGCCTCCTTCCCAAACTACGGCAGGCTCTCCCATCTGGACATTTCGGGTCTGCGAACGGGCGGTAGCGGACGAATCGACAGCGATGAGTACGAGGCCAAGGAGACGGTCCGAGACTTCGTCCTGTGGAAGGCGGGTGCTGAGGGCGATTTGGCTGCGTGGGCGTCACCCTTCGGTTGGGGGCGCCCGGGGTGGCATCTGGAGTGTTCGGCGATGGCGATGGACCTCCTGGGCGAGTCCTTCGACCTCCATTGCGGCGGCGTCGATAACAAATTCCCCCACCACGAGAACGAAATCGCGCAATCCGAATCGGCAACCGGTCGCCCCTTCGTGAAGCACTGGTTCCATCCTGAGCACCTCTTGATAGCGGGCGGGAAGATGGCGAAGTCGCAGGGGAACTTTGTGACCCTGAGCACCCTGATGGAGCGGGGCCACGACCCACTCATAGTCAGGTATCTCCTGTTGACCGGTGCCCACTACCGCCACAAGCTCCAGTTCAAGGAAGAATTGCTGATCGAGGCCGAAAAGGACGTTGAGCGCCTGACGGCCTTTTGGAGGCGATGCGCAGCGGGCGCGTCGGAGTTGCCCCCTTCCCCTGACTCCCAGGACCCGCTGGCAGACGCTGCTCGTCGGGCGGCCGATCTCTTTGAAGCGGCGTTGGACGATGACCTCAACATGCCCGACGCCATCGCCACCACTTTCGATCTGCTGCGGGAGGGAAACCGCCTGCTCGATCAGCTACGCGCGGGCCGCGAGGGTTGCGCGGTGGCCCTGGATACCCTCCGACGGGTGGACACCCGGCTGGGCCTGATCCAACGGTCCGCAGCCGTCGAAGAGGAGCTCTGCGAGGCAGAGAGTGACCTTCTCAGACTGCGCGACCGCGCCCGGCAGGCTCGAGACTTCGCCGAATCGGACCGGCTCCGTGACCGGTTGCTGGAACTGGGCGTTCAGGTGGAGGACACCAAGGCCGGCACGCGCTGGCATCGTGTCTGATGCCTGAGGTACTCTACGGGCGCAACCCGGTACGGGAGGCCCTTAGGGCAGGTCGTCGACTCCGGCGATTGCTGGTCGCGTCCGGTTTGGACAACGATCAGCGAGTTGCGGAGATAGTGCTCCTGGCCAGCCAAGTAGGAGTGGCGCCCGAGTTGGCGGAGCGAGGCCAGCTGGCCGATATCGCCCACACTGAGCATCATCAGGGGGTGGCCGGGTACTTTGACAGTCGGCAGTTGCCCGGGATGGAGTTCGTGCGCCACCTTCTCCGTGAACCTCGCCGCCAGTGGCCCGCTCTTATCCTCTGCCTGGACGGTGTCCAGGATCCCCAGAACCTGGGTGCGTTGGCGCGGGCTGCGGAATCACTGGGGGTGGATGCGATGGTTCTGCCAAAGCACCGAACCGCCCCCGCGTCGGCCGCCGCTGTCAAGGCCAGTGCCGGGGCTCTGGAGCACCTGCCTTTGGTTCGAGTTGTCAACCTCTCGCAGACTCTCCAGGAGCTCACGGACCTAGGGCTCTTGGTGGTGGGCCTGGATCAGGGTGCCGAAACCCGGACCGACGAGGCTGACTTCGGACAGCCCTTGGCGCTGGTGGTCGGATCGGAAGGGGAGGGGCTGCGTCACCTCACCAAGCGCCGTTGCGGTCTGCTGATCTCAATACCGATGGGCGGCCAGGTTGACTCCCTGAACGCAGCGGTCGCCGGTTCCGTGGTCCTCTACGAGGTTGCCAGGCAGAGGAGGTTCGCATTTCCAGGTAGGTCGGGGAGGTAACGGCCCACATTTATACTTCGGTTCCGACGCCGACGTAGCTCAGTGGTAGAGCAGCTGTTTTGTAAACAGCTGGCCGTCAGTTCGAATCTGACCGTCGGCTCCACAATCTGATCTCAGCGAGTGCCGCCGAGGCTCACTTCAATTCATTCCAGTTGGCGTCAAGGTTGGCGTCAGACCGGGGCCAGTTGGCGTCAAGCTTGGCGTCAGCGTCATGGGGTCGGCCTCCTGCGCCGTCGGCCATGGGGAAGGCGGCCGGGCCGGGTGCTCTCAGGCGGGGGGCTGGGAGCCGTTGGGCCTGCCTATCGCGCCTCCACGACCCTCACAGCGGCGCGGATTCCCAGCCTCACTCCCAGAAGGTCAGCGGGGCCTTAGCGTCACTATGTCGGCCAGCTCTAGCGGGGTGTCGGTCCTGAGAGCTGCCAGGGCCAGGGCGCGGCGCTCTAGCGGGTCGCCGGGGTCATCCGGCCATCCCTGCGGGTTCACGCTCGGACCCTGAGCGATCGCCCATTGCACGGCTGCCTCTTGGTCTAGGCCCCATGCCTCGGCGGCGAACTCCCCGCAGGCGGCCAGGAAGTCCGGGTAGCTCTGGCGCTGGGCTGCTGCGAGGATCTCGCGGTCAATGTCGGGGATGATCGGTCTTGTCTGCAGCAGGTCCGCTGCCGCGCGCGCCCAGTGGTTCATCGTCCCGACTCCACCGCGTCATAGAGCGCGGCCAGGTGGTCGCGGCTTGCCATCAGTCGAGCGGCAGGGTCGCCTACTCCCACCGCCTGAAGCCGTCGCAGCTCCAGATCCAGCCCGGCGGCTTCGGGCAGGTATAGAGCCGCGCGCTCTATCCGGTCAGCTAGTACCGACCACATCCTCATGCGGGCTCCACCAGGCGCAGCTGATTGGCGATTTCGTGCCGAAGGTCGAGCCGGTCCACAAGCCCGCAGGCGGTCAGGGCGCGCTCCACGCACTCGGCCAGCATCGCGCCTTGGGCCTCAGAGATCCGCACCACACGCTCATCCAAGCCCAGCCTGGCCAGGTCCACGCAGAACCGGCCCGCTCGGTCCAGGGCGCGCTCGTAGGCGGTGAGTTCGGCTCTCACCTGCTCGCCCGCGTGTCCCTCGTAGCGGAGCTGCTCCAGGGCGGCGACCCTGGCGGCGAAGAAGTCCTTAACCGACATCGCCTCGGCTGCCAGCTCTCGGAGTGCCGAGATCGGATCATCGACAGGGCGCAGGCCCTCCCGGTCGATAGCAGCCGTGGCGCGGCTCTCGGCCAGTCTCCGCTTGGCGGCGGCCAGAGCTTGGGGGCTCCGACCGCCGTGGAAGCGGCACCGCTTCTGATTCAGCATCGCCGGAACCGAGCAGGTGCCACCCCGCCGATTCCTAGCTCCGCATGGTGCGCTCATCGCTTCGGGGGCTGACCGAGCAACTCGGCCGCGTACACCTCCACGGGCTTTCCTCCCGCCGCTGCCTTCAGGTCGAGATAGAGCGCGGCTGAGACCTCGAGCGTTATGCGGTGCAGATCAATCTGCGCGGCCTCGGCTGCCTCGGCTTGCTGGCACAGCACGCAGGTGATGGTGAGCCGCTCGGGATCGACGGCGTGCTCGTGGCCGGAAGAGCCAAGGCTGATAGCGCGTGTGCCGGGAGTCACGCCACGGGGCCTGAATTCGCCCGGTAGAAGGTCAATCGCCGGCAGTTGGGGCTGATCGTCGGCTCGCCTGCGGTACCGGGAGCCTGCGCTCTCGGTCGGCCGCGGTGGTGCTGGGATTCTCAGGGTGCTCATTCTTCGGTCTCCTCTTGCGCGAGTGCGCGATATCCGGCCTGAAGGGCCTTGTCTGTGACGGCGTTTGCCTTGACTTCGTAGTAGTGGGCCATGACGGGATCGGCGCGGTGGGCCTTCGTCAAGTCACCGACGGCGACTTTGCCCACCGGGCCGGGTCGGAGCTTGCCGTCGCGGCCTCTGACCGCCAGGGTGCCGGACGGCCAGGTGGTCGTGCTGGTGCGAATGGAGCAGAAGCACCTCGCCCGGCCCGCTTCCGTCCTGCCAGTGCGCGTGCTCGTGGCTGTGGGATCTCGTGTCAAATGCCATCGGTCAAACCTCCGTGTTGTGGATGGGGGAAGGGTGCCGCCGATGCAAGCGGCGACACCCCCGAAGCACCGGGAGAGGATGGCCCGGCGAGAGAAGAGCGAGAGAGTGCCACCTCCAGGGCAGCGAAGATACGGCCGCACTCCGAGTAGTACGCGGTGAAGAGCGAGCGCATGGCGGCCACCTCGGCCAGGGCCGCCGCCAGGTTGGCCGCACTGTCCAACTTTGGCCCTGTTTTGGCCCCAAATCGCTCCTCGGAGTGGTCCGTGGAGTAGAGCTGAGATCGGGGGTGGTACTGATAAGAACTGTTATCGGTAGCTCGCACTTCAGCGCTCATGCGAGCGACCCCGCTTCGGCCTCGAAGCTGGCCCAAAGGCCAGGCTCCGACTCGGATTCCCAGCCGTCACTTTGAGCAGGTGGCGGCGTGGTCTTCACTAGCCGCGCATCGGGGAAGACTCGCAGCGTGGCTGCCACCGACGGGGGAAGGTGACCGTTTCCGGGGGGAGCTTCAGGCGCTTGGGCCTCGGCTCTTCCCCCCCTCTGTGGGACCGTAACATGCGTAACATCCGAAACATCAGGGGGTGTCTGATCTCGGGCACTGACTTCAGCAGCGGTGCCTGTTACGGATGTTTCGCTTGTTACGGTCTGTGGGAGACGGGGGGGAAGGTAGCGGTCCCAGCTCTCGATCAGGTCGGCTTGCCGGTAGCAGCGGGCGGTCACAGCTCCCAGCCGGACCACAGCTGGCCGGACCTTGTAGGGCCGTAGACGATAGGCCAAGCCGCGAGCGTCTAGCGGTCGGCCGCGAAGGTCGCCCCAGGGTGACTCTTCCAGCGCGACCAGCTCTTCCAACAGGCCAGCGGTCGGGAGTGCCTCGGGGTCCTGGTGCCGTCGGAAGATGTCGCGCAGGTCGGTGAGTAGACGGACTCCCCAGCTCCCGTCTTGGTCCTGGCCCGCCTGGGCCAACGCTACAGCGGCCCTTCTGGCTCGCTTGGGCCAGCTGCCGCCTGCCAGGTCGGCGATGGCAAGCAAGGGCTCCCAGAGGTCCTCAGCGCGATCGGACAGGCCATCGGGCATAGAGGGCCTCGCCCGCTCCAAGTCCTTGAGCTTCTCTCCGGCCCAAGCCTCAAGCTGCTCCCGTAGGGCGGTGGCCTCGGGCTCAGCCGCACGGCGGCGGAACGGTCGGACTTTCTCGCCAGTCAGGCGACGGCGCAACTCCACAACGATGGAGCGGTCGTTGATCGTGTCGGGCAGGTTGCCGATCCCGGCCAAGGCGACCGGGGCGAAGGTTGGGAAGGCCCTAACTTCCATCTTCTTACCCTCGCCGACCATCCTCAGCACAGACGCGCCGCGCCGGTATCCGCTGTTAAGAAGTGCTCGGAGATCCTCACGGCCGGGGTCGTTGCCGCCCTTGAAGAGAGCGTCTACCTCATCCCAGAGGATCGAAGGTGGAGGCTCCCCGATGGACCGAAACATGGCTGCGACCGAGATGTTCACGGCCAGGACTGGCCGGGCTGCCACCAGCTCAAGCACCTCCAGCAGCCGAGACTTACCGCACTGTTTCTCGGCTGATCGGATGCTCAGCCTCGGTGTGGTCGCGGCGGCCTCGATGGCGTGACCGTGGAGCACCCACAGCGCCACCGCATCCCGTGCCTCTGCCGACGGGAAGGCGACGAAACCCTCCAGGAAGTCCGCCAGCTCACTCAGCGGTGCCAGCACGTCGGCTGCGATGCGGTCCGCCTCTTCAATCAGGGTCACGGGTTTACGTCGCGGTAGAGCGCCGCCGTCGAGCGCAGTAGCC
>DATLQZ010000034.1:0-5341 GCA_035534915.1 Candidatus Dormiibacterota bacterium
AGTCCGCAAGCCACTCGGCCGATGGAGGACGAGTCAGCTGCGCTGGTTACCCAGTGTGCACCTCTCGCCTCTTATCCCAGTGGTCTACTGGGGGCCTTACCAGGGCAAGCCTGGGGGATGGGCCATCTTGGGGACAGTTTCGCGCTTAGATGCGTTCAGCGCTTCTCCGGTCCGGACGTGGCTACCAGGCGATGCTCCGGGCGGAACAGCCTGCGCACCAGCGGTCCGTCCGCCCCGGTCCTCTCGTACTAGGGGCGGCTCCCCGCACCCATCCAGGTGCCCACGACGGATAGAGACCGAACTGTCTCACGACGTTCTGAACCCAGCTCGCGTACCGCTTTAATGGGCGAACAGCCCAACCCTTGGGACCGACTCCAGCCCCAGGATGCGACGAGCCGACATCGAGGTGCCAAACCCCGCCGTCGATGTGAGCTCTTGGGCGGGATAAGCCTGTTATCCCCGGGGTAGCTTTTATCCGTTAAGCCCTGGCCCTTCCACACGGTGCCAGAGGATCACTAAGCCCCACTTTCGTGCCTGCTCGGCCTGTACGCCTCGCAGTCAGGCTCCCATCTGCCTTTGCGCGCCATGGGTGATTGCCATCCACCCTGAGGGAACCATTGGGCGCCTCCGTTACGCTTTGGGAGGCGACCGCCCCAGTCAAACTGCCCCCCTGGCACGGTCCCACGCCCCGCTAGAGGGCGCGCGGTGAGGACCGGCACCGCACGAGAGTGGTATTTCACCGTCGCCTCCCCGGAGCCCACGAGCCCCGGTTCACCGGCTCCCACCTATCCTACGCACGTGTGGCACCAGCCCAATGCCAGGCTGCAGTAAAGCTCCACGGGGTCTTTTTGTCCTGTCGCGGGCAGGCCGCGTCTTCACGGCCACCTCAATTTCGCCGGGCCCCTCGCCGAGACAGCGCCCAACTCGTTACGCCTTTCGTGCGGGTCGGAACTTACCCGACAAGGAATTTCGCTACCTTAGGACCGTTATAGTTACGGCCGCCGTTCACCGGGGCTTCGGTTCAGAGCTTGCACCCCTCCCCTTAACCTTCCGGCACTGGGCAGGCGTCAGCCGCTATACGTCCGCTCATCGCGTTCGCAGCGACCTGTGTTTTTGGTAAACAGTCGGTTGGGCCAATTCACTGCGGCCCCAGCTCGCCGCACCGGTCGCCTGGACCGGGACCAGCCAGGGCCCCCCTTCTCCCGAAGTTACGGGGTCATGTTGCCGAGTTCCTTGGCGAAGGTTCTCCCGTTCACCTGGGCAGAGTTCTGCCAGCCCACCAGCGTCGGTTTGCGGTACGGACGCGCCGGTTCCTGGCTAGGGGCTTTTCTTGGCGGTACGGGTCCAAGGACTTCACCCTTCCCTCACGAGAAGGGCTCGGCCCCTGCCTCACGTCTGGTTCGAGGGGATTTCCCTCCCCGAACACGCTACGCAGGGGCGCGCACGGTGTCCATTACGCGGCGCTCCCGTCCCCCTCCGCGTCCCCCCATCGCTCATAACGGCTCCGGCGCGGTGCAGGAATGTTGACCTGCTCTCCATCGACTACGCCCTTCGGCCTCGTCTTAGGCCCGACTACCCCTGGGTGGATCATCCTGCCCCAGGAACCCTTGGGCTTGCGGTGTGCACGATTCTCACATGCATTTGACGCTACTCATACCGGCATTCGCACTCGTCCGCGCTCCACCCACGTTTCCACTTGAGCTTCACGGCGGCGGACGACGCTCCCCTACCACCGCGGGCATTCACCCGCGATCCGCGGCTTCGGCGGTGGGCTTGAGCCCCGCTACATTCTCGGCGCGGGACCACTGGACCAGTGAGCTATTACGCACTCGTTCGAGGGTGGCTGCTTCTAAGCCAACCTCCTGGTTGTCTAAGCGGTCCCACATCCTTGTCCACTGAGCCCACACTTGGGGGCCTTAGCCGGCGGTCTGGTCTGTTGTCCTCTCGACGATGAAGCTTAGCCCCCACCGTCTCACTCCTGGTGCCCCGCGTGGGTATTTGTGGTTTGACTAAGCGCGGTAGGCAGGTGACTGCCCCCTGGCTCAACCAGCGCCCTACCCCCCACGCGCGCGTCCCAGGGCTGCCCCTCAAGGCATTTCGGGGAGAACCAGCTAGCTCCGCGTTCGGTTGGAATTTCTCCCCTAACCACAGCTCATCCCCCACTTTTGCAACAGTGGTGGGTTCGGGCCTCCACCGGGTCGTACCCCGGCTTCACCCTGGCCATGGCTAGCTCACGCGGTTTCGGGTCCGTTAGACACGACTCACGACGCCCACTTCGGACTCGCTTTCGCTCCGGCTTCACGACGACTGGTCGCTTAACCTGGCCATGCCTATACACTCGCCGGTTCATTCTTCAATAGGCACGCCCTCAGGCGGTGCTTGCGCACGCTCCCCTCGGACTGCTTGCGCGTCAGCGGTTTCAGGGTCTCTTTCACTCCCCTCGCCGGGGTGCTTTTCACCGTTCCCTCGCGGTACTCGTCCGCTATCGGTCGTTGCAGGTACTTAGCCTTGGAGAGTGGTCTCCCCAGCTTCCGACGGCCTTCCACGGGCGCCGCCGTACTCGCGTCCCAAGTCACCAGCACCCAACTCCTTCGCCTACGGGCCTCTCACCCTCTGCGGACGCGCTTTCCAGTCGCCTTCGGCTCAAAGCGGGTTGGTCTGGCGGCCCCTCTGTGGCGGGGCCCACCTGGTCGCGCAACCCCCACCGCACGTCGGCTACAGCCCACATGCATGCGATGGGTTTAGGCTCGTCCGCGTTCGCTCGCCACTACTTGCGGAGTCCATATCCATTCCTCGAGGTACTAAGATGTTTCAGTTCCCTCGGTTCCCTCCGCCCCGCCTATAGATTCAGCGGGGGGTGCCGGCCCATCACGGCCGGCGGGTTGCCCCATTCGGGTACCCTCGGATCAATGCCTGCTCTCCGGCTCCCCGAGGCTTTTCGCAGTGCGCCACGCCCTTCTTCGGCCTGCAACGCCAAGGCATCCACCTCTGACGCTTGTTCACTTACGGGTATTCCCGTATCTGTTCGTTTCTGTGTTGCTCCCGATGCGCGAGAGACGCAAAAACGCGATCACCACCCTGTGCCGCACCGGCGGGGCCGGACCCCGAATTGAGGCGCCTTTCCCGTATCCCATGCGAACACCGGCGGCATCGCGCACGCCAAACCACGCGCACCGAGCCTGCTAATATCCTATTCATCTGTGAATGTACACTTGTGGAGCCGGGCGGGTTCGAACCGCCGACCATCCGCGTGCAAGGCGGGCGCTCTCCCAACTGAGCTACGACCCCACGAGGTGATCCGTCCGGAGTCGAACCGTGACGCCGACACGTATGCCGACGCCCCCCACCGGCTGGGGAACGGATCTGAGCGCGCCAAGAGGCGAGCACGTGATACGAAGCTTTTCATCCACACAGGAACCAGGGCCGACTCTCGTCGGGCCTGGGATCGACCTAGGCTGTGGCCCCGAGAGGCCACGCATCCCTAGAAAGGAGGTGATCCAGCCGCACCTTCCGGTACGGCTACCTTGTTACGACTTCACCCCAATCATCGGCCCCACCCTCGACACCTACCCCCTTGCGGTTGGCCCGGCGGCTTCAGGTGTTGCTGACTTTCGTGGTGTGACGGGCGGTGTGTACAAGGCCCGGGAACATATTCACCGCGGTGTGCTGACCCACGGTTACTAGCAACTCCTCCTTCATGCAGGCGAGTTGCAGCCTGCAATCTGAACTGAGACCGGCTTTGCTGGGATTAGCTCCAGCTCGCGCTCTTGCCACCCGTTGTACCGGCCATTGTAGCGTGTGTGTAGCCCAGGACGTAAGGGCCATGCTGACTTGACGTCATCCCCGCCTTCCTCCGGTTTGCTTCCGGCAGTCTCGCTAGACAGCCTAACTAGCGACGAGGGTTGCGCTCGTTGCGGGACTTAACCCAACACCTCACGGCACGAGCTGACGACAGCCATGCAACACCTGTGGCCACCCCCCGAAGGGCTAGCCTATCTCTAGACTATCGGTGGTCATGTCAAGCCCTGGTAAGGTTCTTCGCGTCGCGTCGAATTAAACCACACGCTCCGCTGCTTGTGCGGGCCCCCGTCAATTCCTTTGAGTTTTAGCCTTGCGGCCGTACTCCCCAGGCGGGCAACTTATCGCGTGTGCTGCGGCACGGAAGGGGTCGATACCCCCCACACCTAGTTGCCATCGTTTAGGGCCAGGACTACCGGAGTATCTAATTCCGTTCGCTCCCCTGGCTTTCGCGCCTCAGCGTCAGGTGCCACCCAGAACCTTGCCTTCGCCTTTGGTGTTCCTCCGGGTCTCTACGCATTTCACCGCTCCACCCGGACTTCCCAGTTCCTCTGTGGCCCTCCAGTCTCCCCGTCTGCTCCTCGCTCCGTCAGTTAAGCCGACGGCTGTCCAGAAACACGCGGAAGACCGCCTACACGCCCTTTACGCCCAGTAACTCCGGACAACGCTCGCCCCCTACGTATTACCGCGGCTGCTGGCACGTAGTTAGCCGGGGCTTCTTCCTCGAGTACCGTCCGATTTCTTCCTCGAGAAAAGCAGTTTACACTCCGAAAAGCGTCCTCCTGCACGCGGCGTTGCTCCGTCAGGGTTGCCCCCATTGCGGAAGATTCCTCACTGCTGCCCCCCGTAGGAGTCTGGGCCGTTCTCAATCCCAGTGTGGCTGATCATCCTCTCAGACCAGCTACCGATCGTCGCCCTGGTGAGCCGTTACCCCACCAGCTAGCTAATCGGCCACAGGCTCATCTCCCGGCGCATTCCTGCTTTCTTCGTTCCCGAAGCTATGCGGGATTGTCGGCGATTTCTCGCCGGTATCCCCCACCCGGAGCTAGATACCCATGTGTTCCTCACCCGTCCGCCACTCCCTGCTCTCCCGAAAGAGAACAGATCGTTCGACTTGCATGTGTTACGCACGCCGCCAGCGTTTGTCCTGAGCCAGGATCAAACTCGCCATCCATGTAGCTGCGCTGGTATTGCTACCAACTCGCTCGTTTTATCTATCGCTTCTTGCCTCTACAGGCTCAAAGCGCTGAATGCTGAAGTGATACTTCTGCACGTCTTCAGAAACGATACTTGCGCTGCCCCAACCGTGTCATATCTCAAAGAGACGGACGTGGTTGATAAGAACAGCAGCACCGTTGTCGACAAAAAGGTATTGCTACCCAAATGGATGTATTAAACCTGAACTCGCACAACATCCAACCATCTGCGCTGCGCCGACGCCACTTGCGTGACGCCGGAGTCGCAGAGGTCAGGTCATGATTTGCTGCTTTGCTTTCCACTGTTCAATTGTTAAGGTTATCTGATTGGCAAGACCTGCCTGCCG
>DATLQZ010000035.1:0-1250 GCA_035534915.1 Candidatus Dormiibacterota bacterium
CTTCAAGTAATCCGGGGCCACCTCAGATGTCACGATCTGGAGGCACGACTGCTTCGGCAAGACCTCTTCGTTCAGCATCCGAGTCTCCTCGCAGACCCGCAGCCACTCGTCGAGTTGGGCAAGATCAGACCTCACGCCATCGAGCCGCTGCTGGTTGGTCAGCACCCTCCTGGTCGCCAGGTCAGCGACTTCGTTGACTAAGCAGTGGATCGTGGCTGCCACCGATGATCCTCCTCGACGTGGTGATTGCTCCTACTCACAGCGTAAGGAGGTTGTCAAGGGCCTAAGAGGAGTCTAGCTCCGCATAGGGTGTAGTAAGCTGGACTTGTGAGCCTCATCGAGTTGGCCAACGGGGAGGGAGATTCGCGGGTACGATATTGGGGATGACAGAGCATTGGGGCAGTGGCCAGGTGGCGCCCTTCTGGTGGCGCGGACCGGTCCACGGCGTAGTGGGGATTCCGCACGTCCTGGTGGTGCAGGGGGATCTGGGTTTCTGTGTGACGTGCAAGGAGTGGGGGGTCGCCGCGATGGACCTCCTGGGCGAGTCACCGTGCAGCGTGGCGCTGCGGGACTGGCATGGGCAGTGCCCGCGACTGCGGCACAACGCTCTGGAGCGGGCGGTCGCGGCAAGCGGGGAGCTGGGGCCGCTGGCCGAGGCTTACACCAAGTACCTCGAGCTGAACCGGCTGACCTGAGCCGGCGCGGGCGCGTCCAAAGGCGGGCGGACGGAGGACCTGGGCGGCGACCTGGGGTGGCGCGCGGAGGGACCGCCAACGGCAACGATGGGTTCGGCACCTGGGTCGAGGCGCGGGGTTGTTGCGGCAGTGGACGCGAGCCAGGGTCCGGACCCAGGGACTGGCGGGAGAGCACAAGGTGGTGGGGATCAGTTCATTGCACTTTTGCTAATCCCCAACACCTGGGACAGGATCGCGGGCGCGTTGAATGCCTAGCGCCGTAGAGCCACTGTCCACCCCCGAGGATCACACAGAGCGAGAAGATTCACGCGAAGGGTAGCGGCGGGTGGTCTTGGGGCACCTGGGCCGAGGGGAGGAGTTGGAACGGCTACTCCACAACGTAGTCGTGGGCGGAGGCGGGCGGCGGTTCACCCGCGATGCCGAAGATGTCCGCCGCCGTTATCGTGCGGACGTCGGGCGGTGCATCCAGTACGGCCATTGGCGCCGCCAGCGCGAAGCGGAGGTTCCGGGAGAGGCGAGGCAGGCGCTGCGCCTTGTGTTCGAGTGCCCTCAGCA
>DATLQZ010000036.1:0-3885 GCA_035534915.1 Candidatus Dormiibacterota bacterium
CGCCGCCGCTCCCAAGTGGAGCAGGAGCCCGTTCAGAGACAGAGCATCGGGACGAAGTCCCAGGCCGACCTGCACACCGATGGTGTCCGCTACAAAGGCTCGCGGTCCCGCCCACAACGCGAATGGAAGAGCCAAGACCAACGCCAGGAGGGCGGCCAGCGAGATTTCCCAGCGCGGCCGCCGCCACCAGAGCCATGGCAGAACCAATAGTGGCGCAGCGGTGGGGACGGCAGCCAGCCCAACGCCGAGAGCGCAAATTGACCACCTGGGACGCTTCTCTCGCCATACCAGCCACCAGACAATTCCAACGACTGGGTAGACCTCCGGCCAAGCGTTCACGATCATTGTGGCGGCGAATGGCGTCGCGAGCATGAGACCAAGACAACGCCCGGCGTGGCGCGCGCCTCCGCTTCGGTCCGCCAGCAGCAGGATTCCGACGTAGATCGCGATCATGGCCACGAGATTGCCGAGCCGCACATCTCCCAGCGCCCGGAAGGCAGTCGTCCACATCAACACCCCCGGCCCATACGGAAAGTGGGCGGTGGGCAGATTGGGGGTGATCGTGCGATAGACGGCAGCGTAGGGATTGTGTCCTGCCAGCAGCTGCGCCGTGGCTCCCTGGGTAAACCAGAACACGTCCATCCCCGCCTTCCCCCAGTGCCACTTTGCCGCAGCTAGGACGATGTTTGCGCCAACTCCCAGTTCGGCCGCGATCCACGTATGCCCGCGCAAGGGGAGCAGGCAGAGGGCCAAAACGGACGCCACCAAGAACACGATCGCGGCGGCCCCGATGGCGACATTTGAGGTCAGTAGCGCGGGCATCCCGTTAAGCGCAGCGCAAACGCATGCGACGACAACCCACAGCCTACTGGGTACCGGGAGCCCTCCCCAACGCCCCGACAAGGCGACTCCCCCGATGGCAATAATGACTGCAGCCAGTACGAAGCCAATGCCCGCCGGCGTGTACTCGCCGGCTCCGGTGCTACAGCCAGCCGCGATCAGCAATAGCGTGACCAGGGCTGTCGGAGTCCAAAGAGTCAGCTGTCGTGTGGCTGACGGATTGCTCTTGTCATCCTGTCCGGTTGATGACCGGTAGTGCCCACCCATACGAATGGCCCGCAGAATCGGGCCAAGCCCGGTCACGCTAGCGGCCGACGCCCAATAACCAAGAGCAGGTCGCGGGTACGAAGGGACACTTGGAGTCGGCGCAGACCCGGGCATTGAGCGACCAGCGCCGCCGCATCCGCCATGCGCCTGGAACCGCGCAGTCGCCCACCAATGTACCCAACAGAGAGGCGGCGGGGCGCTCCTCGCATTGAGAGCGATTCCAGGCCCGCCCGGGCCAGCATGGCTCGGAGCGCCGCAGGCGAGAAGTAGGTGAGGTGCATGTCCATATAGCCGGGCCACCGAGTCCCGAGCAGATGAGCCATCGGCGTGGTCATATTCACCGTAGTCACAGCCAGGATGCCCCCTGGTACGAGCCAATCCCTACACCGCTGGAGCGCAGCCTGTGGGTCCACCAAATGTTCCAGGACGTCGGCCATCACCACGCAATCAGCACCTTCCAGCGGCTGTTCGCTGGTCTCCACCGTGCCCACCTCCAGCTCGACTCCGTATCGGCTCCGACCGGCCGACACCGCCCACGCGCTGGTCTCGATGCCGCGAGCCTTCCAGCCCCGACCGACCGCAGCCGACAGGAACGTACCAGCCGCGCTGCCAATCTCCAACAGCGTTCCCGGCGGAATCCTGCGCTCTATGACCTTCAGCAGATCCGTTGCGTTGCGGAGCCGGTGTTCCTCCTCGTCGAAGTATTGCGCGTCTTCTACCGTGGCATACTGGGCTAGCAGCCAGTCGCGATCAGGGGCTGGAGAGTACCCGACTTGGCATTCTCGGCACCAGTAGATCGCCCCGTGGCTTCCCGCCCGTTCACTCGTGCAGGCAAAGCGCCGCCCGGCCGCGAGGGGCTGATCTGAATGCACCTCTCTAAAGCGTAGGCTCGGAAGGTCGGCCGCCCTATGGCAGAGTGGGCAATGGGCACCTATCTCAAGTACTGACGCGCTAGCCATGGGCCGATGCCCGGTAGCACCAACACTCCCAAATGCTTTGGCCAACGTAGCGTAGTGATCGAGGTATGCTGATCGACGACGAATCGGAGGAGTATCTGGTAGGGATGGGGACTTCGATGATCCGGAGTCCGAGTGCGTGAGCGCGGACCAACATCTGGGTATCGAAAACGAAGTCGTCAGAAAACTCCGTGAAGTTGAGACGCTCCAGCGCTGCTCGCGTGTAGGCACGCATGCCACTGTGCATTTCCGTGAAGTGCGTCCCCAGAAGATGATTCTGAACCCAGGTGGTAAAGCGGTTACCAAGATAGCGGTAATACGGCATGCCTCCGGTTCTCGGGTCAGCGCCATCGGCGAAGCGGGAGCCGAATGTGATATCCGCCCTGCGGTCGTTTATCGGCTCGAGGAGGTTAGGGACTGCGGCTGGGTCGTATTGGCAGTCCGGATGCAGTAGGACTACGGCAGTGGCGCCAAGGTGAATAGCCTCTCGATAGCAGGTCTTCTGGTTGGCGCCGTACCCACGATTCCGGGGATGGGTCCTGACATCCAGCCCGAGAGCCAATGCCACCGCCACCGTTCCATCTCGGGAGGCGTCGTCGACCAGGAGCAGATGGTCGACCTGGTCTCGCGGCAATTCGTCAACTGTCCGCCGAAGCGTTTGCTCAGCCTGGTAGGCGGGCATCACGACCACGGTGAAGCGGGAGGCTAGAACTGGCAACGCGCCCTTCACGTACGCGGACCTCTAAAGGTTGGCGGGTAGCGGCTCGATTATGACCGAACACCGCGCTCCACCGCGGTAGTCACGAAACTGTCACCGCAGACGGGATGGAGCCATGCGCGGCCCTCCGGAGTGGGCGACGTTGCCGGCAATGGGATCTGGTGCCCACGAACGATCCCTTGGACGGTATCGGGGCGGCACCGGCGGCCACCGGCCCCCGTACCTGACCGGAAAACGCACCTCGTCTGTCACGATCGGATTCCGACGGCTGGAACCTGGCCGTTGGCCCATTAGGATGCTTTGGTGGTAAGCGCGGTGGATTCACAGAAGCGCCGGGACGCGGGTGAAGGTGACCCGGTAGTGGCCGCGGACGTTGCCAAGGCCGCCAGGGCAAGCGTGTTCGGCCGGAGTGACGGTGAAGTCGAAGTGGCGGTCGACAGTGGCACCGTTCCTGCACCCCCACCCTGGAATGGTGAAACCGGGCCGGTCACTTGCCACCGATGGAGCGCATCGTCATCGGACCCACCTCCCCGTACGGAGCCGCCGCTAACGGATGCCCTTGCCGCAACCTTCACAACCGGCTGCGCTGCCATGACTTCATAGCCCATGCCTGATCGAAACCGAGAAACCAACGTGACTGAGGCGCGGGTGGTCACCCGTCAGCCTGGCATAAATGGCTCCCGTGTCGAGAGCGTCCCCGCACCAATGTCGGCGGCTGGGCTCCACCACAGGCGCGCGACGGAGCATGCAGATTCGACGGAAGGGGCGGCTGCCGATGGCCAAGCGCGACGGACGTCGGAGCCGATCCCTGGGAAAACCGTTGGCTTCGGCCGGTTCGAGGGCCTAGCGCACCACGGATCGAACGCTGTCCAAGTCCATTCGAAAACGGTGCCCCGACTCATCAGCGCCCTACTTTACGTCACCGTCGCTGGCCTCCTTGGTGCCGGGGCCGTGACCAACGTGACCTCCCGCCTCATCGGCGGTTCGGCCGATGCAGCTCAGCATGTCTGGTTTCTGGCATGGCTACCCTTCGCACTCACTCACCACTTGAACCCGCTGCTGACGAGCTACCTGGATCACCCCCTTCAGGTAAACCTGATGTGG
>DATLQZ010000037.1:0-16336 GCA_035534915.1 Candidatus Dormiibacterota bacterium
CTGCCGTCACGGTCCTGGCGGCAGAAGTCGGCACCCAATGGGTCAGCTCTGCCCGTGCCGAGTTCGTGGAAGGCACCGGCTTCTGCACCCTGTGGGGCGGCTCGACCCTACCCGAATGGCGTGGCAGGGGCATCTATCGCGCGCTGGTATCTCGGCGTGCCCGGCTAGCCGCCGACCGTGGATACACCTTCCTCGAAGTCGATGCTCTGCCTACCAGTCGCCCAATTCTCGAGCGGCTAGGCTTTGTCGCCGTCACCACCACCACCCCCTTCCAATGGTCACCACCGTCAGCGGACACCACTGCCCCGCATGACGGCTGACGCCCTCATAATCCGCTGAGAGCCCTGGGCAACGCGCTATAGGCGGCGCAGCTTGGGTGGGCGTGGTCGCGAGATCGGTGGCCGGAGCGCGCGCCGCTGCTTTCCGGTGACCTCTCCTGCTCCTCAATTCGATATCGGGACCAAACCGACTGATGAGACATCCGGAGGCGGTCGCCGATCTCACCCCAGCTGAACCCGTCTGCCCCGGCCCGGAGCACCGAAGCGTCCCTCCGAGCCCCCAGCAGGACCGCCAAGGAGCGCACGGGCGGCAGCCCCTCGCCCGTGGGCAGCTCGTCCAGAACCGCCATGATGCGCGCCACCACCTGGGTAGCCACCGGAGTCACAGAGCGGTAGGGCATATGTCACTTAGGGCTGAAAAACAAGTCTAATGCGGATGCCGTCGATTCCTGGTAGGGGCCGGATTTCGGCGGAGGGGCCCCGATGCCCCACTTGGTCGAACTCGGCGCCGCAACCTTTGACGCGGGGTGATGGATCAGGGCGAGCTGGTTATGGTCTACTTCCGGACGAACTAGTCCACCCTGTCGGCTCATCGCGCCCATCGTGGCGGAGCTAGCGGAGGAGTTTGTCGGAAGGGTCAAGGTGACCAAGATTGACTACGGCATCTGCAACGGCGACTCCGGCCGCACGCTTTCAGGTGATGAGCATTCCCACGCTGATCGTCTTCGATGGGAGACCGCCAGTGGCTCGCATCATCGGCTTCCCGAGCAAGCCGGCCTGTGGGGACCGTCAGAGTACGTAGCGGCGCAGGTCCTCATCACGCACGAGGTCTCCTAGCTTCTCCCGAACAAACTCCTTGTCGACGACAACTGTCTGGCCCTTGAACTCGTCGGCCGCGAAGGAGACCTCCTGGAGGACCCGCTCCATCACGGTGAACAGGCGCCTGGCGCCGATGTTCTCGTCTCGCTCGTTGACGAGGTAGGCGTGGTGGGCGAGCTCCGCGATGCCGTCCTCGGAGAACTGCAGCTCGACCTCCTCGGTCCCGAGCAGGGCTCGATACTGGGTCGTCAGGGAATTGCTGGGCTCGATCAGGATCCGACGCAGGTCGGCCTCCTCAAGCGACTTGAGCTCGACCCGGATCGGGAACCTTCCCTGGAACTCAGGTATTAGGTCAGACGGCTTGGTCGAGCTGAACGCCCCCGCGGCCACGAACAGAATGTGCTCCGTCGCCACTGACCCATATCGTGTGCTGACGGTTGACCCCTCGATGATCGGAAGCAGGTCCCGCTGGACGCCGGCTCCGCTGACATCCGGCCCGTGCGCCTCCACGGAGGGTCCGGCGATCTTGTCCACCTCATCGATGAACACAATCCCGTTCTCCTCCACCATGTGGATGGCGTCGTCATAGACTCGGTCCAGATCAACCAGCCGCTCCGTCTCCTCCTGGGTCAGCGCCCTGCGGGCGTCGGCCACGCTCATGCGGCGCAGCCGCCGCCGCGGAGGCGCCAGCTGGCTGAAGAAATCCGAGAGGGACCACCCGATCTCCTCATAACCGGTGCCGGAGAAAACCTCCACCGGTGCGGAGTAGGCTTCTTCCACCTCAATCTCGATAAGGCGGTCGTCAAGCTTGCGGGCGGCCAGCTTGCGAATCAACTGCCTTCTTCGGGCCCGTTCGCGGCGGGCTACGAGCTTGCGCCCAGCCTCGTCCAACTCGACAGATGCAGCAGCAGGCTCGATCGACCCGCCGACCGCCGCCGACTGCTCCTCCGCGGGAGCGAGCGGCGCCGTGGCTGCCTCCAAAAGCCGGTCCACGATCCGTGCGTCCGCGCGCTGCACCGCCTCGGCCTCTACCTCAGCCACCCGCTGGCTCTGAAGACGGGCGATGGTCTGTTCGAGCAGGTCGCGGATGATGGACTCCACGTCGCGACCGACGTAGCCTACCTCCGTGAACTTGGTCGCCTCGACCTTGATGAACGGCGAATTGGTCATCTGAGCCAGCCTTCTGGCGATCTCGGTCTTACCCACACCGGTCGGTCCGATCAGAAGGATGTTGCTGGGCACAATGTCCCGCCTGGCCTCCGGCGTGAGCTGCATGCGGCGCATTCGATTGCGCAACGCGATGGCCATGGCACGCTTGGCGTCGATCTGGCCGACTATGTAGCCGTCGAGGGCGGAGACGATCTCCGCCGGTCTCATGTCAACGTCGGCCATCGTCATCCTTGGACTCTGAGGGCTCTGACCGCAGAGTCTCCACCGTGATCTCCTCGTTGGTGTAGATGCAGATCGAGGCGGCAATTTCGAGCGCCTTGCGGGCGACCTCGGCCGCAGGTAACTCCGTGTACAGGATCAGCGCCCTGGCAGCCGCGTGGGCGTACGGACCACCGCTGCCAATGGCTCCGATCCCGTCGTCCGGCTCGATCACATCTCCATCCCCGCTGAGGAGAAGCATCTGGCCCCGGCCAGCCACCACGAGCATCGCGTCGAGATGACGAAGGTATCGATCGGTACGCCACTCCTTGCCCAACTCAACCGCCGCCCGGAGCAGGTTGCCCTGGTGCTGGTCGAGCTGACGCTCGAACTTGTCGAAGAGGGTGAATGCGTCAGCGACGGATCCAGCGAAGCCCACCACGACCTGGTCGTGATACAGGCGACGGACCTTGCTGGCGCGGTGTTTCATGACAACGTCGCCCACAGTCACCTGCCCGTCGCCGGCGACCGCAATCTCCTCTCCCCGCTGCACCGCCAGAATCGTGGTGGCGCGCGGGGTTTCACCCTGGTGGGATGCCACGAAGGTTAAAGTCTACCCTGACCGCCGATACCGCCCGCCTCGGTCACCCTACGGGCTGGCCCGTAGGCTCCTTAACCGCTCCCCGCCGCGCGGGCTTTTTCGCAGCGGTACCGGCAGCAGCCACTCGCGGCGGCCGGTACCGGCACTTGGGGTACCCCGAGCACGAGACGAACGGTCCGAAGCGGCCCATTCGCTTAACCAGCTCCTGGCCGCACTCAGGACACTTGTCGCCGGTCAGCTCAGCAGCGGGTCGAGCCGGGGCCGCCGTCCCCTCCACCGCCGGCTCTGGCCGCACATAGCGGCACTTGGGGTATCCCGAGCAGCCGATGAAGGGGCCGCGCCGACCCGTTCGACGCACCAACGGCTTGGCGCACTGCGGGCAGGCCTCGCCGATCTCCTCAGCCGGGGCCCGCTCGTCCTTGCCCTGGATGTAGTCGCATTCTGGGTAGCGGCTGCATCCGACGAAGTCACCGAAACGACCGGAACGGACCACCAGATCGGCCCCACAGCGCGGACACTCCCCGTCGGCCTTCTGGGCCTCTATCTTGACCCTGGGCATGCTCTCCTGGGCTTGCTCAAGGACCTTCGCGAATGGCTCATACCACGTTCGGACCACCGGAACCCAGGCGTCCTCGCCGGTCTCAATTCCGTCCAACCGTCGCTCGAGCTCAGCAGTGAACCCCAAGTCCACGACAGCTGGAAACTGGCCCGTAAGCGCCTCGTTGACCGCCTTCCCCAGGGGAGCGGGATGAAGCCTCCTCTCCAATTGGCGCACATAGGCCCTGGTTTGGATGAGTTCAACCGTCGGTGCGTAGGTGCTGGGGCGCCCGATTCCGCGCTCCTCCAACTCCTTGACCAAGCTGGCCTCGGTAAAGCGCGGCGGGGGCTGGGTGAAATGCTGCTCAGGGAGCAACTCGAGGCACTCCAGTCGCTGCTGCTCCACCAGCTCAGGAAGCAGCTCGTCCTCGCGCTCTTCGCTCCCCGCAACCTTCAGGAAGCCGTCGAACGACAGTCGACTTCCGGTCACCCGGAAGCGGTGCCCACCTGCCTCGATGTCCACCCGGGTTGAGTCGAACTCGGCAGGAGCCATCTGGCTGCCCACAAAGCGCCGCCAGATCAGTCGGTACAGCCGGAGCTGGTCAGAGCTCAAGAACGAGGCCACCTCGTCTGGGCTCCGACCAGCGGTGGTGGGTCTGATCGCCTCGTGGGCGTCCTGGGTAGGTACGGCCGCCTTGGCAGTGCGCCGACCACCTGCTCCGGTCCCCAGGTACTGCTTCCCGTAGCTTCCCTCTATGAAGTCCCGAGCCTGCTCCACCGCTCCTGAGCTGACCCTGGTGGAATCGGTGCGCATGTAGGTGATGAGACCGGTCGCCCCCGCCGCCCCCAGTTCAATCCCCTCATACAGCTGCTGGGCCACGCGCATCGTCTTGGTGGGGCTGAAGCGCAGCTGAGAGGAGGCATCCTGCTGCAATGTGCTGGTGATGTACGGCTGCGGCGGATTCCGGCGCACCCGACGACGCTCGATCGCGGTCACCAGGTACTCCGCTCCCTTCAGAGCGGCGATGACCCGCTGGGTGGTCGCCTCATCGGGCAAACGGGCACTCGGCTCATCGCCGTCGGCTGCTTTCTTCGAACTCCTGCGCGCCGGAGCACTACCCGTGGCTCCTTGATAGCGGGCTTGCAGGCTGACCTTGTCCACCGTTTCGAGAACGGCGTCAAGGCTCCAACTCTCGGTGGGCACAAACCGTTCGATCTCCTCTTCGCGGTCGCACACCAGGCGCAGGGCCACCGATTGGACTCGCCCCGCCGACAGCCCCTTGCGGATCTTGCGCCACAGCAGGGGGCTCAGCTTGTAGCCGAGAAGGCGGTCGATCGCCCGCCGGGCCTGATAGGCGTCTACCAGGTTCTGATCGATTGGACGGGGCTGCGCCAAAGCGGCTTCCACAGCCGGCTTGGTGACCTCGCGAAAGACGATTCGCTCCGGATCGCGCAGCTTGAGCTGCTTGGCGATGTGCCAGGCGATGGCCTCGCCTTCTCGGTCAGGGTCAGCAGCGAGCAAGACTTTAGAGGATTTCTTCGCGGCCGCCCTGAGCTCGCTCAGCTGCTTTTCCTTGCCCTTGATCACCGTGTAATCAGGGGCAAAGTCCTGGTCCACGTCAATCCCCAGCTTAGACTTCGGCAGGTCCACAACATGGCCCATCGAGGCCCTCACCTCGTACTTGTCTCCGAGGAACTTGCTGAGCGTTCTCGCCTTGCTGGGCGACTCGACGATGATCAGGCTACGGGTGGGCATCGGCTGGATTGAACTCCTCGGTTCTTTTCGGGCTGGGCGTGGCGATTCTAACAACAGCCTTCCCGGCACTCCTCAATCTCAAGCGACCCCAGGGCCGGACATGGGCCCCGATACACTGACCTCAGGTACCCATCAATCAGAGGATTCAAGACTCTTGCCAGCCGATCTCGGAGACAAGTACCACCATTGCCAGATCGTCCAGCGGCGCGACTTCTCCGACGATCTGTGGTCAATTCGTCTCCGACCCGAAACGCCGTTCGCGTTCCGTCCAGGTCAGTACGCCACCTTGGGAGTGGAACTCAGCGGCAAGGTGCTGGAGCGACCTTACTCGATAGTGTCCGCCCCGGAGGAGCCGGAGCTCGAGTTCTTTCTTGAGAAGATTCCGGGAGGGGCGCTGACCCCGCACCTGCATCCGCTGGGCGAAGGGAGCACCTTGCTGATGCGCAAGCGAGCCAAGGGGCTGTTCCTGCGCGCCGGGCTGGACCCAGATCGGGCGCATCTGTTCCTGGCCACGGTCACCGGGATTGCTCCCTTTGCCAGTATCCTTCGCCATCTGCTTCTGGCGGAGCGGCCTGATACCGCACCGAGGAGAATTCTGCTGTTGCAGGGGGCGAGCTTCTCCTCTGAGTTCGGATACAGTGAGGAGATGGCCGCTCTTGCAGCCGCCCACTCTTGGTTCGACTACGTGCCAACAATCAGCCGCCCGTGGGGCGACCCCGAATGGAAGGGCGAGACCGGCAGGGCCGAGGATGTGCTGCGGAAGTACGCAGATCGATGGGGCGTTAGCCCCGGGGCAGGCATGGTCTACCTGTGCGGTCATCCGGGGATGATCGCCACCGCCCGGGCCGTCATGACCAGGAGCGGGCTGGCGGACTCGGAGATCCTCGAAGAACAGTACTGGCCAGAGGGCAAGGAGCCAACCGGAGAGCTCTGACTGCCACCGGTTCCCCTCAGAGTTGGGGGGTGCGGCCCACCCCAGCTTCCTTCAGTGCTTCAGCTTGGCTGACAGAACCGGCGAGATCTGGGTCATGGTGCCGCGGAGCGACTTCACCCAGCGGTTCCCGGGATGCCGCCACCCCAGGGGCTCTCCGCCGCTGAGCGAGCGGACCCCATCCAGCCCGGCGTGCGGAACGGCGAGCACCGGTTGTTCCAGCACCTTGGATGCACGGTCCGCGTCGACTTGGTGGTACGGGAGCACACAGTTCAAGATCACCGAGATGCGATCCCTGGGGATCTGCAACTGGTCACCGATCCGCAACCAAGCCAGTAGGGCATACACCCCGGGGTTATCCGGCGTGCCAACCACCACCAGGTGATCCGCACTTTCCAGCACGTCAATACCGCCGTTGTCCAGTCGCCCTCCCTGGTCGACGACCACCAGGTCGGCCGCATGGGTGAGACGAAGGATCATCGCCCCCACCGCCGCTGGCGAAACCGAGTCGGCCAATTCCGGTCTCGAGGGTGCCGGGAGCACCGAGACCCCGCTCGGGTGCCGAGGGAGACGATCGAAGATCTCCTCCTCCGGTCCGACGGCGGTCAGCTCCACCCAGGTCGGAGTCTGGGAGGGAAGGTTGAAGGCAACCAGGGCGCTACCGAAGCGCGGCACGTTGTCTACCAGCGCAACCCGATAGCTCTCGGCAGCGATCACGGCGAGGTTGCTGGCGAGCAAAGTCCGACCAACCCCTCCGCGCGGGCCGCAGACCACCCACAACTCGCCCGCTCCCTTCACAGGGCGCTCGGGAGATGCCGCAGATTGGATTCGAGCTCTGAGGATGTCCGCCACGGCCTGGGCTGGAATGCTGCTGAGGATACGCTCGCTAGCTCCGGCATCCATCGCCGCTGCCACCAACGGCGCGTTGGGGTCGGCCGCTACCAGGACAATGGGGATGGCAGCGTGCAGGATGCTGGAACGAATCTGCCGGATCAGCGGAACCAGCCCGGGATCCTCACCGACCACCTCGATGAGGACGGCGTCGGCGGGGGTCTGCTCCAAGCTCGCCGCCGCCTCTGCGCTGGACTCGAAGGCAACCATCCCCAGCGCTCGCTTCTCGAGCGCTTTGCTCATCGTGTCAGACCGGGAGGCCTGGCGTGACACGATGAGCACTTGGCTCAACTTGTGCTCGGACACGTGATCAGTCTATTCCCTGGCGCACCGGAAAACGGGAGGGGCTCCCGCCGCCAGTGGCTCAGAACAGCTCCTCACTCTGCTTTGCTGCGGACTCGTAGGGAGCGACGCTTCGGAGTCGCCACGACCTCAGGAGATGGTTCCACGATCTCGGCTGCCGCAGTGACGGCAAGCTTCGGTGCCACCTCGCGTCGCTCCCGAATTTTCGCCCGCTTGCCCACCTTACCCCTTAGGTAGTACAGCTTGGCGCGTCGGACCCGACCATGGCGGATGACCTCGATCTGGGCTAGCCGCGGCGAGTGGATCAAGAACGTCCGTTCCACTCCGACCCCATGCGCGGTCCGGCGCACGGTGACCGAGCGCCGCACACCCCCGCTGTGCATCGCGATAACAAATCCCTCGAAGACCTGGATTCGCTCCCGGGTCCCCTCTACCACCTTGACGTGGACGCGCACGGTGTCCCCGGGCCGAAGCTCCGGCACGTCTTCCCTGAGCTGTTCCTCCTCCAGGAGATCGATGATGTTCATGGCTCACCTCCCGTACCGGGCAGCGGCTCGCGCCATCCCGGCCTCCGATCAATCTTCACTGACGGCTCCCTTTCCGACCGACGGCACGGCGGCGTCGGTCGCCAAGTCGGGTCGAAGCCGCTGCAGCCGTTCACGCGCAGCGGCCCGTCTCCAAGCTGCGATCTTCGCATGATCGCCGCTCCTCAGGACGGCCGGAACTTCCAGATCCTCAAAAACCGCCGGACGAGTGTAGTGAGGATACTCGGGCAACCCATCGGCAAAGCTCTCGTCCACGACTGAAGCCGGGTCTCCCACGGTACCCGGGAGCTGCCTAGCGACCGCTTCGATAAGCACCATCGCGGGGAGCTCTCCGCCGCTGACCACGAAATCCCCAATTGAGATCTCATCCAGCCCAAGTCCCACCCGGACTCGCTCGTCGACCCCCTCATACCTGCCACAGACGAGAATCAGGCGAGGATGCTGCGCCAGCTCCTCGATCACTGGCGGGGTCAGGCGCCGACCGTGAGCCGAAAGGAGAATCGCGTGTCCTGGATCCAGCCCGGGCAGCTCCCGAACGGCCCGCACCGCGGAGAACAGCGGCTCTGGGCGGAGCACCATGCCGGGCCCACCGCCGAACGGGGTGTCGTCCACCTGACGATGGCTCCCGAGACCCCACTCGCGCAGGTCGTGACTCGCCAGCTGAATCAGACCCGCCTGGAGCGCCCTGCCGACGACCCCTACCGCCAGGGGCCCGGGAAAGGCCTCAGGAAAGAGCGTCACTACGTCAAACCGCATCCACCCACCCCTCCAGGTAGGCGCTGCCCACAGTCATAGTGGCCGCGTCCAGATCGACCTTGTCGACGGCCTGTCGGACCGCAGGAACTCGGACATCTCCCGCTTCGGTTCTGACAACATAGACGTCATTGGCGGGATACGGCTCGACGTCGACCACCCGCCCACGCGGTCGACCGAGCTCGTCGACCACCTTGAGCCCGACCAGCTGATAGTGGAAGAACTCTCCAACAGGAAGGGTCCGCACGCTGGTGCCGTCCACCTCCAGATAGATGCCAGTCAAGGTCGCCGCCGCGTCTCGATCGGAGATGCCGCTCAGGCGACAGATCAAGCCGCGTGCGGATGGGTACGCTTCGACTATGGCGAGGACAGCCGAGCCCACCCGAACCACGGTCCCCGCTGGTAGCCGGTCTCGGTCTCCTCCAAGCATCTCCAAGCAAAGCTCGCCCTCGATCCCATGGGGTTTGACGATCCGTGCTGCTCGGACCCAGTCCGGGGATCGGCTCAATCGCGCACCTCGACCTGAACCCTGTCCCGGTTGCGCAGCGAAGCCGCCCTCACCACCATCCGGATCGCATCGATATGCCTGCCATTTCGGCCGATGACCTTGCCCAGGTCCGCCGATGCGGTCGCGATCCTCACCACCGCATGATGGCCATCCTGCTCCACCTCCACGGCTACCGCGTCTGGATCACCAACCATCTGCCTGACCATGTAGCTGACCAGCTGTCCGTAGTCCGGCACCGAATCAGCCCTCCGCCGCGTCTGGCTCAGTCCCCAGGGCTGCTGGAGCCGCCTCAGCCGGATGAGGGCCGTCCTCATCCGCAGATGGAGCAGCCGCTTGGGGCGCCTCCGCCAATTCGACTACCGGCGTCGGCGGCACAACCTGTGCGGTAGCGGCGGGCGGGTTCTTGCTGGCACGGACCGGTCTCGGAGTTCTCGGGAGCATGCCCTCCCGTTCCATCAGCTCTCTGACGGCATCGGAGGGCTTCGCCCCGGTGGCCATCCAGTGGCGAATGCGCTCATCGTCGAGCTTCACAACCTTAGGGTCGCGTAGGGGGTCGTAGTAACCCACCGACTCTATGAAGCGACCGTCCCGCGGGGACCTTGCGTCTGCCACCACCACGCGATAGAACGGGCGCTTCTTGGCGCCCATCCGCTTGAGTCTGATCTTAACTGCCACGGTGTGTTCTCCCTACCTTTCCTTTGCGGAGGTCACGAGGACCCCGTTCAATTCAGCCCTTGAGGAGCGGCAGACCGCCCCCAGAGCCCTTCAGCATCTCCTGTGCAAAACGACGGCGGCCACCCATCCCGCTGAGACTTTTCATGACACTTTGCATGCGGTCGAAGCTCTTGATCAGGCGCGAGACCTCCACTGGGGTAGTCCCACTGCCGCTCGCGATCCGCCGGCGGCGGGAAGCATCCACCAGCTCCGGTCGCCGCCGCTCTTCGGGGGTCATCGAAAGCACGATCGCTTCCAATGTGCGCAGCTGCGCCTCGTCAGGAATTGCCGCTCCCTGCGCCTTCAGCATCTCCCTGCCCCCCGGGATCATTCCCATGACCGACTCGAGCGGTCCCAGCTTGCGAATCTGTCTGAGCTGATGCACGAAGTCGTCCAGAGTCAACCGCCCCTGGCGCATCCGCTCCTGGGCCGAGATCGCCTCCGCTGAGCTGAAATCATCCTGGGTTCGTTCAATCAGAGTCAGCACGTCACCCATCCCCAGGATGCGCCGAGCCATTCGCTCCGGATGAAATGGCTCCAGGTCACGGGGCCGTTCACCGACCCCGCAGTACCAGACCTTGAGCCCAATTGCCGCCTGCATAGAGAGCGCAGCACCGCCTCGGGCATCACCATCGAGCTTGGTGAGAACTACGCCATCGACTCCGACCTGATCCCGGAATCCCCCCGCCACCCTGACCGCCTCCTGTCCGGTCATCGCGTCCACCACCAGGAGTGACTGGGAGACCTTCACCTCCCTACGGATGGCAGTCAGTTCCCCCATGAGAGCGGTATCCAGATGCTGGCGCCCAGAGGTGTCGACTATGACCACATCTGCACCCTGGCGCCTGGCCTCGGCGACTGCCTGGGCGATTCCCTTCGAGATTCCTCGAGCGGCGTCTGGCACCAGAACGCTCAATTGGTTCTCCGCTGCCAGCGTTTGCAGCTGGTCCACAGCCGCCGCCCGACGAAAATCGGCGGCTACCAGCGCGGGCCGGTGGTCGTCGCGCCGCACCAGTAGGGCCAGCTTCACGGCGGTCGTGGTCTTGCCCGAACCCTGCAGACCCACCAGCAAGATCGTGGTCGGCGGCTGGGGGCTGTAGCTGATGCCGGCATCCTCACCGCCCAGCAGAGTGACCAGCTCTTCGAAGACGATTTTGATCACCTGCTGCCCCGGGGTCAAGCTCTCCAGCACATCACTGCCCACCGCCCGGGAGCGGACTCGGTCGATGAAGTCGCGTGCCACCTTGTAGTTGACGTCAGCCTCCAGCAACGCCAGCCGCACCTCCCGGAGCCCAACCTCCACATCCTCGGGAGTCAGGCGGCCCTTGGACGTGAACCGCTTGAAGGCTACGGCCAGACGATCGGTCAGGGTGTCGAACATCAGCCGGCGGCACCGACGGCCCGCGCCAGCTGTAGCTCCAGGCGCTGAACCCTTCGCTCTAGATGAGCTCGCCGCTGCTCCGCTGTCGCCAGCTTCCGGCACAGGCCAAGCTGGGTCTCCAGCTCCTCGAGCCGCTCGGTGCCCCGGCGCAGAAGGTCGTGAGCCGCCGCCCGAGAGGCGCCCATTGACTGGGCCAATTCGGTCACTGACCAGTCCTCATCCAGATGCAATCTCAAAGCTTCCCGCTGCCGGTCGGTCAAGAGGGTGCCGTAGGCGTCCAGCAAGAGCTGCCTATGCAGCTTGGTATCGGTTATTCCCTTAGGTGTCAAGGCCAAAGCCTTTACAGGGTAGGGGCTACGCCCCCCCACCGCAAATCGGAGGTGGTTGCGGGAGTGGCTGGACGTCAGCCCGAGGACCGATCAGCGTCATCCTCGGACAGCAGTCGGTCCACGTAAGCCACGGGGTCGAAGTCCTCGATGTCCGTGGCGGCCTCACCGAGTCCAACCAGTTTGACGGGAAGCCCCAGCTCGCGTTCCACCTGGAAGACGTACCCCCCGCGAGCGCTTCCATCGAGCTTGGTCAGGACCAGCCCGGTGGCACCCACCACCTCTCCGAAGGCCCGGGCCTGAGCGATGGCGTTGGCGCCCACATAGGCGTCGAGGACCAGCAACGCCTCTGCCGGCTGGTCCTGGATTTGACCGGTGACAACCCTCCTGATCTTGCGCAGCTCCTGCATCAGATTGTCCTTGGTGTGGAGTCTCCCGGCGGTGTCAACCAGCACGACATCGCGGCCGCGGGCCCGGGCGGCGGCGATGGCGTCGAAAACCACCGCGGCGGGATCCGCGCCAACCTGATGAGCCACCATCTCCGCACCGGTTGGCTCGACCATGCGCCGGAGCTGGTCGATGGCTGCGGCTCGAAAGGTGTCCGAGGCGGCCACCAGACAAGTTATCCCCTGAGACTGGAGGCGCTGCGCCAACTTGGCGATCGTGGTGGTCTTCCCGGACCCATTCACACCCGCAACCAGCCAGACGCATGGTGAGCCCGAGAGCGAAAGCTCCCGGGCGGGACCGACCAATTGCGCCAGCATCTCCTCCTTGAGCGCCGCTAGCAACTGATCAGCGCTTCGCAGCCGCCCCTTGGCTGCACGCTCTCGGAGTCCAGAGACGAGGATCTCGGTCATCGGCACCCCGCAGTCGCTGGCGAGCAATAGCTCGAAGAGCTCCTCATATAGGTCCGCGTCGGCGAGCTGCCCGCGACGCAATCGCGTCCGCAGCTGCCGACCCATGTTGCCTCCGACCCGGTCGAGCCGGGCTGGGAGGCGCAGCCACCAGCGCGGCCTATCCCCGCCGCCCGCCTCAGCTGCCAACAAGAGCCTCCGCCACGCGCTCTCCCGCCGCGTCCTCAACCGACCTGCCGTCGGCCGAGAGCCTGACGGAAAGGAGGCGGCTCGCTCCCCGCCCGTCCTGGGTCACCCCGTAAAGATGTGACGCCATGGCCATGGTCGTGAGGCTGTGGGTGACCACCAAAAACTGGCTCCGCTCCGCCCTCGAGCTCAAAAGCCGCGCGAAGTTGCCGACGTTGACCTCGTCGAGCGCGGCATCCACCTCGTCGAAGACGTAGAAGGGACTGGGCGAAACCTGCTGCAATGCAAGGATCAAGGCAAGCGCGGTCAAGGCCCGCTCCCCGCCCGACAGCATCGCCATCGGGATCACCCGCTTTCCCTGTGGCTGCACCTCCAAGTCGACTCCCCATGGGCTCCCGGACGCCGTCCCGGTGGTCAGCAGGGATGCGCGGCCGCCGCCGAACAACTCTTTCCAGGTCGACTCAAACTCAGCTGTCACCTGCTTCATGGTGGTTCGTAGGCGTGAGTCGACAATCTGGTCCAGCCGATCCCTGACCGCTTCGATGTCGATCCGGGCGGCCGAGGTGTCCTCGTGCGCCGCACGCAAGCCCTCGGTCCGATCCAGGAGGTCCTGAAGCTGGCCCGGGGCCAGCTCATTCACCGGACCCAGCTGTTGCAGCCGGCGCTCGAAGCGGGCGATATCCTGGCCTGCTCGTTGGGGATCGTCGGAGACTGCTCCCAGAGTTGTATCTGCCCCTTCTTCAACCTCACCGATCTGCCCGCGCAGCTGCTCCACTAAATCCCGCTGGGCCAGCTGGTCACGCTCCAACCCCTTGGTCAACATGGCCGCGTGGGCCAGGTGCGCCTCCAGCTCCGCGCGGCGCCGTTCGAGTACCCCCAGTTGCTGCATCGGGTCCACATCGCTGGTCTGTCGATCCGGGTCAGCTAGCCGCCCAAGCTGCTCTTGAGTTGTCGCTAACAGCGACCGCGACTGCGCCGCCAGCGCCAGCGCCACCACGGCTGAGTTTTCGGCGACCTCGACCCGCCTCCTCGCCGTCCTCCCTCGCTCCAGGAGCCTGGCCCTGCTCTCCTCCTCCTCCCGAAACCGCTGCGCCCTCGCCTGTTCCCGGAGCTCTAACTCCACTCGCGCAAGGCGGACTCGCTCTACCGCCCCTCTGAGGTTACGCTCTGGTTCCGCAAGCTTGGTCAGCCGTTCGGCTAACTCCAGGCGGGCCGCTTGAACCGCCTCCAGCTCTTCCGCCAGCGACGATCCCCTCTCCGCCAGCGACGAGCGTCGCCGAGCACCCTCCTCCACCCGCGACCGTTGCCGCTGCAGCTCCTCTTCGGCCCGGGTTAGCCGCTGAGTTGCCTCGCCCACGGCCTCTCTGCTCCGGCTTTCCGATTGGGTGGTCTGGAGCGCCTGCGCCGCCGTCCGCGCCCCGCCAGCTCTTGCCTCGTCGACCCGAGCCCGCTGGCTGCGATGCTGTGCCGTAGCCCACTCGACCCGGTCGTGGCTTTCCTTAACCTGCACACGGTGCCGTGCCAGCTCCGCCTGAATTCCCTCCAACCTGCGCGCTACCTGAATATCACCATCCACCTCTGAGGCGGTTATCTCGAATCCGGTCCCAATGACCGTCCCATCAGGAAGGACTGCCCGTCGCTGCGGGGACCCGTCGGTCCAAGCAGCGGCGCTCTGGCGAGTCGCCGCCAGACAAACATCCCAGCACAGCCTGCTCACCACCTCCAGATCCGCCGGCTCCCCTACGAGCGCACTGACCACAGGTCGGCAGCCGGGAGGGGTCTCAGGAGGCACCCCGACGACGGTCACTGGCCAACAAACCATTTCTGCCACACCCCCTGCCGAGGAGAGGGCGGCCAGAGCAGCGGACTGGTCTCCTACCAACGCGGTCCCAAGCTGTCCCAGGGCGGCCTCGACAGCCCGCGCGTCAGCCTCCACCTCCGGGCGGACCGATGCGCTCAGCTGTCGAAGATTGACTGCGCCCCGGGACGCTGCTTCGGCTATGGGACGGCCGCGGCGTCGCTCGGCAAGGACCGCCTCCTGAGCTGCCGCCTTGGCCGCAGAGTCTCGTTCGGCACCGATCGCGCGATCCATGACCTCCTCCGCGCTCCGCAGCACTTCGAGGGCAGCCGCCTCCGAAGCTATAGCCCGTTCCAGCTCGACATCGGCGGCCTGGGCCTCCGCAACCATGACCTGCGATCGCGCCTGGACATCGAGTAGATGTGCCCGGGCCTCGACCAAGCTCGCGGTCAGTTGCTCGACGATCGGCGTCATCTCGTCTACGCGCTCCTGAGCGACTCGGGTCCGAGCCTCCAGCTCCGTCCTCTGGTGGGATACCTCGACGGCCTGGGAATCGACGCGCCTGAAGTCGGCGTCGGCCTTGGCCACCTCTGCCTGGATGCGTCCAGTGCTGGTCGCGATCTCAGCTAGCTGCACCGCAAGCTGTTCCCCCTCGGCCTGGGCCCGCGCCAACGCCTCCTGCTCCACCTGGGTGTCGGCGGCGTCGCGGCCACCGATCGCGGCCAGGTCGGTGCCTACCTCGCGGAGTTGAAGCTCCGCCGATCCCCGGTCATGTGCCGCCTGCTTGGCCCGCTCGGTCCAGCGCTCAACCGCCATCTCCGTCTGCTGGACTCGAAGAGCCATCTGCCCGAGCAGCCGCTCGCGCTCCAAGCGGTCCTGCTGTGCCTGTTGAAGTCGGCGCCGCTGGTCGAGATACTGCTGCTCGTAGGTCGCAAACTCCTTGGCCGCCTCCTCCTGTCGGCGCCGAGCTGCTGCTGTCTGTTGGTCCAGCCGACGGCCCTCCTCCACGGCGGCCAGCCACGCGGCCCGCTCCAGACTGCCTCTGAGTCGGGCCAGCTTCTCCCTGAGACCGATCGCTTCCTCCGCCGTCCGCGCCTGCAGACGGAGCTCTTCGATCCGGGGAAGCAGTTCTGCCAAGCGACCCACGGAACCCTCCAACCATCGGTCGAGGTCCTCCGTCCGGGTTCGACTGTCCTCGATCAAAACCTGGGCACCGCGCACCCCCGCGGCCTCCTCCACCAGATGTCTGCGTTGTTCGGGAGTGGCTCGAATAATCGACTCGATGTCGTTCTGGGCAATCACGGCATAGCCGGCCTGGGCCAGTCCGGTGGCATCCAGAAGTCGGCCCAGATCACGCAGCCGGACCCGCTGTCCATTTCTTCGGAACTCACTGGTTCCGTCTCGATACACCCGCCTGGTGAGCGCCACCTCCACGTCCTCGACTGGCATCCGACCGTCTTCGTTGTCGAAGACGATGGTGACCTCTGCCATTCCCTGAGCCGCCCTCTTCTCCCCCCCGGAGAAGATGACCTGCTCCAGCCGCTGGCCACGAAGCTCCCTAGCGCTGGCGCCTCCGAGGACTAGACGGATCGCATCTACGAGGTTGGACTTACCGCTGCCGTTGGGTCCCACCACGGCCGTTATCCCAGCCCCGAACTCCAGTGAGGCCGGGCTGGCAAAGCTCTTGAAACCATGCACCTGTAGTCGACTGACCCTCATGTCTCAGGGGTAGCGGCTCTCCCGGAACGCCGACGGCCCCCTCGATGCCCGCGGTGGGTGCGTCGCCG
>DATLQZ010000038.1:0-1845 GCA_035534915.1 Candidatus Dormiibacterota bacterium
CTCATTGGGGCTCTGCCCCCCGAACACCACCGCTTCCACCAAATAGCGACCCAGTTCCATCCGCCACCTCCCAATGGCGGTCCACTATCACCCGAGACATGCCCCACGGCCCCGGTCGCTTATCTACTGAACTCTCACACCCCTCTCGGCACCAAATACCCTCGGGGCGTTTTCTCAAAGCCACCCCGAGGGGTAGCTTGAACTCAGAAACCGGCCGAATCGGGCCGGTTTCGCCTTTTCTGGTCCCCGTTAAGCGGGGGTCGGGGGAGCGCCAAGGAGGTGTCAAGTTGCTGGAAAAAAGCGAAAGACCGTTGGACTCCTATCCGAAAGCGTCCGTTTTCGCGCCCCCAGCCTGGCTCTCGATAAACCTGCCCGGCAGATTGCCGTGGCCTCACCGCTGGCTGCCGGCTGCTGAGCGCACAACCGCCCGTCCCAGACCGGGCTACGCTTCGGCCGGCTCTGGCCGGTGGCTGGAAAACCCCCTGCCCGGAACCGCGCCCGTGGCCGCACCGTTGAGGGCCTGAAGCCCGGGCCACCCCGCCGGGCGCTGTCGCTGGATAGGAGTCTGGTTCTCACCCGACCGTTGGTTGCGCATCGCCCGGCCCACTTCTCTATCCAAGGAGGATGGCCATGGTGATCGGTATTGATAGTCACAAGGAGACGCTCGCGGCCTGCGCGGTGGACGACGTCGGTCGTCAGGAGGCTGCAGCCGAGTTCCCGAACTCGCGAGCTGGCCACGCGTCACTAATGGACTGGGCTCTACAACTGCCGGGCGACCATGTCTTCGCTATTGAGGGTTCGGGTGGATTCGGTCGATCCCTCGCCACCCACCTCGCACATCACCGGCAAACGGTGGTCGAGGTTCCCTCCAGGCTGACCGCCCGAGAACGCCGCCGGCTGCGGACACCGGGCAAGTCGGACCCTGGCGACGTCCTAGCTATTTCCAGGGTGGCTCTGCGCGAGGATCACCTCCCGCAGCCGGCCAGTACGGGATGGAGCCGTTCGCTTCGTGAGCTGGTTGACTACCGGGAGCAGCTGGTGGGGGAGAGGACCCGCTGCGCCAATCGCCTGCATGCTGATCTGATCGAGCTCAGTCCCGGTTATCAGGTGGGAGTCAAGAACCTGGTCAGCAAGCGCTACCTGGCCAGGACCGAGCTTCTGCTCGCTGACAATTCGCTAACTCGGGCGGGTCTGGCGCGGCGACGGCTCCAAGCCCTTCGCAGGCTCGACCTCGAGATCGCCGAGCTGAAGCGCGAGATCACTCAAATGGTTGAAGCGAGCGGAACCAACCTCACCGCGATCACCGGAATCAGCACTCTAGGCGCCGCCAGGATTCTTGCCGAGGTGGGCGATGTTCGCCGGTTCGCCTCGGAGAATCACTTCGCATCGGCGACAGGAACCGCCCCAGTTCGGGCCTCGTCTGGGAGCGTCCGCCGGCACCGGCTCAATCGCGGCGGGAACCGACGCCTGAATCGCGCCATCCACACGGTTGCGCTGGTCCAAGCTCAGATCGATCCGCGAGGCCGGGCCTATGTGGAACGCCGGCGTACCGAGGGCAAGAGTTGGCGAGAGGCCCTTCGGTGCCTAAAGCGTCATCTGTCTAACGTCATCTATCGACAGCTGGTGAAAGATGGCGACCGTCCGACCTAGGCCCAGGGACGCACTGCGCATACCAGAAGGGTATGCCGTGTTCAAATGAAGATGGGGCACCCCAAGTTCATCGTGGCCCCTCCTCGTTTCGCTTGAGGGCGGTCTCCATACTCCGTGAGACGTTGGTCGACTCGACCCAGCCCAAACGCCGACGTCAGATGTTGGTCGACCCGACTAGTTGGCGACGGTTGCCCA
>DATLQZ010000039.1:0-5816 GCA_035534915.1 Candidatus Dormiibacterota bacterium
GCGCGGCCACCGCTGCCAGCTCCGAAGCGGGGTATGGCCATGCGACCCCCCACAACTTGTCGACCCATCCGTCAACGTGGCTTTCCTGCGGGTCGAGCTCAATGAGGCTGTACCACGGCGGGGGCTGGAGATTGCGGCCAACTGAGAGCGAGAGAGCTGTCGAAATCGACCCCACGCGCCGGTAGGCGGGAATTGCGTCGAGACGTTGGGCAAGTTCGGCCAATCCCGACGTCGTCCTTACCGCCGCCAGAGCCTCCGTTAGCCGCCCAGATCCTCCCATAAGGTATGGGTGCCTAGCCACATCAAGTAGCGCCCTCTCCACGGTTGCAACCCACGAGGGGCCAAGGCGTTCCGTGGCCACCAGAAGCGTCTCTGTCTTCTCGTGAACGACTTGAAGCGGCCGTCCAGAGAGCGTCTTGAGGCGAGGACGGTATGAGCTCGCCGCCTGGACGGTTCGGACGGGGCGCGTCAGTAGCCCGTGGTGGTCGAGCGCTGTCAGAAAGCCGATCCGGTGTGGATTGCCCGCGAAGGCGGCCGCAACGGCTGAGCCCAGGTCATCCCAGACGGCTTGAGTGCCAAGCGCGCCAATGGGGCGCAGAACGTAGCGGCCCCCTGCCACTCGATCGACCAGACCCTCGACGGCGAGACGGCTCAGCAGGTTAGAGGTGGCCTGAGGCGAGAGCTTGAGCGCTGAGCGCACCTCCGCCGTCGTGAACGCCGTACGGCCCTCCACTGCGAGCCGGTCCAGCACCTTAAGTGAACGCTTCGTGGCCATCGGCGTTTCTCAATGCCCCCTCCACTCGCCAGTTCCAGGTTGCCCGATCGATTATACCTCACTACTGGCGCAAATACACGGTTAACGTGTAAGCGCGCCATTACGATCACAGAACCCGCTCATAGGACCGCTCACTGCGAACTTACTCCAGTTCCAACCACGGGCCCGGGCCGATGGTCAGTAGCGCGGCGTCAGCTCCGCAGTAGGTTCTCAAGCGCCATCCCAAGCAACGCACCGATCAGGTCCGCGTCGGATCCATCCAACGCAGTTGTGGACCGTCCCGCGCCACCTCCGTAGACTCGATTCCACGACATCGCCAACGTCGACCGCGGACCTCGACCGGTCAGGGTGGCTTCGATCTCACCTAGCGTGGTTGAGACGCTAACGGTTCCATCCCGCTGTAGCGTCTCGGTCGCCTCGCGGAACGTCGGGGCATCGGCTGCGACCAGCTGAAACACGCAGCTGTCGTCCGGTTCCACGGGTACCGCCTCTAGGCTCCGGTTATGGAGCAGATCCTGGATCAGAGTTGTGGCCCCACCCACATAGGTCCAGTTGAGGTCGATCTCCGAAGCGACACACCAGCTGTGGTCCGAGGGCCACCAGAGGTTAGGAGTCTGGAAGCTGGGCGCGGAGAACGCCAAGGCGCCCTCAATCGGCCCCCGGTAGAGGAGATAGCTGCGCCCAGGGAGTTCCACCTTCGGGATTTCCCCACCTGGTCTCGGTGGCCATCCGGTGTCCCGACTCTCCCATCCGCCGTAGCCATCCCACACGCCGAACCAGCATCGCGTGGGGCTAGACGTATGTCGCGTGAGGATCTCAAGCAACGCGGTGGCATCGCCGAGCGTCAATGTGCCGCGCGCGGGTTCGGCGTGCCATGGTGGCGGAGTCGGCTGTTCGCTCCTTGGGAAGGCGATTTGATGAAACTGGACGTCCTTGCTCATCAGCACTCCGGTCCATGCGGATACCTCGGCCCAGCGAACCTCTGGTGGGCCACCTGCCGCGTCCCGGCGTGTGCCGGGATGAAGCATGCGCGCGTAGCTCTCGAATCCCCCAGGCACAACCGAGGTGGCAGTGTGCGAGTCGAAGGGACGTAGGCGGGCTTCAATCCAGACGGCCTCGTCTGTCCGGTCGGTTCGCTCTATCCTAGCGCTGAAATCATCTGGCAATGTGATGCTCCTGTCCGCTGCAGTCGTGTGCTCCGGCCGCATGCCAAGGGCGGGCGTACACCGGAGCGGTCGGTCTGATGGCAACTGAATTACTTGCACTCGTTGGGGATATTCTGAACTAGGTTCTTTCCAGCTACGACCGTTGCCGCGATCCAAGGTTGAAGGCCACCGATCATCGATCCTGCGTAGTGACCCACCAGCACATATTTCCCCGGCGGCAGGAAGAAGCGGTAGGTCTGATGAGCCTCAACGGACCTTGTCATGACCATATCCGAGGGCAGCAGGTACTTGTCTCCGCCGGGGACTGGGACTTGGGTCACCGACCCACCGAACACGACCACGGTCCCCGCCACAAAGCCTGGCTTCTTCTTGGGCGGGACCCCAAAGCAGGCGTCGATCCCGCCAGTGACTGCGCCGTCGCCGCTTGGGATGATCATGGTCGCCAGAGAGCTCGGCGTTTCTGGGATAGCCGTCTGGCACCCCGCAAGGCAGATGCCAGCGCTCAGGACCGCGGTCATGGCGGCCACCCGAGCCATTAGAGACGCAGGAGTCAGCGTGCATCTCGGTGCAGCGGGCCCGTGCGCGACCGGCCCCGACCCGCAGCCAGCATCCGGGCATGGGGACGGGAATGCGCTCCCCACCGATGCCTCTCCGGGAACCCGAGCCGCTTGCAGGACCCTGGCCAAAGTGGAGTGATGCCAGGCGCGCCTTCGCACACCCCCATCTTGGCACGTCACGGTCAGCGTTGTTACAGGCAAGGTGTTTCAGCCGCCGACGGTCGATCGGTGCAGATCTTGGCCCAGATCGCCTGCCGGAAACCGACCCTCGCGCCTTAGCGGTACCACGAACACGGTCGACTTGAACTCGTGGTGGCTCCGTCTTACAGTGTGGCCGTGAAGTCGAGACTTGCACTAGCCCGCCACAAGACAGCGATAGCCACGATCTCGGCGTTAGTTGCTCTTGGGGTCGGTCTCAGCGTCTGGGGCGTCACCTCCCTCTTGCCCTATCCGGCCAATGCCATCCCCGCGCCTCACCTTCCTCCATTCTCACGTTGCCAACCGCCCATGTGGCTGCGGACGCAGTCCCGCCTTGCTGAGCGGCTGGGCGACTGCCCCGGTCAGTTGTACTCGCCCCCCGTCACCATGAAGCTTGCAGAGGGTAGTGTGTTTGCCATCGGTTGCTTTCCTCATGATTGCGCAGGGCTGCCGGACCTCTACTCCTCTACGCCGACAGTGGTAGCTTCGCAGGGGCGGCATGGGGGTGCCTACTATTTCAAGGCGGTCGGCGTTGGCAGAGCCACGGTGTGGGCGATATTTCCCGGTCGCCGAAATTGCTCTTCGCCACCTTCTGGCGGCCCGCAGCCGGATCGATGCCCGGCGATCACGCTGGACGTAACGTAGGCGTCCTGACCGCGAGAGCGCTCGCCAGCCGAAGGATGCTTCCAGGCACAGGCAGGCCACGTCCGCGTGCTCTCAACCGGAGTCCGAGCGGTCGTCAGCACGGCGCGGCTGACCACGAAGAAGTTCGGACATGGACTGGGCGGCTGCGCGTTGCATGGTCTCGGTCACGTGCGAGTAGCGGTCGAGGGTGATCGCCACGGTGGCATGTCCCAGCATCTCCGACGCGACCTTCGGATGCACCCCCTCGCTCAGGAGCAGGGTAGCTGCCGTATGTCTCAAGTCGTGGAAGCGAATGGCCGGCAGGCCGGCTCGCTCAAGCAGTGGGACGAAGTCACGCCTGACCAGGTGGTCGCGCTGCATCGGACCCCCTATGGAGTTCGGGAACACCAAGTCCTCGTCTACCCAAGCCTCGCCGAGGAGCACCTTCTCATGCTCCTGCCGTTCCCGCTGCCGGATCAAGGCTTCGATCGCCTGGTCGGCCAGGGCAACCGCGCGCCGCGATCTGGCGGTCTTCGGTGGAGCGATTCTGAGTCCAGCCTCGGTCCTGGTCATGGTCCCGGTCACCTGCGCCAACCCCCGATCCAGATCCACGCCGCTCCACCTCAGGGCCAGAAGCTCTCCCTGCCTCATGCCGGTGGTCACAGCCAGCACGTAGAGTGCCTCGAACCGGCTGCCTGCTGCGGCGCGACACAGCTCCCTCGCCTGGGCACCGGTCAAGGTCTGCATCTCGTTGGTTGCCATGCGCGGCGGAGGGACGAGGCCGGCCACGTTTCTGGAGACTACCCCCCAGCGGACAGCATCGGCCAGGGCCCGGTGCAGCACGGCGTGAGCGTGGTGAACGGTGGATGGGCTGATCCCCATCCCCAACATCCGCCCGTGCAACGCTTGGACCTTCTGGACGCTGAGATCCCCAATTCGAGTTGCGCCCAGCAGGGGCAGGAGGTGGATTCGGCCCAGCTCCTCATATCGCGTCCAGGTCCGGGGCCGCAGGTTGGATCGGATGGATGGCAGCCAGACGTTCCAGAACCTCCCGAATGGCTCGCGCGACCCCAGGGGCAGCTGACCCTCCTGATGAGCCCGCAGCGCCGTGACCAACTGGCGGCTCACAGACTCCCTCGTCTGGCCGTACAAGCGGTACCGGTGGCCGCCAAGAATCACGGCAGCCTCCCAGCGACCATCCCGCCGCCATAGATAGTGCCTTCTCCAGCAGCCCGCCTACCCATCGTCGGTCCCGCTTCTCAGTAGAGCTGGATCAGCCTCCGGCCTTGGTCCGATCGAAGGATCCGTTCGAGTGGCGGTAGAGACCATCGATCGCGAGATCACCAAGCGAGGCTGCGTACTCGTGGACGTGTGCCGTTCGGACTGTGGTTTGCCATAGACCATTCCACAGGGTTTGGTCCGCTGACAGCAGCGAAATGGGCGGTCGAGAGTTTGTCAGCCTGAACGGGGATGCCGGCCAGCAGCTCGAAGGCGACCACAGCCACCGCGAGCATGCCGCGGCCGCGATTGCCCTCGGCCGGCGAAGCCGTCCACGGACTGACTAAACGCTTGTCGGGAACCGGATCTCGCCTTGATCTCGGAGCCGTGTATTTTGGCCCCACGGTGTTACAGGCACTCGTGGGGCCACCAAGCCCCTCAGCGCGGTCGAGTTCGAGGCCGCGCTGGGGTCCAAGCCCGACAGCGGAACTGGGATCAATTGGGGGCCGACTCCAGGGCTGCGGCGGCCCGGGATTGGCCGGCCGCTGTCGACCCGGCCCTCCGACTCCACGGTCCGCCCTTCCCCTGCCTCGGGGGCAGGGCGGGCGGCCCACTGGTCGCGAAGAGTCTGGCTTCAGCCACGCCACCGGACCGCCTCGGTCCTGGGCCACACCCTCTGGAGCCAGGCTGCGGTGTTGGACGCTGGCCCGCACCCATTCCATCCGTCACTGGCGGCGCAAGAGGCTGGAGCCCTTTGCCGTCACTGGTGCCGTCAAGCCCCCGCGACCGACTCCAAAAAGCAGGGATTGGGGGCTATTTTGATCTCAAATCTGCTGGAGGCGACTCCGGGAATCGAACCCGGGATCGCGGTTTTGCAGTTCCCTCATGGCCGTGATGGATGGTGTTGTCTGGTGCTGCCAGGTGCCGTCCTGAACTCAAATCGGCACCTCATCGGTCCGTCAGGTGATGTCCCATGCCGCCCAATACTCGCCAGTCCGTGCGCAAAATGTGAGCAAGCGGCCCGCCACAATCCGGAGGACGTCCCCACCGCCCGGCCGCCGGGGAAGCGCCTCAGCCGACGCTGGCTGGGCGTCGCACCGGATGGCGGGACCCGCTGGTGACAGGCTCTTCCCTGGGGCTCTGGAGTAGCCCCACCACCGCACCCGCCAGCAGGCCAGCGACGACGGCGGCCACGAGTGCCACCCGCCAGCGCCACGTCCGCCCCATGTGGGGCAGAACCCCGGCCGTGATCTGCTCGGCCAGCTGTTCGACGCGACC
>DATLQZ010000040.1:0-2133 GCA_035534915.1 Candidatus Dormiibacterota bacterium
CCATCCCGCTTCTGGGAGCAGCCGTACCGGTGCCGCTGCCGTTGGGAACTGAGGGATTTTGAGGCGCTTCCTCCCGGCGTCATTGTCACTCCCGTGTCCGCGATTCGGTAGTACGCTCGTCTGAGGCCGGCGCGCTCCCGCCGATTCGCTCACCCCTACCAGAAGGGAACTGCCAATGCCTCTCCAGACTCCGTCCCACCCCGCGGCTCACAGCAGTGAACGGGACACCATCCTGCTCCTCACCGGGGCGATGGGTGTGACGCTCATTGGGTGGCTTCTGGGCTGGATTGCGGCGGCGGTTGCTGGTGGGATGCCTAAGGCGGGACCCTCGCAGTTCGCGCAGAACCTGATTGGCGCCCTAATGCCGAAGGTGCCGGTGGTTGCCGGGAGCAAGCCCGTGACGAGCGTGCCACTCACATGGTGGAATGTGGAAGGCATCACTCGGCCGGTGAATACATCGGTCTTCTGGCTTGTCATTGTCGCTCTGCTGGCTTTGATCGCAGCTGCTGTCGGCGTTGTGATCTACAACCTCTGCGGCGGCCTTCCCAACATCAACTGGGTCAGTGGCCTGCTCAACTTGCGACCGGGAAAGACGCGTACCCCGCCGCACACGCGCGATGGGGCCTGGGCCACCATGAAGGACCTGCGCCGGTTTGTGGTTGCGTCTCATAACCCTGACGGGCGGCGAATCATAGGCACGTACCAGGGCAAGGTCCTCGCGGTACCCAAGGAGGACCACGTCATCCTCTTCGCCCCTACCGGTGGTGGCAAGACGAGTTCGTACGCTATCCCGGCTGCCCTCGAGCACCGCGGGCCGGCTGTCATCTTCACGGTCAAGGAGGACCTGGCTAAGGCCACCGCTGGACGGCGCCAGCGGCTGGGACATGTTTCCTTCTACGATCCGACCAACGCCACTCCTCAGTTCTCCAACCGGCTGAATTTCAATGTGGTCGAGGGTTGTAAGGACATCCAGGAGGCGATGACGATCGGCCCTTTGATTGGGGCCGGCGGTGAAGGCGAGACGGCGTCGAGTGATGGCGAGTTCAACTGGTGGAAGCGCGGGCGCGATGCCCTTCTGTCGGCTTACCTGTGTGCAGCAGCCTGGGCCGGAGTCGGCATGGAGACAGTTCGTGAGTGGGTCAACACCAACAACTTCTCGGCTCCAGTGCTGATTGTCGGAGGGGATGAGTTCCATAACGAGTTCATGGACTGGTACGTGGAGCATTTCTACGAGAGCTCCCAGTGGGAGTCGGAAAAGGAGGGTCTTCGGGTCCGCCCTGGTAGTTCCCCTTCCCGGATCACCGACCCATCCCAACGGGCGCAGGCCTGGGAGTTGCTGATGAAGGCGCTGCGCCGCAATCCGAGGCAGGCCGAGTCGATGCTCGAGATGGCGAAGTCCAGCATGAGCATCTGGCTCAATCCGCATGCGCTCGCCTCGGCGGATCCCCACCGGCCTAACTTCAGCGTCGAAGAGTTCCTCGGTGGTGCCAACACGATCTATGTGGTGGCGCCGGGGACCGAGCAGAGCAAGGTCGCGGGCTTGAACGTGGCGTTGGTCATGAAGATCTGGCGGACGATCAGTGCCATGGAGAGCAGGGGCGATCTCCTGCCCAACCCTCCTGTGCTCTTCCTGTTCGATGAGATGGCCAACATCTGCCCGCTGCCGGACTTTCACCAGCTGATCTCCACCTGCCGAGGTCTGAACATCAGGATCATGAGCATCTGGCAGGACCTCTCTCAGATCGAGGACCGCTACGGCGAGGCCAAGGCCGGGACCATACTCAACAACCACCGCTGCTCGATCGCGCTGCCGGGAATGAAGGACAAGAAGACCGCGGACTACTTCTCGGCCCTGGCCGGGTCCAGGAAGGTGACCCAGGTGTCGCGGACCAGGGGCGGTGGTTCCAACAGCACCTCGGTTGGCGAGAGCGTCGAGCAGATGATCGACATCGGCTCATTCCGTCGGATCCCCGAGGATCAGGCGCTGTGCATCTACGGTGCCAGTAAGCCCTTCATCGTCAACCAGCGGCGCTACTTCAATACCCCTCGGCTCCTGAAGCTGACAGAGACCCCCTACCTGGATGGGATCGGCCACTATCGCGAGGGGTCAGACGAGGATGACGGGTGATCCCC
>DATLQZ010000041.1:0-8926 GCA_035534915.1 Candidatus Dormiibacterota bacterium
CGTGGATGCTGCCATCATCGCCTCATCCACCGCGAGCCATTTCGAGCTGGCGTCGGCGTTGCTGCGCCGGCGCATTCCCTTGCTGGTGGAGAAGCCACTCGCCACCACAGCTGCTGAAGTCGCCGCTTTGGTCCAGCTCTCGGAGGAATTTCAGACTCCTCTCATGTGTGGGTTCGTGGAACGGTTCAACCCGGTGGTGGTGACCTCCAAAGGGCTCATCACCGACGAGCTTCTCCACGTGCGCACCCAACGCCAATCCCCGCCACCTGGGCGCTCGTCCTCCAACGCCCTCTGGGACCTTCTCATTCACGACCTCGACCTGGTGCTCAGCTACTTCCCCGGCGCGCCATGCAGGTCACTGGCGGCCGTGTCGGCCCCTGAGGGGAACGTAGCGGGAATCGAGGCCGTCGAAGCAAGCTTCGAAATCCAGGGGGCCATCGTCAACAGCACCTGCAGTCGTCAGTGGCAGCGCAAGGTCCGTGCGGTGCAGCTGGCCACCCGCACGACCCTGCTGGAGCTGGACCTGCTTCGTCAGACACTCACGACCTACCGCAACATCTCCCAGGAGCAGGTCTCAGAGGGGGCCCTCATTTATCGTGCCGCCACCACCGTCGACGTGCCCTTCGTGCGCCACTCCGGGGAACCGCTCCGCCTCCAGCTCGACCACTTCCTGGATCTGGTCGAGGGAAACGACGACGCGGCCGCCGAGCGAGCGACGATCCTACCCCCCCACGAGCTCGCCGAGTCCATTGAGGCCCTATGCGCATAAACGTCAGCCACGTTCGGGTCGGTGAGGCGGAACGCCGACGGCTCACGGAGGCTCTCGACAGCGGCAACCTCGCCCAGGGCCGCTTGGTGGCGGAGCTGGAGGCGGAGTTCGCGGCCCGCTCGGGCAGCGCTTTCGCGGTTGCGACCTCGTCCGGCACCACGGCACTCCAGCTCGCCCTCGAGGTGGCCGGCGTCGGCCCCGGGGATGAGGTCATCACCAGTCCTTTCACCTTCGTCGCCACCATGAACTCGATCCTGACAAGGGGAGCGGTGGCGCACCTGGTGGACATCGACGAGACCACCTTCAACTTGCGGCCGGACCTGGTCAGCTACGTGGTTGGCCCCGCAACCAAGGCCGTCATGCCCGTGCACCTGTACGGACTGCCTGCGGACATGGAGAGCTTCGGGCTCATGAAGCAGCGCACCGGGATCCGGATGGTGGAGGATGCGGCCCAGGCCCATCTCGCGACCCAGGGCGAATATCGGGTGGGCACGATGGACCTCGGCTGCTTCTCCCTCTATGCCACCAAGAACCTGACCTCGGGAGAGGGAGGGCTCGTCACCGGTGCCGATCCCAAAGACGAGGAGAGCCTGAGGGTGCTCAGGAACCAGGGAATGCGGGGGCGGTATGAGTACGTCTCCATCGGCTACAACTACCGGCTCACCGATCTGGCTGCCGCGATCGGATTGGGTCAGCTGGAGCGGATCGACGAGACCATGGCGGCGCGAGAGCGCAACGCCTCCTTGCTCAATGCGGGACTGGAGGGGATCGAGGGGTTGGTCACTCCGCAGGTGCCCTCAGGCTACCGCCACGCCTGGCACCAGTACACGATCCGGTTGACCGTGGATGCTCGCCTCAACCGCGATGAGCTGGCGGCGGAGCTGGGCAGGCAGGGAATCGGAAGCGGCGTCTACTACCCCAACGTCCTGGTCGACTACCCGGTCTTTGCCGAACACCCCAACGTGCGGGTAGAAGATCTGAGCACCGCCCGTCGGGTGGCCACGGAGGTTCTCTCGCTGCCGGTGCACCAGGGGCTGAGCTCCGGCGAGGTGACCGAGGTCGTGGAGGTGGTGAGAGCCGCTCTGGGGTCTGGGTGAGTGTTTCAGGGCCGTCAGATCTGCGTCGTCGTGCCGGCCTTCAACGAGGAGCGCCACATCGCAACCGTGATTCGCAACTGTCCCGCCCTCGTCGACCACCTCGTGGTCGTCGATGACCACAGCACTGACAGCACCTCGGAGACCGCTCTCGGCGTGGCCGACAGCCGGGTCGTCCTGATCCGCCACGAGACCAACCAAGGGGTGGGCGGGGCCCTGGTGTCGGGCTACCGCCGCGCCCTCGATCTGGGCGCCGACGTGGTGGTGGTGATGGCCGGTGACGACCAGATGGATCCCGCCTACCTTCCCAACCTGCTCGAGCCGATCTGTTCGGGGCAGGTGGAGGTAGCCAAGGGGAACCGCTTCTACAGCTGGTCGTCCCTGCGCCACATGCCAGCCCTGCGGATGCTAGGGACGGTGGTGTTGACCTGGGCGACGCGAGCGGCGTCCGGATACTGGAAGCTGATGGACGCCCAGAACGGCTACGTGGCCTTTGCCGCCAGCGCTCTTCGCCAGGTGGACCTGTCGGTGCTGGCGCAGGGCTACGCGGTCGAGAACGCGATGCTGATCGAGCTCGGCCGCGTGGGGGCGCGGCTCCGCGACATTCCGATTCCAGCGCGCTACGGGACCGAGGTCTCTCAGATGCGGATCTGGCGGGACGGGGTGGTGATTCTCTCTGTGGTGACGCGCGGAGCGGTTCGCCGCGCGCTGGCGCAGAGGAGCCGGTGAGGCCATGGCCTTCATCCATCCGACAGCGGTCGTTGAGGAAGGCGCCGAGCTCGCGGAGGGGGCCAAGGTCTGGCACTTCGCCCACGTGCGGTCCGGGGCCAGAATCGGTGCCGACACCCAGGTGGGGAAGTCATGCTACGTGGATGCCGGGGTCGTGATAGGCGAGCGTTGCAAGATCCAGAACTTCGTCTCCGTCTACGCCGGGGTGACCCTGGAGGACGAGGTGTTCGTCGGGCCGAGCGCGGTCTTCACCAACGACCTCTACCCGCGCGCCGTCGGGCCCTGGGAGATCACCCCCACACTGATCAAGAGGGGAGCCTCACTGGGTGCGAACTGCACAATCGTGTGCGGGGTCGAGGTCGGCGAGTACTCGATGGTGGCGGCTGGCAGCGTGGTGACCAAGAGCGTTGGGGAATACGAGCTGGTCGCCGGGGTTCCGGCGCGAAGGATCGGCTACGTGTGTCGGTGCGGACGTCGTGTCGAGAGGCCGACTCCCACCTGCAGCCACGGTACGTGACGGCCAGCGCCAGCTCTCCACGGGGCCGAAGCCTAACTGGGGTCGGCAGCCCGCAATCGGCGGGATCCGCAGTCAGCGAGGCAAGTTGGTGAGCTCGCCTCCCCCAGCACGGCGCGAGCGAGGGTGGGCGTCGCGCGCGCCGTCCATGCGGTTCGCCAGCCTGCTGACGAAGTGGGTTCTCGACCTCGGAGGCCGTCTTCGCCATCTGCCCGAGGATGTCCGTGCTGTGGCCGGGCTCTTCGTGGTCGCAGCCCTTCTGGCCGCTGCGATCAGCATCGTGCTGACGCCGCCCATGCAGACGCCCGACGCTTTCGTGCAGTTCGATCGCGCCGTGCAGGTTTCCCAGGGTGGGCTCATCGGTCAGGTCAAGGGGCAGGTGGCGGGTGGATACCTGCCCGCCGGGTTGCCCGGATTCGAGTCCACCTTCGATGGCATGGTCTTCCGCTACCCCGTGAAGCTCACCAGGGCCGAATTCCAGCGGGCGGCTCGCGAAACCTGGACCAACCGAAAGACCTTTGTCCCGTTCGCGGCTACCACCGAATACGCACCACTCGCCTACGTTCCGGGTGCTGTGGGGGTCGCCCTCGGTCGGCTTCTGAGCGATCGGATTCTGGTCGGCTACTACACCGAGGAGCTGGTGAACTCGCTGGTGTTCATCGCCTTGGTGGCTTGGGCGATCTTGTTGTTCCGGGGCACGGCGTCGCTGCTGGTCGCCGCTGTGGGGCTGCTGCCGATGACGATCGCCCTGGCGGCCTCACCATCCACCGACGGGCTGCTGTTCGGGCTGTCGGCCGTCTTCGCGGGGATCGTCTACCGGCGCGCCGCCCTGGTCGGGGAGAGCGCCTCCGCGACGACTGGACCTGCCACCCCGGCCAGGGTGCCGTGGAGCAGGCGAGTGTTCCCCGTCCAGGGCATGGAATGGGTTGCCTTGGGCGCACTTGCGATTGTGGGCCTGGCTAGGCCTCCGTACGTCGGCCTGGTGCTGGCGCTGGGGGCGGTGGAGGCCTCTCGCCGACAGCTCTGGGCGTACCTCCTCAAGGTGGTCCCCCTGGGGGCGCTGATGACCCTTGTCGTGGCCGTCTGGTTCCTCCTGGGGGCCAGATTCCAGGGTGCCTTCCAGGCGATCCGAGGGACTGGCGTTTCCCCCTTTGAGCAGGTCCGGTTCGTGTTCGTCCACCCCGGACTCCTGCCTCACCTGGCCGCCCAGACACTGTCTCTGAACGCCCACTTCTACTTCGAGAGTTTCATCGGCATCCTGGGCTGGCTCGACACTCCCTTGGAGCGCTGGCTGTATGTGGGACTGCTCGCGGGACTCCTGGTGCTGGCCGGGCTCCACGTGGCGGGGGCCAAAGTGGACTTGTGGGTCACGCTGTGCGCAGCCGTCGCCGTCGCCGTCTCGGCGGCGCTGCTGTTCGCCGTTCTCTATGCCGACTGGACGCCGGTGGGTGCCCCGGTGGTGGTGGGGGTGCAGGGTCGGTACTTCTTGCCTCTGGCGCCGACCGTGGTGCTGGCGCTCGGATGGGACCGGCGGGCGGCCGTGCTGGCCACCGTCAGACGGCGAGCCGGCGAGGCCATCTTCCTGGCCATGGGACTGGTCTCCGTGATCGGATCCAGCATTGCCCTCGTGGGTAGGTTCTGGCTGGCGTGAGCTAGGGCGGGCGGCCATCCGCTGGGAGATCTGCCCACTCCCCGGACCAGGCGGAAGCCGGTCGGTCCACCCCTCACGTCTCCCGGTCCGAGCCGTCGCTGACGAGCCCTTGACGCCCTCCCGGGTGGGCCCGCAGATGATGTCCCGGATCCTCCGGACAAGCGCTGTGAGCTCTGGTAAGGTGCCAGGGTGAGCCGTCTGCTGATCGTCGCCAACGACGTGGTTGGGGTTCGGATGGCGGGCCCTGGGATCCGCTGCTTCGAGTTAGGGCGCGCGTTGGTCGCGGCCGGGCATCAGGTGACCTTGGTGGGCGTCGGCGCCTCCGATCTGCGGAGCGGGACCTTGGTCGTCATGCCCCAATTGAGCGCGGTCCGCCTGGACGAGTTGGCCCGTTCCCAGGACGCGATCCTGCTCGAAGGGATCTCGCTCGTCCGCTATCCCTCGCTCAAGGACGTGCCGGTTCCGCTCATCGTCGACTTGTACGATCCCTTCCCGATCGCCCTGCTGGTGCAGGAGGCTCACCGGTCCATGACTGAGCAGGAGCAGCAGAGCGCCGAGATTCTAAAGGTGCTCCGGGAACTGCTCAGGGTCGGCGACTTCTTCGTCTGTGCCAGCGAGGCGCAGCGGGATCTCTGGACCGGCGCCTTGCTCGCCGAGGGGAGGGTCAACCCAAAGACTTGGGAACAGGACAGTTCGCTGCGGTCCCTGATCGACGTGGTCCCCTTCGGCCTACCGTCCGAAGCTCCTTTACCGCGTCCCGGCACCCGCGACCTGGCGGTCGGGGAGATCACCGACGGGGATGTCGTGATGCTCTGGGGCGGAGGCCTCTACAACTGGTTCGACCCGCTGACCCTGATCAGGGCGATGGCCCGCTTGGCCGACTCTGATCCGCGGGTGAAGCTCATCTTCATGTCGACGGGGCATCCCAATGCAGAGATCCCCGGAAAGATGTGGATGACCCGGCGGGCGCGGGAGCTGTCCGATGAACTGGGGCTCACGGGTCGGCGTGTCTTCTTCAACTCCGAGTGGGTCGCGTACCACGAGCGCTCCAAATGGCTTGCGGCTGCCGACTGCGGGGTCTCAACCCACTTCGATCATGCGGAGACCAGATACGCCTTCCGTACCAGGATGCTCGACTACATATGGGGCCGCCTGCCCATCATCTGTACGGCCGGCGACCACTTCGCCGAGCTGGTGGCCAGCCGTGATCTGGGCTGGGTCGTCCCCGCGGAGGATGTGGACGCCCTCGCAGAGGCGATTCGCCAGATGGCCGGGGACGCACCCCGAAGAAGGCAGATCGCAGAGCGGGTGGGCCGGGAGGCAGATGGTATGACCTGGCGACAGGTCTCGGAGCCGTTGGCCCACTTCCTGGCGAACCCTCGGCGGGCACCGGACCATCCGCGCGGCCTGGAGAGAGCCAACGACCCACCGAACTCGCTCGAGATCCGTTCCGCCGAGTGGCTCCGGCTGCTCCGGCGCGGAGCGCAGGAGCTCACCAGCCAAGGTCCGAGAGCGGCAGCTGAGAAGTTCCGCCGGTGGCGTCGGTCGTCTAAAGGCTGACCGTAGGGAAGGTTGCCTTGGCGGGACCGGGGGGCCCGGTATCACTCAATGCCAGCCTGGGTCGGACTCCCTCCGTACCATGGGGGTGTTGGCTCGATTCACATAGCTAGGCATGGGCCGGCGGGAGGATTGAGGCAGGTGGGAGATGACGGTTCGGGCGGGCGCTCGGGAGCGTCGAACGCTGCGGACAGCCGGGTCAGCGTCCTGGTTGTGAGCGGAGGCCTCGAAGAGGCAGCGCTGCCGCGCTGTCTCACGGCGCTTGGGAGGCAGACCTACCGACGGATCGAACTGATCCTGCTCCTCCAAGGTTCGACCGGAGCGGCGGTCGAGCGCGCGGCCCGATCAGCTGCGTCCGAGCTCGAGGCGGAGGTACCAGTCACAGTTCAGCGATGGCCGGCTGGGCAGGGGGCGGCGGGTGCATTTAACACCGCTGTCCAGAGCGCCTCAGGGGCGCTGTGCCTGTTCCTCAGTCCGAGCGTAGCTTTGGAGCCGCGCGCCGTCGAGGAGCTGGTGGCGGCGGCCCTCGGTCACCCCGAGATCACCGGCTTCGCGCCCAAGGTCAAGCGGCTCGACGAACCCGACACGATCGACGCTGTGGGGGCCGCGTTCAGCTGGGACGGCCCGGTCTACCGGCGCGGGAGAGGGCGGATCGACCTGGGTCAATTTGACCAATCTGAGCCTGTCCGAGGAATCTCCCTGGGGGCGGCCCTGATCCGGCGGCAGGCCTTCGCGGAGCACGCGGTGGGCCCTTTCGACGAGCGCTTCGCCCCAGGCGGAGCGGAGACTGACTGGAGCACCCGCGCCGGCATCTACGGCCAGCGGTTTCTGACGGTGCCGAGGGCGATGGCCTTCCGAGACAGCTCGTGTCCACCGCCGAGGAAGGAATCCGGGCGGGAGTTCCGAACGACCGAGCGCGATCTCTACCGCTCAGCAATCAAGAACTTCCAGCTCCGGCACCTGCTCGGATTCCTCAGCCGGCGCGGTCGCGCGCACCTCGGGGGTCTGGCCGCTGGTGACCGAACTATCGCCAGAGCGCGGGTTCTGGCCGGGGCGGCCATCGCGTTGGTGTCGCTGCAACCGGATCGGCGGGCTGTCCAGCGCGGACGCCGCAAAAGGGATGCCGAGATCGTCGAGGAGCGGGAGCCCACATTCGGCTTCGGAGCTGGTGGGAGCCCCGTTCACAGCTGGAACATGGTTGGCGACAGCCTGCTGGGGCTGTACGCCGTCGGCGGCGAGGAGCGCTGGGCCCGGGCGTACCGATATCTCGACCTGATGCGGCAGTTCCACATCCGGCTTGGGCCGGACGCGGTGTTGATGCGGCTGGACGAGATCGCGGGACCCCTCCCCGTCGAGGTACGGGCCTACGCGGAGCGGATGTCAGCCCGGTAGCTTGGGACGGATCCTTCCACCAGCTTCACGATCACCGCCGATGCGGCCCAGACCACAGGGCGGCGTCCCGCCGGCGCCCCGGTAAGATTCGGCTGTGGCCAGCGTCCCAGACCCATGCCTTACCCTCTGGTTCGAGCGCGCGGAACGGCTCGGGGGACCATCTGCAGGCGGAGCGCGCGCAGGATGTGCACCGCGTCGGTTCCCCGATGAGGCCATGACCCCTTGGTGACCCGGGACCGCGTGGCACAGACCGAGCAGTTGGTCAGCATCGTGGTGATCACCTACGAGCCTGACGCCGAACTGCTCCGCCAATGCATCTCGTCGGTCGTCGCCTCCTCATACCGACCGTTGCAGGTGGTCGTGGTCGACAACGGAGCTGGCAGAGGCGACGTGCAGGCGCTGGTCGCGGAGGAACTCGACCGGGACGGAGGGTCCGGAGTCGAGCTGGTATTTGCCGGCCAACGGTCCAACCTGGGCTACGCCGGGGCCACCAACGTGGGGGTCCGACTCAGCTGTGGCGAGCTGGTTCTGCTGCTGAATCCTGACGCGAGGGTCGAGACGGACGCGATCCGCCTGCTGGTGGAGGCGGCTGGTCGCCGCCCCTCGGCCATCGGCCTGGCACCCAAGATCCTGCTGGCGGACCCAGGGGTGGTCATCGACTCGGTCGGGATGGTGCTCCATCCTGGCGGCCCGGGTGCCCAGCGCGGCCTGGGGCAGGTGGACGAGGGCCAGTACGACATCGAGGAGCCGGTCGCCGGTCTGTGTTTCGCGGCGGCGCTGGTGCGTCGACAGGCGTTCAGCGCCGACGGCGTCGGTTTGCTTGACGACCGCTACTTCATGTTTTATGAGGATGTCGACTGGTCACTGCGCGCCCAGGTGCTGGGGCAGAGCTTCTGGAGCGTTCCTGCGGCCAGGGTCTTCCACTTCCACTCGGCAAGCACCCGCCACCTCGGAGGTGGCTTCAAGACGCGCCTCATCCAGCGCAATCTGATCTGGACTGCGGTCAAGAACCTGGAGGCGCGAGCGGCCACCAGGGTGCTGCTTCGACGCACCCTGATCAATTTGGAGAAGATCCTGGGCAGAGCGGATGCCGGCGCGTCCGCCCGAGCAGTGGTCGAGGCCTGGGCGGCCCTCCCGGCCATGGTGAGGTCGCGCCGAAGCATTCAGCGCCGCCGCCGCTGCTCCGATGCGGAGTTCCTCTCTGGCGGGGGTGAACACAC
>DATLQZ010000042.1:0-15617 GCA_035534915.1 Candidatus Dormiibacterota bacterium
GGCGACTGTCCCTGGTCGAGGACTTGCAGCGGCAGCTCGCTGGGGAGCGCGGCAGCGAGCGGGGGTCGGTCCGGGCCCGGCCATTACCCTCCCTACCGCGGTAGCGAGGTAACATCTTCTGAGCGTCGGCGCGAGCCGTCCGGAGGGCGTCGCGGTCAGTGCCGCGGGAGGGTGGCATGGCGTTGGGCAGTAGCCGAACCACCCTCGCCAGGGCAGAACGTGTCGGCCTGGGATCTACGTCGAGGGTACCGGCAGCTGGCGATGGATGGTGACACGGGGGATTTCTAGTGACACAGGAAGCCGCTTCACAGATCGATTCGGGGAGCCCCGGGCTGCCCCCAATTCTGGGTATCAGCCAGCGGGACCGGCGCTTTGCGCGCACCCGATCCTTTCTGCGGGAACACGATCTTGCGGCGCTGGTGGTCGGGGGTTTCCGAGGGCGGGAGACGTATGAGACCTATCTCTCCAACGAAAGCCTCCAGGGGGTCGTGGTGTTCCCTTCCGAGGGCGACCCTGTTCATCTCACCTGGAGTGCCTTTCGGATAATCGGCCGCTCGGATCCTGGCAACGAGCGGGAGTACTGGATTGATGACATTCGCGCCGGCCTGATTGGTCCGGGCCTGGTGGGTGTGCTGAAGGAGCGGCACCTTGAGAGCGCCCGAGTTGGGGTGGTCGGTCTGACCAGCCGCAATCCGATGGAGCTCGAGGGCTACGTCCCATTCGGGGTCTGGAGCCACGTGGCGGAGGCGTTGCCCAAGGCTCAGTTCGTGGAGGTGTCGGGGCCCTACGGGCTGCTGATGATGGAGAAGGACGAGGAGGAGTTGAGGCTGGCCAGGCACGCGGCAGCCGTCGGCGAGCGCGCCTGCCACGCGATGCTTGAGGCGACTCGGGAAGGCGCCCTCGAGAGCGAGGTGTATGCAGCCATCATGAACTCGATCTACGCGGCGGGACTGACTGTCTCCCCGCCCAATCTCATCGTGAAGTCGGGGTACAACTGCCTTTCGTGGGGACCGCCTGACTGGGGGGCTGGGGCCGTCGCTCCGCGCCGCGTGGTGGCCGGCGATCTCGTGTACGCCGAGCTCATGCCGAGCTACGGGGGAATCGAGACCCAGCAGCAGATGACAGTGGCGGTGGGTCCGGTGAGCGCGGAGGCCAAAGAGCTCGCCGCAGTCGCCCGGGGGGCCTACGAGGCAGGACTGGCCGCCCTGCGCCCGGGGCTTCGTTTCAGCGAGCTCTGCGACGCCATGGCGACCCCCCTTAGGGAGAGCGGATGCTGGAATCTCTCCCCACATGTCCACAGCCTGAGCCCGGCATCCCTGCTGGGGATCCTCTTCGATGGAGCCGAGGCAGGACTCGGTGCCGAGTACCGGTGGATGCATCGGATCCCCATCAGCATGGATGCGGAGATCCGCCAGGGGATGCTCTTCTCGTTTGAACCAAACGCCTGCCGCGGCCGGCTCCGGGTCAACATCGGCGGGACCGTGGCCGTTGGCCGGTCTGAGCCTGAGGAGTTGAACTCGATTTGCTGCCGGATGATCGATCTGGACAACCCCTGACCGGACCCCGGCGATAGATCACGCCGGATCGGGACCGAGCCCAGGCGGCGGCTCCAGGCCGCACTCCAGATAGCAGCTGCGGGGGATTCCGATATCGGCCATCCACAGCCGCCCGACCCAGTGCCGGGCTCCCAACTGTTCGCAACCGAGGCGCGGGGCCCCCAGCATCAAGGTGTGGTGCGCTCGCACGCAGTCCCCCTCAGCGATGCCGGAGTCGGCGTCCAGCCCGCTCGGTAGGTCCACCGCCAACACCACCGCCGAGCTACGATTTATTCGCCGAATGAGGGTCGCTACCTCGCCGCGCGGGGCGCCCGCAGCTCCAGTCCCCAGGAGGCTGTCGACGATCAGGTCCACGTCCTCCAGCACCCAGTCTGCCGATGCCTGGATGGCCGGATCCCCAGCCTCTACCATTCTGACCTCGGCCCCTGCCGCCCCTGCCGACCGCGCGAGGCCTGGCCCCGAGGCGGCGCTGTCGCGAGCCGAGGTCAGCACCAGGCAGCGAACCACTGAGCCCCAGGCGGCCAGATGACGGGCGGCGACCAGCCCGTCGCCGCCGTTGCTACCTCTGCCGGCGATCACTCCGACCCTTCCTCTCGGGGCGGAGCCATCCCTCAGTAGGTTGGAGGCGAGCCGCCCAACCTGAAAGCCGGCTACCCCCATCAGCATCGAGGGGGGCACGCCGCTCCGCTCCGCAGCGACATCCAGCGCCCGCGACTGCTCCCGTGACGCGGCGCGCGGATTCATCCCGGCTCGGCCCTAGCCTCGCCCCCCCGGGTCTCCGGGGGTTGTTCAGCCCACAGGACCCGCACGCGGTCACCGGGGTGAAGATTGAGGCTGGCGGCTGCGTTGACCCGGTTTCCGGCCAACTCCAGGTGACCTGCGCTGTTCCAGAGAAGCCCAACATCTCCATCAACCTCGGAGTAGGTGCTCACCAGCTGGCTGATCAGGCGCCCGCCCGGAAGGGACACCCCCGCCGGGACCGGCGAGTACCAGGGCGTCTTGGCGACCGCCAGGACAACGTTGCCGAAGCGGTCCACGAGCACGACCCGGGCCGCCGTGCCGGCCCCATCGCCCTCCTGTACAAAGTCGGGGATCAGGTGCGGACTAGCGATGCGGGGCCCGAGTTCCTCAACCTTCAACCTCCCGGCGGCCACGCGAGCTGCCAGCGGACCGATGAGATCGCGTCCGTGGAAGGTCGAACTCAGCGACGAGGGCTGGAACGCTGTCTGATCCACCCGAAAGGCGGCCCGGTCGTGTCCCCGCTGCCACATGAAATGCATCAGGCCGTTATCGGGCGTGATCACCAGCTGTTTGTCGACCACGCAGGCAACCAGGGGGCGGGTGGTCCCGACGCCGGGATCGACCACCACACAGTGGACCGTGCCGTCTGGGAAAGCGGGCGCCGATGCCGCCAGCCAGTAGCTTCCGGCTCCCACGTCTCCAGGCGGCACTCCGTGGGTGATGGTCTCGACCCGGAGCTGGGGGGCGGCCCGGATTACCGCGCCCAAAAGGGCGCCGGCGTAGCCGTCAGCGCTTCCAAAGTCGGTGAGGAGAGTGAGGATCGAGGCCATGAGACCGAGCCATTGTCGGTCATGGCAGCACTAGGTCAACTCCTGCTGACCTAGTGCTGCCCCCGGTCAGGGTGCAAAAAGGGGGTGGCCAGCTGGCCACCCCCTTGCGCTCACAGCCTGACGGCTGCGTTCAGGATCAGTACTCGGGCATCTGCGGCGCGGCCGCTCCCTTCCTCTCGGGAAGGTCGGTGATCAGGGACTCGGTGGTGAGGAGCAGGCCCGCGATCGAAGCCGCGTTCTGCACCGCTGACCGAGTCACCTTGGTCGGGTCGATGATCCCCGCCTTGACCATGTCCACGTACTCGCCGTTGGCCGCGTTGTAGCCGTGGCCGACGGGAAGGCTACGAACCTTCTCCACCACCACTGAGCCCTCTGCGCCGGCGTTGTTGGCGATCTGACGGGCCGGCTCCTCCAGCGCCCTGCGGACGATGGTGACCCCGATCTGCTCGTCGCCCTCAAGCTTGGTGTCCTTCAGCGCCGCCTGGGCCAGAAGTAGCACGGTGCCACCACCGGGGACGATGCCTTCCTCAACCGCCGCACGGGTGGCGGACACTGCGTCCTCCATCCGGTGCTTGCGCTCCTTGAGCTCGGTCTCGGTGGCCGCGCCCACCTTGATGACCGCGACTCCTCCGGCGAGCTTGGCGAGGCGCTCCTGGAGCTTCTCCTTGTCCCAGTCGCTGGTGGACTTGTCGATCTCCGCCTTGATCTGCTCGATGCGACCCTTGATCGCATCGCCAGCTCCGGCACCCTCCACGATGGTGGTGTCGTCCTTGGTGACCTTGACCATCCGGGCGCGTCCCAACTGGCCCAGTTGCACGCTCTCCAACTTGAGACCGAGCTCCTCGCTGATCACGGTTCCGCCCGTGAGAATGGCGATGTCCTGGAGCATGGCCTTGCGCCGGTCGCCGAATCCGGGGGCCTTGACCGCAACGGCCGTGAAGATGCCACGGATCTTGTTGACAATGAGAGTCGCCAACGCCTCGCCGTCCACGTCCTCTGCGACCACCACCAGCGGCTTACCACTCTGGTGGATCTTCTCCACGACCGGGAGGAGGTCCGCGATGGCCGAGATTTTGCGGTCGGTGATCAGGACGTAGGGATCCTCCAGGACCGCCTCCATTGCCTGGGTGTTGGTCACCATGTAGGGGCTGATGTAGCCCTTGTCGAACTGCATCCCTTCGACCAGATCCAGCTCGGTCTCGATTCCCTTCGACTCTTCGACGGTTATCACTCCGTCCTTGCCGACCTTCTCCATCGCGTCGGCGACGGTCTCGCCGATGCTGGTGTCAGCTGCCGAGATGGAGGCAACCTGGGCGATCTTCTCGCGCTCGCTGATGGAGACCGAGTGCTTCTTGATCTCCGCAACGACTAGGTCAACCGCCTTCTGAATTCCCACCTTGACCTGGACCGGGTTGGCGCCGTGAGCCACGTGACGAAGGCCCTCGTTGATCATCGCCGCAGCCAGCACGGTCGCGGTGGTGGTGCCGTCACCGGCGATGTCGTTGGTCTTGCTGGCGACCTCCTTCACCAACTGGGCACCCATGTTCTCGAACGGGTCCTCCAGCTCGATCTCCTTGGCGATCGTGACCCCATCGTTGGTGATGGTCGGGCTGCCAAACTTCTTGTCCAAAACCACGTTACGTCCCTTGGGCCCGATCGTGATCCGGACGGCGTCGGCTACCTTGTCGGCGCCCCGCTTCAAGGCCGCGCGCGCCTCGGTGTCAAATAGCAACTGCTTCGGCATGTATCTGTTCTCCTATATCCCCACAGGTTCGGTTGGTTCCCTCGGTGCCGTCATTTTAGCACTCACCGGCTCCGAGTGCTAGCAGGCGCTCGGTGGAAGTGCCAGTGCGCCGGGTGGCCCGAGTTGGCGATCATTTAGAGGTGAGCGCGCCCCCCAGCCCCGAAACGACATTCCGCCTCGTGCGTACCCAGGAGCAGCGCGGCGCGGTGACCAGCTTCCTGCTGGCCCAGGGGTGGGTGGGCCTACACCTCGGGGACTCCCTGCGCCGGCTCCAGGACAGGGGTGACGAACTGTCACTGCTGGCGCTGTTCGGCACTTCCGGGGAGGTCCGGGCGGTTGCCCTCTCGCAGCCCGGGAGGCTGAACCTGTTGGCCCCTCTGGCGCAGGATCGCCCAGCCGCCGAGCGGTTGATCGCGGAGCGGTTGGACTCGCTCGAGCGGTTCTCTTGCCTGGAGTCCCAGCTCCCGCTGGAGCTGACCAATCGGTTCGACGTCTACGTCCGAGATGTCACGGTGGCGGCGACTGTTCGAGTTCCCGCCAGGCCCCTGTGCCCGGTCCGCCCGGCGGTCGCTGCCGATGCCCCCGACCTGTACCGGATCTACGACTCGGTCAGTTGGATGAGACTGGACTCACCGCAGCACTGGGCAGAGCGATTGGCGAGCGAGCGCACCTTTGTCGCCGAGGTGGACGGCCACTTGGCCGCGGTTGCTAGATGGACCAAATCTTATGGCCGGGTGGTCGAGGTGGGGGGGGTGGCGACGGATCCGGTTTTGCGCCGCCGCGGCGGGGCTACCGCGGTGGTTCTGGCGGCGACCGCCGCCGCTCTCAGCGAGCAGATGACCCCGGTCCTTTGCTTCGGAGAACCCGCCCTCGGAGCGCTCTACCATCCCCTCGGCTTCGAGAGGGTCGGGAGGGAGCTGGCGTTCCGGCGCCGGCCCCCCGCTTCAATGGGCATATGATCCGCCCATGCCCGACCTGAAGTCGGTCCTGGCCTGGTCCGCGGTGGCGGCCGGGGTGGCCATCGCAGCCGAACGGAGCCTCTCCAAGATGAGAGGGGCGTCCACTGACTCAATGCTGGACTGGGAACTGGTGCGCAAGACCGCCTACTCCCGCGCCGGCTCAGACGGGTCTGATGAGGTGGGGCGATCCGACGGCGACTATGAGCCGTTGGTGGCGGAGCTGGTGCCGCTGCTGGCCGAGGCCTGCGGAACCGGGCGGCAGGGCACCAACTTTGGTCGAGTCAGGGTGGTGGGCCGGCGGGGCTTCGTGGACCAGAACCTGGCCATGATGCAGCGGATGATGCTTCCCATCGAGCGCGCCCAGGGGAAGCTGGGGGGAATCCGACCAAGTCCGCTGATGAGGGTCCCGACCAGCCTCTACTTGGGCGGTCTGCTGGGTTATATGGGCGGTCGCGTTCTGGGCCAATACGACCCCGTCCTCAGCTTTGATCGCGGTGTCGAGGAGGGGCTCCCGACGCCCGCCCTTCTCATCGTCGAACCGAATGTGCGCGACTTCGAGCGCCGCTCACAGCTGCCACTGGATTCGCTGCGCCGCTGGCTGATGCTTCATGAGCTGACCCACGCCTGGCAGTTCGAGCTGCACCCCTGGCTCGCCCCCCATCTGACCGGGATGGTGGAGGAGTTGACGAAGCTGCCCGGAGGAAGCGGGGTCCACGGGTTCGAGGAGATGCTGAGAGCCGCTCGTAACGTCAGGCCCCAGCTCGCGCTGGTGGGCCGGGTCCAGGCGGTGATGGCGGTCCTGGAGGGACACGGCAACTTCATCATGCGGGAGGTCGGCAGACGACACCTCCCCGACTTCGACACCCTGGACCAAGCGTTCCATCGCCGTCACGAGGAGCCCAGCGCCCTCGAGCGACTGCTCTTGCTGGTTTCCGGGGTGGGATTGAAGCTGCAGCAGTACCAGCAGGGGGAGCGGTTCCTGAGAGCGGTCCAGCAGGTCGGAGGACAAGAGGCGCTGGACCGAGTGTGGTCTGGACCCGACAGCCTGCCGGGTTGGACAGAGGTCCGCCACCCTGACGTCTGGCTCCGCAGGGTCGGCTTTGCGCCGGGTCCGGCGCCCGATTCGCGGGCGGCCACGGCACCGCTTCCGGCCTGATAGGCCAGGCCTCGGGGCCGTCCTCACGTTAAGGCGCTGTTACGCAGTGCAGATCCAGCTTTCGCCAAAGCGGAATCTTGCGTACACTTCGCGGGTGAATTGCTTCCAAGCGCAGTCCTCGGCCCCGGTCTCGGCCGACGCTCGCCGCTCTCTAGGAGCTTAAGCGATGAAGAATACCCGACCCGGAAACGGCTTCCCCAATTCGAGTTCCGGCGCTCCCGGCTTCGTGCGCAGACTCCTCGACTCCCTCGGAGCCATGGGAGGAGGAGGTCGGCTGGTGCCGGTTCCAATTCCCGTCTCAGCAGAGGGGCCATACCTGCGGCGCTGCGACCGTGATTGGGACTCCAGCCCTCAGATCAGCCGAGTCTTCGGCCGCCGCAAGGAGGAGCCCCAAGGTCCGGCGGATGAGCCCGCGCAGAACCAGTCGGAGGACGTCGTCGAGGCGGGCGATCAGGACGATCTGCCGGCGGCCTTTGAGCCGGGTCAGTTCGACGTGCCCGACCCTCTCGCTCACTCGGAGTTCTCCGAGCAGATTCCGCCAATTCCCTCCGCCATTAGCGACGACGAGGAGTCCAGCTCCGAGCTGGTCACTTCCTCCGGCGGCTCTCCAGTCGAGTCGACCTGGTCGAGCCCGGTGGCTGACTCGGAGGCTCAGGAGCCCTCGCCATTCTCTTATGAGGCTGCCACCGATCAGCCGGATCTACCAGCTTGGACACCGAGCCCCATCTCCGGCTCTGGCTTCCCTTCCTTCATCTCTGACGCCGAACCGAGTCTCGCCCCATGGTCGGGGGGGCTGGCGCCAGACCCGGTTAACTTCCAACCGGAGTCGGCCGCTGATTCGGGCGTGGCCGATCCGAACAGCTCCTGGCCCAGGGAGGGAGAGGAACCGGTTCCGGTGTGGTCGGCCACTGACGGCGAGACGGAAGCCGAGCCCACCTTCACGGGCGCCGAGGTCACCGAGGCAGAGACGGAGCCCGCTTCTACAGTGGATGAGTTCGCGCCGGTAGCCGAGGCGACTCCAGAGCCCGCACAGCCCGAGGACATCGAGGAGGTGCAGCCCGTGGAGGTGCAAGACGGTGACGTGGAGCCGTTCGAGGCGGAGCAGATCACGGATGTGATGGCGGTCAGCGAGGCCTCGTGGAGCCTGGCTGAGCCGGTTCCGGCGATGGTGGCGGAGTATCGCCACGACGAAGTCTCGTATCACGTTGGAGCGGCCGCCCTGGTGGTGGATGCGCGGGCCTTCCCGCTGCCAGAGGGCGATGTTCTATTCAAGAACCTCAGATCCGGGTTCACCGACCCGGCGCGCCTGCTGCGCCACCTGGCGGGTGAGGGCCACACCGGGGTGATGCACGTAGCCTCGCTGGACGATCGCAACAGCTACATCGTGCTGGTCGACGGCTACGTGGTGGCGGTCGCCTCCGACAGCCAGGGCAAGCTGACCACCACCAACCGGGTGTCGTTCCCGAGCTTCCCCAACAGTCAGGACATCCTCAATGTCATCACCTATCCCCGCGAGATAGCTCGCGGCCTGGGCCTGCTCCTGCACGCGCCGGTGCACTTCCGGGGCCTGGGGGCGATGTTCGTGAACCTCGACGGCTTGCGGAGCTACCTAAGCAAGCATTCGGCGTCCGGTGGCATGGTGGTGCAATCGGACTCGGGCACCGGGGTCGCGCTCTTCGACGAGGGCCGCCTGGTGGGCGCTTATTCCGGCAGCGCGGTCCCGGAGGCTGACCTCAGCCCGCTTCGGGAGCTGATCAAGGATCTTGATGCGGAGATTGACGTGCGCTTCGGCGGTCCTCAGTCGCTGGATCCAATCCCGCTCGACACCCTCTTGGCCGGCTATCCCTTGTGAGCTCCGGCTCTCAGTCTCCTCAGGGCTCGGATCCCGCCGACAGTCGGGACCAGTTCTCGCGGGTAGCTGAGGCCTACCGCACCAGCACGACCCACTCCGACCCGGTCTCCTTGGCTCGCTTCATCGACCTGGCCGACCTCAAACCGAACCACCGAGTGTTGGACATCGCGACCGGGGCCGGGCATGTCGCGGTGGCGGCGGCCCCGATGGTAAAGGAGGTGGTGGCGCTCGACATAACCGCCGTCATGCTGGACCAAGCCAGGCAGCTGGCGGCCTCGAGAGAGTCGCGCAACATTAGCTTCGTCCTCGCCGACGCCGAGGCGCTGCCGTTTACGTCTGAAAGCTTCGATCGGGTGCTGGTCAGGTCAGCTCCGCACCACTTCAGGAACCTCATCCCGGCCCTGGCAGAGGCGTATCGGGTGCTGGTCCCAGGGGGCGCGTTCGCGATCAGCGACTGCTCCCCTCCTCCTGTGGTCAGAGACTGGTTGGAGGTGGTCGAGGCTGGTCGCGACCGCTCCCACTTCCGCAGCCGCGCCTTGGAGGAGTGGCGGGCGCTGCTGCAGTCAATGGGGTTCACGGTGGAGCAGGCCGAGCGCATCGAGCAGGAAAAGGACATTCTGGAGTGGTTCGATCGTTCCGGTGTCACCCCCCGGGATCGCAGGAGGCTGCTGGACTATTACGAGACCGCCCCGGCTGCGGTCGCGGGCCAGCTGACTCCTCAGTGGCGCGAGGGCCGCTTCTATCATCGGTACTGGTACGCTCTGATCCGTGCCAGACGACCTCTCCATCCGCTCGGCTGACCGACTGGCGTACGCTACCCAGCAACGTGGCTGAGCCTATCGATTTGAGTGGAGCGCACCGAGAGCTGGACCAGCTCAAGCGCCAGCTTTGCCACTGCCAGCTGAAGGGCGAGTGCTTGGGCTGCAAGGGCATGGAGATGGTTCGCCAGCAGCTGGAGGCGGTGGTTGCGGCCGCCTCCCAGCCGGTGCTCTTGCAGGTGGCCCAGGAGGCGGCCGCCAAGGACATGATGTCGCAGTTCTCCCAGATGCAGGAAAGGCTCATGGACGATCCCCAGATACGGGGGGCGGCGGAGGCCTTTCAAGAGAGGTTGCTGGAGGACCCCGAGGCTCGTCGCATGATCGAGGATCTGATGAAACGTTTCGGACAAGAGGGGGAGGACGACTCCAGCGAGTCGCAGTGATCAGGAGACGGCGTTCCGTCCTGGTCTGCCCTGGGGGAAATGCCCGGATGGTGGCCAAGGCTGCCACCCTGCCTGCCGATGAGGTGATTCTGGATCTAGAGGACGCCGTCTCCCGCGACCCACAGGCGAAGGCGCTGGCCAGGACCGCGCTGATAGCTCTGGTGGAGGCAGTCGACTTCGGTCACCGGACCCTGGCGGTGCGAATCAACCAGGTGGGGACGCCCGATGCCCTTCGGGACCTCGCGGAGCTGATTCCCAAGGTCGGCCACAAGCTGGACTGCATCGTGGTTCCCAAGGTGAGCCGGACGTCCGAGGTCGGATTCGTCGAGCACTGCCTCGACGCGCTGGAGGCGGACCCGGAGTCGAAGCTCGGATTGGAGATCCAGATCGAAGACCCGATGGGTCTGGAGTCCGTTGCCCAGCTTGCCTCCAGCTCCCAACGGTTGGAGGCTCTCATCTTTGGTCCGGGCGACTTCGCCGCGGCGATGGGGATGCCTCAGACCGTGATCGGTGGGCAGGCAGAGGGATATCCCGGCGACATATGGCACTACCCCCTATGGCAAATCGCGGTGGCGGCTCGGGCCCGGGGTCTGCAGGTGATTGACGGGCCCTACTCGGCCATCTCCGACTCCATCGGCCTCGAAATGGCGTGCTCCCGAGCGGCCGCGCTTGGCGTCGACGGAAAGTGGGTCATCCATCCCTCCCAGTTAGGGATCGTCAACGAGAAGATGGCTGCCAGCGCCGGACAGGTGGCGAGGGCGCGGCGGGTGCTGGAGGAGCTGGCGGAGACCGGAGGAGCCAAGCGCTTGGACGGCGAAATGGTCGATGAGGCTAGCCGCAAGATGGCGGAGGCAGTGCTGGCGCGCGCGGGAGAGCAGCTTTGACCACAGGGGAGCCGGTCGGGGAGAGGCCAGCCATGGCTACCCGAGTGGTGCATGGCTCCGGCTTCAAGGATGATCTCACCGGCGCTGTAGTGCCCCCGCTGGCGGTGTCAGCAACGTTCGACCACGCCAATCCTCAAGGGTTCACCTACGGCCGCGACCACAATCCGACATGGGGGCTGCTGGAGCGGGCGATCAGCGACCTGGAGGACGCCACTGCCTCGGTCAGCTTCTCCTCTGGGATGGCCGGTGTGGCCGCCGTGCTGGACTTGGTACCCGAGGGGGGAAGGGTGGTGGCGGCCGCGGACTCCTACACTGGCAGCCGGGCGCTCCTGGGGCTGCTGGCAGAGCGGGGGCGGTGCCAGGTCGAGATGGTCGATGTCACCAGCCTGGCAGCGGTCGAGGCCTCCATCTCCGGAGCCTCCCTGCTCTGGTTGGAGACGCTGGGGAATCCGCTGCTGAGCGTGCCGGACCTGAGGGCCTGCGGTGTGCTGGCACATGCTGCGGGAGCGATCGTGGCGGTCGACAACACCCTGGCCACCCCCCTTCTGTGCCGACCGCTCAACCTGGGCGCAGATGTGGTCGTCCACTCTGGCTCCAAGTACATTGGCGGTCATGACGACCTCATGCTCGGAGTGGTATCGGTTCGAGATCAAGAGCTGTCCGACCGCATCCGAAGCCATCGCACCCACCTCGGCGCCTGCCCCGGACAGTTGGAAGCCTGGCTGGCCCTGCGCGGACTGCGCACTCTGGATGTCCGGTTCCGCCGCCAGAGCCTGACCGCAGCTTGGCTCGCGGAAAGACTGTCGTCGCTGGACGGGGTCCTAACGGTGCATTACCCCGGCCTGGAGCAGCATCCTCAGCACCGATTGGCCGCAGAGCGGCTCGATGGAGGATTCGGAGCGATGATCTCCATCGAGCTCGGAGCCAGCGCTGAGGCCACGGAGCGCTTCTGCTCGGCGACCCGGATCTGGACGAACGCCACCAGCCTTGGTTCCGTGGGGTCCCTGCTCGAGCGCCGCGGTCGATGGGAGGGCGAGGCATATCTCCCGGACGGGCTGGTGAGGCTCTCGGTTGGCCTTGAGGATCCGAACGACCTGCTGGGGGACCTGGCTCAGGCGCTGGCGGCTGCCGGAGCGGGGTCCTGAGAGCTGACCGATTTCAATAGGACGTTGACCAGCTCTCGAATCGCTCTGCGCACCGCTTCAAAGTCGAAGTCGGGCCCTGCTACCGCCCACTCGGCGACAGCGCCGTCCAGCAGCATGGAGATCCCCTTGGCATAGTCCTCGAGTGGCACCTCCGGAGGGAGTCTGCCGGCCCCGATCCGGGTCCTGATGAATGAGCGGATGAAGTCCCCGATCAGCTGTTGCCGGAGCTGAAGTGATCTCCGCACCACCGGGTTCCCTCCCGCCTCGGCCATCGCCCCAAGTAGCAGGCTGGCGCCCCCGTCGGCAGAGAGGCGGTTTAGGTAGAAGTCGATGGCGTGGTCCAGCCACAGCTCCGGATCTGAGATCTCGGCGAGCTGGAGGCGCAGCCCTTCGGCTTCCGCCATGGTCTGGGCGGTGCAGATGGCGGTGTACAGCTCGGCCTTGCTGGCGAAGTAGCGATACAGCAAGCCCACGGAGATGCCGCACTCGGTCGCGATGTCTGGAACACTGGTCCCCTGCAGCCCCGAGCGCGCGAACGCCCTGGTGGCGCCCTCCAAGATGCGTTGGCGCACCTGGCCGGCGTGGGAAGCGGATTCCTCGCCTGCCGCGAGGCTGGACCGGATCACCGCCCCGCCGGCTCAGTCGTTGGTCCAGCCTGGTACCCTTTCGGACCATCTGAATGAATGTTCATTCAGGCCACCATATCACTGTTGAAACCAGACCCAGAGGGTGCCTCAATGTTCGGTCGGCTGGGAGACTTCACCTACCGACATCGGCGCGTCATACCACTAGCCGCCCTCGCCCTGACACTCATCCTCCTGGGGCTTTCCGGCCCATTTGGGGGCCAGCTCTCCGCGGGGGGTTTCTCCGTGCCGGGCTCCCAGAGCCAGCGGGCCAGTGATCTGTTGACCAAGCACTTTGGGGCAGCCACCACTCAGCTGCTACTGGTCTACCAGAGCCCCTCTGCCGACGCCGCCAGCCGCTCCGTGCAGTCCCGAGTCGACGCCAGCTTCGCCCGGCTGGCCAAGCGCCCGGAGGTGGCCAGCGTTCTTGACTACACCAACACCGGCCAATCGGTCTTCATCGGTGGCTCCGGCCACGACACCTTCGCTGTGGTCAACCTCAAGATCAGTGAGACGCAGGCCACCAACCAACTGAACTCCCTGGAGTCGTACATCACAAGGCCGCAGGGTTTGCGGATGTGGGTCACCGGAGCCCCAGCGATCGACGCTCTTTACAACAGCGGGCTAGAGCAGCAGCTGAAGCGCGCGGAGCTGATCGCCCTGCCGGTCTCGTTGTTGCTCCTGCTCCTGGTATTCGGCTCGGTGGTGGCGGCCCTACTGCCCCTGGTCATCGCGGGGCTGGCAGTCCCGGCCGCACTCGGTCTGATAAGTCTCATCGCAGCCCACTTTGGAATGTCGATCTTTGTCACCAACGTGGCCACGATCATCGGGCTGGGGCTGGCGATCGACTACTCGCTCTTCTTTGTCAAACGCTTTCGGGAGGAGCTCAGCCACTCCGACGTTCAGGTCGCGATCCGGGCGGCGACGGCCAGCGCGGGGAAGGCGGTGGCGATCTCTGGCACGGCAGTCGCCGTTGGGCTCAGCTCCCTCAGCCTGTTTCCTGCGTCGGCTCTGCGCAGCATGGGTGTCGGCGGCGTGGTGGTGGTCGCCTGCACCTTGCTGTTCGCTCTCACCGCCCTGCCCGCGCTGCTGGCTCTGCTCGGCCGCCGGGTGAATAGCCTGAGCGTGCGCCGCAGCTTGCATAGGGCGAGCCGACCGGCCGACCATCACTCCAGCTTCTGGGGCTGGGTGGCGGGCCGAGTGATGCGCCACCCGGTGGCGATCGCCCTCCCTACCGCCTTGGTTCTGCTGGCGGCAGGAACCCCGTTCCTCAGCCTCCGCCTCTCCACTGGCAGCAGCGTCTACGAAATTCCCGCTGGACCCGCCCGCACCGGGTACGCCCTGCTCAACTTCTCCTTTCCACAGGCGGGAGGGGTCGACGACATGAATTTGGTTCTCAACTATCAACACTCACTCGGCGGGAGGCTCACGGCCACTCAGGAACAGCAGCTGGCGGCCTATCTCGCCAGGGTCAGGGCGCTTCCCGGTGTCCAGGGAGTCGACGGGGTTCTATCTGCCCCGCCGGGAGAGCCCCAGGCCGCCTACCTCAAGCTTCTGCTGCTTCCCGCGGGGCAGCGGCCCGCTGGCATCAACCGGTACATCGCCGGAAACATCGCGGGCCCGATCGCCCAATTTGAGATAGCCAACAGCTTCGGCCCCGACTCGAAGCAGGGGGCGACGCTGGTGCACCTGCTGCGCAGCCTCCCCGGGCCGGCCGGGGCTCAGCCGCTGCTGACCGGAGGTGCCGCGCAGTCCGTCGACTTCATCAACGCCGTTGCCCAGACCATCCCGTGGGCAGTCCTGCTGGTGGTGGCGGCGACGATGCTGGTGCTCCTTCTCACCTTCGGGTCGGTGGTCCTCCCGATCAAGGCGGTCCTCATGAGCATGATCTCGATCAGCGCTGCCTTCGGGGCGACGGTGTGGATCTTCCAACAGGGACATCTCTCCAACATCCTCGGGTTCACGGCGCCCGGCTCGATCACGGCGACCGACCCGGTTCTCATGTTCGCAATCATGTTCGGGCTGTCGATGGACTATGAGGTCTTCCTCTTGACCAGAATCCGTGAGCGTTATCTGGAGACGGGCGACAACCGACGCGCGGTCCAGGAGGGACTGGCCGCCACCGGTGGGGTCATTAGCTCCGCCGCCCTCATCATGATCACGGTGTTTTCCGCCTTCGCCCTGGGGCATGTGCTGGATATTCAGATCCTTGGGGTGGGGATGGCGATAGCCGTGGCGGTGGACGCAACGCTGGTCCGCGGCATCATGGTCCCCGCACTTATGCGGATCCTCGGGGAGCTGAACTGGTGGGCGCCCTCTGGCGTCAAGGCTCTCGTCGCCCGGCTGGGGTTCTACGAAGATCGGCCGCCCGGTGCGGGCCGGGAGGCCGCTGCCACCCGCGGCTGACTTCAGCTTCTCCAGCCTTTCGGCGGAGCCGTCGTTGGTGGTCCCCGTGGGGGCGCGGCCAGCTCGCCTCAGGCCAGCGCCAGCGGCCACCCCGCCAAGGCAGCTGGATTTCCAGAAGCGCGGCTCTGGGTTGGCGCAACCGCAGCCTGGTGGCTGACGCCAGCGCCCCCGGGGCCGATGACCACCCGGCCACGGGGCGTGAAGGAGCGGCTGCTCGATGGCGCGCGCCAGATCGGGAGAAGAGCGCGCTTTACCAGCCGCGCCCGCCGGATCGGAGAGTAGATCAGCGCTTCTAACTGCTCCCGAAGGAGTGCATCCGTGAACTACAACAACGGACTCCGCTCACGCCCTCTCAACCTACGAGGGAAAAGGACGAACTCCCCAAATCGCGGGGTACCGCGGCTGCAGTCACTTTGCGCCTCGGTTCTCACTTGGCACATAATCCACACATGATCGCAATGACCGAGGAGGCATCTGAGCGGCGCGCCATGCTGCGCCGCTTGGACGACATCCTGGAGGC
>DATLQZ010000043.1:0-25719 GCA_035534915.1 Candidatus Dormiibacterota bacterium
ACCCCTCAGGGCGGCCACCGCCACCTCGGCCTTGAACTCGGCGGTGAACTTCCGTCTCGTCGTTCCTGCCATTTCTGTCCTCTTCGGTTCTACTCGATGAGTCCAGCTTAGGTACCTGTCTATTTTGGTAGGGCCACTTCAACCCTCAATGCGGGTGCAGAGATATGCAAAGTGCGGAGAGTAACTATCAGTAAGCCGCCGCCAGGCACGGAGATGAAAGTGAGCGTCAACGGAAAGTTCTTCCTCACCTTCCGGCAGCCCGGGAAATCTACCGACGTCGCTACCTCCACAGAACTCACCGCCATCTATGACGCGGCCAGCGCGGTCGTCCAATCGTTTGCCGATCTGTAGGTGGTCACCCTGGCACTGGTCAATCACGGCACAGCCTCTCCGGTAAAGATGAGAGTTGCCGACCTTCCTTTGTCAAGTGACATAACAGCGCCTTCTTGACCGAGACCAACTCGGATTGAGCCCCGACGGCTTCTAGATGAGCCAGGGAGTGCCGCATCGCTGAGGTCACAATTTGGGCGCTGCACCGTCCAGGCGTCCCGATCGCGCTCGCAGCGCCAGCTATCGCGAGGACCGAGCTCGAAGTTGTTCGACTCTGGGGCGGACATCTTGGCCGTTGCCGTCACCGTTGCCGTCAAACGCCTCCAGGCACCGCCCTAGGCCAGGGCCTGAGACGCCCAGTTTGAGATCATAATGGCGGAGGGAGCGGGATTCTAACCCCCGGAAGCGTTGCCGCCCCAGTGGTTTTCCAGACCGACTCGCACCCCGCTTGTGGCCCAGGTGGTGAGTTCAGCGCGGTCGCTCGCGCTCCACAGGACCCATCACCTGCACGCGACGCGGGATGGCGTCGGTGCCCCGGCTTCTGAGCCCGGATAACCGCCCGCTGCACGGGGCGGCGGCAAGGATCAGTCTGGGCGTGTTGGGGGAATCTCGCGGAGCCTTAGGCCCGGGATGGCCCGCTGCCGAAGGCGGGGCGGGAAGTGCCGGGCCGGGCCGGGCCACCAGACTCCATTCGGTTGGCATCAGAATTGGCATCAGCGACGCCACCTGCCTCGTCTGGCCGGGTTCTTCAGCGGCCCTTTTGATCTCAAATCTGCTGGAGGCGACTCCGGGAATCGAACCCGGGATCGCGGTTTTGCAGATGTCCGTGGCTGCCGATCAGGCCTACGGCCCGCCAGCGATCTTGGGCGATGGAGTCGCGGCCGAGATGGTGGCCCCGGATGTCCCGTGAGCGGATGCACGTCGAGGCTTGGATCGCCCCGCTCGATCCGGCGGAGCCCCGCCAGTGTCTGGGCGCGGTCCTCCCGAGAGAGACGGCGAAGGTCGCGGAGCGCTCGCCGAGAGAAGGCGACGGCCACAGGCCGTCAGCGTTGGGCGGTGGAAGAGGACTCGTCCAACTCTGCCACAAGGGTGTCCAGCGCGGCATCAGGGTCCGGTGCCGCGAGGGCCGCTTCCCCCCGCTCCAGCGTTATCCCCTGAGCCGTGCCCGCAGCAAGTTCCCGGTCGGCCTCGTCGAGGTCAGGTCCGACAAGTTGGGCGAGTCGCCACGCCTCGGCTTCCTCGAGCGACTGGAGGCGCGCCAACACGTCTGCCGCCTCAACGACGGACGCCTCAGGCAGCTCATCCACGAGCCGGTGGAGCTGGGCGCGGTCAGCGATCATGTGCCAGCCGTCCGTCTGCTCATACTCGATCCTCCAGCGGGACCGTTACCCAGTCCCTTCCGTTGAGAGCAATATCTCTCTTCCGGCAGCGTTGTGCGCCCTTAGCCCGTCACCCCGGAAGGGCGTCCTCCCTTCCGGGCTAGATCCAACCGGGGGACTGCCCGGTCCACAAGGAACTCCTTTGGGACCGGCACGTCAGCGGGTCGGGCTGGGTTTGTCGGCAGCTTCACTACGAGTGTCCCGTCCGCCCCGTGAGGTCAGCTCCCCGGCTGAGCCGCCATGTGCTGGTCCAGCTCCTGTCGCAGACTCGCGACGTAGGCGTCCCTCTGGCCGGAGAACTGGGCGTGGGCCAGGTCCAGCCGGAAGCACCAGGCCCCGCCCTTGTCCCCGTACCGGATGCAGCTCGGCCTCTGGCGGTTGGCGACACTGAACCGGGTGTAAGCGCCCTCCGGGTGGTGCTCGTAGCCGACCAGCTTGGCGAAGTCGAACTCCCGCGTCTGCTTCCCGCCCATGAACACCACCCGCTGATCGGTGATGTAGGCCGTTCCCAGGTCCGCCTCTGTCAGTTGCTCGACTCCTGGGACGTAGTGGCTGCGGAACATGCCGGAGTGGAGGTAGACGCCCTTGGCGACGCGAAACGACGGGCCGCCGTAGACCCCGGTGCGGTGCCCCTGGGTCCGCCGGATCTCCAGCAGCTGCACGCCCCCGAGCATGAAGTAGCGCCGCTCTCCCGCCCGAAGCTGGAGACCTTCGCCGTCGTCGAGCCCCTGAAAGGTGGTGGTGACATGAAGTTCAGCTTGCAGCTCTGCCCGCTCACCCTCCCAGGCTTGCTGCTTGGCCTCGATCATGGCCGCCTGATGCTTGTGCCTGAGATCGTCCAGCAGGCCCACGTCAGCGTCCTCCGTCAGTCAGCGTAATCACGATACCGGCGACAGCCCGAGATCATGCCGCACTTCCCCAACAGCCACTCCGAGGTTGTTCACCGTACTGGTGTAGCCCTGCACCCACGTGCCTTCATCGAGGAAGGTGAGTCCGAGTGCCGGATGCAAGCCCACCAGCGTCACACGGGCCACCACACGGCCTTGTGGCAGGCGCTCAGACAGCTCCCGGTGGGGCAAGCAGCCGAGAGGCCATCCAGCCGACGCACGTTCACAATTGCCGAGAGTACCACGACCAGTCCGAAAGGAGCTGCTTCGGGGTCTCCTATCGAGGCAATTCCGAGGGCTGAGCGAGGCCGAACCGTGAGCGTCGCGGCGGCTCGTAGCCCGAGCGGGGATCTGGCGAATTTTGTGGAAGTGACTGCGAAGGTAAGGCTACTCGTCCTTGTCGGTCAGCTTGGCTAGCATGGCCTCGATTCGCTCGAGCCGTTCGACTAGTGCAGCGTTGCCTTTATCCGCCTGTTGTTCGACGAAGTAGGAAGCCACAGTCGCTGTCAGAACTCCGATGAGCCCGATCCCCACCAGCATCAGGATCACTGCGACGCCGCGTCCAACAGCGGTCACTGGGTAGCGGTCCCCGTAGCCGACGGTGGTTACGGTAACGATTGCCCACCACAGGGCATCCCCGATGTTGTGGATGTTTGACGCTGGAGCGTTTCTCTCAAAGTAGAGGACCAATCCTGCGCAAGCGAACACCACCAGCCCTACGCTTAGAAGCACGTAGTGCAGCCCTCGATGGGTCAGAAGTTCCTTGGCTCGTTGCAGAGCGTTGGCCAGCACGATCCCCACCCGGCCCAGAGCTATGACCCGGAGCAGCCGGGCGGCCCGCACGGGCCGGAGCACCGGCAAGATGATGACAGCCAGATCGACCAGATGGTGGGTGACGAAGGTCCTCCGGGCGGGTGCCAGCCATAGCTTGATCAGGTACTCGACCACGAAGGCTGCCCACACGAAGTAGTCGATGGCCTCGAACGCGGAGGTCACCGCTGGCCGCAGGGTGACCACGAAAGGAATCACCAGCACCGGAAGCCAGAGCAGGGCCAGGACTGTCATGGGCAGCCCTGCCGCCGCCGAGAAGCGGTCGTAGGCATCCTGGGAGCGGCGCGGCATATCGCCGAAAGTTTGGCACAGTCCCCCGCGCTGGACGTCCTCTTCTGGGTAGAGGATGAGCGCGCTGCACCCAGGGGATGTGGGGTGAGCACCGCGCCCCAAAGGAACTCTTTGCGGACCGGGCGCCCCTATCATGCAACGGTCAGGGACCTAAGAGCCTGAGCCGCAGCGGGCCGTGTACGGCGCAGGTGTGGCTGGGGGTGTTGCGATGGCGAAGGCGGGCGAGAGAGTGAATGAAGGCATGGCCGAGCTAGAAGGCGCTGGCCCGGCCGAGCACGAGGGGCTCCCCCAGGTCTGGCGAGACTGGCAGAGAGACAAGGAAGCCCGGTGGGCCGCGGTCGGGGGGATACGAGCATATGAGACCGCGCTCCGCGTGAACGCGTCGATGTTGGTGGTGGAACGGGCAGAGTTGCGCGCCGCTGAAAAGGCATTTGACAGGGCATTTATGCGCCTCATGCTCCAGACGGGTACGCCCGCTAGGGCCAAGTTCACCGCTGTGCTGGAGGCTAGGGATCGGTTCCGGGCAAAGTTCGATCAGGTCGAGTTGGACGTCGTCACCGCTTGGGCTGCCAGTCACCGCAGTGATGGCACGATCCCGGCGGATGGGCCGATCTACACCTCCTGGGCCGACTGGTGTGTCCGCACAGGCGTTACGGACAAGAGAGAGCGCTGCCGTCGTCTCACCGGCAGCGCCAACAGATTCCGTGCGGACTCAGGCTTCCCTCGCATCCGTCTGGAGCAGTGGGGAGTGTGGGGGATACTGAAGGCTGCCAAAGGACGGTGCCACTATTGCGGGTCGCTAGCTCTTGAGAATCGACCGGCGGCCTACGGCGGGCCGATGAATGGCTGGGACAGCATCGGGAGGCGGTGCGCCAGCATAGACCATGTACTGGAGCGGATGAAGGGCGGAGACAACGACCTCGACAACCTCGTCTGGTGTTGCATGTCGTGCAACTCGGGAGAACGACCCTCGTCCCGGTCTGAGTGGGACCCGAAGGCCAATGGAGGCTACTACCCGGACGAACCGGGTGACCCCGCGTACGAAGATCCATATCCCGACGACTATGGTGCTCCACCACCGCTCGATCACGGGACAAGGTTTGCCTACCGGCGCGGCTGTCGATGCCCGGCCTGCCGCGAGGCTGGGGCCGAAGATGCCCGGGCTCGCCGCCGCCGCGCGGCGGAAGCACTCGCTAGGGACCATACCTCTGCAGTTCACGGTACGAGACCGACGTATGACCGAGGGTGTCGCTGCCCAGCCTGCCGCGAAGCTGGGAGAGAAGCTGAGCGGGCGAAGCGGCGCAGAGCTATTGAGTTGCTCGCTGCATACAGGGCTGCGAGGACGGACGCGGACCGGGGGTGACTCGCGGGCGTGGGACAAAAAAGTAGGGGGTGATGGTCAGGCGGCCTCGGTCTGAAAGTGGAGTGACTTCCAGATCTGGTCCCAGCGAGCATCGCCATTGGATTCTTGGCAGCGAAGGCTGACGATGGCGGCGGCGCCACGGAGGCTCCAGCGCATGCCGGATAGCTTCATGCGTTGCGCCACCATGGCGCGACACCCGGCCTCGACAGCGCCAGAGCCGACGAGAAGATGCCCTGCTGGCGCGGGCATGGCCGTTCCGGGTTGGTATCACCGTTGGTATCAACCCGGCCCGCGAGAGGTCCCTCTGGTAGGCGATTTGGCTCTGATTTGATCTCAAAATCCGGAGCCGACGGGGAGATTCGAACTCCCGGCCAGCGGTTTACGAAACCGCTGCTCTACCACTGAGCTACGTCGGCCTGTGGTGGCCCAGTCTACCAAGGCGCCTAATCCCCTATGGCTGACTTTGCGTTCGGTTGCTCCGCACTCCGTTCGACTGTCGGTCACGCTCAGAGAACGCGCCACCTTACCAGGCCAACCACAAAGTGGCTCGGCCCCTTCCTACCGACCTTCGCGCGCTGGGTGCGCGTATGACGCCAGCTGAGCCAGCCGACCTGCGGCCCCGGTCCCGGATGATCCAGAAAGCCCTGACACTGGCTCCCGGTCCGTTAAGCTCGACGGCGGCCCAGCCACATACGCCGGAGATCCGCCGCTCAGCATATGAACTTCCCAGGTCTGTCGGCGTTAGCGACCTCGCCACTGCGCCTCACACCCGTTTCATCCCAGGAGCAACTAGTCTTCTGGGTACAGGTGGCCGCGCTGCTGTCCCTTGCGATCACTCTCGGGCGCCTTGCCAGTAGGTTGGGACAGCCCCCGGTGGTCGGGCAGTTGCTTGCCGGTGTAATTCTTGGCCCGACGGTTTTTGGAGCGGTGTGGCGGTCGGGGTTCGCGTGGTTCCTCCCCAGCGGGGACTTGGTGCAGTCCTCGCTCCTATTGGCGATCAGCACCCTTAGCCTCGCCGTGCTGCTCCTGACCGCAGGGTTTGAGACCGACATCACGCTGCTCAGACGTCTGGGAAGACCCGCGTCCTGGGTCACGGTCGGCAGCTTGCTGATCCCCGTGGGGGCTGGAGTATTGGTCGGGTTGGCGCTGCCAGTGTCACTCCGCGGACCATCTGGAGGAGCGCTGTCTTTCGCCTTACTCGTCGGCGTCGCTCTGGGCGCGTCATCCTTACCAGTCATCGCGGAGATCGTGGGGCACCTTGGAGCCACGCGACGGGACTTTGGCCAGATCACGCTGGCAGCCGGCACTGTCAACGATGCTGGTGCCTTTCTCCTGATCGCCCTAGCAGTGGCGCTGGCGGGCCAGGGGGCGCTCTCTCAGCTGGCCCGACTTGTCATCGGCCTGTTGGTGCTGGGCGGACTGGTATACGTCTTTGGCCAGACAATCATCGATCGGCTCCTGCGTTTGGCACGCCGCAGCGGACCAGATCACGGCGCGCCGAATACTCACCCTTCGCTCGCCATCAGCCTGGCGGTTGCGATGGTGGCCGCGGCACTGGTTCAATTGGTTGGCATTGAGGGGGCGTTGGGCTCCTTCGTGGCCGGAGTAGTGCTGGCCCGGTCTCGCTTTGGAGACGCTGAGACCTTTCGCTTCCTGGCGCAGATGAGTTCGGTCTTCTTCGCTCCGCTTTACTTCGCCAGTGCCGGCCTGGAGGCCAACTTGATCCTGCTCCGCCAACCAGAAACGGCGTTGGTCTTCGGCTGCCTGGTGATCGTCGGCACCACCACGAAGTTTTTCGGATCCTACCTAGGGGCCGCCCTGGGTGGGCTACCCAGATTGGAGAGGGTAGCCCTCGGAGTCGGGCTCAACGGCCGTGGCACCGTTCAGGTAATCGCTGGCACGGTGGGGCTGGGTGCCGGGATCATCGGCGGCGGGACCTACACGGCTATCGTGGCGATGGCACTGCTGACTTCGCTGGCCACTCCGCCGCTGCTTCGGCGCGTCGTCCGCCGCTGGGAGGGGTCCCCGGCTGAGCGCGACCGTCTTGACCGGGAGGCGCGCTGGGCCAGCCACCTGATGGTGAGGCCAGAGCGAGTGCTGCTGGTATCCGACAACGAAGTCGCCGGGTCAGATGCGCTCTTTCTCGCCGACAGAGCCTGGCCTTCGGACGCTCCCTTTACCGTCGTGACCTGCGGCGCTGTTACACCACTCGCCCAAGGTAGCTTCGACAAAGGCGACGCCCGGACCATCGACGGGCAGACCGTGGCGCGAAGCGAGATTGTGGCGGCAGTCCGGTCAGAGTTGAAGCTCGGATGTGCGGCCCTGATCATCGGAACCCACCTCGACCAGACCGGCCCGGACGGTCCCTCCACGCTCCTGCAGGAGCTGCTACCGGTGGCCCAGCTGCCGCTCATGATCGTGTTGCGCGGCAGCGGCCCTGCAGATCCCAGAGTCCTCGTTACCCTGCGGCAGATTCTGGTCGCGATGTCAGCCGGACGCGCATCGCGAGCATCCATGGAGTTCGGCTACAGTCTGGCCGAACGGACGGGTGCCAAAGTCAGGCTGTTGCGAATCGACACAACCCCTCGCGGCTGGCGCTCCCTTCGTCTCGACCGACTCATCTCCCGACGGATCGGGCCGCGAGGTCAGCGCTCAGCGGAGGAAACGGCGCTCGAGCAGGCCATCGCCCAGGCGGAGTCATATCACGTGACCGCCACCGCTGAGCTCCAAAGCCACAGCCAATACGCTCGGGGGGTTGCCAACGCCGCCGCGGGAGATGACCTGATCGTTCTCGGCGTGCACCCCGTCGCAACGGCTGATGGGACGTATTTGGGGCCAGCTGCCGAGATGCTGTTGGAAATAGCCCCAAACCGAAGCGTCTTCATTGCGATTCCCGACGGAGGGACGTCCGTGCGCAGCGGGTCGCGTCGGTAGCTGGACCGGCACCGACACTTGAGCCCGCCAGGCGCACCTTAGCCCCCTGTCCGTATCACCAACTCCGCGGCGGAGACCCGCAACCCAGTCGCCAGCGGCGCAGCCGTCCCTCCTTACCCCCTGGCGACTGGCACGACTCTGCCAATTCTGGCCCAGACTCCAACCGCTCTCGATTGCCCTACCCCACGTCGCTTGCCCAAGCCCCAAGACGGGGCGAGTGGGTCATGAACTGGCGCGGTCCTCATACACTCGGGTCGTGACCGAGTTGGACGGGGAATTAGTTCCTGCCTCCCTTAGGAAGACCATCCCCGAGTGGGCAGGTGACGAAGGAACTCGATGGCTGAACGGCTTGCCGGCTACGATCGCGCGACTGCAGGACCAGTGGGGTTTGACCGTGGAGGGGCATCTCAAAGGGGGTTTCTGCTCATTGGTCCTCCGGGTCAGGTCGACCTCCATGGGGCCGACCGTCCTGAAGGTTCCGTTCCCAGACAGGGAGAGTCGTCTGGAGCACGCCGCCCTGGTCGCTTATGCGGGGGATGGGGCAGTCGTGGCGCACGCTTTCGACTACACCTCACGCGCGATGCTCCTGGAGCGGGTGGCTCCCGGAGAGTCTCTCGGGGCGACACTCCCGCTATCCCAAGCCGTGGAGGTGGCCGGCAAACTCCTCGGCCGACTTCGCCGAACCCCACCGCCGGGAGTTTCCTTCGACAGCACTCTTACGACCCTGCGCAGTTGGGCCCACCGGTTCCGGGAAGCCTCGAACCTGCTCAGTGTTCGCTGGCCAGACCTTCCGCTGATGCAAGCCGCCGAATTTGCTGACCAACTGTGCGCCACGACCTCCCCGGACTGGCTGGTTAACCGCGACGCACACCTCGACAACTTCCTTCGCTCTGAGCGGGAACCATGGTTGCTCATCGACCCCAAGCCCATGGTTGGAGACCCTGCCTGCGACGGAGGATTCCTTGCCCTCGATGTCATGAAACGCATCCCGAACTGCTCTAACCAGATCGTCTCTGATCTCCTGTGGCAGCTCTCGGAGTGCCTTGGATGCTCATTCACCGACCTCCGATCCTGGGCTCTGATCCGAGCGGTCGACAATGTCGGATGGGCCGAGGAAGTTGGAGCAGATCAAGAAACCTGGGTGAACCGAGCCCTGGCATTGGCAGGTCTCTGACGCCCGCGACTGACTCACCTTTGATGCTCGCCGGCAGCGAGCCCCGCCCCGGATGAAGGCCCGGGACGGGGTCGCCTCGCCGATCAGGCTGGCGGGCCGCTCGCCAATGTGATGGTCGCCGACTGCTGAGCGTCGGCTGCAGTCACCCAGCCCAAGGAAACGGATTGACCGGGCTTGTCGGATTGAATCAGGGTGGTCAGAGTACTGACAGAGCTGATCGACTGCCCGCCGAAGGAGGTGATTACATCACCAGCCACCAGCCCCGCCTGGGCCGCCGGCGTGCCCGGCACTACCGCTGTGACTAACGCCCCGGCGCTGACTGGCGGGTTGTATCCAAATCCCCCGAAGAATCCACCAGAGCTTCCGGACGTCGGGATGTCCTCGACGTCCACCCCGAGGAAAGCCGGAGTTCCGATCTCAATCTTCGAGCTCGATTGGCCTTGCTGGATCTGACTTGCGATGGAAAGGGCTTCGTTGATCGGGATCGAGAAGCCGACGTTGGAGGAGGCCTGTCCCGCGCCGCTGGTGGCTGCCGCGGTATTCATTCCAATCACCTGCGCCTGAGAATTAACCAACGGGCCACCGGAGTTTCCCGGACTGAGCGGGGCGTCGGTCTGGAACAGCCCGACCAGGTTTTCACTTGACCCATTTCCTGAGTTGGAAGCACTGATCGACCGGTTCAGCGCCGAAATGGCCCCCTCGGTCACGGTCGGGGACCCCGGCAGGTCCAGCGCGTTACCGATTGCGATAACCGGCTCCCCAACCGTCACGGAGGCCGAGTTTCCAACGGTGACCGGGTGGAGCCCTGAGACGTTCTGAAGCTGGAGCAGCGCCACGTCCTGGGTGGGGTCGGTCCCTACCACCTTGGCCTGGTACTTAGGTCCAGATCCGTCCACCTGGACCACGATGCTGGTGCCGCCTGCGATCACATGGTTGTTGGTCAACACCTCGCCGTTGGAGGTGAGGATCATCCCGGTGCCCGCGTCCACTGCGCCGGTGTACGAATTGGAGGAGGTGATGTCCACCACTCCGGGATCGACCTTGGCGACGACCTTAGAGACATCCACCTTGCCGACTGTGCCCGCGGCCGCCGTCGATAGGCTGGCTGGACTTGGCACCGCCTGGCTGGCAACCGTCGCACTCGACTTCGGGGCTGAGCCCAGCTCGTAGCCGGAGAAGCCTACAGCGCCGAGTAGCACGACAGCGGCCGCGCCCATCGCCACCCACCGGCCAGCGCCTCCGGACAACCCAAAGCGAGGTGAGCCAGCTGCTCCGGCTGCCACCGGTCCGGCCGGGGGTGGCTCGTACCCGCCGCCACCGAGGTCTGTCGAAGCCGGCGGCGGCCCAGTGGGAGCGGTCCACCCAGTTGGCTCACCTGAGGCGTCGGCGGGTCGATCGCCATCCTGGCCCATGTCCAGGTCGCGGCCTAGCTGACTCTGATCGTCCATTTCTGCATCACCTCGTGGGAGCTACCTGGCTGATTGGGCGTCCTGTCACCTCAATCTGCTCCCCTTGGCTTGGAAGTTCCTGCGAGGAAGCTGAGACCAACCCTTGAGTTTTGCGCCGCCGGTAGCTCCGTCACCTCGGGGGATGCTGGTCCGGACGTCACTGTCAACTGGCGGTAGCGGCAACGACCTCTGCAGCGTGTCCCTCGGGTTTGACCTCTGCCCACACTCGCTTGACCAAGCCATCAGCACCCACCAGGAAGGTGGTGCGAGCGATTCCCATGTATTCGCGGCCCGCGAACTTGCGCTCCCCCCACACTCCGAAGCCCTCGGCGACCGCGTGGTCCGGGTCGGCTAGGAGCGGCAGGTCCGCAGCTTCACAACTCTCGGCAAACGACTTCTTGGCGGCGACATCTCCGACCGAACAGCCGAATACCCGCACGCCGCGATCAGCCAACTGTCCCATGACCTTGCCGAACTCCGTGGTTTCAACGGTGCAGCCCGGGGTGTTGTCCTTCGGATAGAAGTAGATGACCCACCGCGAGCCCAGAAGTGCGGACGAGGCCACCCTCTCTCCGGTGCCAGACTCCAACGAGAACTCGGGAACCGAGTCACCAACATTCAGCATCGCGAAAACCTCCTGAGCTAAAGATCAGACAAGAGCGTACAGCGGCCCAGGTCAGGGTGAGCTAAGCCTACTCGGAAGGAGGCCGGCTGACGGCAGCGACGCGTTCCAGTGCGACGAAGTACCCGTCGGCGCCAAAGCCCGCCACCAGAGCCCAGCAGACCCCGGCCACCAGGTCGACATGCCGGAACTCCTCGCGCGCCTGGGGATTCGAGAGATGCACCTCCACCGCCCGAATCCCGACCGCCGCAATCGCATCCCTTATCGCCACGCTGGTGTGGGAATAGGCAGCCGGGTTGATGATGAGCGCCTCCGCCCATGAACCGGCCGCCTGGATGAGGTCAACCATCTCCCCTTCCGAGTTCGACTGGGCACACCGCACCTCCAGCCCCAGCTCCGCCCCCCGGGTCACCAAACGCTGGTCGATCTCAGCTAGAGAAGTCGTGCCGTAGATGGTTGGCTCCCTCGTTCCCAGGAGGTTCAGATTGGGTCCGTGGAGCACCTGGACTCTCACGATCTCGACCACTGCTGTAGCGCAGCCGGCTGCGTGGTACCGGCCTTTCCCAACACCCCACCAGCCGTCTCCCAGAGGGCCGCAAGCGCTACCGCCAGATCGAACTCTTCGAGGAGTACCGCACCCAGGTCGGTTCCCGCGACAACGAACACGGCCCGCCCGGATCGCCGCTTCTTGTCCCGGCGCATAGCGGTTTCCACCCGGGACCTGTCGACCGCAACCGGCAGGGAGGTTGGCAGCCCCAGCTGCAACAGCGCCGACCTGATGTCTTCTTCCAAATTGAGGGGTGAGACTCCCACCTGGGCTCCCAGGCGGGCCGCAGCTAGCAGTCCTAGTCCCACCGCCTCGCCGTGGGGGATCCGAAAGTCGCTGGCAGACTCCAAGCCGTGTGCGAAGGTGTGACCGAGATTAAGCGCAAGCCGCTCGGAGCGGTCCGTCGGGTCAGCCGCCACATGTGCCGCCTTCACTCTGAGCGACTGTTCCACAAGCCAGTTCAGCTGGTCCGGAACGGACGGGTCCACCTCATCCCGCAGCAGATATCTCAGGCACAGAGGGGAGCCGATTACGGCTGCCTTCACGATCTCGGCCAGCCCTGATCGTGCCAATGGTGCAGCGACATCACCAATCAGCAGCGGGTCGGCGACCACCAGCTCAGGATGGTGGAAGGCGCCAACCGGGTTTTTTACCCCGCCCAGATTGATGGCGACCTTACCACCCAGCGAAGCGTCCCCCATCGCCAGGATCGTTGTAGGAACGTTCACCAATGGCAATCCTCGGGCGAAGGTCGCGGCCGCGAATCCGGCGGAATCGAGGAGAGCGCCCCCGCCGAGCGCCACCACAACGTCCTGTCTATCGGCCTCATTCTCTAGGAGAAAGCGCCACATACTTGTCACCGACTCCAGCGACTTCGCGACCTCACCACCGGGTGATACGGATACGACCACGCGCAGACCCGCCGCCTCGAGGGAGCGCGTCAGCGCCGCTAGGGCCGCCGAGGCTCCGGCGTCGGCGATGACGAAGGCGCGTCGGGCCGAAGCTAGCCTCAGTCGGATTTGAGTTCCCAGATCCGCTGCTGCCCCTAACCCGATTACCACTTTCGTGGTCCCCATGGGTCGAACCATCTCAAACACGGCAGGGCCGACCCCAGCCTCCTCCTGATAGTGCCCAGAGACCTCCTCCGCGACCTCCAACGGGGATCTCCCCGTCGTCTCGATCCCGCGACCGGCCTGCCCGTAGGCGAAGCGCCGGTTGTCCAGCAGCCGCTCCACGGGTATAGCCAGGTCCCCTGTCAGCATCGGCCTGGGCTGGGCCGTCGCCAGTCGGCTCCGGACCTCCTGAGGCGACGCCCAGAGGACCACGACCACAGAGTTCGAACCCAGTCGAGCGAACGCCTCCGCGGACAGAACAGCGCCCCCTCCGGTTGAGATTACCGCCCCCGAGAGCCTGGAGGCGAACTCGAGCACGACGCGCTCGAGCTCGCGAAACCGGTCCTCGCCATCCTCCCCCAGCAGCGCACTGATCGAGCGCCCCGTTCGCGCCTCGAGCTCGTCGTCAAGATCGAAGAACGGCATCTTCAGAGACTGCGCCACGAGCCTACCCACCGTTGTCTTCCCTGTCCCCATGAAGCCCGTGAGGACCAGATTGGGTCGACCGGGGGGCAGCGGGGGAAGGCGGATTCTCCGCTGCCTCATAAGGTGCTCACCTCGAGCGGCAAACCGCTAGCGACCCGGGCAGAGGCCAGCATCGCGTCGAGCCTGTCTCCACCGAACCGTTCAACGATTGCTCCGGCCAACACCAGGCTGAGCGCCGCCTCCCCCACCACTGCTGCGGCTGGCACGGCGCACACATCAGATCGAATGTAAGGCGGGTCGGAGGGTGATCCCGTCCCCAGATCGACGGATGGGAGCGGGGCCCTGACCGATGACAACGGCTTCATCGCAGCCCGAACGACCAACGGCTGACCGTCTGTCATCCCCCCCTCCAGGCCCCCCGCGAAATTGGTCTCCCGCGCGAGCCGCTCGCCCTTGGAGACGATGGCATCCTGCGCCTTTGTCCCCACCATTGCAGAAACCTCAAAGGCGGGCCCAATCTCGACGCCCTTGACCGCCGGAATCGAACAAAAGCTCCCCGCGATGACGGTGTCCAGGCGCCTATCCCATTGGGTATGCGACCCCAGGCCGACCGGTAACCCGACCGCGAACACGACGAAAGTTCCGCCCAGAGTTTCGCGAGCAACCCTCGCCTCGTCGACCGCCCGGACCATCCGTGCACTGACCGCTTGGTCCGCGCACCGCATCGAATCGCGCTCGGCAGCCGAAGCCGCAGCCAGCAGGTCATCGCGATCCATCCTGGCGAGGTCGAGCTCCGCCGCTACAGCGCCGATAGAGGTGACGAAGCTACCCACCACAATGCCGAACTGATCCAGCAGCGGCCGCACCAGACTGCCGGCGGCCACTCGGGCCGCCGTCTCTCGGGCACTCGCGCGCTCCCGCACTTGGCGTAGGTCGGAAAGGCCGTACTTAATTGCCCCGGCCAGGTCGGCATGGCCCGGACGCGGAGTGGTGAGAGCGGGCCGGCTCTCAGGCTGGTTGGCGTAGTCCAGATTGCGAATGCGGATCGCTACCGGTGCTCCGGTCGTCTTCCCCTCCGCCACCCCCGCGACAATCTCCCCGTGGTCCCGCTCCACTTTGGTGGACCGGGCGCCTCGGCCGTATCCACCCTGACGCCTCCTCAGCTGATGATCGATCTCTTCACCATTCACCCTGACGCCCGCGGGCATGCCATCCAACACCAGGATCAATTCCGGTCCGTGGGATTCCCCCGCCGTCAGTAGCCGCAAGGTCATGGCAGCAACGCCTCCTCTGAAAAGAGCGCCATTTGAGCGGCGCGGCGCATCACCTCCAACGGCGCCTCGAGCCCTGTCCACAGCGCGAATGAGAGCGCCGCCTGCTCCACTAGCATCTCCAAGCCAAAGACGGTGACGCATCCACTGTCATTGGCCAACTTCAAGAGCGGGGTCATCTGTGGCAAATACACCGCATCGAAGACAACGTTCCCTCGAGAGGGTGCGAGTCCGGGCGGGAGAGGACTCTCATCGGGGCTCGACAGGGAGCCGGCAGTAGTGGCGTTCACCAGCAGGTCGGCCCCAGCCAGCAACGGCGCCAAGGCGGCGGCCGCCATTGGGGCGAATGCGACCTGACCCGACCCAGCGGCACTCAGCGCCGCCACCACCAATTTTCCCGCCGAAGCGTTGCGCCCGGAAATGGTGACCGTGGTGCCCCTCTCCAAGAGCGCAGCCCCAATCGCCCGAGCAGCGCCTCCTGTTCCCAGAACCAGCGCGCGCCGAGGGTTGGGAATACCTGCCCGGGCGAGGGCCTTGAGGAAGCCTGGACCGTCGGTGGTCGCCCCGATAGAGCCCTCAGAGGAGAAAACAACCGTGTTGACAGAACCGGCGACCGCAGCCGCCGGAGTCAACTCGTCAACCAGCCTCGCCGCCACCTCCTTGTGGGGAGCGGTCACGTTGATGCCGACATGAGTTGCCGCGAGCTCCTTCCAACGGTCCGGTAGAGCTCCGCGCCTCACCGCAATTTTCGAGTAGCTCCACGAGGCGAGTCCCAGGCATTCGAATGCCGCCCGGTGCATTGCCGGCGATGGGCTCCCTCCAACTGCCGACCCAATCAGCGCGACCGAGGACCTCACAGCAGCGCACCAAGACACTCCAGAAACCCAGGGAACGAATCGTCCACAAACTCGAGCCCGGAAACCTCGACCGGGCCCTCGGCGATCAGGCCCGCCAGGCTGAAGGTCATCGCTAGACGATGGTCCAACATCGAGTCGCAAACCCCGCCTCTGAGCGCAGCCCGCCCGCGGACCACAAACCCGTCCGGCAACTCTTCCGCGTCTGCTCCAAGCCGGCGGAGCCCCTCCACCAGGCCCCGGATTCGGTCGCTTTCCTTGACCCGAAGCTCCTGCGCCCCGACCACCTCCGTAGTGCCCGTCGCCTGAGTTGCCAGCAGACCGACCAGCGGCAGCTCATCGATGATGAACGGCACCTCCTCCGCTCCAATTCGCACGGCGTTCAGCGGCCGGTGCTTGATCCTGAAGTCGGCTACCGGCTCGACTTGCCCATCGCAACCTTGTCTGATCGTTTCCACCTGCGCCCCCATCGCCTCCAGCACCCGCAGGAAACCGGTGCGCGTCGCGTTGGCTGACACCCCTGCAAGCAGCACGTCGGAACCCGGCACCAGCGCGGCGGCTGCTGCGATCACAGCGGCCGAGGACGCGTCACCTGGGACCCGCATATGAAGAGGCGTCAGCGGACCGGGCTCCAATCGCACCTGGCAGCTCGGGCCTCTTCGGTCAACCGAAATGCGCGCGCCCATGCCCGCGAGCAAGCGCTCCGTGTGATCCCGCGTCGCAACCGCCTCCACCACGGTGGTTGCCCCGACCGCCGAAAGGCCCGCCAGCAGGATGGCCGACTTGACCTGAGCGCTGGCGACTGCGGGTGTATAGGTGATTCCCCCGAGGGCAGCACCACGAATGTGCATCGGAGGAACCCCTCCATCGGCCAATTCCACAACGGCGCCCATCGCGCGCAGAGGCTCCGCCACCCGTCCCATGGGCCGTCTCAAGAGCTGGGGATGCCCGGTCAGCAAAAACTCCCCACCCGTGCTGGCCACGATGCCGGCGAGGAGACGCATGGTGGTCCCCGACCGACCGCAGTCGACCTCAGCACAAACTCCGCGGCTGGCGCGAGCAAGGCCGGCGCCCACCTCCACCAGGTCGCCAACGACCGTGATCTCTGCTCCCAAGCGCCTCAGGGCGGCCAGCGTTGACCGGCAGTCGCCGGCTGGGGAAAACCCGGTTATCACGCTGGGTCCGGGTGCCAGCGAACCCAGCAGGGCCGCGCGATGGGAAATCGACTTGTCCCCGGGGACACGGCAGGTGCCATGAAGTCCGCGCGTAGAGCTTGCGGAGATCGCCCCGCTCACCGCGGCTGACCGACCAGTTCGGCCCTTCTTTTGGCTAGGTCTGACAGGAGCGGAACGAGCTGCTCCGGTTCGGACGTCAGCGCGGCCAAATGGTGCAGGTGAATGTTGAACTCGTTGGCGGCCGCAATCGTCTGGGCCGAGTTCGAGGCGAGAAAGCTTGACACCATCTCCGAGTCGGAGGCGGCCAGTCGCGTCATTCCTCGGAACGCCGGCCCCACCAGCTGCCGACAGAGGTCGGGCGCGATTCCCTGGTCGAGCACCAGCTCCACCAGGGCGGACGAGACCAGGTGGAGGAGGTGGCTGGTCCTGGCAAGGACCCGATCGTGGGTAGCCGGGTCGACCACGATCGGAACGGCACGGAGAGCTTCGACCAGCTCCACCCCCCAGAGCTCCGCCGTAGGGTCCGCACGCACCGGCGTGATTGCGAAGGAGCTGCCGGACAACGACCCCGCCTCCGCCGCCTCGGGACCACTCCGCTGGTTGCCGCAGATGGGGTGGCCCCCGATGGCGTGTACCGCAGTCGGCACCGACTCGCAAATGGCGGACGCGACCACGGACTTCGAGCTTCCGGTATCCATGAGAAACGACTGAGGGCGCAGGAGGGGGCCCCAGGTATGCAGCCAGCCGACGATCTCTCCCACCGGAATCGCAAGCACAACAGTGTCCGCCTCAAGCACCTGACGGGAGTCCGCGATGACCTCATTCCCGGCCCCCCGCCGTACCGCGGCGAGGGCGCGGCCCTCCCGATCGTCAAGCAGGCCGACACCGGTCAGCCCGGGCGGATCACCTTCAACCAGCGTAAGCCCAATCAGAGTCCCGATCTGGCCCGCGCCCACGATTGCCACCGCTCCCATCTCCCTCACGCAGCTCGCCTGCCCACCGCCTCGGCAATCTTGCCCACCTCCACCATGAGGGCCGAGAACGCTTTGAGGTCAAGTGATTGGGCTCCATCAGACAGGGCCTCCGCCGGTCTCGGGTGGACCTCCACAAGCAGCCCATCCGCGCCCGCCGCGACGGCGGCTCTGGCTATCGCCGGGACATACTCGGACCGTCCCGCGGCGTGGCTGGGGTCCACCACGATCGGCAGAGATGTCAACCGTTTCAGGACCGGCAGCGAGGTTATGTCGAGGCTGAACCGGATACTGGGCTCGAAGCTGCGGATGCCACGCTCGCAGAGGGCCACCTGCTGGTTGCCTCCCGCCAGGATGTACTCAGCCGCCTGCAACAGTTCGTCGATGGTGGCAGCCAGTCCGCGCTTCAGGAGCACCGGTCGATCGATCGCGCCACAAGCCTGCAAGAGCCGGTAGTTCTGCATGTTCCGGGCGCCCACCTGCACGATGTCGGCGTACTGAGCCACGAGCCCCACGTCCTCACAGGCCACGACTTCGGTGATCACCAGGAGGTCCAGCCGATCGGCCACCGACCGCAGCAGTTGCAGTCCCTCCTCTCCGAGACCCTGAAACGAGTAGGGTGAGGTTCTCGGCTTGAAGGCGCCACCACGCAGGACCCTAACTCCGGCGCTTGCCACTGCAGTGGCCGCCTCCTCCAATTGCTCGCGCCCCTCGACGGCACACGGACCAGCCATCATCAACACCTCGGTGCCGCCCAACCTCACCCCGTTGGCGAACTCGATGACACGGTCTTTCGGGTGGAAGTCACGACTGGCGAGCGGATAGTCGTTCAGAACCCGGACCACGCGCTCGACGCCCTCGAGGACAACCAGCGCCTCCAGCTCTGAGTCGGTCTCATGGCCGACCACGCCCACAATGGTTCGCTCGCGGCCGTGGGAAACGTGAGGCGTAAATCCGAGCAGCCGAATTCTCGCGACCACCGCTTTGAGCTCAGATGGAGTTGCATGAGCAGACATCACGATCACGGTACGGCCCTCTCCACTTCGGCGAGATCCGGGCGCAGGATGGAGGCACCACCCAGGTAAACGTGGCGTACTTGGCTTTGGGCAAGGGTCGTGTTTACCAGCATCAGTGCTCGCAGGCAGTGGCTGACCCTGGTGTTACCGCCGTGCTCTCGAACCATGAGAAGCGGGACCGTTGAGAATCCGAGCATCCTCGCAGTCGCCGCTGGGTTGATCGTCCCAACATCGTCCTGGAGCGTGAAGATCAGGGCCGCAACATCACCTGGGGTCACTTCGTTCCGCTCGGTCATCGCACCTAGGAGATCCTGCACGGCGTGAGTCAGCCCACCCTCGCTTAGGCCTCCGTCGAGCGTAGTTGCCCCACGGATGCCCCGACAGGCCCAAGGCGCCGCCGCGGGAACAGCGGATCTCCCCATTCGTGGTCTCATGCTCACAACTCCTCCATCCGCAATCTGAAGGTGGAGCGAGAGCTGCGCCGCCCGTTGCCGGAGGCGCGGATCTCGCTCCACGCCTCCTGGTTCGGGCTCGTGCCGGAAACTTACTCCGGGTGTCTGCCCACGGGAGGCGTGGCATAGCAATACCCATAAAATCGGGTGCGCGCAGCCCCGCTGACCGTGGCGTTGACTCGGAAGCCGTTCATATGACAACCAAGCATGACGGGTCGCGCCGGCCCAGTCAAGCTCCATGGGTCTCACGACCGCTGGGTCCTCGTGAGAAAGGCCTCGACCAGGTGCGGGCCCCGCGGGGTAAGAATAGATTCGGGGTGGAACTGCACGCCGTATCTGGGCAGGTCGCGGTGGCTGAGCGCCATCACGAGCCCGTCATCGGTCCGGGCGTTGACCACCAGCTCGGCTGGCATCGTGCTTGTCTCCACGATCAGGGAGTGGTACCTGCCGACCTCGATCGGTGACCCCAAGCCACGGAACAGGCCGGTCCCGTCGTGGGTGATCGTGCTGACCTTTCCGTGCACCGGCGACGGCGCTCGGACCACAGTCCCGCCAAAGGCGATCCCCAACGCTTGATGCCCAAGGCACACACCCAGCAGCGGTGTGGTGGGGGGCAGGATTCGAATCAGCTCCACGAAGGAGCCGGCGTCCTCTGGACTACCCGGGCCGGGCGACAGGATCACCCCGTCCGGCGCCATAGCGACGACCTCGGCAGCCGACGGCCCTTGAGATGAGACGACCGCCACCTGATAGCCCGCCGCCCCGACCAACTGGACCAAGTTGTACACGAAGGAGTCCTGATGATCCACCACCACTATCACCCCAGCTCCTCCCCGCCGCTGACAGCGGCCAGGATCGCCGACGCCTTGGCCTCCGTCTCATGCAACTCGGTTGTGGGGTCGGAGTCGGCCACGATTCCAGCCCCGGCCTGAACGTGAATCTGGCCGCGAGCCATGATGGCAGTGCGGATGGTGATGCAGAAGTCCAGATCCCCGGCGAAGGAGAGGTACCCGACCGCCCCCGCATATGGGCCCCGAGCAGTTGGCTCCTCGCGAGCGATGATCTCCATCGCCCTCCGCTTCGGGGCGCCGGTAACGGTGCCGGCGGGAAAGGTGGAGAAGAGCGCGTCGATGGGTTGAGCACCCTCTTCGAGCTCCCCCTCTACCGTGCTCACGATGTGCATCACCCGGGGGAAGTTCTGAACGGTCATGAGCTCGGTGACGTGCACGCTGCCCAGGCGACACACCCGTCCTAGGTCATTGCGAGCCAGGTCCACCAGCATCGCGTGCTCAGCCCTTTCCTTGGGGTCTGCCAAAAGCTCCTGCGCGAGCCTGGCGTCGTCCTCATCACTCACTCCCCGGGGTCTAGTGCCGGCGATCGGTCTGGTCATCGCGCGGGTTCCGAATACCTTGACCAGCGGCTCAGGTGATGAACCCGCCAGTTCCAGCTCAGGAAGCCGCAGGAAGAACATCGCCGGTGACGGATTGGTCTCCCGCAGGCTCCGGTACACCTGCAGGCCCGATTGGAAGGCCGACACCGAGAGCCTGCGCGACAGGACCGCTTGGTAAATGTCGCCCGCGAGGATGTTCTCCTTCACTCGCTTGACGCCCGCGCGGTAAGTCTCCCGGGAAATGTTGGGGGCGGCCGAGAGGGGCATGGCGAACCCGGACGAAGTGGTTCTGGGCGATGACTGGATGGCAGAGACCTGGAGCGCCAGACGCTGCAGCAGATCGGCGCCGGCGCGATAGCCATCCTCCGGGCGCACGTGGCACACCAGAACCAGCCGGTTCGCCCGGTGGTCGAATACGGCAACCCTGTCCAGGACCAGCAGCTGTATTGGCGGACCAAATCCACGGCCCCTGCCGTCAGGGCACGCGTGCCCATCTATGAGGGCGGCCGCCTCATACGCCAGCATCCCGGCCAGGCCACCGGTCAGGGTCGGCAGACCGGGGATGGGCGGCGCGGACAGCCGCTTTGCCAGCTCTCTCAGAGACCCCGCCAGATCGCCGGGGATCCCGACCCACCCCCGTTCCACAGGGAGCTCCCTCACCTGATCTCGGATCGCTACTCCACCTTGGTCAACCACGACCAAGGCGGCGGGATCCCAGCCGACTATGGTGTGCGGTCCCGGTTGGCCCCAGATGTCCAGGCTCTCGAGCAGAATTCCCGGCCCACCATCTGCCAATGCCTCGAAGACATCTTCTGGAATCGCCGAGTCGATGGGAAGCTCAACCCACATCGGTGCCAGCGGCCATGCCCCAGCCAGGGCATGGACTGCGCTCTCGTCCGGTTTGACTGCAATCTCTGTGGTCAAGTGGCCTCCCTTGGAAAAAAAAGAGCCCCGAGCCAGCGGCTCAGGGCTTGGTGCCGGTCTTTCGGTCGGACGTTCTAAAGACGCGGTGACACCGAACCCCCACTGGGCCAGCGCCACACTCCACCGGTCTCAAACAACATCGCAGTGAAATTGTGGACTCTTGAGAGCCCGCCCGTCAACTTACAGCCCACGGGGGTGCTCGGGTCGCGCTTCAACGCGAATCTGATGTACGGGCAGCCCCCCCTTCGGTGAGGACCAGCTCCTGATCCAGGACGACATCTCCCCAGAGCAACTGGGCGGCCAGCGGTCCGCCAGCGTCAAGCTGGTGGGCAATGTAGGCGCCACTCTCGACGCGCTCACCTCCATCTGGCAGGGCGGGTCGGCGATGGGGACATTTGGGGTGGGCCTACCGTTCGCGACCTGGTCTGGACTGGGCCGTCCAGGTAGACCTGTCTGCCGCTTCACCGGCGAGGGCGCCTTCGGGTTTTCGCTCCGGGAGCTCCCCACCGCCGCCCCCCACCGGTGTGGGCATGGTGCTCGTGGTGGTCAGAAACGGGGTGTGGCGGGGCCCAGCATCTCGCCTTGGGAGGCTCGCGGGAAGGTCGACTGCGGCCCGCAGGCAACGGCAGTTGGGGGCTGGGGCGTGATGGTGACCACTCAGAGCGAGTTCGGGCCGGCGCTTCGCCGGGCGCTCGAGCTGGCCACCGAGGGCAAGGTGTGCCTGGTCCGCGCCCAGGCCGACCCCAGGATGGTGAGCAATCTGCTGCGCCCACTGGACGAGCTGGGCCTGATGTAGTTACGCGCTTCGCTCCCAATTTCAGTCGCCGTCCCAGCGAGCAACCGCGATCGGGAGATCACTCGGCGGCAGCTCGACTTGAGCGGCGGACCAGGCCCTGATCCGAGGATCCCGGGCTGACCCGGCTGCGCACCCCATGGCGCTGGAGGGGCTCGGATCGGGAAACGGCGCCCAGGCCACTGTCCTCCGCGCCGGAGGATGACGGGCGAGCGACGGGGCACCCCTCCGGGCCCGGACAATGGTCGATCAGTGCAGTCAGGCGACCCTCTCGTGCGAGCGGGCCGGGCCGGTCAGTAGATGGTGCGGCTCACCCAGAGTTTCTCGAAGTCCCGGGCGGGCACCGGTCGTGACATCAGGTACCCCTGGGCGACATCACAGCCGAAGCGCCTGAGGGCGGCCAGCTGGCCTGCGGTCTCCACCCCCTCGGCCACCGCGGTCAGCCCGACGGCATGCGCGAGCTGGATCAGACCACTCACAATCGCGGCATCCTTGGGGTCGCTGTCCACGTTGTCGATGAAGGCCTTGTCGAGCTTCAGCTGGTCCAGTTTGAACCGCTTCAGGTGGGCCACCGACGAGTAGCCGGTGCCAAAGTCGTCAAGCGCGAGCTGCACTCCCAGGGCATGAATTCCATCCAGGACTGAATTGGCAGCGAGGGAGTCGGCCAGGAGGGCGGTCTCGGTTACCTCCATGCAGAGCCAAGCCGGAGCCAGGCCCTGGGTCTGGAGTGTGTCCGCAAGCACGTTCACGAGTTGGGGGTCCAGCAGCTGACGGGTGGAGAGGTTCACCGAGACCAGCGGCTGGGTCTCCGGCATCAGCTCGGCCCACTCGACGCAGGCGGCACATGCTTCACGGAGCACCCAGGCACCGATCTCCCGGATGAGGCCGGTCTCCTCGGCCAGGGGGATGAAGTCGCTGGGCGGGACTAGTCCCCGCTCTGGGTGGTTCCAGCGGATGAGGGCCTCCGCGCCCACGATCCGGCCGCGCTTGAGATCGACCATGGGCTGGTAGTAGACCTCGAATTCGCCTCTTGAGATTGCCCGGTGGAGATCTGCCTCAAGCCTGACCCGGTAGCCGAAGACATCACCCATGGCTGCTGTGAACTCCAACGCCCGTTGTCCGCCGGCGTTCTTGGCGTGGTACATGGCGATGTCCGCGTCGCGGAGGAGATCCTCGGCGGTGTCAGTTGCCTCGCCGGTGGTGCGCACTCCGACGCTGGCCGTGACCACGACCTCCTGCCCGGCCACCACAATCGGCGCCTCCACAACGCGGACCAGCCGCTCGGCCATCGTGAGTGCCATCCGCGGCGACGGCACGTCCTCGGCCAGGACCACGAACTCGTCGCCGCCCACCCGGGCGATGGTGTCGCTGGGCCTGATCAGGCGCTGCAGCCGCTGAGCCATGGAGCGCAGGACCTCGTCACCAGCGGGGTGGCCGAGGCGGTCGTTGACCACCTTGAGCCGATCCAGGTCCAGGAACATCACCGCCGCCAGCTGGTTTCCCCGCTTGGCCCGACTCAGGGCCCCTGGGATCCGGTCGAGCAGAAGCACCCGATTCGGCAGCCCCGTAAGCGAGTCGTGCAGCGCTTGCTGCTGGAGGGTAGCCTCGGCTGCTTGACGCGTCAGAGCGGCTCCCAACACGTGCGCGAGGCCCTGCACAAAGTGGATGTCGTCATCGCTGAACCGGTGCTCGCCGGAGGTGAAGCCCTCAAGCACGCCGTAGGGTTGGCCGGCCGAGATGATCGGCACCGCCAGCCCGGACCGGATCCCGTAGATCGACTGGAGGTCTCCCACCTGGAACCGTTCCTCAGCGCCGAAGTCAGAGACCAGCACAGCCTCCCGGGAGTTGTGGGTGAACCCCGCCAGCGAGCGCCGGCCTCCGGGAAGCACGGCGTGGCCCACCACCCCCTGGTCCCAGCCCACGCCCGCCACCACCCGAAATGAATCACGGGTGCGGTTCCAGCGCAGTACCGACGCCTTGTCCACCTCCAGGTGCTGCTCGAGCAGGGCGCTGGCGCGCTGCATCAAGGAGTCCACATCACGCACATCCAGTGCCATCTGCCCAAACTCGGACATTGCCGCCTGCTGGGCGGACCGCCGCGTGGCCGAAGCTTCGGCCCGGTGCTGCCGGGTGACATCCTGGGCCTGCCACACAATGATCCCAGCTCGCGTGTCGAGAGCCGGCAGAAGCGTGCTCGACGCCACCACCCATAGAGTGGCGCCCTTAGGCGTGACCAGCCGATGCTCAAACTTGGTCAGGCCCGCCTCCGGGTGGCGCTCCAGGTTCCGGTGGCGGCGGAGCAGAAGCCGCTGGTCCTCGGCCGGCACGAAGTCGCGGAGACTGCGCCCGATGAGCTTCTTTGCCCGTATGCCCAACAACTCGGCCAGGGCCGGGTTGACCTGGCTGAAGCTGAGGTCGCTGGTCAAGGTGGCAGTGGCGACTCCGGTGCGCTCGAGGACGTGCTCCAAGCGGCTCAGGCGGTGTTGGCCCTCGAGGGCGGCGGTGGCCCGCTCGGCTCTCAGATCGAGGGCGCGCCAGGCGAAGCTGATGTTGGCAGCCAATCGCTCCAGCAGGGCCACGGTCTCTTCGTCGAAAAATTCCGCCTGCCCGGCATAGACCGACAGTATCCCCCTCACCCGGTCGCCCTGCAGCAGGGGGAAGGCGGCCACCCCGCGGAACCCGACCTGGCGCGCTCGCTCGAGCCACAGGCTGAATCCGGGTTCTTTCTCGACATCCTGAAAGACGGCGGGCCGCCCACTGCGAGCCGCGATCCCGATGGGCCCGCCTCCCTCGGGGATGTCGGGACTCGTGGAGATCCGAAGCTCCCGCAGGTATCCGCCCTCCTCTCCCCAGATCGTTGCCGGCACCACCCACCCGTCATCCGGTACGACGCCCAGCCAGGCCATTCGCAGCCCGCCCCGCTGGACTGCGATGCGACAGGCCTCCGCCCAGAGCGCTTCCACCGATTCGGCTCGGAGCATCGCCTCATTGCTCTCGGCCACGGCGATATGGAGCCGTCCTGTCTGCATCAGGCGGTGGCGCACCTGCCTCTCCTCGGAGACATCCTCGGCCTGAGTCAGGGTGTACATCCCCCGGTTGGCAGAGTCGCGCAGGATTGAGGTCGTGATCCGAACCCAGACCGACTCACCGTCGGGGCGGACGTATCTCTTCACCAATCCGGCCTCGACCGGGCCCCGCCGGCTGCGGCGCATCACGGCCTGGCTGGCCGGTCGATCCTCGGGATGGGTGATGTCGAGGATGTTGACGCCCACCAATTCCTCCCTGGAGCGCCCCACCAGCTGGCAGAAGGCCGGGTTGCCGCGCCTGATCAGGTGGTCCATCCCGATAATGACCATGGGAGTTGTGGCCTGCTCGAATAGCTGTCCCAGGACCCGGTCCAGTTCAGCTGTACGCGGCAGTGCTGTCGAAGGCCGGCGAAGGCGCCCGGGTTGAAGCTGCATGACGGTCGCGGCCAGCTTAGCCCGTGTCCTCTGAACCCGGATGTTCTCCCGGTAGCGGAACGGTTACG